>JAFDYX010000010.1 GCA_018267215.1 Bacteroidota bacterium
AACAGCAGAAGAAACCGAAGAATAACTAATTTTAAAACACTAAAACTGGCAGCACAATTTTGACATCAACTACAGGTGGTCAATTTGCTCCGGATACAAGTGGTCAATTACATCGGATTTTGCAATTGTATATGTAACAATAGGATTTCAGTATAAGACTACGATTTGGAAAAAGAATTGGCTTCCCTTCATTTCTAATGTTGTTGAAAGTTGCATAAAAAACAACTCAAAACTTGTATTCTTTGATAATATTTATGCTATTGGTGGCGATAATGTAAATCACATAACAGAACTTTCTCCATTTAGCCCAACCAGCAAAAAAGGAAAAATTAGAAAAGAAGTTGACGAATTTATACTTAAAAATATTGAAAGCGGAAAACTAAAAGCTATAATAGCTCGTGCCCCCGATTTTTTTGGTGGGACAACATCTGAAACAAGTATCATTATGCAAACCGTTTACGATAAATTGAGCAAGGGGAAAAAAGCTCAATGGTTTTGTAATGTAGATAAAATTCATAGTTACGGTTATGTTCCTGATTTGGCAAAAGGAACAGCAATGTTAGGAAATACCGAAAGTGCTTTTAATCAAATATGGAATTTACCAACTGACACTCAAAAACTAACAGGGCGAGAATGGATTAATTTATTTGCAAAAGAATTAAACTGTGAACCTAAGTTCACCGTGCTCCCAAATTGGTTATTAAAGACTCTAGGGGTTTTCATTCCAATTATGAGCGAATTAGCGGAGATGAATTATCAATATGATAGAGATTATTTTTTTGACAGCTCAAAATTCAATGCTTACTTTGACTTCAAACCAACCACTAATGAAATGGCAGTAAAAGAAATAATAAAGCAAAATAAATTAGAAAACAAAACAGCGAACCGCTAACAAAAAAATTGGCAATAGAGCCGGTGAAGTGCTTCTATTGAACTTTTGTGCTAGGTTGAACAGAAGTGATTCTATTCAACATTTGTGCTAAAAGTCGGCTCCATCGCCAATTTTCAAACCGTTACCTGCAACCCTAACAAACATCCTGCAAACATTGAACAGACAGCAAGAAACTATCCCAAAACAACTTTTCTGTGCTTCTGACCCCAAACGACAATTTGACCAATCAAAGGTTCTAAAGACTTGCCGTGTTTTGTAAGACTGTAAACGACTGACACAGCACTTGAAGCATCTACTTCACGGCTAACTAATTTATTTAATTCAAGATATTTCAGTTCTTTGGTTAGCGTTCTTGGTGTGACGCTTCCTAAATCTCTTTTAAGTTCATTGAATCTTTTTTCTTTATCGCAAAGACTTGCCAAAATTGCACCACGCCAACGCCCACCAATAATATCAATGACATCTTGTACATCTCTTAACTGAATTTGTTTTTGTTTATTCTTCATCTTCTATAAATTTTGTAGTATCCTAAAAGATAGTGGTATTTTCTACAAATGTAGTATATTTTGGATACTATTTTTTTAGATTTGCTGAAATTTAATTTTAATAAAACGATGAACATTACAATTATAGGTGCTTCGGCAGGTGTCGGTCTTGAAACAGTCAAAAGAGCTTTAAATAGAAAACATAATGTTACTACGCTTTCCCGTTCTGAAATTAATTTGCCAAGTAACAGCAACTTGACAATGCTAAAAGGGAGTGCAACAAATAAAACCGATTTAATAAACTCTATTGAAAAGGCAGACGCAGTTATTGTTGCTTTGGGAACAGGAAAAAGTATGAAGCCTACAACACTGTATTCGGACTTTGCAAAACTTTTAGTTGAAGTTCAGACTGAATCCAATAGTCAAATTCCGTTCATTATTTTAACTGGTTTTGGAGCGGGAGAAAGCGGTCAATACAACGGATTTATGATGAAACTGTTTTTCAAGTTTCTATTAAAAGATGTTTATGCCGATAAAACCAAAATGGAAGAAATTATTACGACTTCAAAAATGAAATGGGAAATTGTAAGACCTGGACTTCTGAAAGACAAAGAACTCACCGAAGATTATAGAGTAGAAACGAACCTTTTCAAAGGAATAAATATTGGAAGCATCAACCGAACTGATGTTGCTGACTTTTTAATTAAGCAGGCAGAAAATCCAACAAATTTGTTTAAGTTCAGTTCACTTTCCAACAAATAAAAGATGGAAAAGAAAACATCAAGATTAGAAGCATTTAGCGATGGCATTTTTGGAGTTGCTATTACACTTTTAGCTATAGAAATTGGCATTTCACAATATCAAAATCCCACTAATCTGAATTTATGGGAAAGGATTTTTGAAAAATGGGGAGAATACTTCGCTTACTTCAATTCTTTTGCAACTGTGCTATTGGGTTGGATGGGGCATCATAAAATTCTCAATAAAATTTGGAAACCTAATCAAAAAATAATTTTGGCAAATGGGCTTGTATTATTAATTCTTGCCTTATTTCCCTTTCCAACAAAAACAGTTGGCGCTTTTATAAACACACCAGCAATAAACACAGCAGTAGCTTTTTATTGTGGATACATTTTAATCTTTGTATTAAGTGTTACTCTTCTTAACTGGATAATAATTTCACAACCTGAAAATGTAATAAACGCTGAAAAAAATATCCCTTGGTTTAAAAATCAAATTAAACAACAAATTGTAGCGATTATAATCTATGGACTTGCTGTTGTTCTTGCGTTTTACACACCCTACATCTCATTAGGTATTACATTTTTAATGTGGGTGTTTTGGGCAGTTGTTACAAAAGATTCAGACAATGACGAATAAAAACAAAATATATCAAATTATGAACAATCAAAATTTTTCAAACAAATCAACTATTCCAACCGCAGTAACTATTTTCACTTGGATATTAATCTGTGCAGGTTGCTTTTTCTTTTATGTATATACATTTCACCCTTCTATTAGTTTTCCGAATGCCAATTTGGAAACTTACTCTGCCAAAATGGGCTTCGCAAGTGCAGGAGTTAGAATTTTAGGAAGTGTTTTAGCGCTCATTATTTCGGTTTTAGCAAAAAATCCCCGTTGGTTATTTATTACTCTAATTTCAAGAATATTTATTGAACTTGGAGATGTTGTTGTAGGGTTTATTCTTGACGGAGTAACTGCAAACACTTTTGCTCTAATTGTTTTGGCAAGTGCCGAAATTTGGGCAGTGTTAAGACTTTGGAAAGTAATTAAAACAAATCCCTAAACCGACAGAAGGGCAGCAGGTAACAAACATATTTGCAAAAGCACGGCTGAAGGAAGTAATTGAGCATTTGTACTACTATCAGCTTTTGTGCATATATTCGGCTGACGGTTTTCAAATGCCGTGCCTTCGCAAATATGCCGGACGTTGTGGCTCATTGCCTGACTCCGAAAAAAGATTCAGTAAATTTTGTAAATTCGTGACGGACTTTACGACTTATGACAACTAAAGAAATCAAATCAGAAATTCAAAAATCGCTGGACAAGGTACCCGAAAGTTTTCTTCAAGACATTTTAGATTTTTTAAGGCAGGCTGAGAGTCAGCCGGCCGACAAATTAAATCTGACGAGAAATCTAAAGGACATAATAACGGAGGACAAAGAATTACTTGAAAAACTTGCTAAATGATTCAAATTGATGAAGTCGAAAAGATACACGACATTATAGTTGAAAAATTTGGCGGAGCAAAGGGAATTAGAGACAGAGGGGTATTGGAATCTGCAATCGGGCGACCATTCCAAACATTTGACGGGAAAGACCTTTATCCAAATCCGGTTGACAAGGCATCAGCAATTTTTGAGAGTATAATTTCAAATCATCCATTCGTGGACGGAAACAAACGGACCGCTTACGTCCTTATGAGATTAATTCTTAAAGAGAACCAACTCGACATTATCGTTGGACAGAGTGAAAAATATGAGTTCGTTATAAAAGCAGCCAAAGGTCAGTTAACGTTTGACAATATTAAGGGCTGGATAGAAAAGAACATAAAATAGAAGGCAACGAGCCACAACAGTGTGTTTATGCCATAAGCCGGACGCAGATTGGTCTTACAAAAAAAATGGACTGGTCATGTATCCGTGAAAAAAGTCGGGACGACTTCAAGTCCTTGCGGTGAGACCGTGGAAAGTTCTTTCCAAACGGACGATTCCGTTACAAGGACTTGCGGACGAAGTTAGCCGTATTTGTTGACAGTATCCAGACTGTAACCGATTATAATCGGATAATAAACGGCTACC
>JAFDYX010000011.1 GCA_018267215.1 Bacteroidota bacterium
CCCATCCCGAACAGGGCAGTTAAGACCACCAGCGCCGATGGTACTAGGGCAAAACCCGGGAGAGTAGGACACCGCCCACCTTTTTTAAACCCTCAACCTTTAAAGGTTGAGGGTTCTGTTTTTAGCAATAGGGCTAATTGATTTCCTTATAAGTCTCTTACACATCTGAAGCCTACTGTTGCATTGCGCTCGAAGCCTTGTGATACGCGCAATAACAGTTGACGATAGTGTAATTCATGTGGCCCACCTTGCACATACCACCAACTTGAGGAGGGTTTAAAATAACTTCCTCCTTTCATCATGATGTAGTGGTAGCTGCCGCTTTGATAAACATCGTTTGTTAATTGCCATACACAACCTGTGAGGTCATAGACTCCCAGTGGATTTACGCCAGCTTTGTATTTTCCGATTCGATGTAGTTTACCATCGCCCAGATTACAATACTTAGGGTTGATTCCTTGGATTTCTGTTACCGTCAGGGTTTCTGTAACAAATGTTTCTTTTCGGGTTACAGGATTCTTTTGTTTCCACGGCCACTCGTTTCCAGCTGAGGTTTGCGCGGCATATTGCCACTCCAGTTCGGTTGGAAGTCGCTTGCCATACCAAACCGCATAGGCTTGGGCATCTTCATACGATACATAGGTTACCGGAAAACTTTCTTCTCCTTTTACCGGAGCACGGTTTTTCCAATGCTTTAAAAAGTTAGCTGTGTCGGTTGGTTGGTAGTGGGAGTTTATTAAGAAGTTTAAAAAATCGGCATTGGTAACCGGAAAGGGGTCGATCATAAAACTTTTCATCTCGTGAACTTCATTTAATATTTCCTTTGGGTAAGGTATGAATTCATCGCCCTGAGAAGTTTTGAATAAAAATTTTCCGGCTGGAACTTTCACCATGCCTTGTGATGCTCTTGATGATACTTGTGTTGTGGTAACAGAGGAAATTAACCGCGGAATTCCAGGCTTGATTTCAAAAACAATTTCATCTTTCAATATTTTCTCATCAAATGCCTGAACCACTACATTACCTTCATATCTGCCGATTAGTTGATGAAGGCGAATCGTGTGTTTTCCCTTGTCAATTTGATATTCATTTTTATCATACGATGGATTTCCTGTCCATAGCTTTAACGGATATGGAGATTCGAGCCGGAGCATATCGCCTTGCTGTTTCCATTTGATTATTTCTGGAAACTCAATGATACAGCTTACCTGACCTTCGTTGTTGGTGCCCAGATCAGATTGTGGGAAGGCATCAATGGCAACAGAAAGAATGTATCGATTATCATTTTTAACTGGCGAAACCATGGTGTGTTTCCAAATATCTACAAAGTGAGATCCTGGTTTTTGATGGACATAGAAAAGTTTGCCTTTGAACCCTTCAGGTTTTAAGCTAAAGATTGTGTAAACGGTTTTATCTGGTGTTTTCCACCTGTTCACCCAAATACTATCATGCAGGGTGGGGATGGCAGGTGTCATATCTGCAGAAATGAAATTCGGATGATTTTCGCGAAGTATCCGCAAAGTCTTTCCAAAGAATAATGATTGTTCATCTTCCCAATCGGGATGACCGGGCGCGAATTGGTTGATCTCTGTACCATAGCCGTTAAAAAATGAGGTGGCATATTCGCGCTGTATTTTTTCTTTGTAAACTTCTGCCACCCTGAAAATGGCAAAGTCTGGTTTGATAAATTTATTGAGGTTCAGCAAAGGCGGATAATACAAGGCATTATGCACACGGCCTGCCACGATACCCGTCATATCCTGAGGTACGGCCATACCTTCGCTGTACATAATGACGCCCCTTCTAGCTTTATCAGCGGCTTGTTGTAACTCCCGGCTCGACTCGCCCTTGGTGTCCAGCACGACACCATCGGCTGAAGTAGCTGCAATCAGATCAGACAAGCCTTTTAGGTGATCTTCCTTACGGGTACTTTCATCCCAGGGATTGTAAGCAATAAAAAATTTTGTGCCCAGTGCCCGGCAACTGTCTGCCAGTTCCTTCATTTTTGAAAGCGAGCCCGGCAAATCTTTATACATATCAAATTGATTGCGCTGGTCAACACCGAGTGTAGGCCAGGTAGGCCAAATGCAGACGGCCTCATCTCCTCCATATATTTTTTTTCCTTTGCGGAGAAAATTGAGAAGTGTAAATTTTTTGGCAGCAGCATCGTAATAATCTTTGTCCCATGCCATTAACAAATGGATAGCGTATGACTCCCGTATCCATTGCAAATCTTTTCTGTCGTACAATGTGGCATCAAAATTTTCGAGATCATATAAAAACCTTTTTTGAAACATCAACCGCATGCCCTCCTGCCAGACTCCCCGATAAAAATCAGCATAAAAAAAATACCGGATGGAACCACCCGGACTAATGATGGTTTCAAAACGTTTAATGCTGGCCAACTTGGCGGAGTTGCGATCTCTGCGCACCAACCCACACACGCTGATACTGTCGTTGAGCGAAACGCCTGAGTAGCCCAGGTTCCAGGCATTATCGGGCACAATGACATTGATGGGCATCTGTCCCGGCAAAAACAAATGTGTTCTCGATAAACTGTGTTTGCCCAACCCGGTAATGTACGCCTGATTCCCTTCACCTAATGGGATAACATTTTCGAGGGTAAGGGTATCTTTGGATAGATTGTGAAATTCAACCGAGGCTTTTACGCCTTCTTTTATCGGAGAGAATTGCACTTCAATTTTGAAAGGAGAAGAATTTTCTGATGTATATTTTTTTCCGTTAGCCGTGAATGAAATCAGAGGAAGTTGAACCTGATAATTTTTGTCATGGCCAACAAATTCCCTGATCGAAAGATCTGCCAGCTTTACTTTTTCAAGACCTTGACTGAACGAAACCCCGGAAATGAAAATAATAAATGAAAGACAAGAAATTTTTTTCATGGCTCATGAATTTCAACAAAGATTTGGAAAGAATCTTATCCTTGCAAGGGAAGGATAAGCAACGATAAAATATAATACTAGGTTTTAAACAAGAAAATCAACAAGCACGGTTATTTACGCACACACTTTTTGTTTATGTGCCGGTAGATATGTACCGTAAAATAATGGGGGAAGGCAAACACCGAAAACAATACTAGATACATAATCATGGCAATAGGTGTTGAAAAAAAGCAAACAATAAAAGCAATGAAATTGTAGAACACAGCAATCCGAAACAAGAAAAGGATACTCTCATAATAAGAATCGTTCACGCCTTTATCCAAAAAATGATTGCGGTGGGTGTAGTCCCACATCAGATACGCTACACAGGCTATCAAAAAATAAGTAAGTCCAAACAAAATTAAGCCTGCGTTATTTTCTTTCAGAAGAAATTCAGAAAAAAGAGATGTGGGGAAAGGGGTAAAGGTGACAATTAGCAACAGTGCGCCATTGATCCATAAAAATTTACCGTCATATTTTATGAGATAACAAAATAGATGGTGATGGTTGATCCAACAGATCAGAATCGTACAAAACCCAACTAAGTAAGCAAAAAAATGTTGCCAGTGCGATTGAAAAGACTGAGCCAGATTTCTTTCTATTTCAAAATGCGGAATCGAAAGTAAGTCTAACACCAGCAATGTAATAGCAAAGCCAAAGATGGAATCGCTAAAAGATTCAACTCTCGCCAACGCTTTCTCATTGTTATTTCTCTCAAACATTTTGTCTTAGGGTAGTTGACAGAATAAAAGTAAGAAATAACCGAGATTGATGGGCAAGGAGAGAATCAAATGCGCTTACGATCGTGAAAGCACAGCTTACCCCGCAGATACCTGATGGAAGGAGTGTAAATATTTTTTGGCACCACTCTGGATATCATCGGCCGATAAAGATTGAACTGCCTGAAAAAGTTTTTCGTAAAATGCTTTATCCAATCTGTTTAAGTGCACTGCCTTTATCTTGTCCATGGCGGCAAACGGGTTGGCAACATCGAGTTGTAAACTGCCCAGGAAATGATTTTTGCAAACAGAAAGTTCGGCATCCGAAACCCGCTCATCTTTCAGTCGGTCTATTTCTTTTAAGATCTCGTCCGTGGCCAGATTTAAATTGTTAACATTGACTTCCGCACCGATGGCGATCATACTTTCTTTTTCAAAAGAGTGAACAGAGGCGTGGATGCCGTACGTCAGCCCTTTTTCTTCGCGAATGTTTTTCATTAAGCGAGAGCCAAAGTAGCCACCCAGCAGGTGGATTAACAGCAGCTGGCCGGGGTACTCGCTATCAGACCGGTGGATGGTAGTTTTACCAAACCGGATGGCAGCTTGCAGGCTGTTCGGCATGGGCTGATGAAAACTTAAGCCTTGCGGGATAACATCAGATTTTTTTTCTGCTGCATGCGTTATTTCACGAGAAGAAAAATGGCCGATCAATTCGGTAATTTTTTTAGAATCAACATTGCCGATCAGGTAAACCTGAACAGGAGAAAAAAAAGATGCGTGAAAAGACTGTAGGTCGGCTACGGAAAGACGCAAGACATCTGCTTCTTCCATGCTTTGTCCGTAGGGATGATTCTCGCCAAAAATATTTTTGCGTATCAGACGAGAGGCCACAAAACTATTTTTCTGATTGTTGATTTTCAGTTCTTGGATAAACTGTTCTTTGCTGAGTTCAAATTCAGCTTCCGGGAAAGACGGTGTGCTCACAATGTCAGCAAAGAGCGGGAAGACTTCCTCAAAATTCTTGTTCAGTGAGTAGAGCGAAGCAGAAGAGAAATCGTACCCCGAGGTTAACTCGATGGAGGCTCCGTGGTATTCAATGTATTCTGAAATTTCTTTAGCCGATTTAGTGTGAGTTCCCTTATCAAGAAGCTGAGATGTGAAGTGCGATATGCCTTTGTGCGGCTCGTGCCATCTGCCGGCACGAAACACCACATCTAACTTAATGACATCTTGCTTGACGGGCAGAAAGATAAATTCAACTCCGTTATTCAGAATAAATATTTCGGGCTGGGGAAGTTGAAAAGAAAAATCTTTGGAGAAGGGAGGGGCAACGGAGCGACTAACCATTGCGTTTTAGATCAGTCGTTAGGAGTATCATTTTGCTTGGCTGTTTTTACCGGCAGTACATAAAACAATGTAAACCGAATGGTTTCAGCCAAGGCAAAATTATAAAGTGTGGTGGGGATCATGTAAGCCATATCGAGGCCGAACATATCGCGGTTAGCCATTTCGTAACGAACGCCCAAGCCGGCTGTCAGATATTTCCGGTTTCCCTGATCTTTGGTTTCATAGAAATAACCTACGCGTGCGGCAAAGAAATTGTTGTACCAATATTCCATGCCCGTAGAGATTTTTATTTCAGCCAGCTCGCGCGACAACGAAGCATCGGTGAATGAACCCAGCGCGCCCGTAAACAGCGGAATTGTGTGGTTGGTGTTTTGTGCCGTATTGTTGCTGGGCACCATCAGTTTGTTAAAGTCTAAAGCAAATGTCAGGCTGTTCAGGTGGTCTAACTCTGTTTTATAGGCGCCTCCCAGCCGGAGGTTGATGGGAATGAAATCTTTATTGCTGGCGCTGGTGTAGGTCATCTTCGAACCGAAGTTGGTAATGGATCCACCCAACGAGAGGGTGGAGTTATGCCGCTCAAATTGTTTGGTATAAAAAGCTCCGATATCTACAGCCACAGAGTTGCCCGCGCGCGCATCCGGATTGGTGGGGATGGCACCCGTCAGATTAGACCGTATGTAACGCACGGACCCGCCTAACCCGAAGTGTTCGGTCAGCAGGCGGGAGTAGGTAACATCAAAAGCAAACTCGCGTGGGTTGTATCTGCCGTCTTGTTGCGAAGGATTGGGGCCATGATTTAATTGAATGTCGCCCATGTCAAAATACTTCAGCGAACCGGACACCACCTGATTGCGGTCTATGCGGTAGAAGCCGGTAAGGTAGAGCAACTTCATGTCGTTAACGATTCGCGCCAGCCAAGGGGTGTAAGAAGTAGAGAACCCCAACCCTCCTTTTTCGATAAATACCAATTTGCCGGGATTCCAATAACTTGAGTTGGCGTCAGCCGAAGTGGCCACACCCGCATCGCCCATACCGGCAGCCCGCGAATCGGGCGTGATGCCCAAGAAAGGCACAGCTGTAGTAATAACATGATTGGATGAGTCTTGTCCCACCACACTTCCGGTCGTTCCCTGCCCATTCACCGTTGAAATGGTCCATCCTATTAAAAGCCAAACAAATAGATACTTCCGCATAAGCAAAAACAGGGTTAAAGGTAATTAATTCAAAACAATTAGCTTGGTGGATTGTTCATTTTCTGATCCATCTGCCAATGAACGAACATATACGCGGGCAACGTATATGCCGGCACTAAATTTTGTGCCGTCTGTATTTTCTCCGTTCCAAATGCCAAGCTTTACTTCATACGTGCTGGCAGGTACGGAGTAACTGATGGCCGCCACTACATGGCCGTAAAGATCAAAAATTTTAAGCGTGGCCTCCAAATCTTCTCCCGCCCGGGTGTGGTTAAACTGAAAAGTGGTTTGCTGATCGCTCTGAAAGGGATTGGGGTAATTCATGAAATTTGTAACTGTAATGCCAGATCCGGGGGCAACAGTAAAATTTACCGAAACAGAGGTGGTGTTGCCATAGGTATCGGAAGCCGTGAGCGTCAGTAGGTGCCGGCCTGGTTTTAATGTATCGAGCGGGTAGGTAACTGTTCCTTTCCGGAAGTTGTCCTTATTAGCCGTGTAGTAGTCGTTGAGTAGGTACTGCCACTTATTGTCTAATGTGGCAATGATATCTTTTTGGGGATTGATGGAGGCTGTGTTGATTCCACTCTCATCAAAAAGCTGAGCATACAGTTGCGTGTTGGCGCTAACCGTGCCACCATTTACAAAAGTACTGTCACTGAGAAACAGTTTGATGGTGGGCGGTGTAGTATCGGGCGTAGGGGCAGGTTCTACTCCACCTACTATAAAGTTTGTAAAGCCACCGGCAGCCGTAACCCCCGTTGTTGAAAAGGCATAGAGGTTCACTTTACCGGAACCATAAGCAGCCACCACCTCTTGGGGTGCAATGAAGTTAAACTGAAACGCTCCCTGAGAGACAGAGAAACTTCCGTTGAACAATGTGTTGTTCCGTTCTTGGTAAGCGTAAACCGGAGAGGGTGGATTCACCTGATTATTGGGGTTCCCGAGCGTGAGCAGGTTTTGCGGTTTGTCGTACAAGGTGGCAAAACCGGTTCCGTTAAAATTGGTTAACGGCACGCCTGCACTTTTTATTTGCCCGGTGATGGTAACATTGGAAAGAGCCCGCACTGTATCAACACCCGAAAGAGTTTTTATTTGACTTACTGTTACCTGATTGTCCGGCAAAATCAATTTCATGGAAGGATCTCCGATCAAAGAAAAGTTCCGGTTATTGATGCCGGCCAAGCTGTTGTTTTTAGTGTCTCTGAAAATCTGGCCTATCGGTCGAAAGGCGTTGTTATTTTTAATGAACAGCGACTGATAAAATGCCTGATTGAGCGGAAAGTTAGTGCCGGCATTGACCAAGCGTGCTGTGGTGATGAGCCCGATTCCGCCACCATTTTTTTGTAACAACAACAGCTCGCCCGATGAAATGATAGAGGGATCATCGTTGCGGCCAAAATCACAAGTAGCTGTTACAAATAAAGGATAGTAGGGAGCGTTGCTCAGCCCCTGCACCAGATCGGGCGTCAGGATTTGTTCGTTCGACCAAAGTTGTTCAGAGCCATGACCGGTGTAGTTTACGATGGCATATCCTTTTCGCAAAGCCAGGTCAAGTGCTTTGGTGGCACCGGGATTTCGCTGGCCTGCCGGTTCGGTTACGGCTTGGTAGGAATCAACCAAAAGCCGTTTCGAATGAAAGTCTGCATAGTTTATATCAACGGAGGTAGCCAGTTGATCGGCCGAACTTTGGTGAAGGTTGGCATCACCGCTGTCGCCCATAAACAACAGTTGGGTGCTCCAGGGCTCCAGACGTTTGGGGTTGGTTTCGTAATCAATTAATTTATCTACTGCCCCTTGTGCTTCGGCCAATGTTTTCACAGGAAGGCGGCCGATGCCTACATCCAGCGAATAGTTAACGGCAGGATTTTCCGGCCATGCGCCTTCGCTGTCTTCAAGAAAGCCAAAGTAATCATCAGAAGAATAAGACCCCAACGGGTCGAGCGAATTGTACGACTCATAGATGGGCACGAAGTTGGTGTTGCCATAAACACGATTTTTATAGTCGTACGATCCGCGCCCAAATAGTGTAACATACTTTAATTGTCCACCGGATTTTTTGTACACATCGCGGATGAAATCGCGCACAGCGCTGACATCTGGCTTGCTGCCGCTGTATTCATTAAAGATGGCATCGGTAGTAATCACTACTGCATTTAATTGATTATGGCTTTGCCGGAACGAGGCCAGTCTGTTTGCCTGTGTTAGCCAGGCCGAATAGGTAATGATGAGCGCATCGGCCGAGGTAATGGCGTGCAGGTTTTGGTTAGTCAGCGCAGACTCGAACGCGGGCAACGGTACTTGTGCCGGACTAAACACCACAAACTTTTTTAATGAATCGGTAGAGGCCGAAAAGGAAATGGCCGAATTGGTAAAAAGAGTTGACTGTAACTTAACATGAAAAGGATTGGAGATATCCCACACGATGTTAGAAGAAGTAGTGCCGGCTACCTGAAAAGTGGAAACTGTATTAGTTGTACTGGAGGCAGAGAGAAAAGATGTTTGGTTGCCATACAATGCCAGCGTGCGTTGTGTGCTGAAGAGCACATAATCCAAATATCCGATTGACATGCCGGGCGATGCCTGATTGAATTGATAGGTGATCAGTTGGTTGCTCTGCTGTGCGGCCTGCACGGTCTGTTCGTTAAAATGGATGGTATCAATTTGTACAACTCCTTTGGCGCCATAGTCAGTGTTGGGCCAAGCGGCTACGGGCTGTGTTAACAGCGCGTGATTGTTCATGGCCACATTGAACGAACAATTTTTTGTGGATTGCGCCATGACATGGCTGGTGAGCGTTACGTTGGAATTAGGAACGATGCCGGGCATAGCAAACCGAATGGAAAGACTTGACGACTGGTTGAACTGCTCGCCAAACCATTGCCGCCCCGAGTGGAGGACATTATACAGATCGTTTTCATAAATAGCGAAGTCATCGAATTGTGTGATGACCGGAAAACTGCCCGCTATGTTGGGGCTTGTGCCCAGCCGCTGGCCGGCTGTAGATGAAATAGTGAGGAAGTAATAACTTTTGTTGCTGAACAGATTTTTCTGATAGCTGAAAAAATTTGTTTTGGTATCGTATCCTGAGATGTCGGGTCCTTGGGCATAAAAAAGGATGTAGTCGCCTCCATCAAATTTTCCGTCTCCTTCGCCCACAACGGTTATGGCAATTTCCACCGGGTCGCTGATTCTGGCAGTGCTGTTGGGTTGCGGCAGCATGCCCGGCTGCCCTGTGTAGAGGCGTATGTTTTTAGGATTGATTTGTGAAGGATTGATGCCGGCTTTCTGCAACGTAGGATAGTCAATGCGGTACACACCATCAGCGGCAACAGAAAATTTGTACCACTGCCCCGAACTGAGCACAGAGTTTTGCCCGAAAGAACTCAAGGCACATAGTACGCCCGCTAAGATCTGTAATTTGAACACGAATCGTTTTTAACCGTTCAGCCCCAATAATTTTCCTGCTAACGAAAAGGCAATATACATTAGTATGATCAGCGGAATGGCGGGCAATTTTATAAACAACAAAAGTAATACGGCACAAGCCAGAAAAGTAAACCGCAACTTGTTGTGTTGCCACGAAAAATCTTTAAACTTAAAAGCAAGGATATCTATGCGCGATACCAGCAGGGCAGAAAAAATAAGTGTTATCAAAACCAGCATCCAGTCTTGTTGTATAAAAGAACCCACCGGGCCGGGCACAAAAACCAGCGAGGTGATGAAAATAGAATTAGCGGGTGTATTCAATCCTTTAAAAGAATCATGTTGGGTTTCATCTACATTAAAAACAGCCAGCCGTAAAGCGGAGGCGATAGCAATTAAAAAAGCATCAAACGGCAGATAAGGATTGGCAGAAGCTGCTCCAATCATTTTGTACATTACCAGCGCAGGCAGCACACCAAAGCTGACCACATCGGCCAGCGAGTCGAGTTCTTTGCCGATGGGCGAAGTTACCTTCAGCCACCGGGCGGCAAAGCCATCGAAGAAATCAAAGATGCCGGCAGCCCAGACAAAATAAGCCGGTGGAATGGTTCGGTTCTCCAGACAAAAAACGATTCCTAAACAGCCGCAAATTAAGTTGCCGCAGGTAAGTGCGTTGGGTAAGTGCTTAACAAATTTCATTTGATCAAACTTAAAGCGCAGAACGGATTCGAAATTTTTTCTTCTCCGATGGTAGTTGTGGGGCCATGCCCGGCATAGACCACTGTGTCATCAGGAAGACGGAAGAGTTCTTGATGGATGCTTCGAATGAGCGTGTCGAAATCTCCACCCGGCAAATCGGTGCGCCCGATGCTCCCGGCAAAAAGCACATCTCCGGCTATCACTGCTTTTTCTTTGGCATCATAAAACCCGACATGCCCCACAGAGTGCCCCGGAAGAAAAAGAACTTTCCATTCGGTGTTACCGAATTTTACCGACTTGCTTTCATGAAGGTACTGATCGGGTAGCGCCTCGCGGTAGCCATCAAAACCGTACAAAGGCGCGTAGTTTTTTACGGCACGCAACACCGGCTCCTCTATGGAGTGAATCAATAGTGGAACGCGGTAATAGTCTTTCGTAAAATCATTGCCCAGCACATGATCAATGTGGCAATGGGTGTTGAGGATATATTTTACTTGAAGATTATTTTTTGTAACAAAAGAGGTGAGTTGGTTTTGTTCTTCGCGTGTGTAGCAGCCCGGGTCAATGATTACCGCCTCGTGGGTTTCATCAAACACCACATACGTGTTTTCAGCAAACGCATTGAAGGTAAACGACTGAATGGAGAGCATAGCGCAAAGGTAAGAGGGCTGCGGCCATTGCCAAAATTTTAAAAGAAGGGAAATAACTCCGGTATTAAATTAAGTGTGCTGAGATTTTGTTGAAGTTTGGAGCATACAACTTTTGCCCGAAAGATTATTGTAAATATATTCGACAAACAATTCCGTATAATATGAATCCGCTACAAGATACATCGGCTGCATCATCGGCCTTCGGCTTTCCGCTGCTTATCAAAAATATTTTGGCGCAATCTCTGATCTACGAACCGGAACGAGAAATAGTTTACCGCGATTTGGTGCGATTAAATTATTTTGACCTGAACAAAAGAGTGGCGCAACTGGCACAAGCACTTACGACAGCAGGCGTGAAGAAAGGCGATGTAATAGGAGTGATCGAGTTTGACAGCCATCGCTATCTGGAAATGTATTTTGCCATACCGATGATCGGAGCCATTCTGCATACGATCAACTTCAGGCTTTCACCGGAACAAATAATATACACGGTCAATCACGCAGAAGACAAAATGATTTTCTGCCATAAAGCTTTTCAACCGTTGATTGAGGGCATCTTACCACAATTGACTACCGTTGAAAAATACGTGTTACTCAGTGACGATAAAAGCGATAAAGTTGAGGCGCCTTTTACTGTTGAGTATGAGTCGATGATTGCCGGTAAACCGGAGCATTTTGATTTTCTCAACTTTGAAGAAGACACGATAGCAACTTTGTTTTATACTACCGGAACTACAGGTTTGCCAAAAGGAGTTTATTTTTCGCATCGTCAGTTGGTGCTTCATACGATTGCTGTTGTTGCCGCTGTTGGTGGCATGGATTCTCCGGCAAGATTGCATTCGGATGATGTTTACATGCCGCTCACACCCATGTTTCATGTACATGCCTGGGGCATTCCTTATGTAGCCACTATATTGGGATTGAAGCAGGTTTATCCCGGCAAGTATGAACCGGAAATGTTATTGAAACTGGTGTTGGGAGAAAAAGTTACGTTTTCCCACTGTGTGCCTGCTATTATGAATATGCTTATGGCAGGATTGGATCAGATGAAAATACAGTTGAACAATTTTAAAGTTGTTATTGGCGGTTCGGCATTGCCTTCAGGGATGGCGAAGGCTTCCTTGCGTCTTGGCATAGATATTATCTCGGGCTATGGAATGTCTGAAACCTGCCCCGTACTTTCTCTCACCTATCTTCCTAAGCAGATAAGAGAGAAAATGAGCAGTGATGAAGAAGTGGCGGAAAGAATTAAAACGGGAAGGCCTGTATTTTTTGTTGAGTTTAAACTGATGGATGATGAAGGCAACTTCCTCCCTTTTGATGGAAAGACCGTTGGCGAACTGGTTGTTCGCGCCCCTTGGCTTACGCAGAGCTATTACAAGGAAAAAGAACGCAGCGAAGAACTATGGAAATACGGGTACATGCATACCGGAGATATGGCCTACATACAACCTAATCAAACCGTGGTGATCACGGATCGAAAGAAGGATGTGATTAAATCAGGAGGAGAGTGGATATCATCTTTGGATATGGAAAATTTAATTTCTGCATTTCCCGGAGTGAAGGAAACTGCGGTTGTAGGTGTGCCCGACACAAGGTGGGGAGAGAGACCCGTGGCTTTGGTGGTGAAAGCAGAAGGTATAAAAATCGCGGAAGAGGATTTAAAAAATCACATGCAGCAACATATTGATAATGGAAGACTCAGCAAATGGGCGATGCCTGATAAGATTATTTTTACGGAGGCAATTCCCAAAACCAGTGTGGGGAAAATAGATAAGAAACTGATACGAAAACAAATGGGCGAAACCCCATCTTAAAACTCTTTCTATGAAATCGGAGAACCCAGAGAAAATCTAAACAAGACTTCTTAAAATGATAGAGGCTGCCTCTCGAGGCAGCCTCTTGGTTTTGAGTTTAACTTAAAATTTTTACGACCCGCACGCTTCGCACGCATCGGGGTTATCGAGCGAGCAAGTCATATCTGACATTTTCTGTTCGTAATTAGCAACGGGTTGTTGTTCATAGGGAAGTACCTGCTGCCCTTCAACTGTTGCTGTTGCTCCAACTTCGGCAACTGTTGTTTCCGCAGCCGGTTGCTGAATAGCCGATTTATCAAGTGTAAATTTGATGGCATCGGCTGCAGCTGTAGAGCGCAGATAATACATACCCGTCTTCAATCCTTTTTTCCAGGCATAAAAATGCATGGAGGTTAATTTACCAAAATTGGGATTGGTGAGGTGGATGTTCAAACTCTGCGATTGGCAGATGTAAGCCCCGCGGTCGGCACTCATATCAATGATTGCCTTTTGCGAGATCTCCCACACGGTTTTATAAATGTCTTTGATGTTTTGTGGGATGTCGGCAATAGCTTGTACCGAGCCATTGGCGGCAATCAGTTTCTGGCGCATGGTTTCACTCCACAAATTCAAACTGATCAAATCTTTCATCAAGTGCTTGTTGGCAATGATAAATTCCCCCGACAATGTTCTGCGGGTGTAAATGTTGGAAGTGTACGGCTCAAAACATTCGTTGTTGCCCAATATTTGCGAAGTAGAAGCTGTGGGCATGGGAGCCAGCAACAGCGAGTTGCGCACACCATGTTGTTTCACTTCACGCTTTAGTTTTTCCCAATTCCATCGGCCGCTTTCGGGTGTAACGCCCCACATATCGAACTGAAAAATTCCTTTCGATACGGGCGAGCCTTTAAATGTTTCGTATGTTCCGTGTTGTTGAGCCAACTCCATCGAAGCCTCCATGGCTGCGAAGTAGATGGTTTCGTGGATGTCTTTGTTCAGGCCGCGGGCTTCCTCAGAATCAAACGGCATGCGCAACAAGATGAAGGCATCGGCCAACCCCTGCACGCCAATGCCGATGGGGCGATGGCGCATGTTGCTCTTGCGGGCTTCTTCTACCGGATAATAATTGATGTCTATTACTTTGTTCAGGTTGCGCGTAACCACTTTCGTGATTTCGTATAATTTCTGGTGATCAAATTTTCCCTCCTCCGTAACAAACTTAGGTAGAGCGATGGAGGCCAAGTTGCAAACGGCCACCTCATCGGGCGAAGTGTATTCCATAATCTCCGTACACAAGTTGCTCGACTTGATGGTGCCCAAATGCTTTTGGTTGGATTTGCGGTTGGCCGCATCCTTGTAAAGCATATAAGGAGTTCCGGTTTCAATTTGCGCTTCGAGGATTTCAAACCACAGGTCTTGTGCTTTTATTTGCTTGCGTGCTTTGCCTTCTTTTTCATATTTTTCATACAGGCGCTCGAACTCTTCACCCCAGCAGTCGGCTAGGCCGGGTGCTTCATTCGGGCAGAAGAGCGACCACATCTCGTTGTCTTCTATGCGCTTCATGAACAGATCCGGAATCCACATGGCATAGAACAGATCGCGTGCACGCATCTCTTCCTTGCCATGGTTTTTCTTCAGGTCGAGGAAATCAAAAATATCGGCATGCCACGGCTCCAGGTAAATGGCAAAACTTCCTTTGCGCTTGCCTCCGCCCTGGTCAACATACCGTGCGGTCATGTCGAAGTTGCGGAGCATGGGCACTATGCCGTTAGAGGTGCCGCCCGTTCCTTTGATGTAAGAACCTTTGGCGCGCACGTTATGGATACTCAGCCCGATACCACCTGCCGATTGCGAAATTTTGGCGGTTTGTTTTAAGGTGTCATAGATGCCATCAATGCTGTCGTCCTTCATGGTAAGCAGGAAGCACGATGAGAGTTGTGGTTTAGGTGTGCCCGCATTGAATAGTGTAGGTGTGGCATGAGTGAACCATTTCTCGGAAAGCAAATTATAGGTTTCGATGGTGGCGGGAATATCCTCTCCGTGTATGCCCACGGCTACGCGCATGAGCAGATGTTGCGGGCGTTCCACCACCTTGCCATCAATTTTCATCAGGTAAGATTTCTCCAAGGTTTTAAAACCAAAGTAATCGTAGCTGAAGTCGCGGTCGTAGAGGATGGCTTCATCCAGTTCGGCTGCATTTTCGTGGATCACTTTCCAGGTTTCTTTGGAAATGAGCGGGGCGTTTTGACCTGTCTTGGGGTCAACGTACGTGTAAAGCCGCTTCATGGTGGTGCTGAACGACTTGCTGGTAACCTTGTGCAGGTTGCTCACGGCAATCCGGGCAGCGAGTTTTGCAAAATCCGGATGACGCGTAGTCATCGAAGCAGCAATTTCTGCTGCCAGGTTATCAAGTTCTGATGTGGACACGCCATCATACAGACCGTTGATCACTTTCATCGCCACTTCTACCGGGTTGACAAACTTGGGATCTAAACCGTAGCAGAGTTTTTCAATACGGGCGGTGATTTTGTCGAACTTAACGGACTCCCTGTGTCCGTCACGCTTGAGTACGAGCATTGCTTGTTGGTTGTTAGGTGAAGTTTAAAAAATGTAAACGAATGTATTAAAAATCTTCATTGAGAGAAAATTTAGGAGCACTTTCTTTTTCAGTACTCTTCAGTACACCGGCTTTCTGGTATTCGGCTACGCGCTTCTCAAAAAAGTTGGTTTTGCCGCGAAGTGAAATCATATCCATGAAGTCAAACGGGTTGGTAGCTCCATACACTTTCTTGCCCACTAATTCGTGCAGCAGCCGGTCGGCTACAAATTCAATGTACTGGCGCATGTGGGCGGCATTCATGCCGATCAGGTTTACCGGCAGGGCATCGGTAACAAATTCTTTTTCGATGGCCACGGCATCCTGAATGATTTCGATCACTCTTTCTTCAGGCAATTTGTTTACCACGTGCTTGGTGTAGAGATGACAGGCGAAATCGCAGTGCAACCCTTCATCGCGCGAAATCAGTTCGTTGGAAAAACTCAGCCCCGGCATCAGCCCGCGCTTCTTCAACCAAAAGATAGAACAGAACGAGCCGGAGAAGAATATTCCTTCCACAGCCGCAAAAGCAACCAGTCGTTCCTGAAAATTTCCCTGATCAATCCAGCGCAGCGCCCAGTCTGCTTTTTTCTTCACACAGTCCATTGTTTCGATGGCATGGAATAGCTTGTCTTTTTCTTTGGCATCTTTTACATACGTGTCGATCAGCAAAGAATAGGTTTCGGAATGGATGTTTTCGATAGCAATCTGAAAGCCGTAAAAAAACTTGGCTTCGGTGTACTGCACTTCGCTGACAAAGTGCTCGGCCAGGTTTTCGTTAACAATACCATCGCTGGCGGCAAAGAAAGCCAGCACGTGCGTGATGAAATGCCGCTCGCCATCGTTTAAGTTAGCCCAGTCTTTCAGGTCGTGGCTCAGGTCTATTTCTTCGGCTGTCCAGAAACTGGCCTCGGCCTGTTTATAAAATTTCCAGATGTCGTGATGGCGGATCGGAAACAGTACAAAACGGTTTTTGTTTTCTATCAGAATAGGTTCTTGTATGGGTTGGCTCATGGCTAAAAGAGGTTAATGTGTGTTCTGCTATCAGTAACTCAACTTGAGTGAATATTTTTTTGATTTTTTTAGAGAGGATATTATCCCAAAAATACAATGAACAAATATTCTAAACCGATTGTGATTTTCAAAGCAGGTAAAGCAGCCTGACGCGTGGTCAGTAAACTGTCAACACAGGGTAATGAAATAAAATCTGTTCATAGTCATCTACTTACCGACAAATGATTAAGTAGCCTTTCAACGAAAAATATTTTTAAGTTTTTTCAATGCAAAAATTTGGCAAAAAGGAAAAGAGTATTTGCTCTGTTGCGGGTGCGCAGAAAACGTTTATTTGTGTAGATCGGGTTCAGCATCAGAAAAATTGTTAGAAACCGCCTTTGGCAAAGCAATAAATGGGTATTTTTTGTCCTTTGGCATTTGGTTTTCAAGGTCTTTGCTATATCTTTGCGCTCCCATTTTAAAAAGTAAAGACATGTATGCTATTGTGGATATCGCTGGTCAGCAAATAAAAGTTGCCAAAGACCAATATATATACGCCCCAAAAATGGAGGGCGATGCCGGCAAGGCGGTAAGTTTTGATAAAGTCCTTCTGTTTGATAACGGAGGAGGCATTCAGGTGGGCACGCCAGCAGTGGCAGGTGTAAAAGTTTCCGGAAAGATATTGGAACATGTGAAAGCTGATAAGGTGATTGTCTTCAAGAAAAAAAGACGCAAAGGCTACGCAAAAAAGAATGGCCACCGTCAGCAGTTCACCAAAATCCAAATCGAATCAATTGGTTAATCAATCTATATTTTTGAACTAGTAATCTTGAATGAATTATGGCACACAAGAAAGGTGAAGGTAAAGTAAAGAACGGGCGCGAATCGGAAAGCAAACGGTTGGGCGTTAAAATATATGGCGGCCAAAAAGCCATTGCCGGCAATATCATCGTTCGGCAGCGAGGCACTAAGCACCATCCCGGCAAGAATGTGGGCATAGGTAAAGACCATACTTTATTTGCACTAATTAATGGCACGGTTCAGTTTAAAAAAGGACGCGAAAACCGCTCGTTTGTATCTATTGTAGCAGAGGCATAGGCTTTAAATTAATATTAAAATTAAATAAAAAAAGCACCGAATTGTTCGGTGCTTTTTTTATTTAATACATTCTTAAAATTAATGATAACAGCTATAAGTCTAAACATTAAATTTAACAATTTAAGATTATATGAAATTCAATTTGAATTGAGATAATTAAGTCTTAATTTTCGCCCCTTAATTTATTAACCTAAACCTAAACCTATGATGAAGAAGTTTTTACTATTGTGCTTCTCATTCGGTTTTGCCATTAGTGTATGGGCGCAAGACCGGGTGGTGACGGGAAAGTTGACATCGAAAGATGATGGTTCAGCTTTGCCCGGTGTAAACGTAATTTTAAAAGGAACAACATCTGGAACCGTTACTGATGCAGACGGATCTTACCGGATTTCGGTTCCTTCCGGAACGGCCACGCTTATATTTTCATTCATTGGGTATGCAACCCAAGAAGTAGTTGTTGGAGACCGGACGATAGTAGATGTGCCGTTGGAAAACGACAGCAAGCAACTAAGCGAAGTGGTAGTTACCGGTGCAGGTGGTTTGCAGGCACGCGAACGCGAACTCGGTACAGCCAACTCAATTGTTACCCCTGAGGTTCTGTCAGCAGGTAAAGCAGTAAACATGGTAGCTGGGCTGCAAGGCAAAGTTCCTGGTCTTAACATTAGTGCTGTGTCGAGCGGTGTTAATCCTAATTACCGCATTATCTTAAGAGGTATGCGCTCCATGACGGGTAATAACGAAGCCCTGATTGTATTAGACGGTGTTATTGTGCCCAGTGATGTAATTTCAAACATGAACATGGGTGACGTTGAGTCTATTAACGTTCTCCGTGGTGCCGGTGCTGCCGCTCTTTACGGTTCTCAGGCATCTAACGGTGCCTTGATCATTACAACCAAAAGAGGTAAAAAAGGAAAATTGGATATCAGTGCTTCTCAAAACGTACAATTTCAACAGGTGGCATTTTATCCTAAGATGCAGAATAAATTCGGGTCAGGTGGTTCTGGTTACGGTGTAAATCCGGATGGAACCGGATTTTTCAGCCAGTATGAAAACCAATCGTACGGTCCTGCTTTCGATGGCACCGATAGACCTTTAGGTGCACCTCAGGAATCTGGTTACCAAGACCACGCTAAATATAGCTATAATAACGCCCACGAGCGTTTTTGGAATGTAGGACAAACGAACCAGACAAACCTTTCCATTTCTTCGGGCGATGATAAATCTACCTTCTTTGTATCGGGTCAATATGTAACTGTTACAGGAAATACACCCGGTGACAAGTTTACCAGAGGTAACTTACGTGTGAACGGATCTCGCAAGATTACAGATAAAGTAAATGTTAATTACTCAGTTGGGTATGCTCCCAACTTATACGATATCTCAAGTGCAACGGCATCCATTTACACAAACATGTTGAACATGCCGCTAAATGTTGATATTCTAAAGTACAGCGATTGGCGAAATACTACACCGGGTGCAGCTTCAATCGGAAACCCGAACAACTTCTACAACCCGTGGTATCTGAATCCTTATTTTTCTGCCGGCAACTGGCGCGAGCTTGATAAAAACAATTTCTTGACCGGAAATATAGAACTCAAAATATCTCCGATACAAGGATTAGATCTGATTGCCAGACAAGGGATCGCTAATCGCGATTACTGGCAAAAAAGTACGGTAGGAGCATATCAGTACTCCTATTATGCCAAGCACACTCCGCTGAGTTCGAAAACAGATATTCCTGCTTCTGTCAGCGAAATATCTATGTGGACGTTGCAGTCAATTACTGACTTTATTGCGCAATACAATAAGTCGATCTCTAGCTTCCATGTTCAACTTACAGGAGGTATGCAGTTAATTGAAAATCAGGCGAAATACTATACGATGTCGGTAAGCGGTTTGCAGGTGCCCGGCTTATTTAATATCACCACAGGTTTAGGTACTCCCACAGTAGGACAAGCCAACATCAAAACCCGTTTGGTGGGTGGATATGCTAAAGCTACAGTAAGCTACAACGACTGGTTGTTTTTAACAGCTACTGGTCGTAATGACTGGGATTCGCGCTTAGACCCGAGCAATCGCTCATTTTTCTACCCCTCAACTGAAGTTTCAGCAGTTTTATCTGATGTCATCCCTGCTTTAAAAGAAGGATTTGTTAGCTACCTGAAACTCCGTGGCGGTATGTCTCAGACCGGTCAGGTGAATTTGGCTCAAACTTTTATGATGGGCAATGTTCCTTTTAGTGATTTTGGTGCTTATGCACTGAACACCACCTTTAGCTCCAATGCGCAAGGATTCCCTTATGGATCGTTGGCTGGCTATTCAATTAACAGTCGCTTGGTTGCTAAAGGTTTGAAGCCTGAACTTACTAAGCAATACGAGTTTGGTGTTGATGCCAATCTTTTAAAAGATCGGATTAATGCCAGTGTTACCTACTTCCACTCGCAAACCAGCAACCAAACCATTTCTACCGGAGCTTCTTGGGCAAGTGGGTTTAGCTCTTTGTTGACTAACGTGGGCGTAACACAAAGCGAGGGTATTGAAGCGAACCTGAAAGTAACAGCTTTCAAAAACCAAGACTGGAACGTTACGGTTGGCGGTAACTACACGTACCTGAATAACAGCGTTATTTCTATCACTCCTTTGGTGCCTACTATCACTTTGGCTACCTCAGGAAACGCAGCCTCTCAGGTTTTTGCTGGAAAATCCTTCCCTGTAATTACCGGCTACGACTATGTTCGCGATCCTAAAGGCCGCGTAGTGGTAAACGGCACAACAGGTTTGCCCACGCAAACATCAAACATTGTGGTATTGGGCAATGCAACACCCAGAAATATTTTGGGCATGAACGCAGCCGCTTCATACAAGAATTTTTCTTTCAGCATTCTGTTTGAATATCGTGGCGGGTACTCTGTGTACAACGGCATTGGCCCGGAAATGGAATGGTCAGGTACTTCTTACCGCTCTGCTCTTTACAATCGTCAGAGTTTCGTATATCCCAATTCAGTTATCCAAAATCCTGATGGATCTTACAGCCCCAATAAGAATGTGGCTATTATTGACGGAAACGGCAATAACGGATTCTGGTCTGATGGTATCAACCGTCAGGTTACGTCAAACTATGTTACTTCCGGTGATTTCATGAAACTTCGTGAGGTTTCATTGACGTATAACCTGTCTCCTTTCTTGACCAAATTGGGAGGCAAGCTTATTAAAGGTGGCGACATCAGCATACAGGGCCGCAATTTGTTTTTGTGGATGGCTAAGGATAACTACTACACAGACCCTGAGTATAGCTTGGCATCGGCTAACGGACGAAATGGAACAGGTCTGAACGACTTAAGCAGCACCCCTCCGGTTCGTTATTATGGAGCTACTCTTAATCTTAAATTTTAATTGATAATAAACGAAAATTAAAATGAAGACAAATATTAAAATATTGTTTGCTATCATGATAGGAGGCTTACTGACAGCCTGTAACTCCTATTTAGATATCAATACCAACCCCAACTCTGCGGTTTCTTCTACGCCTAAGTTGCTGATATCATCAGCCTTGGTGGGATCAGCCCGTGTGTTGGAAGGGTATAACGCTTATGGTGCAGAAACAGGCGGCTACGCTGCCAATGCCGGTGGTTACGGTGGGTTTAACGAATTTGTAACCTATCAATACACCAATAACACCGGACAAAATCTGTGGAGCAATACTTACCAGAACCTTGAGAATTACCAGCAGATCATCAATTTGTCGCAAGGCAATTCACTGCTTATTTACTATCAGGCCATTGCAGAAATTATGATGGCTCACAATTTTCAATTGCTGGTAGATGAATACAATGATGTACCTTATACAAAGGCATTGGCCGGTATAGGTAACCTAACCCCCACTTATGATGGTGCGGCAAGTGTTTATGTACAATTAGCCAGTTTACTGGACGATGCCATAGCAAAAATTAATCAAGGTATGGCAGCCGTACCGGCACCTACTGCGTTAGCAGCAGAAGATGTGGTTTATGGAGGCAACATGGCCAACTGGCTTAAGTTTGCCAATACCCTGAAACTAAAGCTGATGGTACGTGGCAATGGCAAAGCAACCTTTACCAATACCAGTTTTGATCCAAGTGGATTTTTAACAACTGATGTTTTGGTCAACCCCGGCTTTAAAAATGACAATGGAAGACAAAACCCTAAGTGGGGAAGCTGGGCGTGGGACTATGCCGGTAACGCTATCAACAAAGCCTGGATGCCTACTACTTTTGTATTATCCTTTTATGATGGCAATAAAATTGCTGATCCTGCACGTGGTACGGTAGTTTATTATCTGTACTCTACGGGCACCGCTAAAATTACTAACCAATTGGGTTATGAAAGCACCACAGTACCAAGCTGCCCGGAAGGAACGTTTTGGTATTCTGGAACTAACAGAACCCCCTCTTCGGCAGGTAGCTCACCCGGTGTGCTGAAAGGGCCTGATGCCGGCTATCCTTTGTTTACAGCAGCCGAAAGTTATTTCCTGCAAGCAGAAGCAGCATTAGTAGGTATTACTATTCCCGGCAGCCCGACAGACGCAGCGAGTTTTGCCAATGGCATCACCGCATCTTTTAATTATCTGTATTCTTTGCCGAATGGCACGCAGGCTGTCGGTTTAAACTATGCTGCAGATGCAGCTGCTTATATTACCGCCAATGCAGGTAATTATTTAGCCGATTACTCTTCTGCTTCTACCACAGCTCAAAAATTAGAAGCGATTATTACGCAGAAGTATATCGCGCTTAACTTTATTCATTCGCACGAAGGATGGAATGAATACCGGAGAACCACCTATCCGCATGTAGCTACAGTAGGACCTACGGCCAGAACATCGTTTGCCTCTATCAAATCTCAAAGCACGAGGCCCGATAAACTGCCGACACGATTGCTGTACCCGGTAACAGAGGCTCGTTACAACCCTGAAAATGTACCTCAAAATATTTCACCTTGGACATCATTAATTTTTTGGGCACAATAAAACAATAGCATTATGAAATTATTGAATATGAAAATTTTTGCTCAAGTGGCGCTGGTCGGCTTGCTGCTGCTGGCGGCATGCCAGGGAAACCAAATGAACACACCTCCCGGAGCCACCAGCCCGGTGATTAGTGTAGCCGTCAACTCCATTGGAACTTGGCAGGCAACACCATTAGCAGTAGATGCATCTGCAAGTCAAGTAGAGTATAACTTAATATTAGTTGTCCTTAGTTCATCCGGTGGTCCTGCGAAACAGGATGTGCATGTAACCATGGTGCCCGCTACAGATAGCTTGGCCAGTTATAATGCAGCCACGGGTAATAACTATGTAATGCCAGGCGGCCCCGGCACGCCTGCATTTACCTTGGTGGACGGAGGTGTTGTTACTATTCCAAAAGGATCCAACATTGGATACCTTAAAATACAAACTACATCAGCAGATTATTTTGGAGCCACCAGCTATGCATTTGCCTACCGCATCAGTAGCGTTCAAGAATCTGGTTACGTCATCAGCGCAAATAATGGGTATAATATCACACCCTTTATACCTAAAAACCAATATGACGGTGTTTATGATTTATCGCTAAACACAACAGGTTGGGGAGCTTATGGAATAGCGGATGATAATGTATTCCGTGATTATGGGAATGTAGCCTTAAGCACGATAAGTTTAACAAGTTGCTCTTTTTTGAATTTGGTAAGAGGAGATAATTTGCAACCCGGGTTTACTTCGGCAGGAGGAGCAACTGGATTTGGAGCAGCCAGCCCAAATTTTGTTTTCGACAGTAGCAACAAGTTGGTTAATGTTTATAACGCGATACCTCCTGACACGCGAAATAGGACTTTTTCAATCAATCCTGCTGCAACGTCTTCTGAAAATCTGTATGATCCCGCAAGCAAAAAAATTGTAGCAAATTATTTGTTCCATCAAAATGGCCGCCCTGATATGGTTGTGAAGGCAGTATTGACATATGTAGGATCAAGATAGTTTAATAAGTTAACCATAGTTAAAAAAGAGGCTGCCCCAAAAAGGCAGCCTCTTTTGTTTTTTAGTTGTGTTATCCATCCGCTATCTTTAGCAACGTAAAAAAATTATTCAAAATGAATAAACTGATATCCGCTCTTGTCATTCTTGTGAACATCTATTTTGCATTTCAAAATAATGTACAAGCCCAGGGTGCTAACCTCAATAATAATAACGTAGTGGGTTGGAATAATGTGCCCACTAACCTGGTAAAAGAAAACATCAGCTACAATGATGTAAAAGGCAATTGCTTTTGGAAGAATGAATGGCTCCCCGTTAAAATCTTTATGAACAATGGAGATGTATATAAACTTCCTAAAGCTAAACTAAATCTATATGCCAGCAGTATTCATTATATAAATAACCAAGGCGCTGAAGTAGCTGCCCAAGGAGGAATCAGGGCGGTTGTTTTTTATTCTCCAGCAGATACAACCCGGGCGGGAGTATTTAAGGTATTGAGCGGAACGGCAGTAGAAGGCAGAGAATTTTTTGCTCAGATTTTAGTTGATGGAAATATTAAATTCTTAAAAGCCACACTTGTCAGGCTGGTGAAACAGGAGTCGGACCCACTGCTGAAAACAATAGAATGGATATTTGAACCGCGTGATATTTATTTTGTCGAAGAGAAAGGAAACACACACGAGCTAAAAAGCCTCAATAAAAAACATCTGTTCTCATTGATAGAAAAAAAAGATCAAGACGAAGGTTGGCTCAAACAAAATAAGAACAGCCTCCGGAACGAAGAAGAAGTGAAAGCATTTTTATCCTACCGAAACACACTCATTCACTGAAAGATAGTGAAAAGGAAATTTCTGTTTCCTGTTTTTTTTGAAAAAGAAATAATCCGCTGCTACCAAAAGCAACGGAACTCCATCGAAAATAATTTTCTAGTTGTTTGCGTTTCGAGAGAGTAAATTTTTTTTGATTGTTTGCTCCAATCATGCTATAGACAAACATTATTTTTTTTACTGAAGAGCAAAAAAATTAAGGAGAACAAAAATGCTTGTTGAATTTTTTTGCATGATAGGAATAAGTGCAAGCAGTTACACTTTTATAATTTTTTTATTAGTTTTTTATGTTGACTGATTGTACCACAGAGCCATTTTTTACATTATTTTATTTTAAATAATAGATGACTTTAATATAATTCTTAGAGATCAAAATTTTTTTAGAAATACTTTTTGGGTAGTTGTGTAAAGGCCTACTTTTCGAAAGTAATTTATTAACTAATCCAAAAAATTATGATGAAGAAGATTTTACTAATGTGCTTCTCATTCGGTTTTGCTATCAGTGTATGGGCACAAAACCGAGTGGTAACGGGGAAGGTGACATCGAAAGACGATGGTTCATCTCTCCCGGGAGTGAATGTTGTTTTGAAAGGATCTACGGCAGGTACAGTGTCTGATGGCGATGGCAATTTTTCAATTAATGTTCCATCCGGAGAATCTATTCTTACGTTTAGTTTTATCGGCTATAAAACGGAAGAAGTAAAAGTTGGTGACAAAACGGTAATTGATCTGGTGCTCACATCCGATGCTTCGCAACTAGATGAAGTTGTAGTTACTGGTATTGCAGTGCCAACTGAGCAAAAGCGTATTGGTACGTCTATTGCTAAAGTGGGTAACGAACTTATTAACTATTCGCGCGTGCCCAACTCTGCGTTGGCATTAAGTGGAAAAGTTTCAGGTTTGCAGATTAATCAAACAGATAACGGCATTAATAATGCACCACGGATTGTTCTAAGAGGTAACCGTTCCATCTTAGGAAATAATCAGGCTCTTATAGTTCTTGATGGTATGCCTGTGGATAATGCATACATCAATTCTATTAATCCATTAGACATTGACAACATTTCAGTTCTCAAAGGTGCAGCCGCATCGGCTATTTACGGATCTTTCGCATCTAATGGCGTGTTACTTTATACTACTAAAACGGGGGCAAAAAATAAAGCACCAGAAATAAACTACAGTTCAAATACACAATTAGAGCAAATCAACTTTTTACCTCATTTGCAAACACAGTTTGGTCTGAATGGTGGAGAGGCATTTAATTCGGCCAGTAGTTTTACAATAGACCCCAACTTTTCAACGCCTTATACTGCGTATGAAAACCAAAGCTATGGCCCTGCATTTAATGGGGCTTTGGTACCACTGGGTTACCCATTAGCTAACGGACAGCAGAACTATACAACATATAGCCCTAAGTACAACGATCATTTGAAATTTTGGAATACAGGTGTTACATCTCAAAATGATATTTCAGTAACGACATCTACAGACCGGGGCTCAGTTCATTTCTCTTTTCAAGATATGAATCGTTCTGGCGTTACTCCGGGGGATAAATACAGAAGAGATATATTTAGGGTAAATGGCACAACACAATACGGAAAATTTAAGTTTAACTATCGGACTCAATATACGCAGGGTGACCAAAATGTAAACTTTGCACCAGCTGGAAACAGAACTTCATCAGTGTATTGGGCTTGGATGAACGTAGGCATGCATGTTCCGTTAACAACCTTAAAAGACTGGAGAAACAATCCGTTGGCAAGCCCCAGCGGTTATTATGATGATTTTTATCCTAACCCATACTGGTTGGTAGATAATAACAGAAGATCCATCAAGACCTCAGAGTTTATTGGGTTGGCAGAACCTTCGTATCAAGCCACAAAATGGTTAAACTTAACCGCACGGTTTGGTTTAACGGCACGCACCACTCATCAATCTGACCGAAACGGGCCGATTTATTTTGATCCTAATTTAGTTAATCCCATATCTTCTCGCCTGAATACACCCGGTACTGTGCCTGCCGGAGTGGTAGAAGCATATACTTTTCAAAAACGTTTTAACCTCGATGCTTTTGCTACAATCGATCATAACTTTACTCAAGATCTTAGCGTAAGAGCCATTATAGGGGGTAACGTTTATGATGATTTTGTATCAGGTATTGGTATAGCCTCTGCTACCTTGCAACCCTTTTTGCCCACTATTTACAACCTCAACTATAGAAACGGAAATCTGAGCGGAGGCAATGGTGAGCAGCGTACAAGAAGGCTCTCCGCTTATATCGATGCTGGTGTAACTTATAAAGCATTGACAGTTCACGGTTCGTACAGAACAGACCAAATATCATTGTTAGCACAAAACAACCGCACGTTCAGCTACCCTGAAATTGATGCTGCATTTGTGCTTTCAGATGCCTTCCCTGCTCTCTTTGATAACAAGATTATCAACTATGCTAAAATTACCGGCTCTTATGCACATGTGGGTAATGTAAATATCGGTCCGTATGGTTTGCAAAATGTGTTTTCTTCAGGTAATTATTCAGGAGGGAATGCCTACTCTCTCAATGGAAGTGTACCGGTGATTTATCAAGGACAAAACCAGATCGCACAAAATTTAAAACCAGAGTTTACTTTTGCCCGTGAAGTAACGGCTGAGGCTGGATTTTTGGCCAACAGAATTACACTGGGTGTAGCTTATTACTCTACCAACACTACTAACCAGACTTTGAGTTTTGGAGTTTCGCCTACAGCGGGATACACCAATGCTTTGATCAACACAGGGGAAATGGAAAGCAAAGGGTTGGAATATGACTTCAAGGTAACGCCCCTTCAAACCACCTATGGCTTAAAGTGGACGATCGGTGCAAACTATACTGATCTTATCTCTAACAAAGTATTATCGCTCTATACCCCACCCGGAGGTACACCATATAATCAGATACAGGTAACAGATAATGGTGGCGGACTTGTTAATGCGTTGTCAGGTGGATTATTCCCTACTGGAAATGTGACATCATCATATGCCATAGTAGGTTCTAATTACGCGCAGTTGCAGACAACTGATTTTCAAAGAGACCCACAAGGGCACGTAGTTGTTGACCCGATAACTGGCAACCCCATCAGGGCGACAGGAATCCATCCGTTTGGGCAGACAAATCCACAACATCGTCTCGGGTTAAGTAACACGATTTCATGGAAAGGATTTCAATTGTATGTTTTATTTGATTACAGAGCAGGTTACGTTATCTATAACCAACTCGGCCGAGACATTGAGTTTTCTGGAATCGGTTATCAATCTGCAGCTGCTGGTCGCCAACCGTTCGTTTTTCCTAATTCAGTAATTCAAAATCCTGATGGATCGTATTCTCCTAATAAAACACTTACAGTTCCTGAGGGGAATGTTAACTTCTGGACAGGCACATACGGCCAAGTGGGCGCACCTTATGTAACCAAAGGAGATTTTTGGAAACTCAGAGAGATATCTTTGCGCTATCAGATTCCTCAAGCCATTCTTAGTAAAACAAAAGTTATAAAAAATGCAACGGTTAGTTTAACAGGAAGGAATCTGTTGATGTGGAGACCGAAGTCAAATCAGTGGACAGATCCTGAGTTTTCTGGTGATAACAGCAATGCAAATGGTACAACCACAGCATTTCAAACACCACCCACTAAGCTTTATGGATTAAATTTATCGTTGACTTTTTGACAAATTAAATAGAGTAAAAAATGAAAACTCAAAAATTAATCTATATACTATTAGCAACCTTGATATTATCTAGTTGTGGCAATTTTTTGAATATTAATACCAACCCCAATGCGCCCTCTACTACGGTTCCTGACCCTGTGTTGTCTGGAGCTTTGGTAGCAACAGCATTTGCTCATACTAACGATGCCCCCAGTTTTTCAGCCTACTGGGCAGGATACTGGGCAGCTTCCGGTACATATTCCCTCGCAGGAAATGTAACTCAAAATTTCAGATTGCTTAATACCAGTTACCAGGGTATTTGGACAGATCTTTACCTCAATGCAGAAAACTACATGTTTGTAGAGTCGGCAACAAGGCATACTCCCAGTCTGGCCTATTATGTTGCTATCTCAAAAATCATGAGGGTTTATGATTTTCATACTTTAGTTGATTGTTATGGAAACGTGCCCTACACAAAGTCGCTGCAGGGTTTTAAAAACCTGACACCATCGTATGATGTAGATCAAACCATCTATAATAATTTGCTTGGTCAGCTTGACTCTGCCGTTTTAATTATAAAGACAGCACAGGGTACAGGTAACGCCAAGCCTATGCCTGCAACTACAGATGTTATGTTTGGTGGAAATATGAACAATTGGATTGCCTTGGCTAATACCATGCGGTTGCGGTTGTTGCTCAGGCAATCGGCAGTTTCTGCCCAAGCTTCGTTTATTACTTCTGAGATTGCAAAACTTGTGGCTGACGGTGCTCAATTTTTGACGGCTGATGCTACTATAAACCCCGGGTATCAAAAATCTGCAGGCTTACAAAATCCGCTTTGGGAAGCAAATGGTTTGGGTGTAGGGGGCGATGTGGGCAACCGGGATTTCAACAGAACGTCTGCTTATAGCTTATCTTTTTTTCAAACAAACAATGACCCGAGGGTTGATTATTTTTTTAGAAGCCCAGGCGATGCTCCGGGTGTTGACAGTAAATCAAAACCCTATTTTAGTATTCCTTGGGGCACTCCACCCACAACTGCCTATGTAACGGCAAACACCAGCGGTATGGGTATAGGTGTGCTGGCAGGGCCTAATGCACCAGTTACGTTCTTGTCTGCTGCTGAGAGCTATTTCCTTCAGGCTGAAGCTGCCTTCAGGGGTTGGCTTAATGCGGGAAGCCAGCAAACCCTTTATCAACAAGGGATTACTGCATCGTTTACTTCATTAGGAGTACCCAATGCTGCAGCAGCAGCTTCCACCTATTATACATCAGGCAAGGTAAATGTTGACTGGTCAGCATCAACAGATAAGCTGCAGGCTATCATTGTTCAAAAATGGGCAGCTAACACTTCGATCAACCCCATGGAATCGTGGTGCGATTACAGACGAACAGGCTTTCCTAACAATCTGCCTACATCTTTGGATCCTAATAAACTGATTACATCAGTGGTAGTTCCAATTCGCCTGTTGTATCCACAAACTGAGTTGAATGTTAATGCATCAAACGTGCCTTCGCTGCCCAACAATGCACAGTTTACTTCAAAAATATTTTGGCAACCTTGATTGTTAAAATGATTGACAAATAAAATCACAACGAGAAATGAAAAGTAAAAACATATCGTTCAATATAGTACTGGTAACATTGGTTACACTGGTACTTGCGTCAGCGTGTCTAAAAGATGACCGTTACATAGATTTCAGTGCCGTAACGCCCACGGCCATTATTTTGGGTGAAACACCTGGAACAGCCATTGCAGCAACGCTTTCGGGTAACGCTACTGATACGATTGCGGTTACTGTTACCATTACCGGAGCTAATGCACCGTCAAGTAACGTTATACTCAATTTAGGAGTCAGCCAAGCAGCCATAGATGTTTACAACAAAGACACAAGCCATGTTGCGGGTGTTATGTTGCCATCGGTAGCATATAGTATCCCGGCAACGGTTACGGTGGTGGCCGGTAAAGATAAATTGGGAAATAATAACCGTTCGGCTACGTTTAAAGTTGTTTTAACGGAAGCGAGCATCCCGAATACACCAGGTGTTAATTATGTATTGCCGATTGCTATTACAGGAGCGCCTTCAGGTTATCTTGTAAGTTCAAACCAAGGAGCGATACTCTACAATTTTTATCATAACCCCTATGATGGTGCTTATACATCTAACGGCACACGTTGGAATTTTAATGTGGCAACTGATTATGCAGGGTGGGATCCGGTAGCAAAGGCACCCCTATCTTCCAGTAGTATTGCCGCTGCAATACCGTGGAGTTTTACCACTAATGTTGTTACTATCAATGCAGCCAATAGCTGGGCACACATAGGTCAAGGGTCGGCACTATCTTTCCTCGGAGCGCAGAATTTAAAAGTTAATGCTGACAATACAGTAACAATTACTTCTACTTGCCCTGCCAACGATGGCTCGTGCGCTTCTCCGCTAACACTGGTAGCTGCCTTTGGTCCATTGCAAGGTCCGGGTGCGCCTCACAGCACGTATAATCCGATTACGAAAACATTTGATTTATACTATCAGTGGACTAATTCTAATGGTACGTTCCGGGTTTGTCACGATGTTATGGTTCATCAATGATTTTTTAAAATGAGCAAATATGAAAATGAAAATATTTAGTCAGATTTTAGTTGGGGTACTGGTAGCAGCTATTTGGGCTTGTTCTACCACCACAGGGAATCCCTATAACTTTACATCCCGGGTTGATCTATCGGCATCCTCTATTGCCAAAGATCAATTGAATACTGGATTGTACTTTTCTACAGACAATGGAAAAACATACAACCCATTCGGACAACTGAAGGTAGGTCAGCAATTCTTGGTTAAACTGTGGGATTATAATACCAGCAGCTATATTTCTTCCAAGAACTTCTACACAGTCAATTGGTCTAACTCAAGCCCGAAGCCTGCAAATATTTCGGGCGATTCGGCCGTGTTCACTTTATCTTCTACTACCAATGTTTGGGCTACGGTAGAGGATACCCATTGTGCATTTAATGGCGCGTCTTGGGTAGGGGCTTGGACCGGAAATGAGGGCACTGTAACTCAGGTAGGTTCTGGAACTTTCAACGGATCGAATGATGCCCTTACTATAACGCAAGATTCTAGTAACCCCAACAAATTACTCATTGCTAATTTCTTTGGTGACGGAGCGGCTGTAGTAGTATATGCTATGTTTAATACTTCTACCTCTTGGTCAGATCAGACGGTTACAATCCCTCAGCAAACGACAAGCGAGGGTGGTGTTGCGTCTGGAAGCGGCACGTACGATCAATGCAGGTCAACCATTACGCTGAATGTAACTTATAATTTTGGGGCACCAAATAATTATACCTGGACATATATGATCCATAAATAGCAGAGAAGTCTTTAATTAATAAATAGAAAGGCTGTCCCAAAAAGGCAGCCTTTTTTATTTTTATACAATCTGTTTGAAGAGGCATCATATCTAATGTAGATACCGATTCACCCATGGGATGAGTGAGGAATAAAAAATCAGAACTTGAAACATTTGTTTATTTAGTTTTAATACTTTCTTAAATCTAAATAAACATTTCTATTTATTTTGTCTACAAAAGCTATTTACACCACAATAAGTGTGATGTAATTTTATTTTTACTCTACTTTTGATTTACATTTGGATAATCTTAATTTATTAACCTAAACCTTAACCTATGATGAAGAAGTTTTTACTTATGTGCTTCTCATTCGGTTTTGCCATCAGCGTATGGGCGCAAGACCGGGTGGTGACGGGGAAAGTGACTGCTAAAGAAGATGGCAGTGCTTTGCCCGGTGTAAATGTTGTGATAAAGGGATCCACGGGAGGTACTGTTACAGACTCCGATGGGGGCTACAAACTTTCAGTACCAGCTGGAGGTAGCTTGGTGTTTACATTTATCGGATATGAATCACAAGAAGTTGCGGTGGGCGAACGCCAGGTTGTAGATGTACAGCTTGCCAGTGATATCAGGCAGCTTTCGGAAGTTGTTGTTACAGGGCTTGGTATAGCCAAAGAGAAAAAAGGTCTTGGTTATGCAGTAGCTACCGTAGGGTCTGAGTTGGTCAATCAACGCGCTGAAGGTGATGTGATGAGGGTACTTTCCGGAAAAGCTGCCGGAGTTGATATAACCCAGACAAGCGGTTTGGCCGGTAGCGGAACAAACATTAACATTCGCGGATTCTCGTCTATCACCGGTAGCACCCAGCCTTTGTTTGTTATTGACGGGGTGGCTTTCGATGGGGGAACCAACTCACAGTCTAATTTCGTTTATGGAAGCCAAACAGGCAGCCGCTTTTTTGATATTGATCCCAACTCAGTTGAGTCAATCAGCATCTTAAAAGGATTGAATGCTACAGTGCTCTATGGTGAAGCGGGCCGCAATGGTGTGATCCTCATTACAACCAAAAATGGCTCTGCAGCCATGAAAAAAGGCAAGGAACCTGTTACGGTCAATTTTAACAGTTCAGTAAGTGCATTAACCGTTGCCCAGTTTCCGGATTACCAAGATCATTGGGGAGGTGGTTACAATCAGATCAGCGGTGTAGCTTATTACAGCAACTGGGGAGGCCCAATGGATGGACATTTAATTAGCCACCCTTACGATCGACCGGCATTGAACGTAGCTTTTCCGCAATATGTAGGTGCCAAATATGCGTACAAACCCTATAACAGTGTTCCGCGCTTTTTTAATACCGGCTACACACAAACCAACTCTATCAATATTTCCGGTGGTACGGAAAGAGCTAAGCTAAATGCCAACGTAGGTTTTCAAAATACCAATGGTTTTTCACCCGGAAATACCACATCAAGGGTAAATTTTGGCTTAGGTGGATCTTTTGATATCTCTGATAAATTTAACTTTAGCGGAACATTCAATTTTGTACGATCTAATGTAATACAACCTCCCACAGCGGTGAGTTTTGGTAGTGGAGCTTCAAGTGGTGTATCGCTTTTTGCTGACGTGTGGTACACACCCCGAACAATTGACCTGATGGGGCTGCCTTACCAAAACCCCTTGGATAATTCAGCAGTTTACTATCGCCCTACCAACGATATAACCAACCCTCGGTGGACTGCGGCTAACTCCAGCAACGGTCAAAGAACCACTAGAACATACGGCCAACTGGCATTTAGATATAGCCCGTTGAAAAACCTTTCGTTTACATACCGCTCCGGATGGGATGCTTATTCTGAAGAAGGCTCATTCTTCGTTAATAAGGGCTCAGGAGCAAACTTTAATCAAGGAGCTTACCGTAGCACAGTTGCCTTACACACGATTTTTGATCAATATGTGTTAGGTAACTACCGAACTAACTTTGGAAGTGACTTTGGTCTTAATGTTGATGCAGGATTTAATTACCGCGATTATGGCTATAACCAAACCGGTATGTTCAGCCAGCAACAATTGGTTTATGGTTTAATTGACCATTCTAATTTTGTAACACACCAAGACGTAGATGAGGCCGGAAATGACCTTGACTACAAAACAAAACAAATTTCTTTGGGTGTCTTTGCGCAGACTGCTTTTGACTATAAAAACATGGTGTTCTTGAATTTAGGCGGCAGATACGGATCGAGCAGTACTGTAGAGGCAGCCAATAGAAACATATTCTACCCAAGTGCAAGTACTTCCATCATCCTGTCGGATGCCATACCGGCACTTGTTGGAAGCAAAAACCTCAGCTACCTGAAAGTACGCGCGGGTTATGCTACCAGTGCCCGCTTTCCGGATCCTTACTCAACCCGTCAGTCTTTAGGTCTTTCCACCAACGCATTTGTAGGCCCTACCGGTACAGTTCTCAACCTGAACTACACGAATGGACGGTTGGCAAACCCTAACTTGAAACCAGAACTGTTAGGAGAGATTGAAGTTGGTATTGAGGGTAGAGCCTTTGATAACCGAGTTACCTTTGATTTAACCGCCTTCAATAAAACATCAACAAAGCAAATCTTAGACAGGCCGTTAGACCCCTCAACAGGGTACGGTGTGTACCAAGTGAATGCTGGATCGCTTTATAACAAGGGTATTGAAGCCAACATTGGTGTGAACGTTGTCCGCTCAAACAATTGGAATTGGAAACTGGAGGCTATATACAGCATGTATCGTAACAAGGTGTATGACATGCCCTCGTATGCTAAACAGATTTCGTTGTCGGGATATACTAACTTGGGCAACTTTGCTATTGATGGGCAACCGATTAACGCGATTATGGGAATTGCCCGTACCCGGGATGCCCATGGTAATTTCTTGGTTTCTCAGTCAACTGGAATTTGGGATAAAGACACACAGATTTCTATTATTGGTAACCCCAACCCCAACTATAAACTCACAGGCGTTTCTACTTTGTCATATAAAAGTTTCACCTTCCGTATGCAATGGAATTTTATTCAAGGCGGGTCACTTTACTCCACTACCTCTAACATCTTGTTATCGAGAGGTCTGACAAAAGATACAGACTTTAATAGAACACTTCCGATAGTATTGAATGGCGTGAGCGATGTAGATGGATCGCCTAACCGGGTAATGGTGTCGGCAGCAGATGCGTATTTCAATGGGTTACTCAATAACTCAGACGACACAAAGGTTTATGATGCTACGCTTCTTCGCCTGAAAGAAATTTCGTTGAGCTACAATATACCGCAATCCATGTTGGTTAAAACAAAGTATATCAAAGCAGCGGCTATTTCTGTAACAGGCGGTAATTTGTGGTATCGGGGTCTTGGCCTTCCGAAATATACACATGTTGACCCGGAGCAAAACAGCTTAGGGGTTGGTAACGGAAGAGGGTTTGAGTATATGACTTCGCCCTCCGGGAAAACTTATGGTGTAAATGTCAACCTCACTTTCTAACAATTTTAATGTATAGAAACATGAAAAAAAGATTCATATATATTGCAATCAGCTGTGTGTTGGTTGTAAGTTCTTGCAATGATTTATCTAATAATTTGCAGAACCCCAATTGGCCGCTGACAACCCAAGGTAACTTGGATCTTGTACTAAACAGCGTTCAGTTGAATTTTACCAATTTTTATTGGGACATGTCAAACATCGGGACAACACTTACCCGGCAGGAGATTATGTACGGTCCGTTGAACAGAAATGCCTACAACGCACAAAGTTACGATGGTGCTTGGAGCGATGCTTATCAGGGGGTGTTGATCAATGCCCAAACGATTATAGCGCAAGGTGCGGCTCAAAAAAAATATCAACATGTGGCTATTGCCCAGATTCTTCAGGCCTATACGCTGATGACGTTGGTAGATTTTTTTGGTGATGTTCCCTATTCAAAAGCTTTCGGAGGTGCGGCCATCACCAACCCAACAGTTGATCCGGGTAGTAGCGTGTACACAGTAGCCAAAACATCGCTGGATTCGGCCATAGCTAACCTGGCGAAAACGTCAGCTACTTTACCAGCTACTGATGTTTTTTATAAGGGCAGTACCACCAACTGGGTCGCCTTAGCCAATACGTTAAAACTGAAGTATTATTTGAATGTGGCACAAGCACCCGGTGCGGACAAATCATCCATAGCCACATCTATGGCTGCAATTTTGGCTGGCGGAAATGTTATTGACGATCCTGCCGGTGGCAAAGATTTTCAGTTTGCTTACGGCACTAGTTACACCAACCCTAATTCAAGGCACCCTAAGTTTAACAACAACTATAATTCTTCTGGTGCCAGTGACTTTATAGGAAACTGGTTTATGTATGTTGCTGTGGCTGAGAAAACAGTCATCAATGGATCAACTGTTGATGACCCGCGCAGAAGATTTTATTTTTATAGACAGAATGGAAACCCAATCGGAACTACGTCTATCCCTCAAACTGCTCTTCCTTGCGAAACTCAGGTTGCCCCAACTTGGTATTCAAACTACAGTTATTGGTATCCCAGCAGTGGTATGCCTTTCTGTCAATTAGGTAATGTGGGTGTATCGGTAGCTACCGGCTACTGGGGTCGCGATCATGGAGACAACTCAGGTATTCCACCCGATGGACAACTTAGAACAACCTATGGTGTTTATCCGGCTGGGGGCTTGTATGATAATAGTACATTTGTTCCAATTTCAGGTGGAGGTTCTATTAACTTGGGGGGACAGGGAAGAGGTATTGCTCCGATTTGGTTAAGTTCTTATACTGAATTTTTAAAAGCAGAAGCCGCCATGACACTGGGTGTTAACCTGAGTTCAAGCTCCAGTTCAGGGATAGACGCACCGTCTTCTTTCTTGGCAGGAGTAAAAAATTCTGTTGAAAAAGTAGTTGCTTTCGGGTCCGTAGCAAATGTACCTATACCGGCAGCTCGTGTTACCGCCCTTAACGCGGCCGCACCCGCTGTGGGTGCAAAAGCCACCTATTACGCCTGGGTAACCAATTGGTTTGCCGCTGCTCCTGCCCCTGCATTGGGCACACCGGGCTGCCAGTTAGATATTTCCAGCAGGGAGTTTTATATTGCTCTCTATGGAAATGGAATCGAGGCTTACAACCTCTACCGCAGAACGGGCTACCCTTCGGGCATGCAATACCTGCTGGCTCATGATAATACCGATACTTCCGATCCTTACATCCGGAGTGCGTATTACCCGGCTGCAGCTGTTAACAGAAACTCTGCGATCACCCAAAAGACCGGTGTAGATACAAAAGTATTTTGGGATCCGGGCTTGCCGTTATACTAATAACCAATAACCAGACATTATGAAAAAAGCAATAAAAATCTTATCACTGTTCTGCGGAATACTCTTGGCATTTTCTTGCCAAAACCCGTATAGTATTTTTAGCGAAACTACTGTTAAAGGTGTTTATCCCTACATCGTGGGGAACCCCAGTAGCACACTTTTCTACTATAACCAACCGACATCTGCATTTCATGCTAAAATGGCATTGAGCGGCCCCCAACCGGCCAAGCAATTAGATGTTTTTGTGGTTGTAGCTGGTGTAGAAACCCATGTAAAAACAATTACATTACCCGACACTACTTATTCGGTAACGTTAAATGATGTAGCCACCGCTCTTAACCAGCCGGTTGCTAATTTTACGCCCGGAAAACAAGTAGTTCTAAGAAACAAATTAACAGCTACTGATGGTACTCTGTGGTCAAAAAACAATACGGAAACGGCTGCTGGCGGTTTACTGTCGGGCACTGTCTATCAAAATTTGTTTCAAGACCTGGTGGTGTTTGTTACCTGCCCTTTTGTAGCTACTGATGCTGCGGGGAACTACCATGTTGTACAGGATGACTGGCAAGATTACAACCCCGGAGACCCGCTTACAGTTTCTGTGGTTGATGCCAATAATATTATCATCAACGAATATCCGGCAACTTATGGAAACAACCACCATGGTTTGGTTATCACGGTTGACCCTAACTCTGGGGTGGCTACTGTGACCAAACAACTCAGCGGTGGGTATAGTACTAGTGATACAGAATATACAGCCGGTTCGGGCTATGTGTTTTCTTGCGTAGGCTACATTAAGCTGGTTTTAAACTTTACCTATAATGGAGGTGCGTATAATGGAAACACCTTGATTATTTCTAAGTAGTAATAAACAAAGTTTAAAAAAAGGCTGCCCCAAAAAGGCAGCCTTTTTTTATAGACTCTCTCAGCCCTTACAAACACGTGTTCGTAAGTGTTTACACAATTTTATCTTAGAAAGTAACCTTTTAAAGCTGATTATTTGGTGGTGACTGCCATTTAAAATAGCTTATTTGGTAGAAAAAGGTGAAAAACTTTTGCTGGATTAGATTTCAATTTTATCTTACACCTACTTTTTATTAACCTAAATCTAATCTAAACCTAAACCTATGATGAAGAAGTTTTTACTTATGTGCTTCTCATTCGGTTTTGCCATCAGCGTATGGGCGCAAGACCGGGTAGTAACAGGAAAGCTGACCTCCAAAGAAGATGGGTCGGCCTTGCCTGGCGTAAACGTAGTTCTGAAGGGAACCACCAACGGAACAGTATCGGATGGAGACGGAAAGTATAGTATCAGTGTCCCCTCATCGGGAGGTACGCTGGTGTATAGTTTCATCGGCTTGGAGACCTTGGAAGTGGAGGTGGGCGCACGTGCAGTAGTAGATGTTCAGTTGGGCTCCGACATTAAGCAACTTACCGAAGTAGTTGTAACGGGTGCCGGGGTAGCCACGGACAAAAAGAAACTGGGCATTTCGGTGGAAGCTATTTCATCTGATAAATTACCGGCAGCTCCTACCGCTTCCATAGACCAGGCTTTGATAGGTAAAGTAGCAGGCGCACAAATTACTTCTACCAGTGGAAACCCAGGCGACCCCGTGAATATTGTATTGCGCGGTATCAACACCGTGCAGGGCGGTACCCGCCCGCTCATCTTAGTAGATGGGGTTCAGGTGGGCAGTAACGTAGGGCTGGGAGGAACTGACCTTAACTCCATAGACCTTTCTAATATTGAGCGGGTAGAGGTAGTGCAGGGCGCAGCTTCCGCAGCCTTATATGGTGCACAAGGCGCCAATGGAGTTATTCAGCTTTTTACTAAAAAAGGAAGAAAAGGAACATTCAACATAGATGTTTCATCAAGCTATGCGGTGAACGAAAACATCAATGTTAACAACAACTTGGCGAAGATAAGTTTGCATCCCTACCAAACCGATGCAAGCGGTAACTTGGTAAACGGCTCGGGAACTGTATTGACATTTGGGCCGATAGGCAACTTGCCGGGTGTTCGGTATCGTTTTGGCTCCTCAACATCAGGTGCTGCTTCACGATATGGAATATTAGGACTCCAGAATGTCAACGACCAGCCGTTTAAGGGGAATATCCATTATTATGATCATTTCAAACAAATCTTTAAACAAGGGTTTACCACCAATAACAGTATCAGTTTACGGGGTGGTACCGATAAAACAGATTACAACATAACGGTCTCAAACAACCACACGCTTACCAATATCTTAAACTATGGTGGTTTAGACAGGACTAATTTGTCTGTTAATTTGGGCACCGAGTTATTTCGTGGTGTTACACTGCGCAGTACCACACAAGTGGTTTATACCCGCAACGATATGGGGCCAAATTTGGGTGCTCCGGGTGGTGTAGGATACGGATCGGGCAACCAGGCAGGGTCGCAAGGAAATGGTGTTTACGGTTTTTTAAATACGCCTTCCTTTATGGACTTAACATTTACCATGGCAGATGGCACACCACCGGTATATCAGCCTGGTGGTAGCTTCTTGGGTGTTAACGGGTTTAACCCTTATTATCGTAAGTACTATTCGCAAGCGATAGACAATAAGGTGGATGTGATTCAAAATTTTGACCTGAATTACAAAGTCAATAAATTTTTAGAGTTAGATGCCAAGTATGGCATGAACTACCGCAATGAAGATGCCCGTTGGACTTATTTTAATCAGAGTTTAAATGATAACTCCAACTATTACATAACGTACACTTCCAACTATAATTCAGCCAACAATGAGGGAGAGATAGATAATTATCAATATACCTCTTCGCTGCAAAATCTTTTTGCATCGGCCTATATCAGAACCGATTTTCAAGAAGATTTTAAAATCAATCTGCCGATCCAAACATCTACACAGATTTCTTACGACTACCGCAGTAATAAATATAACGAAGTGGATTTTTACGGATTGAATTTACCCCTATCGCCACCCTTTAAAATTACATCTACAGCAAGCCAAGGTGTTGGTGCAGACTATGAGGCTAGATTTATAACCTTTGGTTACCTATTAAACCAAAAAATAGATTTTGGAAGCTATGGTGGTATAGCCGGTGGTTTCAGGAGCGATTATTCTTCCGCATTTGGAAAAGGCTCTGCCCCTTTCACCTTCCCCCATGCTGATGGTTATATTTTGCCATCTACTTTCTGGCAAAATGAAAAGGTGGGAGAAATTTTGCCTTACTTTAAGGTGCGGGCTGCATTCGGTCAGGCCGGTATTCAGCCGCAACCGTATCAACGCATTCCGATTTTCAATCAAGGGAATATAGGTACAGGCAATTACTATGCATTTCAGCAGGCACCCAATGACCCCAACCTGAAGGTAGAAGTATCTACTGAAAAAGAAGTGGGTACAGATTTTACGGTAAAAGTCGGGAAAGGCGATTGGCTGAGTGCCATCAACGGATCAGTTACGGTATGGAGCAGGACAAGCGATAATGTGATTTTTAATGTGCCATTAGCGCCCTCTACAGGCCAACCGTCAGTCACGACCAACTCAATCGGTTTGGAGTCGCACGGAACAACTTTCCAATTGAGTATTCCGGTTTATAAATCGCGAACTTTCACTTGGGATTTAACGACCAACTTCAACCGCCAGTTGTCATCCATTGCCTCTATTAGAGGGGGTGGGGATATCATCTTAACTTCTGCAGCCGGCAGCTCGGGCTTGGTGTTAACAGCCGGCAAGCCTATTGGCCAGTTGTATGGGTTTAAAGCAATCCGCAGCCTTACCGATCCGGAATTAGTAGATTACAATACAGCAACCAACACACCTATTAGCCAATATGCCATGGTAAATGGACGGGTAGTAGATGTAACTTCCTATCAGGTTCAGTTTTCAAACATTGCCCAGCCATTGGGTAACCCCAACCCTAATTTTAATATGGCCTTCATTAACGCATTTACTTATAAAAACTTCCTGTCGTTTTCATTCCAATTCGATTGGCTGAACGGCAGCAGACTTTATAATCAAACGAAAGAGTGGATGTACCGCGATGGAATTCACAAAGACTTCCAACAGCAGGTGGCCATACCGGGCATCAACAACGGAGAAGCAAAAGCCTATACTGCCTATTGGGCAGGTATGTACTATAACCAGTTGGGGTCGTTGTATGGACCGGGCAACAACGGAACAAAAGATTTCTTTTATGAAGACAACTCGTTTTTACGTTTAAGAAACGTGCAGATAGCAGTTGATTTCACCAAAGTGTTCCCGATGAAGTCGTTCAAGAGACTTCAACTCGTGTTAACAGGCAGAAATATTATGACCTGGACTAAATATACGGGGGCAGATCCGGAAGTTAGCTCGGGAGCATCTAACTCATCTTTCGACCGCGGTATAGACCACAGCACGATTCCGAACATCCGGTCTTACCAGGTGGGATTAAATATTGGTTTTTAAATTTCGAACCGAAAATTTTTTTTGACATGAAAAAAAGAATTCTTTCCTATTCATTATCGGTACTGATGGTTGCCTTGGCAACGACTTCGTGTACCGAGCAGCTTGAAAAGCTTCAAAACCCCAATGCGCCTACACTAATTGGGAACATAAACAATGAGGCAGGTTTAATCAATCTCTTCAAAGGAGCAACCTGGATTGATGGTTTTGTGTACCAAATGGGTTGGCTGGGCGATTCTTATTTCTCCTTGCCCTACAGTTATGCGGAGTTAAATGCAGATGTGATTGGAGCACAGTCATCCAACCAAAATATCAGTAATATCAACTTGCCGATAAGTGTTACCCCGACAGGCGGAGGTCCCGCTTTTTTCACCAATTCCACACCGCAGACACAGTTGATCCGTACATTCAATACACGGGCATTTACAGGTGCCGGTGAAAATGTAACGTACTATCAATGGTCTGGTATGTACACGTTGAACAACAGCATGAATTGGTTATTGCCTCTGATCCCTACTATCCATTTTACAGGCAATGCAGCCGATAAGAAAAATACCTATAAAGCCTGGTGTTATTTTTGGAAGGGATATGCCTATGCAGCCATTGGCTCGCAATATTGCGCTGGTTTGATATTTGATAAGTATAAAACCGACAACAACGCCTTTACCACTAATAATAACTATGTAACCCAAGATGTTGTTATTGCACAGTCAAACCTTTATTACGATTCTGCAGCAGCTACCATTCAGACCATATCCAATACGGATAATGCCAGTGGCAGTCCGGCAGACTACTATAATGTGTTATCACAATTAATACCTGCCTTCTTTCAGGTTGGACAGGGGCAGGTGCCTTCCGGAGCAGAATGGAGGAGAACCATTAACACCATGAAAGCCAGAAATATTCTGGTGAACAAACTGGCTCCTTATGTAAATGGAAGTTCATCGGCTACTATTTCTAACGCACTGATCCCTGCCATGACAGCGGCTGATTGGGCGGCTATTTTAACATTGTGCGATGGTGGAAACGGAATTCAGCAAGGCGATAATTGTTTTACAGGCAGAAGCACCACGCTGAACCCAATCTATACTACTCTGGGAGGCACTACGTCTGCCCTTACCATTGGGCCTACCGAGTCAAACACATTTCAAATTACAGAACGCTTTGTGCAGAATTATAAACCCGGTGATGCCCGCTTTACAAACAATTTTCCCGTAGAGCCGGACGTTTGGTCAAACGGTATTTTCAGTGTCAGGTACCGGGTAGAGCCCAATGGGTTGGGAGCACCGGGTGTAGTAAACTACGGCAGTTTTAATGATGGCGCTTATCAATTGTACATGGTGAGCAGTTATGAAGAAAATGCGCTGATGATAGCCGAGGCCAAGATACAAACCGGTGATATTGATGGAGGGCTGGCCATAGTAGATCAGATTCGCACCTATCAAGGGGCGGGTATTGCTGCCGTATCGGGTACGGGGTTAACCAAAGACCAAGCGCTTGGTGAGTTGACACGCGAACGCAGGGTAGCGTTGTTGTTCAGAGGCGTGTCGTACTATGACAGCCGCAGATGGGGCTGGACTTACTCCATAGCCAGTGGCGGGGGTGGTTATAACCTAAATTATCTGGATGACAATGATGTGATACAGACTGGAACGTTTGATTACAGTTTCATGGATTACTGGGATGTTCCTGCAGATGAAATTGTGCTTAATCCACCGTCCGGTTCGAGCGCACCCGTAAAGAATCCTAAATTCTAAAACCCTTTTTGGGTAAGTAAAACAAATAGCCATCCATTAATTTGGGTGGCTATTTTTTTATGAACAGGCATTCTTTTGAGGGGGGGGAAACGCATTAGTTCTACTCACAATCGTATGCCTATATTGGCAAGAAACGGGTGATAGATACGCGAACGAAACAGATAACTATAAAGGCTTTGCCTATCCAATATTTTGTAAGAAACCACCCAATACTGCTGGTGGGTTTATCAGCCGGGCTGGTTCTAAACCGCCTTATTTTTACCTCCTGACAAAAATCAGGTAGCCCCTTGAAGTTAGTCATATTGCCCCTCGTGCCGCTGTTATAGGTTTGAACCACAATTCAAAAAGTAATAAGTTTGAATATAACAAACTAAAAATCAGTAGATCCATGAAAAAAATTCTCTTACCCATAGCTGTAGCAGCCATTTCGCTCTTCAGTTGTGCCCCCGACAAATCCAAAGTAGTTGAAGAGTTGCCTACTCATCAAGATGCAAAAGAGTCTGGCCCGGAAGCCAACCAAGCTGATGTAACCAAAGGCATTGGAGCCATCAAGGAAGTAAAGCTGACGCATCCGTTGGATCAAGAACGTGTTACACGCGGCACGGCCATTTACGAAATGAAATGCCAGGCTTGTCATAAATTAGATGACCAGCGCCTGGTAGGCCCGGGTTGGAAAGATGTAACAAAAAGAAGACAACCTGAATGGATTATGAACATGATCCTCAACGTAGATGTGATGTTGGATAAAGATGAGGAAGCACAAAAGTTGCTGGAGCTTTGCCTTACCCGCATGCCCAATCAAAACGTGTCCATCGGTGATGCACGCGATATTCTGGAGTTCATGCGTAAAAATGACGGAGAAAAGTAATACCAACCCAAACTAACAATACCATGATAAATAGAAACAAACTGTTTTCGTTGGGGATAACGGCAGCGGCCATATCCCTGACATTAATCGGCTGCAAACCGAAAGGCCTCGAGTCTGTTACCACCAGCGGGGCAGCAGAGAAAGTATATGTTGCCCCCGGCAAGCATGATGAATTTTACAATTTTGTATCGGGCGGCTTCAACGGGCAGGTATCGGTTTATGGAATACCATCCGGCCGCTTGCTCCGCATCATTCCTGTATTTTCCGTGTTCCCCGAAAGTGGTTATGGCTACAGCGAACAATCTAAAGCCATGCTCAACACTTCACATGGATTCGTTCCGTGGGACGACCAACACCACATTGCATTATCTGTTACCAATGGCGAGCACGATGGCCGCTGGGTTTTCGGTAATGCCAACAACACACCCCGCTTGGCACGTATAGATCTGAAGACATTCCGCACGACCGAAATTATTGAATTGCCCAATAGTGCCGGTAACCACTCTTCGCCATTCATCACCGAAAATTCTGAATATGTGGTGGCCGGCACGCGCTTTAGCGTACCGATAGGCGACAACCGCGATGTGCCGATTTCTTCTTACAAGAAAAATTTTAAAGGAACGGTAAGTTTTGTAAGTGTAGAACCGACCTCGGGCAAAATGAAAATTGCTTTTCAAATTGAAACACCCGGTGTAAACTTTGACTTGGCACGTGCAGGCAAAGGCCCCTCGCATGGCTGGTTCTTCTTCTCTTGTTACAACACTGAGCAGGCATACACACTGTTAGAAGTAAATGCTTCGCAACGCGATAAAGACTTTATCATGGCCGTCAACTGGAAGAAAGCTGAAGAGTATGTGAAAGCCGGCAAAGGCAAAAAAGTGAAAAATGTGAAGTATGCCCATAACTTCATTGATGAAAAGACCGATGCGGCTACTTCCGAAATTTTAAACGAAGTATTGATGCTTGACCCGACCGAGTTGAAGGATATGGTTTACTTTATCCCCTGTCCTAAATCTCCGCATGGCTGCGACACAGACCCCAGTGGCGAATACATTGTAGGCTCAGGAAAATTGGCCGCATTGATTCCGGTGTTCTCATTCACCAAAATTCAAAATGCTATTGCCAACAAAGAATTTGAAGGAGATTTTGGCGGCATTCCGGTTATCAAATATGAGTCTGCCTTGTATGGCGAAGTGAAGAAGCCGGGCCTGGGTCCTTTGCATACCGAATTTGATGCTAACGGAAATGCCTACACTTCATTCTTTGTGAGTTCAGAAGTTGTAAAGTGGAATGTAAAATCATTGCAGGTATTAGATCGTGTTCCTACCTATTATTCAGTAGGTCACTTGTCTGTGCCGGGCGGCCCTACCAAAAAACCCCACGGCAAATATCTGATCGCTTACAACAAAATTACCAAAGACCGTTACTTGCCTACAGGCCCCGAGTTGGCACAATCGGCACAGTTGTACGACATCTCTGGCGACAAGATGCAATTGTTGCTCGACTTCCCCACCGTGGGCGAGCCTCACTATGCAGAAGCTATCCCGGCAACTTTGGTAGAGCCTAACTCTACTAAGTTCTATAAACTGGAAGAAAATAAGAGCCCTTTTGTTTCTTTGGGCGAAGGAAAAACAAAAGTAGAACGCAAGGGCAACCGGGTTGATGTGTATATGACAGCCATCCGTTCGCACCTGACACCCGATAACATTGAAGGTGTACGCTTGGGAGATGATGTTTATTTCCACATTACAAATCTGGAACAAGACTGGGACATTCCTCACGGGTTTGCCGTAAAAGGTGCCGCCAATGCTGAGTTGTTGATCATGCCGGGCGAAACACAAACACTATACTGGAAGCCGACTGAAGTAGGTATCTATCCTTTCTACTGCACAGACTTCTGTTCAGCATTGCACCAGGAGATGCAAGGGTACATCCGCATATCTCCTGCCGGAAGTAATTTGCCGCTGACATTCTCTACCGGTAAAATCGTAGAGGAAAAGGAAAGCGGTAAATGACCTGCTCATAGTTTACAGGATCAGGTCAAAGGAGTCCGCGAGAAACGCGGACTCCTTTAAAAAAAACCAAAATAAAAATGAATCAATCACTACATAAGATATCCAGGATGGCAGTGCTGATATGTGCGCTGTCGCTCTTGACTGCCTACTTTGTGCCGCTGTGGCAAATCCTCATGTGGGCGCCTCAATATCCGGAGGGATTGGCCATGAAAATCTGGATCAATGACCTGAGCGGTGATGTAAAAATTATCAGTGCCCTCAACCACTACATCGGTATGCGAGCCATTGATACTTCGATGTTCCCAGAATTTAAGTATCTGATTTATTTAGTAGCCATTATTATTGGTGTTGGTGTGTTAGCATTCCTGATTAACAGACGGTGGTCGCTGCTGGCTTTTTTGGCTATACTGGTTATGGCCGGATTTGGCGCGCTACTCGATTTTTACTTGTGGGGTTATGACTACGGGCATAACTTAAACCCCGAAGCGCCCATTCGCGTGCCGGGTATGTCGTACCAACCTCCGCTGCTGGGCTCAAAACAATTATTGAATTTTTTAGCTTTCTCCGGGCCTGATATTGGCGGATGGATTTTTATTATCGCTTCATGGATTATCTTCTTTGTGGCTGTCTTCGAAATCTTTTTCAAAAAGAAGTTAGTGTGAAAAATTTATTACCGCTGATGATGATGGCAGCGCTGTGGGGTTGCTCTGTGAAACCCGAGCCGCTGCGGTATTCAAAAGATAACTGCACGCATTGTAAGATGACTTTGATGGACAAAAAATTTGGTGGCGAGTTAGTTACAAAAAAAGGAAAGATTTTTAAGTTTGACGATATCCGGTGCATGGTAGATTTTTTAAACTCAGAGGAAGGCCGTGCGAATGACTACGCTTATCAGCTTGTTACGAACTACGCGCTTGCAGAAAGCACCTCAGAACTAATCCCGGTTACAAAAGCATTCTTTGTTTCTTCGCCCGAAATAAAATCTCCGATGGCAGGAAACATAGCAGCGTTTAGCGAAGAGACAACAGCTAAAGAAACTCAAACCAAACTCAATGCTTCACGGGTTACGTGGAGCCAACTGCTAACTCAATTTCAATGAAATGGGTAGTTACATTTTGCTTGCTTTTTCTTGCGGTAATGACACTGCATGCAAAAAGCACCGTACAGACAACCGATGCTTTGTTACGCGAATTAAAAAAAGCAAAAGCTGGCGATACCATTATTATTAAAAGCGGGCACTACAAACCGGGCAACATCATCATTGATAAACCCATGACACTGATCGGTGAGGGGCTTCCGGTTTTAGATGGTGAAAATAAAATCGAGATCATTACAGTTCTGGCTAAAGATGTAACAATCATCGGGCTGAAGCTGATTAATACAGGCGTATCGAGCATGAATGATTTTGCTGCTATCAAAGCCAACACAGCTCATCGCCTGAAAGTAAGAGATAATGTTTTGGTGAATAGTTTTTTTGGGATTCATATCTCTAATACCATCGGTGCGGAAATTATACACAACACGATCTATCACGACCAAGTAGCAGAAGAATCATCTATTGGCAACGGTATCCACCTCTGGAAAAGTGCCCAAGCAAAAATTGAAAACAATCGCGTGTCGGGTCACCGCGATGGAATTTATTTTGAATTCGTAACAAGTTCAGCAGTCAAAAATAATTACATAGAAAAAAACCTGCGCTACGGGCTTCACTTCATGTTCTCGCACGAAAACCAGTACATCGAAAATAAATTTATTAACAATGGCGCTGGGGTGGCCGTGATGTACACGCACTCCATCAAAATGATAAAAAATATTTTTTCTCAAAACTGGGGTTCTTCATCGTATGGCATGTTACTGAAAGACATCAGCGACAGCGAAGTAAGAGAAAACCAGTTTCTCAACAACACGGTAGGCATACACATGGAAGGAAGCAGCAGGATAAAATTTTTTAAAAATATATTTCAAGGTAACGGCTACGCACTGCGCCTGCAGGCCAGCTGCGACAATAATGACTTTAAACAAAATAATTTTCAGCAAAATACATTTGATGTAACCACCAACGGGGTTACCGTCTTGAACAACATCACCGGAAATTACTGGGATCGCTACGAAGGCTATGACTTGAATAAAGACGGAGTAGGCGATACAGGCTACCGGCCGGTAAGCCTGTATTCGATGATCGTAGAGCGCGTGCCTGCATCCATTCTGCTGTGGCGAAGTTTTATGGTGTTTTTACTGGATCGGGCAGAAAAAAATTTCCCCGCAGTAATACCCGAAAACCTGATTGATAATAAACCATCTATGAAGCCGTATGATCTCTTTAAAAAAAGTAACTAAATACTACGGGCGTTTAAAAACGCTCAGCGAGGTGGATCTGGAACTGAAGGCAGGCTATGGTTATGCGCTGCTCGGCCCCAATGGTTCGGGTAAGACAACGTTAATCAAATCTATTCTTGGGTTGGTGATACCCGACAGCGGCTCGATAGAAGTTTGTAATGAACCGATCAAACAGCAATCGCAATACCGCAAACACATTGGTTACATGCCACAAGTTGGGCAATACCCTGCCGGCTTGCGCATGGCTCAACTTTTCGAAATGATACGCGGGCTGCGGCCGGATGCAAAAAATATAGATGAAGAACTGATTGAAACACTTGGCTTGCGCCCGTTGATGGACAAAAGAATGTATTCTCTATCCGGAGGCACACGCCAGAAAGTGAGCGCAGCGCTGGCGTTTTTATTTTGTCCGGTGATCCTCATCCTCGATGAACCCACGGCCGGCCTCGACCCCGTAGCCGTAGAGATTTTAAAAGAAAAAATTATACGCGAAAAAAAATCAGGTAAACTGCTGATTGTGACTTCGCATATATTGAGCGACCTCGAAGAAATTGCTACGCACATGGTTTACCTCTTTGAAGGCTCGGTGCGCTACAACAGCCCGGTGGAAGAAATGAAAAAAGAAACAGGCGAAAAAACGTTTGCCAAATCTATCGCAACGCTCATCCGCCATCAGGATTTACAATTTAACGAACTGGTGAAGCCATGACACAAATGCTTAAATATGTTTTGCAGGATGTAATCCGTGCGCGGTTTGTTCTGTTTTATTGGTTATTCATTGTAGCTGTTACCACGTTGCTCTTCCAACTCGACAGCGACCCGGCCAAAGTAGTGGTGAGTTTACTGAACGTAATTTTACTGGTGGTGCCGCTGGTATGCATCGTGTTTACCACCATCCACTTTTTTAATTCCTACGAATTTATTTTGCTGCTGATGGCACAGCCCATCGCGCGCAAAACTGTTTTCCTCAGCCAATATATTGGTGTGGCTTCTTCGCTGGCACTGGCATTTCTGGCCGGGGTGGGGCTGCCGGCTATCGCCTTTGGCGGAGCCGCTAAAGTCCTTTCCATTTTAGGTATAGGCTTGTTCATCACTTTCACTTTTGTTTCACTCGGTTTTTTGGCGGCCAGTCTTTCGCGCGACAAAGCTAAAGCTATCGGCATCGCGCTTTTGTTTTGGATTTACTTTGCCTTGATCTACGATGGACTCATTCTGTGGGTAGTCTATGCCTTTAATGATTATCCGCTGGAAATACCCACTTTGATTTTAACAAGCCTCAACCCACTTGACCTGGGTCGCATTGTGATGCTCTTGTCCATTGACGTGTCTGCTTTGATGGGCTACACAGGCGCATTCTTCAAAGAATTTTTTGGAAACCTGACGGGCGAGATTTTTTCGCTTGCAATGTTGAGCGTGTGGGTACTGTGGCCACTGTGGGTCGCCCTGCACCGGTTTAAGCATAATGATTTGTAACCCCTTATTAAATAAATGAATATATGAAATCTACATTCATCAAATCCCTTGCAACGATAGTCGTTGGCGGGGCACTGATTATGAACTGCCAAACAAAACAGGCAGAGAACACCACCACCGCTGCCCCCGAGCAAAACCTGGGCGGAGGCGAATCAACCGTGAAGGATGATTTGTCGCAACGAAATGTGGTTCAGGTAGCCGTAGGCTCGCCCGATCACACTACACTGGTAACGGCATTGAAGACTGCTAAGTATGTGGATGCTCTTTCTAATGCCGGACCCTTTACCGTGTTTGCTCCTACCAATGCGGCATTTGATAAGTTGCCCGCAGGAACGGTAGAAGGCTTACTGAAGCCTGAAAGCAACGATGCACTGCGCAATATTTTAGAATACCATGTAGCCGTAGGAGTTTATAAACAAGAAAACCTGAAAGACGGACAAAAAATAAATCAGGTAAACCTCGATGATGTGGTGATCACCAACAAAGACGGAAAGTTTATGGTAAATGATGCCAACATTGTAGCCACGGTGTCCGCCTCCAATGGTATTGTTTATGTTATTGACAAGGTGTTGCTCCCGCCCAAGAAGTAACGCTTCTTTTTAGGAATCTCTCAATATTTTTTCCTTCTATCGGAATGGTCTGAAAATGACTTGAGAGATTCCTTTTGCTTAAAAAGTAATCAAGTAAATGGTTAATCATTAATTTCTAATTCAGTGAAAACAGTTCTTATTTCTTTTCTGTTACTATTGAGCATTTATACCAATACAGAAGCTTGCCCCTACTGTGGTTGTGGCAACAGCAATTTTCAGATTGGCATACTCCCCACTTTTTCTAATGCCTTTGTCGGGGTAAGATACAGTTACACTTATTTTAAAACAGACAGCGGCATGATGTACAGCCGCGATTATTTTCATACGACTGAATTATGGGGAGGTTTTAGAAAGAAGAATTTTCAGGTGATGGCCTTCGTTCCTTACCTGTCCATTCATAAACAGGGTGATGATGGAACTATCAATTCGTCTGGAGTAGGAGACGCCACTTTGCTGGGCAACTATTTACTTTTTTCTAAAACGACAGCTCTGTCAGATAACAAGCGATATTTTGGTCATACCCTTTGGGTAGGCGGTGGTATCAAACTTCCTACCGGGCACAGTAATGTGATGGTAAATGATCCGGGGTTCACCGTGGGCGATTTTACCAGCACCCCGGGCACAGGCAGCACCGATTTTTTATTGAACCTAAATCACAGTTTGTTAATAGGCAACCATGGATTGGTTAATAACATAGCCTATAAAATCAACACAAAAAATAACCAGCACTATCAGTATGGAAATCGTTTTTATGTAAGTTCGGCCTATTTCTATTCGCTAACGGCCGGAGCCTATACCATCCGCCCCAGCGGGGGCTTGCAGTTAGTAGCCAATGCGGCCAACCGATTTCAGGGTGATGCGGTTCAATACAGTGCCGGCTATGTTTTAAACGGATCGGCCGGTGTTAACCTTCAGCGCGGTAAAGTGGGGCTGTTGGTTAATGTCTTTGTTCCACTCACACAAAATTATTTCCACGGCTTAACCAAAGCAAACGAACAAATTTCAGCCGCTTGGACGTATTCATTTTAATTGCATGTATTTTCTCAAGTGACCACCTGATGATAACATTGCCTGTAATCAATCTCATAGCTGAACCACAACTATGTTATATTCGGAGCATAAATAAAAGTATAGAATTTTTAGTGTGTCACGTTTGAATTGACCGACAATTTAGGGTAATTGATAATACCACTACCCATCAAGGGCTGAGAAAAAATGGAGCAGTTCTTTTAAGACAAACCTCTTTTGTAAGGAAAACGTTTGCTTTACTATTTTTTTACGATAATTTGCTTCCGGTCTATCACTAACCCGTTCTCAATAATGTGCAGATAATAAATTCCAGTAGGCACATCAAGTAAATCAAATTTAACAATGCCGTTCTTACTTTCACCTACTTTGATGGTATTTCCGAAAGAGTGCATAAGACGTGCTTCATAAATCTCGGTGGTTGGATCATCGTTTTGCAAATTGTTTTCATTTGGAATTGTAATAGAATTTGAACCTGTTGGTTGCGCATCTACTGTGAGTGTATTGCTCGTAGGATTCGGAAAAGCAACAAAGGCTAAACATGTGCCAACTACCGATGTAGTAATAATGCTAGGGCTTCCGCCTGCATCGCAGGCATTAGCAACCCTAACGCCAATTGCACCAGAGATGCCGCTATTTCTTGGAGTACGAAGAGTGAGATTGTTCGTGCCGTTTCCTGAAACATACCAAGTGCTTGGATATACCCACGAATAATTTGTAGCTGCGGGCAAACTGGGGCAACTATAGTAAATGTACTGGTTGCATTGTGCTGACCTTGGACCGGACACGGGATAGCCACTACTGCTGTAGCCACCACCTCCTTCAATTGCTCCATTGAGATGTTTGCTGACGGAAAAATTGCATACGTTAGCATAGGTAGCGGTGATTGTGCAGCCTACACATGGTGCATTTCTATTAATGGTAACTGATGGAGAGTTTGCATTGCCACTCACATTAAGATTGCCACTATTTGTTGACCAACCATAATTTACAACAGTTCCAGCATTTGGTACGCTAAAAGTAGCAGAAGTAGCCCCACATACATTTGCTGGAAAGTTACCTGAAATGACAACGCTTGGAGTGCAGGCTGTACTGCAAAAAGTAGAATTAGGCAACCCTTGCATTTCATTGAACATCCATTGGCTATTGCGTGCAGTGAAACGGACGTGTTGTTCATTGTATGCGGTACTTGTGCTGCCACTGGCCGTGTAGGGCTCCTGTCCGATAAACAAATTAAAGCGTGACGCATTTCCCGGATTAAGCCCCTTTACGTAACCTACTGAAAGGCTGGCACGACCAAAGTCGGTGATGTCTAACGCACTGGCCGTTGGAACAAAGCAAAATGAGTCAGCAAAGTTCAGTCCATAGCTTGCTTTGGCAAACCAAAGAAACGACCATGTAGCAGATTGTGGCGAACTGATATTGATATAGTTTGTAATAGGATAAACTCCCCCTGCGGTGCCATCATATGGCAAAGTTGAGGGGCCGTTAACATTTATTTCAGCCCAAGTAATGTTGATTGTTACCAGCGACAAAATGGTATATTCTGAAAAAATTTTAAAAGCAAAAATGCGGTTTGCCTGCTGGTCGGCCAATGCGTTTACAAATATTTCTGTCTTAATTTTATTGTTCAAAATCCAAGGCAATGGAGATATGAAACCTTCTGCTCGGCCTGAAACCAATGTAGTATTGGGAGCAAACAATTGCTGCCCACACTCAGCACCTTGGCTAGTGGCTATCATACGATAAGGCACTGCGCGATTTACCATGGTGCGGTACTCACCATCTAAAAAAGTATTAGTGTTGAAAGAAAAAGAAGGTCCCAAATCACTTGCTCGCCAGATGAGCATTTGCCTGGTAGCAGGTGCGTTATATAACGAAACAAGTTGAGTGAGTTCGGGCACTAAATCAGTCAAAATTCCCGCTCCAGACAATAAACCTGACACAGAACTATTTAACCGATTCATATAAAGAGCAGCCGTTTGTATGCCGAGTGGCACGTTGGCTCCACGGTGTGGGCTGTCGTGTGTGATGAGCAACCGTGTTTGTGTGTTCTCACCATTGGCTACCATTTGTGCCAAGCCATAGCGTGCCACCAGACCGCCCATGCTCAGCCCCATCACTACGTTTTGGTCATCGCCTGCTTGCTTTTGGCCGTTTACCCAATGCACTACTTCTTGTAACAAGGCCGCATTGCGCTTAATATCGTCTGTGCCGTTTTTATAATCAATGAAGACCAGATCATAACTTCCGATGTTGTCAAGGGCATTGTTGAAGTCATAACTAGTTGGGTTCGCACCACCTAAAAAATTTATTGCTGAAAAGAAATTTTGGATACTATAGTTTGTTTGAAGCAAAGGAGCAATGCTACTTACATCATAGCCTTCGGCTACAATAAGTGGTTTTCGTATTCTGCCTGTTGAATTGTTGATGCTTAGTGTGTAACTCACTGTACCTCCAGAGTGGCTGCTTGTGGCATTGCCACACTTCCCACCACAATCAGTAGTTAGTATTGATTTTTGACCAAAACGACAATTAGTGCAATTGCTGTTTATATTATTTATTTGAAAATCAAACCAACTTTCGACAGCAGACCCCGATGCGGGCACTATTTTAATCTTTATTCGTTTCAACCCTACGCTCGTATAGTTGTAACTTACAGGCACACCCCAACTACTCCTACATAGCCACCGCCTTCACCAAAATCTATGGCAAGAGCGTTAATGAAGCCAAAGTTGCTCCAAAAAAGATTTTGCTGTAGCACAAAACTTACCAGCCCATCGTCATCATAATTGACGGCTGGTGCAGCCGCGAATAGCACCTTTTGATTGTAAGGGCTTTGGGTGCGCCCAGCCACGTCAAAAAGTTGGTTGTTGTTTACACGAAGTAAGTTAGCTGTTACAGCATCGCTGCGCAGACTGTTGTAGTTGATATGCAGCATAGGTATGACCACAGATCCCCCATTTGAGTTTTGTGCAGATGCTATAGCGCTGTTTACAGCAGTCAGCCCGGTATTTGGATTGGTGGTGCCGGCTATATAACTGGTGAACCAGGTAGCATAGAGCATGCGCCAGCCATTCAGGGTGGTGCGGTTGTTTTCCGTCAGTATGCCATTAAAATTTTCAAGGGGCAACAAAGGTGTGGCATAATCTGACAAGTAGCCTGTAGTGATAGGGGTTCGACTAATGTTGGCAAAAACTGTGTTGAGTTTGGTGCGAAGTGGGTCAGGCGGGGGCTCTTGTGCGTAAGAAAAAAACGAGAACAAGAAAATAGAAAGAAATAAAAAATTATTTCTTAAGAATTGAATTGAATTGAATTGAATTGAATTGAATTGAATTGAATTGAATTTTTTCCATAAAATTTTGGTTTGGTGATGTTATTGTATTTTCATATCAAAACGACCATCGGTTATTACAACTTTCGTAGAGCAAGAATAAGTTGTGTCATGTGGTCGGATAATGGTGAAATAAAAAGTCCCTGAAATAATATTATTTGAAGGGTCAAATCGTGTAATTGTAAGATTTCCTATTCTACTGTCTTGTTTTGGCCTTCCGAACTCACAATATGAGATTGTTACACCAGTGGTTGACTCCTTGCCTAAAGTATAGGCTCCTTGGGCATTTCGCGCAATTGTATCTAGGTAATAGGACCCCGATTTATTAAGCTGGCTCATGGATAAGTCTATGAATTCTTTGATTACCAAATTTGCAGAATCAGTATACCTTGCTGCCTTCAAACTAAGTGTGCCTCCATTAAAAATAGGATCGAAACTCAAATCAAGAACGTTATCCATTGGTTCCCCCTCCGGCTTCCACACTTTTCCGTTGACCAAACACCCAAAAGTGTTAGCTCCTGTTTGTGTGATGGGAGGTAGTTGGCCCGGTGCCCCGTTTTTGTAGGTCACCTCAGTATGGCAACTGCCCAATGAGCCGAGTAGGGTAATTGCTGTCGCACTTAGTGATATCAGGAGCCAGCGTGTTTTTTGTTGTGTTTTCATCTATAGTTTTGTTTATGTTTAAAAATGAGAATAAGCAGTATGTTTGTTAACTCGGTAGAATTCAAAGGAATATTACTACTAATTCATTTTTAAATTAAAATATTTTCGCCATAAAGCCAATTGAATCGGTAGCAGGGGAAATGTATCTTCCAAAGTGTGATTGGATATCAGCTATGTCAATTACACATTAAAAATGTATCTCACTCTATTTATTTTGTAAATAGTTGCTATGCTGTTGTGAAAACAGTTATTACATGACCCGTTTCAACGATATAATTTCTTTTGCAGGCTCCTTATCAAACAATCGCGCAAGCCCCCCCGGCACAAGCTGCTTCTGCTTGCAGGTCGGTGGCATCATCGGGTTCGTACACTTGCGAGAGGTCTATGTTCTTCAAAATCTTTTCTAACTCAAAAAATTTCTCTGCCGCAATATCCTCAAATGGCGGTTGCTTGTAGTTTCCATTGTCGTAAGGCAGAACACTCAGGCCGTTGTACGAAGATTTGTTTTCCCACATCCATTGGCCTACGGCTTCCCACTCGTGGTCTTTGATGGACACAGTTGCCGATACATTGTTGGCATTGTAGCCCAGGCGATATCCGCTGCGTACCCATTCGAGGTTGAATGTTTTGATCCGGTTCAGCAACTCCATCACGCTTTCGTTGCGCAGGGTGCTGCCTTCGGGCGCTCGCTGAGGGATGCACACAATGGCTTGCTTGCTGTTGAGCATATCGTCTTCCAGCAACTCGGGGTGGCTGATGCGAAGATACTCGTACAGCGCCTCATTTTTTCCGATGCGCATCCTGCGCAAGTAAAAGTCATTGTGCCAGGCATGGATGCCTGATGAGGTGCCCAACACCAGCGAACTGGTGCCCGATGGTTTGATGGTAGTACACCGGGCGGCAAACTCAATGTTGATTTGCTTCGACAACACGGTATTTACATGTTTTACTTCTGCGGCTGCTTCGCACAAATCGAGTTTAGCTACACGGCCGCTGGCTATGCCCGTCATGCCTACGCCAATGAGCGCATCTTGCTCGGTGGTTTGTTTCCACACATCGCGTAGATAATGAAAGTTGGTAAACCCGGCCTGCAGTGTTCCTAAAAATCCTGCTGCCCGCGCGCGTTCGTTCAGCTCTTCCTGAGTTTCCACATCAGACACATTCATCTCGCACAGATTGCAAAACTGAAAGGGGCGCAGTGCTATTTCGCAGCACGGGTTGGTGCCCCAGTCGGGATGGTTGCTGAAATAAATTCCCGGCTCACCGGCACCCGAGAGTTCTATTTTTTTCCAAAGCGAAAAGAAAGTTTCTTTCGGTGTGCTGTCGCGCGAAAGTACTGCCGAGTTGTTGGCGCGCCCGCGCTGTTCGTTCAACTCCCACCAGTTGCCGAATTTACAGGTAAGCATCTCTTCATCATCGGGCGAGAAGAGCGAAATCATGGCCGACCGCCTGATGCCACCTGCCAGCACCGCGTTGGCAATGTGGCACATCATGTCATGACACTCTAAAGAAGTGAGGTGTTCTCCGTCATTTTTCCTGTCGAGGATGGCGGTGAGGTGCGCATGGCACACCTTCAACGGCTCGGGCCCAGGAGCTTTGCCGCCTGCGGTTACTAACCTGGCGCCTTTAGGGCGTATGTCGGAATAGTCGAAATCAGGATACGCTTCGCTTTGCCCGAAGTAAGCTTTCATAATCATCTTGATAGAATCAGCCCATCCTTCCAAACTGTCGCCAATGAGATAACGTCTGCGTTTGGCGGCTTTGCGAATAGGAGGCAACTCGGTAATGTGGTGCAGTTGTACGGAAAACCCCACACCGGTTCCACCCAACAACAAAAACATAGCTTCGCTGAATGCCCGGATATCATCTACCGGCATATAGGCACAATTATAAATGCGGCTATTATTTTTTATGATGGGTGTTCCGGCAAACTGCATGGCACGCATAGAAGGCAGCACCTTCTTATCGCGCACATACTGCATCACCTCATGAATTTCTTCGGTTAGCTGCGGGTATTTTCCATTCATCATTTGCTCATACCTGTCGCAGATTTCTGGCCATAGCTCTCTGCGCTGCAGTTCAGGTATGTAGCGTGCATACTTCATGTGAACGACAATGTCGCTCAGGATTTCTTGGTTGAGTTCCATAAATAGTGGTGTTTAGGTATAGATTAAAAAATAATTTCATGACGTGTGCGATTGTGTTCATAAAAAAACATCAAGCCTCGATTTCTTCTGCTACCATTCTCCTATCAGATGGCGACACTGTTTCAGTTTTTTTTCCGTTCTTATTTTCGCTTGGTTCTTTCAAAGCTTTTCTTCTGGAGAGGATAAACCATGTGATGGGGATAACACCACCGAGCACAAAGGTTGCGCCACCGATGATGCGCAGCCAGGTAAGCGACTGAAATGCGGTGCTGTCAATAAACTCGCTGCTGCGCGCATACCACAAACCTTTTTTAATGACGGTGCTCAGTTGGAGCAACCCGGCCGGAAACAAATCGAGCAACACCATCAGCAGCAACCCAATGTTGATACTCCAAAATGCGGTGGTAATCAATTTGGGATTCCATCGGTCAGCACGGAAAAGCAACTGACAACAAAACAACACGGCCGCCAATGCCAAGTTTCCATATACGCCCATGAGGGCAGCATGGCCATGATTGACCGTGAGGTAAGTGCCATGTTCGTAATAATTAGCGATAGGCAGGTTGATGATGAAACCCAGCACACCTGCTCCGAAAAAATTCCAGAAGTTGACACCCAGCAGAAATAAAAACACTTGAGAGAAGCCAAACGATTGGGCAGATGTTTCGGGAGCATCGTTGGAGAGGTACCCCGGCAATTTTCTAAAACGCCAGGCTTCCAGCGTCAGCAAGATCAAAGGCACTACCTGAAGCGTAGAAAATACAGAGCCCAAGGCCATGGTGAAAACCGGTTTGGCGTTCCAATAAAAATTATGCGAAATGCCCAGAAGTCCGGATCCTAAAAACAGAAGGCACGCCAGATAGATTACGCGTGTCGCGGCCTTCACGCTGACCAAGCCCATCAGCACCATGAAGTAGCCGATCAGCACGGTTGTAAATACTTCAAAGAAAGCCTCTGCCCACATGTGGATTACCATCCAGCGCCAAAAATCGGAGATGACAAAATTGGTAGTGGGGTTAAACAAAAATCCGGATGACAAAAGGATTAAAATACACGCCACGGTATAAACGAGCCAGTTTGGCAATGCCCAAGGCTGCTTTAAGCGGACAACAGGTTTTAAGCCACGGTAAAGGATAATCAGCCAGACAACAAAAATGGAATAAAGTAAAATCTGCCACACGCGGCCGGGCTCCAGGTATTCCCATCCTTGATGCCCAAACCAATTCCACTTTTCTCCTGCCAAACCTTTAGGTCCCAAAAAAATACTCACACATCCACCGGCTACTAAAACTACGATCATGGCAAATAATACATTTACCCATGTCAACTGGTTTTGAGGTTGTCGTGGCGAAAGCATGGGCATTACAAAAAGAGAAGAACCAATCCAGCAGGCTGAAATCCAGAGTAACGACAATTGCACATGCCAACTCCGGGTAATGACCAGGGGCAAATGTTCAGAGACGTTAAAGCCCCAGAAATTTACAAAGTGCACAAAGTCATGCACGGTTAAAATGCCGGCCAGCACCTGAACAGCAAACAAGGCGATAGCGGCAAAAAAGAATTTATAAGTAGCTCGTTGCAATCTGTTAGGAGAAAAAGAAGACACGGCAGTTTTTGTAAATAAAGGAGAGGCATTTTTAGTAAAAGAGTCGTCATCCAATTTTTCTAATTTGCCGTGGTAATATAACACCAGTCCTAACACCAAAATAAGACCTAATGCTCCGATAATACTCCACATCATCACGGGAGAGCTTGGCACATTGCCGGCAGCCGCATCGTACGGCCAGTTATGGGTAAAACTGTAATCTTTGCCGGGGCGTTCGGCACCACATACCCAGCTTCCCCAAAAGAAAAATGCCGTGAGAGACCTGACCTCAGCATCGCTTTGAATGTAACGACCCGGCTGGCCTGCAGCCTTCCCGGCCTCACCTCTGAAAACACCTTGATAATAATGTTCCAGTTCCTTGGCTGCATACGCCTGAGCATCCGTTAATTTAACGGAATTAGATGCGGCATGGTAAGTATTTGATTTTATTTCACGCTTCACCAACTCCGCTATGCCGTAACGCTGCAACGTTTGGTCTTCCGCACTGGTGGCAATGGATTTCAGGTAGTAGTCGGCCATGAAAACAGAGGTTTGATGGAGTGCCTCAGCCGTATAATCCGGCCCGCGGTTGGCACCATCGCCAAACATAGAACCGTATTCCATCAGTCCATATCGTTGAAATACTTGTTGCCCGAGTAGGATTTCGTCATGAGAATAAATAACAGAGGCATCCTGAGCCTTAAAATCCGGAATAGGGGGCGCTTCCGTATAAGTATGCATTCCGATTTGGATTACGCCCATGGCGCTGATAATAAAGATGACAGCAAGCGAAATCCACCAATTTCCCGGCTTCAATAGATTGTGTATAAAACCCCGCGATTCCATAGTATTTGAAATTATACTTCAAATATAAAAGATAATTGTATCTTTTATTTGAAGAAATATTTTTTTATGTGGTAGCAGCCGTGTTGATTAAAGAAATAATTTTGTCTGTTTTTAAAAAAATCAATGAAACCAACCTCCACACGGGTACTGACAGAACCCTTTCGAATTAAAATGGTAGAGCCGCTGAAACTCACCACCGAAGAATATCGTCAGGAAAAATTACAACAAGCCGGGTACAACCCTTTTCTGTTGTCTTCGCAAGATGTGTTTATTGACCTGTTGACCGACAGCGGCACAGGCGCCATGAGCGACAGGCAATGGGCCGCCATGATGACAGCCGATGAAAGCTATGCAGGGGCAAGAAGTTGGCAGCGGTTAGAAGAAGTGGTGAAAAAACTTACCGGCATGCCGTACGTTCTCCCCACGCATCAAGGCCGTGCGGCCGAGCGAATTTTGTATAGTCTGCTGGGTGGAAAAAATAAGGTATTCATCAGCAACACTCACTTCGACACGACCCGTGCCAACATCGAGTTTAGTGGAGCTACCGCTATTGATGTTCCGATAGACGTAAACCAAACGGAAGGCACTGATGCCGATTTTAAAGGGAACATCAACTTACCTGTTTTACAACAACTCATCCACACGCACAAACCCGAAAACATAGCCGCTATTATTATGACGGTTACCAATAACTCCAGCGGAGGGCAGCCGGTAAGTATGGAAAACGTGAAAGCGGTGAGGGCCATTTGCGACCAGCATCATTTACTGCTTGTAATTGATGGATGCCGCATAGCCGAGAACAGCTATTTTGTAAAGCACCGCGAAGCAGGATTTCAGGATAAAACGTATGAAGAAATTGCGAAGGAAATGCTTCGCCTGGCCGATGCCTTTGTGATGAGCGCCAAGAAAGACGGGCTGGTCAATATCGGTGGGCTGCTGACTTTAAAAGATGAGGAGCTGAGCCGCCAGTGCACCAACTTGCTCATTATTTCGGAGGGCTTCACCACTTATGGCGGTCTCTCAGGCCGCGATTTGGATGCCATGGCCGTGGGGTTGCAAGAAGTTTTTGATCCCGACTATTTACATTATCGTATTCGAAGCACAGCATATCTGGGCGAGCGTCTGCATGCAAAGGGTGTTCCGGTGATATGGCCGATTGGCGGCCATGCCGTTTATGTGGATGCCAAAAAATTATACGCCCATATTCCGGTGGAAGAATATCCCGGTCAGGTGCTGGTATGCGATCTGTACACAAAGGGCGGCATCCGCAGCGTAGAAGTAGGCAGCGTGATGTTCGGCAAGTATGATGAAATCAAAAAGTTAGTGCCGGCCAAAAATGAATTGGTACGGTTGGCCATCCCCCGCAGGGTGTACACCCAAAGCCACATAGATTATGTGTTGGAAGTATTTGACGATATCCTGACGATGCGGCAGCAAACCCGCGGGCTCAAGATTATTAAAGAGCCGCCATTCCTCAGGCACTTTACGGCACAATTCGAAAAAATAAACAAATAAAAAAATGACAAAGCTGATTAACAAAAGATCGTGGGCAGAGCCCTACAAAATGAAAATGGTAGAACTGCTGAAGATGACTACGCGCGCCCAACGTGTAAAGGCCATCAAAGAAGCAGGCTACAATACGTTTCTACTCAGGTCGAAAGATGTTTACATTGATCTGCTTACCGACAGCGGCACCAATGCCATGAGCGACCGCCAGTGGTCTGCCCTTATGCTGGGCGATGAGGCCTACGCGGGAAGCGAAAGTTATTTTAAGCTGGAGAAAGCCATTCAACAGTTTTATGGCTATAAGTATATTATCCCAACACATCAGGGACGCGGGGCAGAAAACATATTATCACAAGTGCTCATTCGGAAAGGACAGATTGTGCCGGGCAACATGTACTTCACCACCACACGCCTGCACCAGGAATTGGCCGGAGGAAAATTTGAAGACATCATCATAGACGAGGCCCACGATTCCACCAGCGAATTTCCCTTCAAAGGAAATGTGGATTTAGCCAAGCTTGAGCTGTTGATAAAAAAACATGGTGCCGAAAAAATTCCGTATGTCAGCATTGCCACTAATGTTAACATGGCCGGAGGCCAGCCCATCAGCATAAAAAACTTAAAAGAATTGCGGGCTTTCACTAAGAAGCACGGCATCCGCATTATTCACGATATGACACGTGTAGCCGAAAATGCCTTCTTTATTCAACAACGCGAAAAAGGATATCAACAGAAAAGCGTACGCGAAATTGTTTATGAAATTTGTTCGCTGACAGATGGCGCTACCATGAGCGCCAAGAAAGATGCGCTGGTAAATATCGGTGGCTTTATGGCTACCAACGAGTGGGATGTTTTTGAAGAAGCACGCAATCTGGTAGTAGTCTATGAAGGACTGCACACCTATGGTGGCCTGGCCGGCCGCGACATGGAAGCCATTGCCGTAGGCATTGAGGAAAGTCTGAGTACCCACCACCAGCGCGCACGCATCGGGCAGGTGGAGTATCTCGGAAAAAAAATGGAGAGCTATGGCGTACCCATCGTCAAACCGATTGGCGGCCACGGTGTGTTTGTTGACGCTAAAGCTTTTCTGCCTCATCTTTCGCAAGATCAGTTTCCGGCACAAGCGTTGGCAGCCGAGTTGTTCATAGACTCGGGCGTGCGCACCATGGAGCGCGGCATAGTGTCTGCCGGACGTAAACCCGATGGCAAAAATTATTATCCTGAATTAGAGTTGGTGCGATTTACTATTCCACGAAGGGTTTATACACAGGCGCACATGGATGTCATTGCCGAATCGGCAGCCAGTGTTTTTGAAAAACGTAAAACTATCAAAGGGCTGAAAATGGTTTATGAGCCAAAGTATTTGCGATTCTTTCATGCTCGCTTTGAAAAACTGATGTAGCCATCAGCCTATCGCAGCCATCTATTTTGTTTCATCCATCGTACGGTTTCATCCAATGCTTGCGGCAAGCCGTATTGTGGTCTGAAATTCAGTTCTTGCCATACCTCATCGCTGTTGCAAAGCCAATTGGCAGCAGCGATTTCATTTAGTTTTTCAGTATTTAAAAAAGGCAAGCGACCTCGCCACGCATGAAGAGCTTCATTCGCCTTCACGATGCCGCGAAGAAAAGAAACAGGAACCGCCAGCCGCACGGTTTTCTTTTTCAGTGCCGTACGGATGGCTTCGTTCAATTCATCTTTTGTATAGCCCATGCCGTCTGATACAAAAAATGTTTTTCTGTTTACCGAATTTAAAAGCATACCAATGACTACGCGGGTAAAGTCTTTAACATAAATAAGGGAGATCAACTGGCGATGGCTGCCAATAGAAAACTCGAAGCCGGATTGGATCATTTTATACAAGCGAAAAAAATCCTGATCGCGCGGACCAAAAACGGCCGTAGGTTTTAAGATGAGATAAGGAAAATTTTCAATTGACCGTACATACCGGTCGGCCATCTGTTTGCTGCGCGCATAAGTAGATACAGGCTTCTCTTCATCTTGTTCCTGAATGGGCGCGAATGTATCTGCCCTGCCCGGGCCATACGTGGCTAGCGTGCTGATCAGAATAAACTTAGTGATGGGCACATGGCTTTTCTGCAGAGCTTGAATTAAGTTTTGGGTGTAGCGAAAGTTTACTTCGTAAAATTCATCTTTCGTTCGGGCTTGGGTTACACCCGCATTGTGGATCACAAAATCGAGCGCCCCATGTTGACGCTGGAATTCGGCAAAGGTTTCTATCAACTCGTTTTCGGAAGATAAATTCAGTTCAATAAAATGAATACCGGGTTGCGTTAAATATTGTCGGCTGCTGGTAGGCCGCACACCGGCAAAAACCTGAAAGCCCGCCTCCAGCGCTTCCTCTACCAGAAAGCTTCCGATAAATCCGCTGGCTCCGGTAATGAGAACATTTTTGGCCATGCCGACTTAGTCAGTTTATTTTTCGAGAGGTTTAATGTAACAGCGCCTGCGCTTGTGCTGCCGTGTTTCGTAATACTCCCATAAGGCCTGCACTTTGGTATTTTTTTCAAGCTCGGGATTGGTTTCGGCAAAGCCGATGCCATGCTTGATGCAGGAGCGGGTCAGCTCCTCCATTAAGATAGCGTTCACACCTTTTCCCTGAAGATCAGGCCTGACCGCCACTAAATACAAATCAATGATTGTGTTAGAACGCAAAGCTTTCAGCAAATAAAAAAGACCGAATGGAAAAAGTTTGCCGTTTGCTTTTTGCAGCGCAGCCGATAGCGATGGCATGGCAATGGCAAAGGCAGCCAGCTTTCCCTCATAATCTACAACGAGCGAAACAAAATCTGTTTTTATAAATGAAAAATATTGCTGCGTATAATAGGCCATCTGTTTTTCGGTGAGTGTTACCACCCCAAACAGATCGGCATAGGTGGCGTTGATCATCTGGAAAACTTCTTTGGCATACGGCAAAATGTCTTTTGGCTTGCGGGCTTTTATTACACGCAGTTGGCATCTCTTTTTTATCAGAGAAGAAATCCGCTCCAAATTTTCCGGTACATGGGGCGGTATTTTGATGAGGTACTCCACCCAATCGGCATCTTTCTTATATCCTAACTCTTCCAGGTATTTAGAGTAGTAAGGATAATTATAGATCGTGGCCAATGTGCCTACCTGATCATAGCCTTCCACCAACATGCCTTCGTGGTCTAAGTCTGTGAACCCCATAGGTCCTTGCACTCCCTCCATGTTTTTTTCGGCAGCCCAACTTTCAATTTGGGCTAACAGTGCTGCGGCTACTTCTTTGTCGTCCACAAAATCAAACCAGCCAAAACGCAAATGGTTCTTCTTCCACTTTTCTATGTAGGCGTGGTTTAATATGCCCGCCACACGACCCACTATTTTTCCATCTCGGTAGGCCAGCCAGTAGCGGGCTTCACAATAATCGAAGGCCGGATTCTTATCTTTTCGTAACGTAGCTATTTCGTCAAACTGAAGGGGCGGAACGAAATAAGCATTACCCTTGTACAGTTGACAGGGGAAGTTCACGAAATCTTTTAAGTCTTTGCGACTTACTACTTCTTTGATGACTAAACTCATGAAGCAAGATTAACTAATTCCGAGAGTTTTTGAAATGGAATAAATTTTAGATAGTGCCCGGTCAATCTGTTCGATGGTGTGTGTAGCCATCAAGCTAAACCGGATCAGCGAACTGTCGGAGGCTACGGCCGGTGCGCAGACGGGGTTTACAAATATACCTTCGCGCAACAATTGGTTGGCCAATTGAAAAGTTTTAACATCGTCTCGCACATAGATCGGAATAATCGGAGTGCAGGAGTGGCCCGTATCGAACCCGAGTTGTTTTAATCCATTGAGAGCGTAGCGCGTATTGTGCCACAGGTTTTGTATGCGTTCGGGCTCACGTTTGATGATGTGCAGGGCGGCACGCGCACTGGCAGTGGCCGCGGGCGAAATGCTGGCGCTAAACATTAAAGACCGCGCATGGTGCTTCAGGTAGTGAATGGTGCTTTCATCGCTGGCAATAAATCCGCCAATAGATGCCAGCGATTTGCTGAAAGTACCCATGATGAGATCTGTTTTTTCGGTGAGGCCGAAATGCGAAGCTGTGCCGCTGCCGTTGATGCCGATCACACCGAGCGAGTGAGCATCATCTATCATGATAGATGCTCGATATTTTTCTGCCAGCTCTACCATACCCGGCAGGGGGGCAATGTCGCCATCCATGCTGAAGATACCATCTACCACAATTAATTTTAACTGACTTTCATCACAGCTTTGCAATACTTTTTCCAGCGATTGTAAATCGTTGTGTTTAAATTTTAAAGTTTTACCAAAGCTAAGCCGGCTGCCTTCGATGATCGAAGCGTGGTCGAGTTCATCGAGGATCAGGTAGTCGTGCCGCCCCACCAATGCCGGAATCACACCAATGTTTACCTGAAAACCTGTACTAAATACCAAAGCGGCTTCCTTGCCCACAAACTCGGCAAGTTCTTCCTCCAACTGAATATGAATGTCGAGGGTGCCATTGAGGAAGCGCGACCCCGCACACCCGGAGCCATACCGGCCCACGGCCTCTTTGGCTGCCTGTTTTACTTCGGGGTGGTTGGTAAGCCCCAAGTAGCTGTTCGACCCAAACATCAATACCGGCTTGCCGTCAATGCTGACCTCTGTATCCTGATCTGACTCAATTACTCTGAAATAGGGATACAATCCCATTTGTTTCAGTTGGTCGGCCAACCGAAATCGGCTGACTCGCTCGGTCAGCAAATTGCCCTGTATAGTTAAGGGAGGAGGTATCATACTGGATTTCATATCAAATTTTTTGATTTAGGATGACAAAATAACAATTAAAAGACTGATTTGTCTTATACAAATAGGAATTATAATTTTGCAATCGTTTGGAGTATCTATTAAAAAGGGAATAACACAATGAAAATTGTTCTTGCCAGCCTTGTATTTTTATTTCTTATGTATTCGGCCTTTATTTATCAACAGCCGGTAAAGGAAGAAACTATGCCGGAGGTAGTAAGAGGTAAAATGATTTGGCAGGAAAAGAACTGTACGGCTTGCCACCAACTATATGGATTAGGGGGGTTTTTAGGCCCCGATTTAACAAATGTTTATTCGCAAGAAGGTAAGGGAGCTCCTTATATTAAAGCATTTGTACAAGGCGGCACGGCTACCATGCCGGCTTTTAATTTATCGGAAGATGAATTGAATTGTTTGGTTGCTTTTTTGAAACACACTGATGAATCGGGCAGTGCTGACCCCAGAAAATTTAAAATTAGACACGATGGAACAATTGCCGGAAACTAATCTGCCCGCTACAAAAAAAATAATATTGACCGCACTGGCGCTGCTGCTATTAGGTATGTTTTTTGGCATACTGGGCAGTTTGCAATATGTTGTGCCGGGTATATTAAAGACTCAATTATCTTTTGAAAAAATCAGACCTCTGCACGTGTCGTCAGTTGTTTTTTGGATCATGCTGGCGGCATCGGGCGGAGTGCTGACCTATGCTGGAGAGCGGAGCGGAAAATTATTTTCGCGATTGTTAGCAAAAATACAATGGCTGCTTTTTCTCTTTTCAGTAGTAGCCATTTTAACCAGTTATATGCTGGGCATTTTTGGCGGCAGAGAATACTGGGAGTTTCCTCCGTTACTCGCTATTCCGGTATGGTTAGGTTGGTTGTTGTTTACCATCAACTTGGTAGGAACGATTCGCACATTCAAACAGCAACCTGTGTATGTGTGGATGTGGCTTACCGGTGCGTTTGGTTTTTTGTTCATCTTCTCCGAATCGTATTTGTGGATGCTCCCCTTCTTTCAGAAAAGTATTGTGCGCGATATGACCGTGCAGTGGAAATCGTACGGCTCGATGGTAGGCTGCTGGAATATGCTGGTGTACGGCTCGGGCATATACCTGATGGAGAAAATCAGCAAAGACCCCACACCTGCCCGTTCGCGGATGGCTTTTGCGCTTTATTTTCTGAGCCTGACCAATTTAATGTTCAACTGGAGCCATCATATTTATACCCTGCCCATTCTTCCGGCCATCAAACACATCGGCTACCTCATCAGCATGAGTGAACTTTACATCTTAGGGCGGATTATTTATAAATGGAAAAGCTCGGTAAAAGAAGCGCGGAAATTTGAGTACCAATTACCCTATCGTTTCTTAATAGCTGCCGATGTGTGGGTGTTTCTCAATTTGATACTGGCCATTTTGATGTCAATACCGGCTGTTAACTTATACACGCATGGCACCCACATTACCGTAGCCCATGTCATGGGCACTACCATTGGTATCAACTCCATGCTGTTAATGGCTGTGGTAACAGATGTATTAGACAATACCTGCCGAAGCCTGTATATCTACCAAAAAAAAATCACACAAGGGCTGGTAACAGCCAACCTGTCGCTGTTTGTTTTTTTAGGTGCTTTGCTGATGGCAGGCATCAAACGCTCGCAATGGCAAATGAGCGACCATCGTGTGCCGTTTGGTGAGATGATGCACAACCTGATTCCATACTTCATTCTTTTTTCGATGGCAGGTATTGTCTTGTTCGGTGCTTTTTGTGTAATGGTTTATCCGCTGGTTAAAAATGTATGGGCATGTTACACGGTTCGTCAACCCCAGTCAACAGTCACCCCTTCATTTAACTGATATGATTTCTCTTACCCGCATTTTTCGTTTTGAAGCAGCCCACGCTATTTATGAATACCCGGGCAGTTGTGCCCGTGTGCATGGCCACTCGTATGAATTGCACGTAACGATCCGTTCTAAAAAAGAGGAGCACGGCTACATAGACCGCCTCGGAATCATTTTTGATTTTAAAGATTTAAAAAAGATTGTTTCATCTACCGTAGATCAACTCGACCACAAGCTGATCTTATCAAAAACGTATGTAAAAAACTCATCGCATACTTTTGCCGGTGAAGAAATTACACTGTTTGATTATGAACCCACGGCTGAAAATCTGTTGATTTTTTTTCGCGACCGGATTAAAAACGACATACCCGAGTCGGTTTCATTGCTCTGTTTGAAATTATATGAAACGAGAGATTCGTATGCCGAATGGATGAGTGAGGAGACTAAACCATAATAAAAATGAAAGGGGAAGGCAATGCGAGTGAGGATAACTCCGGAAAGCAACAAGAAATTCTGATCAACAAAATTCACCGGCTTAAAAAAAGGAAGAACGCCATTGTGCTGGCTCATTATTATCAGGTACCAGAAATTCAGGAGGTGGCAGATTATGTAGGCGACAGCTTAGGACTGGCACAGCAGGCGGCACAAACTCATGCCGACCTGATTGCTTTTGCCGGTGTGCATTTTATGGCCGAAACAGCCAAACTTCTAAACCCCCAAAAAAAAGTTGTATTGCCCGACCTGCAGGCCGGGTGCTCTTTGGCCGATTCCCTGCCGCCCGATCAGTTTGAACAATTCATCAACCAGCACCCCGGCCACACCATTATCACATACATCAATTGCTCGGCAGACATAAAAGCCATGAGCGATATTATCTGCACTTCTTCTAATGCAGAACAAATCATTCGCTCCATCCCGGCCAACCAGCCGATTATTTTTGCACCCGACATAAACTTGGGGCGCTACCTCATTAAAAAAACAGGTCGCCACATGCAGTTGTGGAACGGTGCCTGTGTGGTGCACCAGTCTTTTGCTATCGAAAAACTGCTGGCACTTCATCGCCAGCATCCGGATGCTAAAATTATTGCCCACCCCGAAGCCGAAGAACACATCCTGAAAGTGGCACACTACATCGGCTCTACAGCCGGTATGATAAAATACGTAAGTCAGGATCGCAGTTCAAAATATATTGTGGCTACCGAAGCCGGCATCTTGCACCAGATGACAAAAACTGTACCCGATAAAATTTTGATTCCTGCCCCCAGCCACGAAGACAATACCTGCGCCTGCAGTGAATGTGGTTTTATGAAAATGAATACGTTGGAAAAACTGTATCTGAGTATGGACACCGAAGGACCCGAAATTACACTTCGTGAAGAAACACGCACGAAAGCACTGGCTCCTTTGTTGCGTATGTTGGAACTCTCAAAAAATTGAACATGCTGAAGACGGATGTGCTCATCATCGGCTCGGGCATAGCAGGCCTTACTACGGCTATCAAACTGGGCGAAGCTTTTCCACAAAAGCAGATTGCCGTAGTTACCAAAAACAAAGACGAAAGCAACACACAATATGCTCAGGGCGGAATTGCCGCTGTTACTAACGTATCGGTTGACTCGTTTGAAAAACATGTGGAAGACACACTGCGTGCCGGTGCGGGCGCATGCAACCACGAGGTGGTACAGATGGTAGTTTCCGAGGCGCCCGAAAGATTACAAGAATTAGAATTATGGGGTGCTGACTTCGATCGAAATACAACAGGTGAGTTGAACCTCGGGCTGGAAGGAGGACACACGGCTCACCGCATAGTTCATGTAAAAGATCAAACAGGTTGGCATGTGGCACAACTGCTGCAACGAAAGGCTGCACAGTTACCCAATCTTGTATGGTACACTCATCATTTCTGTCTCGATCTGATTATCGGCAACTTGCCCAATGAAGAGGCAGGAGGCAGCGCCACACAGCCACAATGTATAGGTGCTTATATTTTTGATATTAACACCGGACAAGTGGAAACAATCGCTTCAAAAGTTACGGTGCTGGCCACAGGTGGAGCCGGGCAGGTTTATCGTGTTACCACTAACCCATTGGTAGCTACCGGTGATGGCGTAGCAATGGCTTATCGGGCAAAGGCTGTTATGAAGGATATGGCCTTCGTGCAATTTCATCCGACAGCACTCTATGCTTCTCGCGAAACGCCTTCGTTTCTGATCTCAGAAGCTGTGCGAGGCTATGGCGCTTATTTGGTCAATCATTTTGGAGAACGGTTTATGCTGAAGTACGACAGCCGGGGCGAATTAGCTTCGCGCGATATTGTGGCGATGGCAATAGATATCGAATTGAAAAACACCAACCGGCAATCTGTTTTTTTAGATTGCCGGCATCTGGACGCTCACGATTTCAAAAATGAATTTCCATTTATTTATCGCCACTGCCGCAAGCATGAGATAGACCCAGCTTACAACCTGATACCCGTAGTACCCGCAGCCCATTATTTTTGTGGTGGGGTAGCAGTAGATAACCTCGCCCGAACCTCTATAGCACATCTCTACGCTTGTGGCGAATGTGCCTGCACAGGCATGCATGGCGCCAATCGGCTGGCATCTAATTCGCTCTTGGAAGCGTTGGTATATGCGCATCACTGTTTTTTGGATATTAAAAACCATCTTGACAGTTATACTTTTTCGGTTGACGTGCCCGCCTTTCCGTTGAAAGGGTTAAAGCGTGAACCCGACATACAAACAGTGGATGCATACAGAAAAGAATTGAATGACTTGATGAGCGACCGGGTAGCTATAGCCCGTTCGCAGGAAGGATTGTTGCTAGCGCTTCGCAGGTTATACGCTATGCAATTGGAAATTGAGAAAATGAAATATCAAGAAACCATTTCAGTCAGCCTGTGGGAACTGAAAAATTTATTGACTGTAGCTATACTGATAGCAGAACATTCGCTAACGGAAAAACAAAACCGCGGTTCGTTTCACAATATTAATTTACCGACAGCACTCACCACTTAAGTGCTATGACTAAGATGCATAATGCAACAGGTTAGTATACATTATTATTGCAGTTAAATTTTTTTGCATACAACTATTTCATACATTTTTCGTTTTAGGCTGCAAAATATCTATGCTAAAACCAACCTCCCTTCGTCTTTCGTCTGCTTTATTCATTTTTCTATTGATTGTTTCTTGTAGCAAACCTGAAGTAAAACCAACTCCTCCGCCACTCGATAAGCCCCAACTGCCTGTTAATTTAATCGGCTATGCCAATAAAATAAGTTTCTACCCCGGGGAGCTCATAAACCTTTACCTATCAGCCGATAATCAAACAAATAATTGTCTGCTGAAAATTTATGACATCCATCACGATTCTGTTTTTCATATCAACACACCGATCAAACATCAGGCTATTGCCAATGCAGAACCTTGGAAAGATGGCTTTGGCTTTACACTCACCACATCATTTACTGTTCCTTCCTCTCTGGCCAGCGGCTTCTATCTGATTGACAATAAAATCCCTTTCATCATCAAACCACAACACACTCCGGATGTGGTAGTAGTTTTCCCTTCTAACACCGAAAGCGCCTATTGCCAAGCCGGTGGCAAAAGCTTGTACCGGCCTATAGGGAGCAAAGCACAAGTATTATCTTTTCTCAGACCTATTTTGTTTCCGCACGAAAACAAAAAGCTGAATTTTTTAGAAAAGGGATTGCAGCTTCTTCACGCCAAAAAAGATGTTAGCATCGGCTACATCTGCGATATGGACTTAGATGATTATGCCTCCATTCAGGGAGCGAAGTTGCTCATCATCCCAGGCCATAGCGAATACTGGACGCGGGCAGCCCGCAAAAATTTTGACCGGTTTGTAGAAAATGGAAATAATGCCTTGATCCTTTCTGGCAATACGATGTGGTGGCAGGTGCGCTATTCGGACGACAAAAAGCAATTGATCTGTTACAAGGGCTTGAGCGACCCCATTGCCGATCCTCTATTAAAGACTATCAACTGGGTAGATCCTTCCCTGCACTATCCTGTGTCTGCGAGCATCGGAGTTGATTATGTGCACGGTGGGCATGGCCAATATGGGTGGTACGGATATAAAATTATTCTCCCCCAATCTCCTTTGCTGCAGGGCACCGGCCTGAAACAAGACGATATCCTCCACGTTTCGACAGACGAATACGATGGCATTGAAGTGTCCAGCTACCAAAATGGAGTGCCCATACCCAAAGCCACAGGCTTTTATAAGTATGAAATGATCGGTTACGATATTGCCGAATATGCCGGCCAGCCAACCGTGGCGGCCTGTGTTGCGTTACAAAAAAACAAAAACTCAGGAGTTATCGTTAATATGAGCTCAACAGACTGGTGCGCTGAAAATGGGATGGGGGGAATAGATAAAGAAAAGATTTCGCGTATTACCCATAATGCCATCCGGTTGTTGACGAGTGGACGGCAGGTATTTGTAAATTAAAAAAGACAAGAGATGCTATCAATCAGCATCTTTAAGTATAAAAAAAATTATCCTTAAGGGCAGTATGGTTAAACAACTCACCGCGATATTCTTTGTAGGGTATTTTTTGTCGGGCACGCTGTGCCTGCCCTTAGGGAATTTCGCTGCCTTAGCCGACCTGCCCCAGATGTACCAACACTGCCGCACGTTTGAAGACAAAGACATGAGCGCCTTTGACTTTGTAACAGACCACTTGATAAATATAGACAGCATCTTTGACGACCACGGGCAGGGAGACGAGCAGCGGCCGCACCAGCCGGTTGCTTATAATCACTTCAATGTGCAGCAAGGATTATTTGTAGTTCAGATAAAGATACCAGCCTCTTACCGACCAATACAATCTCAACCTTCCGGCATCTACTCGGAATCCCTTCACCCTTCCGAATTTAATACAAGCGTTTTCCGTCCTCCAATTGTTTAATGAGTTCATCCTGCCTACCTCTTGCCGAGGCTGGCTTTTTTATTCTTAAACAATTAAACTTAAAAAAATGAAAAAATTATTTTTAGGATTGCTATTGGCAATCGCCTGCACTTTTGTATTCGGTCAAAAATTATCTACACACCAAGTTCCGGCTGCAGTTATTTCAACATTCAACACTAAGTTTCCCGGTGTTTCCAAAGTAATGTGGGAAAAAGAAAAAATAAATTACGAAGCCGGCTTTTTGTTGGATGGCGCCAAAACATCCAGCACCTTCGACCGCTCGGGCAAATGGCTGGAAACCGAGACTGAAATAAAAGCGACCGACTTACCTACTGCCGTTCATCAAAGTTTGAAGAAAGATTTTGCCGATTACAAAGTAAATGAAACAGCGCGGATCGAGCGCGCTACAGATGGCCTGTGCTTTGAGGCTGAGGTAGAAAAAGGCGGTGAAAAATACGACCTGTTATTTACGCCTGACGGTAAAAAATTATCTCAGACCAAGGTTGACAAAGAAGATTGACAGAGATATGAAAGAGAGCAGCAGGAAATGCTGCTCTCTTATTTCATATTAAAATAAAATTAAAATCTTTTTAATTTTCTCTCTTCTCTAAAAAAATTTTAGATAGATGGAATAAATTAAATAGATGATTGTCTAATCAACGATTAAACCAACATACATAATGAAATTATTTTTTTATTCCGTTGTAGCTCTTAGCGCAATGTTATCTGCGACAGCCGTACAGGCACAGCAACGAGATACAACAAAACTACCTTTCGCTATTGCAGACGAAAAAAAATTACCAGATGAAGATTTAAAAGATAAAAAAGAAGGAACCTACATTACTGGCGAGCCCGAGTTCAGTTCAGATCCTGTTAACGGATTTGGCTACGGTGGCGAGGGTTCGTTGTTCTTTAACGGCAAACGCAGCGATCCCTTCTTTGCCTACACTGCATACCGCGCCCGCCTCGATTTTGTTTTATTTAATACTACCAAGAACCAGCGCGAGTTTGGCTTCACACTCGATGTGCCATACATACTGAATACCAAGTGGCGTTTTAGAGCGTCAGGCGCAATAGAAGAAAATCCTAACCTGCTGTACTTCGGGGTTACGGCTAAACAATCTTTGCGTGGGCTTTCGTACGTCAACTCGGCAGGCGACACCATGAAAAATGTAAAGTATGGTGATTATGAAAATAATTACCTAACCGGGGCAAACCAGTTTTATAATAACTACAACAAGAAAGAAGAAATCCTCAACTTGAGCATGGAGAGAAATTTCTTGGAAGGACGCTTACGTGCCTTGGTAGGATTTGAAATCGCTCACCTCAATATGTCGGCATTGCAAAACAATGCACTGATCCAACAAGATTTTAATGCCGGAAAAATTTTGGGATTGGGCAACTCGTGGGTAAGTATTTATCAGGTTGGGTTAGTGTACGACACACGCGATCTGGAGCCCGATCCCAGCAAAGGAATTGTAGCAGAGATTACCAACGAACTCTCGCTTAAATCGCTGGGCTCGTCTTACGATTTCGACAAAGTCTTTGCGCATGTTAATTATTACCAGAAGATTTTTCCTTCAGTATTTAAGCGATTGATTTTTGCCGGCCGTGTTGCCATGGGGCACACCGCTTTAGATGCTCCGTTCTTTGAGTACCAAGATCAGTGGAGCCCGGAGGGAGATATCGAAGGCTTGGGCGGCCCGCGCACACTAAGAGGTTACAAGCAAAGCCGGTTCTTAGGCCGCACCATGCACTTTTCCAATTTTGAATTGCGGTGGCGCTTTGCACAAAGCCGTTGGTTTAAACAACATTTCGAGTTCAGCGCTGTACCCTTTTATGATATTGGCGGTGTGTGGGACGACCTGTCGAATTTAACGGCCAACAACCTGAGGTATTCCCGCGGAGGCGGCCTGCGTATTGTGTGGAATGAAAGCACCGTACTCAGGTTCGACTATGCTCTTTCAAAAGAAGATAAGCAGTTCTTTTTCAATCTGGCTCATACATTCTGATTTATCTAACTAACCACTTTAACATGAAAAATTTAAAATTATTTGTTGCAGGCGCGCTCTTATTGCTGGGCACGGCTGCAGTTCAGGGTCAAGGCTTTCACTTGATTAAGAAAACCGTTATAGGCGGAGAAGGCGGATGGGATTACCTGAGTGTAGATGCCGATGCCAGAAGATTGTATATTTCTCATGGCTCACAAGTGGAAGTACTGAATGCCGATACACATGAAAAAATTGGTGTGATACCCAACCTGAAAGGCGTACATGGTGTCATCGCAGTGCCCGGCACAGGCCGCGGTGTAACCACTAACGGCCGCAGCAATAGTGCTACCATTTTTGATAAAAAGACTTTGAAGCCGATAGCAGAACTGCCCACCGGAAAAAACCCCGATGCGTTGATCTATGATCCTTTCTCTAAGCGTGTATTTGTTTTTAACCACAGCGATACCACGGCCACGGCCATTGATGTAGCTGCCGGAAAAGTAGTAGGCATAGTTCACATCGGTGGCGAAGGGCTGGAAGCCGGAGCAAGTGATGGCAAAGGAAATATTTATGTCAATCTGGAAGATGCCTCGGAGATTGCCATGTTCGATGCAGTTTCGCTTAAATTGAAAAACAAGTGGAAGATAGCGCCCTGCGAAGAGCCAACAGGATTGGGGATAGATACACAAACAAAACGATTGTTCAGCGCCTGCGGCAATGAGCTGATGGCCGTAGTAGATTCTGAAAGCGGAAAATTAATTGCCAAAGTGCCAACCGGCAAACACACAGATGGTGCGGCTTTTGATCCCGATTTGAAGATGGCGTTCACCTCGAATGGCGAAGGAACGATTACGGTAATAAAAGAAGTTTCAGCCAATGAATATAAAGTAATAGAGACCATCAAAACAGAACCCGGTGCACGTACCATTGCCTTGGATACCAAAACGCATCATGTGTTTGTTACCACAGCGCAATATGGCGAAGCGCCAGCAGCCACAGCGCAGAACCCACACCCGCGCCCGAAAGTAATACCCGGCACGTTTATGGTGTTGGAATATGGAATGAAGTGATCCGGACTAACAAAGATTAAAAATAGAGAGGGCAACTGAAGTGTTGCCTTCTTTTTATTTGTCTTCTGTGCAAGGCAAATCAATCCATGCTTTGTCTAAATCAATCAGGACTTGAAGTTTTTCAGATAAGTTTTGCCCTTGGCATATTCTTCCGCCAGTTCCTGAATGGATTTTCCGCGCAGGATGTCGCGCAGTTTGTACTTGCTGGGTTTTATTTCATGATGTACCGGGCATGGAAATTTGTCGGAACATTCTTTCAAACCCAATACGCAGGTCTGCAGGATATCTACTTTGTCTATGGCTCTTACAATGGAGTTGAGCAAAATAGGCTTCGATTTTGGTTTTAGAAAAAACCCTCCATTGGGTCCTTTCACAGAAGAGATAATCCCCTCGCGCACCAGGATTTGCAAAATCTTGGCCGTGAAAGGTTGGGGCGAGTCAATCTCGCGTGCTATTTCTTGTATGTTCAGCTTGGTGCCGTCAGCGCTCCTGATGGCAATGTACAAAGCCGAGCGGATGGCATACTCACACGTTTTTGAAAACATAAGATTGAAAGATAATTGTCGTTGCCGCTAAAGGGCGGCAACTTACAAAGCTAATGAATTTGCTATTGTGGATTGGGCAGACAATATTTTTAAAATTTTCGTGAAGCCTCTCAGTTTTTTTAAACGCCACCGTCAGCCGACTGTATTCTCCAACTTTAAAGCTGATTCTTCCAGAAATTTATTTTCAATTTCCTTCAACCCCTCGCGGATGTGGTGCATCAGTCCGGCTCGTTCTTCTTCGATTTTGGTAATCAGGTTTTTGTAGTAGGCAATTCCTTCAGAAATGTTTTTTGAAAAATTCTGAATTTGTTTTTGTGCTTTTTCATCGAATGTTTCAACTGTCTGGTCAATCATTTCGCGCAGGTAGTCAACGTAAAGAGAAAGTTCTTTGACAAACATGGCAGGCCTGTTGGGATGTGTGAGGACGTTGAGCCGCCCGTAAATGTGGTCAACCATATCGCGCAGCGAAACTACTTTAGAAAAATAGGCGATGTTTGGCCCGGGGCAGATCGTAACGGCTTCCAGTTTTTTAAACGGCTTCAGGTTATTTTTTTTAACTGCCGAGTTGCTCAATCCAATACACAGGCACTCTTTATCGAGTACCTCTTTCACTTGCTTTTGATATTGTTCAACCGGCAAACTCAGGCTCTTGAGCTGTTCCAATTTTTTTTCCTGATAAGCGCGCGAGGCTGTGCAAATCGGCTCGGTGGTAAACTCGGTATTAGACACCAGATATTTTTCTGTACACGGACTGCCGGGTCTTCCTCTTTTAATACGATCAAATTTTTCTTGTTCTCCCGAGGTGCCTTTCAGGTAATGAAACCGCACACCCAGCGGAGAATTTTTGCTCATGTAAACATCTTCTTCTGTGGCCTTACTTAAAAGCTGTAAGGTGGCATCATCTACGGTAGTGGCTTCGGGCACTAATAAAAAGGGAGTTCCCCACCCGGTGCTGGTTACACCATAATAACTTTTCAGAAAGTCGTCTTCTTCGGCCGTACCAATTCCTCCCTGCACTGAAATGGAGAGAGGAGGAGGGATGGGCAATCTACTTTTTCTTTTTTCTGTCAAGGCCTGATCGTAGAGTTTAAATAATTCGTCTGCTAAAGACAGACGTTTGTTTTTAAATTCTTCTAAGATCGGGCCGATTAAAATGCCATCGGTGGCAAAGGCGTGCCCTCCGCAGTTTAGGCCCGACTCTATCCTGAACTCACTTACCCACAATCCTTTCTTGGCCAGCATTTTTCCTTGAATGTAAGCCGAGCGATAGTCGGATACTTTGATGATTATTTTTTTATCGAATGTGCCGTCTTCATGGCGATCGAACGAAGACAAACTTTCCATATAATTAAATAATCGCGGATTCAACCCTGCCGATAAAACGACCGAGGAGTTGGTAAGATTGCTTTGCGCATAGCCACGCAGCGCGGCCACGGCATCAGATCCATCCACGATTACTTTTCCTTCTTTATCCGTGTTGACTTTGTCGAGCTTGGTCATGATGTTGACATCAATCGTGCCGGGTACGATTTGTTTGCGCAGCCAGATAGCAAGCTTTTCTTTTTTTTCTTCATCACAGCATTGCATCATCTCCTCAAAAACAGTTTGCAAAGGATGTTGCGGAGGAAGCATCTCAAAATATTTCACGATTTCGCTTCCCGGGCTGAAGGGTTCTTGGCGCAGGTGCTCCAGTTGTTCGGCCACAATATGTTGCACTAAGTTGAGATAGTCAGTTATCCTTTTTGCCCGGTAGTCAGTTTCATTTGACGAAATGGGACTGTAGTGCTCGCCTCTCAGGTTGTAATAATAACTTCTCATCTTTTCCACCAGGTTGTCTTCAATGATAGACATGACGGATGAAATACCGAAACGGGCAACTTTAACGGGCGTATCAATGGTGAAAGCCAGCCCCATGACGGGGATATGAAATGTATGGGCAGATTGATTCATTTTTTTAGAATTAAAGCACAAAGATATTAAAAGATATTTTTATCCTTTATTTTTGCGCTTGATTTAATATTGAAGAAAATTGAAAAACTACATTCAAAAAGAGGAGAGGGTTAATTGGATAACCCATGCCATAGCGCTGGGGCTGAGTTTAGTGGGCGCTGTATTTATCTACCGTTCGTTAGCCCAGCACGAAGCAAAGGCGCTAAAATGGGTCAGCAGCACGGTGTATGCTGTGTCGCTAATTATATTGTATTCGGCTTCCACCGGCTATCACGCCATGGTTCGCGCCAAATGGAAGCAACTGCTCAGGCTGGCCGACCACATCGCCATTTATGTAAAAATTGCCGGCACTTACACACCTTTTTTACTGCTGGCGTTGCCGTTCAGGCAAGCTATTGTCTGGTTGGTTTTACTGTGGACATTGGTAATTGCAGGCACAGTTTTTAAAATATTTTTGATCAAGAAAGTGCCCATTCTTTCCACCATATTATATGTAGCCATGGGCTGGCTGGCAGTCTTCATTTTTCCGCAGCTTTATTCTTCTTTGCCGGGCACAATACTGGCCTGCATTGTAGCGGGCGGAATTTTTTTTACTGCAGGCGTCTTCTTTTTTGTAGCCCGCAAAATACCTTTCAGCCATTCTATCTGGCACGTGTTCGTCATGGCCGGAAGCGGATGGCACTATGCCGGTGTTTACCTGCTTATTTCAAGATGATTGAATCTTGCTTTTTCTGAAAGCTGTTAGCCCCTAACTTCTACACTAACCGTTTTGCAGCTTCATCCCAGTTGATGATACTCCACCAATTGGCAACGTACTCGTTGCGTTTGTTTTGGTATTTCAGATAGTAGGCGTGCTCCCACACATCGAGGGCGAGCAAGGGAGTGCCTTTAAACTCGGAGGTATCCATGAGCGGGTTGTCTTGGTTGGCGGTGCTCCCGATTTTTAGTTTGCCGTTGTCGTTCACCAGCCAGGCCCAGCCGGAACCAAACCGGCTCATGGCAGCTTTGGTAAATTCTTCTTTAAATTTTTCAAAAGACCCAAACGCTCCGTTGATGGCCTCTGCTATTTTTCCGGAAGGCATGTGTCCGCCCTTGGGCTTCATCACCTGCCAAAAAAAGTTATGGTTCCAGGCACCTCCAGCGTTGTTGTGCGCTTTAGCAGAAAGCTTGGATATATTGGCAAAAAAATCTTTTTCTGTGTCGTAAGAAATTTTTTCTTCGGTGATCGCGGCATTCACATTTTTTACATAGCCCGCATGGTGCTTGGTGTAATGGATTTCCATGGTGAGCGCATCAATGTGTGGTTCGAGGGCATTGTAGGCATACGGTAAGGCTACCTGCGAAAACTGTAAGGCAGGCATGGACTTAGCCTGCAGGATGGCAGGGGCAACAACAGCCAGAGCGGCAACTTGCGCGGCATCTTTCACAAACTTTCTTCTGCTGATCTTTTTCATATTATTTTAACTTTAAGTAGGTGACTGAGAGAGGTAAATTTAGTCAAAAATAGTTAGCTTGCATGGAGCATCTATGCTTGGCAAATCTACTGTTAAACTTAAAAGAGAATATAAGATGAGCCCCACTCTTTACGATGAAATACCGTCTTTGGATTTAGCCGACTTCACCGGCAGCGATCCGGCCAAAAAGAAAAAATTTATTGCAGACTTGGGCGCAGCATACAACCACATCGGCTTTGTGGCCATACGCCATCACTACTTGTCGGATGAACTGAGCGAAAGATTGTATGGCGCGATCAAAAAACTCTTTGCATTGCCCGAGGCTGTCAAACAAAAATATGAAATAGCCGGGCTGGCCGGCCAGCGCGGCTACATAGGCAAAGGAAAAGAACATGCTAAGGGGCGCAACACAGGCGACCTGAAAGAATTTTATCACGTAGGGCAAACGGTGGAAGATGAGGATCCCATCAAAAAAGAATACCCCGACAATGTGTGGCCTACCGAGTTGCCGGAGTTCAAAGAGATTTCGTTGGAGGTGTACAAACAGTTGGAGCGCACAGGCGTGCAAATGCTTCGCGCTATCGCCTTGTATTTAGGGTTGCCCGAAAATTATTTTGATGCCAAAGTGAAGCATGGCAACAGCATCCTCCGGCCTATTCATTATTTTCCGATAGAAAATCCGGACGCTGTTCCGGCCGATGCCGTGCGTGCGGCCGAGCATGGCGATATTAATTTGATTACGCTGCTGATGGGCGCCAGCGCTGACGGCTTGCAGGTATTGAGGCGCGATGGAAAGTGGATACCGATTACAGCACTGCCCGATCAGTTGGTGGTAAACGTAGGCGATATGCTGGAGCGCCTCACCAACAAAAAGCTAAAATCTACCATCCATCGTGTAGTAAATCCGCCTCGCCAATTGATGAATCATCCGCGCTATTCCATTCCGTTTTTTATGCACCCACGCTCGGAGATGAGTTTGGCAGCATTGCCTTCGTGCGTGGATGATGAGTATCCTAAATTGTGGGATGACATCACTGCCGGTGATTTTCTTCATCAGCGGTTAAAAGAAATCGGACTAAAAAAATAAGATACCTTGACGGACAAGGTTCGTTATACCGATTTCCTACGAGATGTTTTCACCTTGTCGGTTTCTTGCTTTGGCGGGCCGCAGGCGCACCTCGCACATTTTCACCGCTTGCTGGTGGAGGAACGAAAATATATTACAGAAGAAGAGTTGGTTGAGGTGAATGCACTGGGTCAGGTGTTGCCCGGCCCTACTTCCACACAAACATTAACAGCCATTGCCTACCGCTTGCGCGGCCCTAACTTGGCTTACCTCACGCTGCTGATCTGGATGTTGCCATCGGTCATCATCATGACATCAGCCGCCATGCTGATAGCACATTTTCAAGCCAAGCAAATGTCGCTCAACTTTACTCGCTTTATCCAGCCGATGGCGGTAGGCTTTGTGGCTTATGGGGCATACTTCATGATCAGCAAAACAGTGAAACGCGTGCGCACTATTATTATTATGCTGCTGGCTGCCATCGTTTCATTTGTGGTGCAGACACCTTATATTTTTCCTGTCATTTTATTAACGGCCGGCTGCATTACGGCCTTCAACTATAAGATGCACCCACGCGAACCCAAACGAAAAGTAGAAGTGCATTGGGCCAATCTTTTTTTATGGGTAGGTGTGTTGGTCTTTGCTGCCGTATTGGGTGCGCTCACCAAAAACAATCCTCAACTTTTGCCGATTCGTCTCTTCGAAAATTTCTACCGCAACGGCAGCTTAGTATTTGGCGGAGGGCAGGCGCTTACGCCTATGCTCTACACCGAGTTTGTAGAATTTAAAAAGTATCTGTCGGCAGAAGAATTTCTGTCGGGCTATGGGTTGGTGCAGGCGCTACCCGGCCCCAATTATTCATTCAGTTCATTTATCGGCCTGCTCTCGATGCGTGCATTTGGTGTGCAGGGCGAAGTGTTTGGCGCCATCATGGCCTGTGGCGGTATTTTTTTGCCGGGCACATTTTTGATTTTCTTCATGATACGTGTGTGGGATAGGCTGAAATCATTTCGCGCTATCCGCGCCTCGCTGGAAGGAATTTTGGCAGCTAATGCAGGACTGGTGGCAGCAGCCGCACTCATTTTGTTTATGCCGTTAGTCGTCAATGAGCCGCTCAAAAATATTTTGCTTTATGCCGCTGTGGCGTTGGCTACCGTGGCTATTACTGCTTTTACCCGTGTGCCCTCGTGGGCGGTGGTGTTGGCCGGGTTAGTACTGGGACTGGTGGTGTGAGGAGACAGTTTTCATTGTAATGAAAACTTTCAGCCAAAACCGTTATAGTTTTCAGTATAATGAAAACATAGTTGGATAATTATGAATTAGCCTTGCATCAACTCAAGCCACCACGTAAGTGCTGGTCATGGTTACTATTTGGCATACGCCACGCTGCGCATCTCGCGGATTACCGTTACTTTAATCTGGCCGGGGTACTGCATGTCGCGCTCAATTTTTTGCGAAATATCAAAGCTCAATTGGCTTGCGCGTTCATCTGTTGCTTTCTCGGCATCTACGATCACACGCAATTCACGGCCAGCTTGAATAGCGTAACATTTCTCAACGCCCTCAAAACTCAAACCCACATGCTCTAATTCTTTCAGGCGTTTCATGTATTGCTCCATCACTTCGCGTCTTGCTCCAGGGCGTGCGCCAGAAATTGCATCGCATGCCTGCACGATCGGAGAGATAATGCTCGTCATCTCGATTTCATCATGATGCGCTCCGATCGCATTACAAATCACAGGATGTTCTTTGTATTTCTGTGCGAGTTCCATGCCTACGATGGCGTGGGGTTTTTCTAATTCTTCGGGCCACACCTTGCCGATGTCGTGCAGGAGGCCGGCACGCTTGGCTTGCTTTACGTTCAGCCCTAACTCACTCGCCATGATGGCGCACAGGTTGGCCACCTCGCGCGAGTGTTGCAACAGGTTTTGGCCATAGGATGAGCGGAAGCGCATGCGGCCGATCATGCGCACCAAGTCGGGGTGCAGGCCGTGGATGCCCAGGTCAATCACGGTGCGCTCGCCTATCTCGTTTACTTCGTCTTCAATGTTCTTTGTTGTCTTGGCCACAATCTCTTCGATGCGGGCCGGGTGGATGCGGCCATCTTGCACCAACCGGTGCAGCGAGAGGCGGGCAATTTCTCTGCGCACGGGGTCGAAGCCTGAAATGATGATGGCCTCGGGGGTGTCGTCCACAATAAACTCTACCCCGGTAGCGGCCTCCAGTGTGCGGATGTTTCTTCCTTCGCGCCCGATGATCTTGCCTTTGATGTCATCGCTTTCGATATTAAAAATGGAAACGCAATTTTCCACAGCTTGCTCGGAGGCCGTGCGCTGGATGGTTTCCACAATAATTTTTTTGGCTTCCTTGGTGGCGCTCAGCTTGGCCTGCTCCATGATGTCTTTGATGTAGCTGCTGGCTTTGGTTTGCGCTTCTTCTTTCATAGACTCCACCAGCTGATCGCGCGCTTGGTCGGCCGTAAGTTTTGAGATACCCTCCAGCAGTGCTACTTTTTGGGTATTGAATTTGTCGAGTTCTTCTTTGCGTTTTTTTACCAGCTCGTGCTGCTGGGCTAAGCTTTGGCGCTCTTCGTCTATGTCGGCTTCTTTGCGCTTGATCTGCTCGAGTTCTTTGTTCAGTTGCGCTTCGCGTTGTTTTACTTTCTGCTCGTTGGTGATGATCTGAGATTTTTTGCGGTTGGCTTCGTCTTCAAATTCCTGCTTCATCTTCATCAGCTTTTCTTTGGCTTCGATGATGCGGTCTTTCTTGATGTTTTCGGCCTGCAGTTCGGCTTCTTTGATGATCCGTTTTGATTTTTCTTCCAACTCGGCCTGATTTCTTTTTACTCTTCTTTTATAAAAATAGCTGCCGAGTAACAGCCCTAAAATGATAGTGGCCGCCAGGGCGATTGACGCGGTGGTGATAATTTCCATTTGTTCCATAAAAAATATACTTAGGTGGTTAAACAATCACCCGTTTGAGCGTTAGCTCGAAGCAAAAAGAAGGGAATGAGAGAGAGATAGATTAGACCGCCTGCGACACCAACCTGTTGAGGTGCTCAATTTTTTCGAGTACAGTCTGGTCGCTGCTGTGCAGGTTTTCTTCGTCTGCCATTTTTTCTACTAAGCAATCGAAGGCTACCATGGCCAGCAAATCTTGTTTATCGTCTATGCCGAATTTTTCGCGGTAATTTTTTATTTTGTCATTAATGGTTTTGCCTGCGGCACGCACCCGTTCTTCTTCGGTGCGCTTTACCCTCATCGGGTATTCGCGGTCTGCTATCTTTATTTTAACAGAAAGTTCGTCCATCAATGTTTTTCCTATCGGCTTACGTTAGCGATGCACTTATCTATTTCGCGGATATACTCATCCACTTTTGCTCTCAATTCCGAAATACTTTCGTCTTCCGGGTTAATATAATCTACAATTTTAGTGATTTTAATCTGATTTTTAAAACTGGCCAGTTGTTCATCGCGTTTGCGCAAGTCGGTGCGCAGCTCGTGGTTCTCTAATTTGATGGTGCGTATTTCGTCTTTCAGCGATTTATGTTCGTTGATGAGCAGCATCATTTTGCGCTCGAGGCTGCTCAGGCTGGTTGTTACGGCTTCTTGGTCCATCTTTGAATGTTAGAATTTTGAATGTTAGAATTGAGAAGACTCACTACTTATTACTTACAACTCACTACTTACAACTCATTACTTACAACTCATTACTTACTACTCATTACTTACTACTTACAACTCATTACTCATTACTCACTTCCTGATCACCGCACCCATCTTGCTTTCAAAAGCATTCATCAACTTGCTCATTACTTTTTCAATCTCCTCGTCCGTCAGGGTTTTGGTGTCGTCCTGCAAAGTAAAGCCGAGTGCGTATGCCTTTTTTCCCTGCTCGATTTTATCTCCTTCATACACATCAAACGCGATGATCTCCCGGATGAGCCGCTGCTCGGTAGCTTTGGCCAATGCTTCAATTTCAGCAAACTTCACCCGATTGTCAAGCACCAGCGATAAATCTCTTCGCACTTCGGGGAACTTGGGAACTTCCTGCACAACGAACTTAGGGTTTGCCCGTCTGAAAAGCAAATCGGTGCGCAAGTCTGCGAAAAAAAGTTCTTGTTTGATGCCCGCCTGCTTCGCCCACGTATTTTTTACTTTGCCCAGTTTCCCGATTTCCTCTTTGCCTGCCAAAATTTTTAAGCCATACTCAAAAACATCATCGGCCAGCGCTTCTTCGGTAGTGCGGCTGAAGCCCGAGAGTTGTAAAATATTTTTCACCGTCTGCGCCAGATCATAAAAATGTACCGACTGTGTTTTGTGTTGCCAGTTTTCGGTTTCGCGATTTCCTGTCAGCACGATGGCCAGGCGTTCTTCTTCAAAATAATTTTTAAGCCCCTCGCTACCTGGTGTCTTTCCATAAATTTTACCGAACTCAAACAACTTTAAATCTTTTTGTTTGCGGTTGATATTGTGGGCGCACACTTCCAAGCTGCTGAACAGCATAGTCTGCCGTAAAATGCCCTGCTCTTCGCTCAGCTTGTTCACAATTTCAACGGCTTCGCCCCGGGTCTTTATCCGGTCGCGGTAGGCCAGATGGGTGAGCGAGTTGGTGAGGATTTCATAAAACCCGTTGGCTGCCAGCATGGCGCCCACCGATTTTTTGTATTTGTTCAAATCCTTTTCAGGGAAAGAAGCCAGATAGTCGGCACCGATGGTAGCAGATAATTCTATTTTGTTGAATCCATAGATGCGCAAAATCTCTTCGATGACATCTACTTCTTGACGCACATCTACGCGATAGGGCGGAACGGAAACCGAAAAGCCTTCATTCGTTATGTTTGAAACAACGATATCGAGCCGATCTAAAATAGAATAGATTTCTTCACGGTCAATAATTTTCCCAATCAGCCGGTCAATGTTTTTAAAGCTGACGGCAAACGACAGATTTTCTGTTTTTGTCGGATAAACATCCACCACGTCAGACGAAATTTCTGCATCGGCCAGTTCAACGATGAGCATGGCCGCCCGCTTAACGGCATAGACCGTTTGGTTGATGTCTGCCCCGCGCTCGAACCGGAAGGAAGCATCTGTTTTCAATCCGTGGCGTTGCGATGTTTTGCGGATGCCTTCGGGCAACCAATATGCTCCTTCCAAAAATACAGAAGTTGTTTTTTCTGTGATGCCCGAGTGGATGCCCCCAAAGACACCGGCCATACACAGCGCGTTGCTTTCTCCATCGCACACCATCAAATCTTGCGCAGACAATTTGCGCTCTTTGCCGTCCAGCGTTTTAAAGGGTGTTCCTTCGGCCAGCGTTTTAACAACGATTTTTTTTCCGGCAATTTCGTTCATGTCATAAGCATGGAGCGGCTGCCCTACTTCGTGGCAAACATAGTTGGTGATGTCCACCACGTTGTTGATCGGTGTCAGGCCGATAGCCTTCAATCTGTTTTTCAGCCAGGCGGGCGATTCTTTCACTTTTATATTGGAAAGTGATACGCCCGAAAAACGCGGACATAGAGGGCTTTCCACCGACACGGGAATGGTTAGCTTAGTGTTGGCTACTTTAAAATTTTCAACGGAAGGGAATTTCACATTCCTGCTTTTGGCTGCCCGTATATCGCGGGCCACGCCAATATGCGAAGCGGCATCTGCCCGGTTGGGCGTGAGGCCGATTTCGAAAACATAATCGGTTTCAACTTTAAAAAATTCTGCTGCGGATGTGCCATTTTTGGCCGTGGCAGTCAACACCATAATGCCTGCGTGGCTTGCGCCCAGCCCGATTTCGTCTTCCGCGCAAATCATGCCATCGCTTTGCTCGCCCCTGATCTTAGTTGATTTAATGACAAACGGTTCGCCATGTGTGGGGTGAACGGTAGTGCCCGGCAGAGCCACCACTACTTTTTGTCCGGCCGCCACATTGGGGGCGCCACAGACAATGGAAGCGGGTGTGGCCAAGCCTACATCTACTGTAGTAACAGAAAGTTTATCGGCATTGGGGTGCTTGGCGCAGGTGAGTACCTCACCGATCACTAATCCTTTTAATCCACCCTTTACGGTCTCCATAGTTTCAATGCTTTCAACCTCCAATCCGGTTGAGGTAAGCGTCTGCCCGATTTCTTCGGGCGACTCGGGGATGTCAATATATTGGCGGAGCCAGTGGTAAGAAATTTTCATTCAAAGCAAATCTAAGAAGTTGTAAAAGTAATTGATTGATCCTGTTTTTCGAATAGGAGGCAATACTTGTGGTGTCTATTAGCAGAAGCAAAAACCAAAACTATAACGACAGTTCTTTTCTGTGTTCTATCATACCGGTATGCTGAAACGATAATCAGTACTGGCGGCCTGCTACTTCGTGCCGGAAACTTTCGATACACTTGCGGTCTTGCAGCGTAACGAAACAAGTCTTTCCATCTTTTCCGCCAAAACAAATGTTGCTTGTCTTCTTGCCTTTCATTTCTACTTCGCGGATTAATTTTCCTTGTGGTGAAACGATAGCAATAACGCCTTTGCCCCAACGTGCTATCAACAGATTCCCTTCTTTGTCGCACTTCATTCCATCCATGCCAAAATCGGGGAAATCATATAATTTTCTTTTGTTGCTGATATTGCCTTTGTCGTCAACATCATAAGCCCAAAGTGTGCGCTGTTCACTTTCGTTGACATACAGTGTTTTTTCATCGGGGCTCAGTTCTATACCATTGGTAGTGCCCATGTTGTCTTGCAGCAGATGCGGTGTACCATCCGCGTCTATGCGCCAGATTTTTCCGGTGTTTGTTTTCCAATTTGGATCGGAAGCAAACAACTGGCCTTTCTTATTAATGCAAATATCGTTGGGCTGATTGAAGGCATCGCTGTGCACAAACACAGAAACCTTTTTGGTTTTAGTGTCCACCTTTAAAATGTTGTGGCCTGCGAAATCAGCTACCAGCATATTTCCTTCGCGGTCGAACTGGATGGCGTTGCCAATGCTGCCTTCGGGCAACGTGGCGAACCGTGTTACTTTGCCATCTGCTGAGATTTGACCGATCGTTCCATCTGCTTGATAGTTGACGGCAAACAAATTTCCTTTTTTATCTACAGCCGGCCCTTCGCAGTTGGTGGTAAAAAGATTTTCAGAGGTAAGGTCTTTTACATTGTAAAAATCTTGCCCCGGGCAATGATAAAAACTGATGAGGCAAAGAAAGACAGGAAGTAGTGCAGGTTTCATTGGGTTTGTAGATCAAGCTGTTTTTCGTCCGACCAAATGGCCACGCATGGCATAGTATAAAATGTAGAGGTAGCAAGGCAGGGTGCATATCCAAAAGGCTGTTTGGGTGGACATAGATTTTGCTAGCAGACCATACACCTGCGGTAAGATAGCGCCTCCCGCAATACCCATCACCAAAAGTGCCGAACCGATTTTGGTAAACTTACCCAGTCCATCAATAGCCATCGGGAAGATGGCAGGCCACATCAATGAGTTGGCCAAACCAAGCAAGGCTATGAACAAAATGCTCATATACCCATGTGTTACGAAAGCAAGCGTGGCAAACACAATACCCACGATGGCCGATATTTTTAAGGCAGTCTGCTGCTTGAGATATTTAGGAATGGCAATGATGCCGATGGCATAACCCAACACCATAGACCACAACGTGTAAGAAGTGAAATTTTTAGTTTGATCGAGTGCCATGCCCAATGATTTGCCATACGTGCCGATCACATCGCCAGCCATTACCTCTACGCCCACATACAGGAACAAGCACAGCACGCCCAGCAGCAGATGAGGAAACTCGAACACACTGGTTTTAGATGGCGACCCGTCACTACCGTTTTCAGAAGATGCCGATTCTATTTCCGGCAAGGGAGAAATCCAAATCAGTATGGCCAGCACAGCTAACACCAGCCCCATGATCAGATAGGGGTTGATAACCCGGTGCGAAAGTTCTTGCAACAGTAGTATGCGTTGGGCGGGGTCTGTGGCGGAGGCAATCTGGCTTTCAATTTCTGCCGCTCCTTTTAAAACTACGGCACCCAATATAAGCGGACTGAGCGCACCGGCTACTTTGTTGCAAACACCCATGATGCTGATGCGCTTGGCGGCCGACTCGATCGGACCGATGACGGCAATGTAGGGATTAGAAGCTGTTTGCAGCAGCGCCAAGCCCATTCCCTGAATAAACAGCCCGGTCAGGAATAAACTGAAATTACGGTCGCGGGCAGCGGGGATAAACAGAAAAGCACCTATGGCCATAATCATCAGCCCCAGCGACATACCTCTTTTGTAGCCTGTTTTGCCTAAAATGAACGAAGAGGGGATGGCCAGAAAAAAATAGGCCATATAAAAGGCAAACGTCACCAGCAATGCCTGCGAGTCGGACGTCAGGTCGCACGAGAGCTTTAAGAAAGGAATCAGCGTACCATTCAGCCAAGTGATGAACCCGAAAATAAAAAACAAGACTCCGATAATTGTAATCGAAACAACATAATTTTTTGAAGTAGGCATTGCGGTAAGTTTTTGAGCGATTAATGTTCTATTTTTGATGAAGAAATTTTCCCGATTTAAACTAAAAAATTCAAACTTCAATGGCAGCAAGTAAAAGACTTACTTTATTGGTGCTGGCAGCGGGCATAGGCAGCCGTTACGGAGGCATCAAACAGATTGATGGCTTTGGCCCTTCGGGCGAAACGATCATGGATTATTCGCTCTTCGATGCCATGCGTGCAGGCTTCAACAAAGTGGTGTTTATTGTGCGCGCAGAAATACGCAGCACAGTAGAAGATATCTTCCTGCCCAAACTTCAGGGCAAAACAGACGTAGTTTTTGTCAACCAAGAACTGGATACGTTCGTTCCGCCACAATTTTTAAACCCACAGCGCACCAAGCCGTGGGGTACCAGCCATGCCATGCTCTGCGCCAAAGATGTAATTGATGAACCGTTTGCCGTCATCAATGCCGATGATTTTTACGGGCTCGATGCCTTTGCCGCTACAGCCGATTTTTTCAAGCACGAAAACACAGCTCATGCCATGGTGGGTTATACCCTGAAAAATGTATTGTCAGACCACGGCAGCGTATCGCGCGGATGCGGTGAACGCGATGCACAAGGATTTTTAAAAAGCGTGGTAGAGCGCACAACGATTATAAAAGAAAATGGAAAAATCATTGCCAAAGAAAAGGATGGGGATTTAGTATTAGATGCCGAAACCCCCACCTCCATGAACTTCTGGGGTTTTCACCCCGACATTATGCCGCTGACAGAAAAATATTTTCATGAATTTTTAAAAAACAATCACACTAATTTAAAGTCAGAGTTTTTTATTCCCTTGGCAGTAAATGAGATGATTAAAACCGGCCATGGAAAAGTGAAAGTTATTTCCGGAGGGAACACCTGGTTTGGTGTAACCTATAAAGAAGACAAGGAAATAGTTTCTGCCAAAATTAATGAGCTGGTAAAACAAGGCAAGTACCCTAACAGACTTTGGCAGTGATATCGCCCCGGGAAGTAATTAGGCATTTTCTGACAGAAGAAGTAACCATCACCCCGTTCGGTTCGGGGCATATCCACAAAACATTTAAGGTAGCAGGCCGAAAAAATTTTGTGCTGCAACGTGTGAACAACAATGTTTTTAAGCAGCCCGAAATTATTGCCCAAAACAACCGGTTAGCATACGAGTATCTGAAAGAAAAGCATCCCGGGTTTCTGTTTCCAACCACCCTCTCCGGCATTGACGGAAAAGATCTTTATTATGATGCCCAAGGTTTTCCGTGGCGCGTTTTTGAGATGATAGAAAATACATTTACCATGGATGAAGTGGCCTCCGAAGCCGATGCGTTTGAAGCCGCCAAAGGCTTTGGCAGCCTTGCCAGAAACTTGCACGGTATAGAGGTGGAAGGGTTCAAACCCACGCTGCCACGCTTTCACGATTTGTCGTGGCGGTATGAACAGTTTACCGAAGCCTGGCAGCAGGCTGCAGAAAGCACCAAGCAGGCAGCCCGAGCAGAAATCGAGCAGGCACATTCATTTCAGTTTTTAGTAACCGAGTATCAACAATTGATTCAGCGAGGGTCGTTGGTATTACGTGTTACCCACAACGACACCAAGATCAACAATATTTTATTCGACTCGCTTTCGCGAAAAGCAGTGTGCGCCATAGACCTCGATACCCTGATGCCCGGTTATTTTATTTATGACCTGGGCGATATGGTGCGCACGTTTGTCAGCCCGGTGAGCGAAGAAGAAAAAGATCTTTCAAAAGTGCGGTTCAGAGAGTCCATCTACCGGGCGTTGTTGGATGGTTATTTGTCAGAAATGGATTTTGTTCTGACAGACGAGGAAAAACAGTCCATTCCTTTTGCCGGCAAGATGATGACATACATTATGGCACTGCGGTTTCTGGCCGATTATTTAAACGGCAATATCTATTACCACATTACCTACCCCGAGCAAAACCTTGTGCGAGCTGCCAACCAGTTAAAGCTGCTTCAATTGCTGCAACAATCGGTTGCGTAAAATTTTTACCTTTGACTCCGTTTCATTTATTAAAATCCATTTATGAAAAAACTATTGTTCATTCTGCTCTTGGTTTCTGCCTCGGCTTTTGCCCAAGACGCTACGGTTACAAAATATGCCGACTTGATTACGCCAGCTGATCTGAAAGAAAATCTTTCTATCATTGCTTCCGATGCACTCGAAGGCCGCTACACCGGTTCGCGCGGCCAAAAAATGGCGGCCGCCTACATTGCCAATCATTTTGAAAGTGTCGGGCTGACCCTTCCGGCCAATGGTTCGTACTATATGCCGGTAGAACTTTCTTCTACCCAGGTAACCGATGCCTTCATCAAAGCAGGTACTACAAAATATGCTGCTGTCAACGAGTTGGTGTACATGGGGCAGTCTGCCACCAATGGCGAAATTTCGTTAGAAGCAATTTTTGTGGGCAAGGGAAGCGATGCAGATCTGGCTTACTTAAATGTAAAAGACAAGGCTGCTATTATCTATGTTGACCAACTGTCGTTCGATGCGTTCCGGTCTATCCGAAAACTCTCTACCACATTGCATGACAAAGGCGCCCAAATGATTTTGGCCGTTGCCGGAGGCAAGCCCGAAGATTTTACACCCTTTGCTACCATGATGAAGGGTTTCACTCGAGGATCATTATCATTGAATAAGCCCAATGCCAGCCCGATGGGCAAAGGAATGTTTTTGCTCAGCCAAGAGGTGGCCTCAAAAATATTGAACACCCCTTTCGCCAAACTTGAAAAGGCAGTTAAAGATCCTGCCGCCAAAAAACCATTGGCAAAAATTAAACCCAGCCGCATGGTTTATTCCGTTTCTGTTGAGTCTAAAATTATTAAGTCGGAAAATATGGTAGGGTTCCTCGAAGGAACAGATAAAAAAGATGAAGTGATCGTACTCTCTGCCCACTTCGACCACATCGGCATACAGCATGAAGGTGAAGATAAAATAAACAACGGTGCAGACGATGACGGCTCGGGCACGGTAACCATCCTTCAACTGGCCAAAGCATTTGCGCAAGCCAAGAAAGATGGGCATGGGCCGCGCAGGAGCATATTGTTCATGACAGTAACAGGCGAAGAAGAAGGCTTGCTCGGCTCTCAATATTATGTAGAGCACCCGATCTATCCGTTAACCAGCACGGTAGCCAACCTGAACATAGACATGGTGGGCAGAAGAGACCCCGAACATGCCGGCAAACCTGACTATGTTTATGTTATCGGTTCCGATAAATTGTCGAGCGAGTTGCACGAAATCAACGAGCGGAATAACAAAACATATACGCAACTTAGTTTCGATTACACCTACAACGATGAAAACCACCCCAGCAACCTGTATAAGCGCAGCGACCACTGGAACTTTGCAAAGAACAATGTGCCGATCATTTTTTATTTTGATGGCATCCACGAAGATTACCACAAACCCAGCGATGAGGTAAGCAAAATAGATTTTGATTTGCTCGCCAAGCGCGGCAAAATTGTTTTCTACACAGCATGGGAGTTGGCCAATCGCGACAATAGAATTACAGTTGACAAGAAATAAGAATTAGTAAAATTGTCTTTTTAGAAATGCGAAGCTTAAACTTCGCATTTCTTGTTTATAAACCTTTGTAACTTTGAGCATGCGCATAGATATCATTACCTGCCTGCCCAAACTTTTAGAAAGCCCCTTCTCAGATTCAATTCTGAAAAGAGCGCAAGAAAAAAAGTTGGTAGAGGTGGCGATACACGATCTGCGCGCTTATTCATTAGATAAACATAAATCTACCGATGACTATGCCTTTGGCGGTGGAGCCGGCATGGTGATGGGCATTGAACCCATCCATCGTTGTATTTCTTTCTTACAAAGCGAACGGCAGTATGACGAAGTAATCTACCTCAGCCCCGATGGCGAACTGCTGACGCAGGCGCTGGCTAACCAACTGAGCCTGAAAAAAAATTTTATTTTACTGTGTGGTCATTATAAAGGAGTGGACGAACGTGTGCGCGAACATCTGATCACACGAGAGGTAAGCATTGGCGATTATGTATTGTCTGGAGGAGAGTTAGCGGCAGCCGTTGTAAGCGATGCCATGATCCGGCTGATTCCTGGCGTATTAAATGACGAATCCTCAGCACTGACCGATTCATTTCAGGATGGGCTGGTAGCTCCTCCCGTTTATACCCGTCCGGCCGAATATAATGGTTGGAAGGTACCCGATGTGCTGCTTTCGGGGCACGAGGCCAAAATAAATGAGTGGCGTCATGAAGAATCTGTGAAGCGCACAAAAGAAAGAAGACCCAAATTGCTCTAAAAAGGGATAATTTGAGGCAAGAGCCCTTCAAAAAATTAAATCTATCCTTCGTTTTTTAAGATTCTTCCAATACATTTGCAGTCCATTTTAAAAAACGAGTTTTATGGCTGATTTAATGAAGATAGCAGAACAAGAACTGGCCGGAAAAAGAGCGAGTATCACCAGTTTTAACCCCGGAGACACTATTAACGTGCACGTAAAAATCAGCGAAGGAAACAAAGAGCGTATCCAGCAGTTTCAAGGAACGGTTATTTACCACCGCGGAAAAGGAACGAACGGAGAAAGCTTTTCAGTAAGAAAAATTTCCAATGGTGTAGGCGTGGAGCGGGTTTTCCCTATCCTCAGCCCCAGCATAGATAAAATAGAATTAGTGAAGCAAGGCAAGGTGCGCAGGGCTAAATTGTACTACCTGCGTGGCCGCCAAGGCAAGAGCGCCAGGATTAAAGAAAAACTGTCGGCTACTACCAGTGCTGCCTAATCAGTTAGAAAAAGATAAAAAGACCCATTTCAGTTCAGAAATGGGTTTTTCGTTTTTTGGCTGTCAACTTCGCCTTGGGCAAAAACTTGTTAACATGTATCTTTGAACTCTCACTTTTAAAAAAATAGAACAAATTATGGCAAGTAGTAAAATCGCAGAACTGTTAGGCAAGAATGCCGACTCATTGTTATCGCACCGGAGCAAAACTATTTCAAAAGAGCAGCTTCATTTGCCGAGCCCCGATTTTGTAGATCGTATTTTTTCTCAATCCAACCGAAATACACAAACCTTGCGCAGCCTTCAAACTTTGTTTGGAACAGGCCGCTTGGCCAACACCGGGTTTCTTTCCATCCTTCCGATAGACCAAGGTATTGAGCACAGTGCCGGAGCTTCGTTTGCCAAGAACCCCATTTATTTCGATCCCGAAAATATTGTTAAGCTATCCATCGAAGGCGGGTGCAATGCCGTGGCTACTACTTTTGGCGGGCTTGCGCTGATGTCGAGAAAGTATGCGCATAAAATACCTTTCATTGTTAAGGTAAACCACAACGAATTGCTGACCTACCCTAACAAAGCAGATCAGATTATGTTTGGCTCTGTTAGAGATGCCTGGAATTTGGGAGCAGTAGCCATCGGTGCTACTATCTACTTCGGCTCCGATAACTCTACACGCCAGATTCAGGAGGTGTCAAAAGCATTTGAAGAGGCTCACGAACTGGGCATGGCTACTATTCTTTGGTGCTATACCCGCAATAATGCCTTTAAAAAAGATGGAATAGACTACCATGTTTCGGCCGACCTGACAGGGCAGGCTAATCACTTAGGTGTTACCATTCAGGCTGATATCATCAAACAAAAGCTGGCGGAAAACAACGGTGGCTACAAGGCATTAAATACCGGAGGAAGCAGCTATGGAAAATTGGACGAGCGCATCTATACAGAACTGACGACCGACCACCCGATTGACCTGTGCCGTTATCAGGTAGCTAACTGCTATATGGGTCGTGCCGGGCTGATCAACTCAGGTGGCGACAGCAAAGGAGCCAGCGACATGGCCGATGCCGTGCGTACAGCAGTTATCAATAAGCGCGCTGGTGGTATGGGGCTTATCTCAGGAAGAAAAGCTTTTCAGCGTCCTTTAAAAGAAGGTGTTGAAATCCTCAATACGATACAAGATGTGTATCTGGATAAAACCATTGATGTAGCCTAAGCATTGGCTGAAAGCAAAAATTGATTCACTGATAAAGTAACAATATGCCGTGGTTTAAAAGAACCGACAAAGGAATACTAACTCCAACGGAAGCTAAACGCGAAGTGCCCGATGGGTTATGGTTCAAATCTCCGGGAGGGAAAATTATCCATACACGCGAGCTGAAGAACAATGCATACGTGGTGCCCGAAGAGGAATACCATGTTAAGATTGGTTCGAAAGAATATTTCGAAATCCTTTTTGATAACAACGAGTTTACCGAGTTGGATGCCAAGATGGAATCTGGCGACCCGCTGAAATTTGTGGACACCAAGCCATACCCCAAGCGCATTAAAGAATCGCAGGCCAAAGCCCAACTGAAAGATGCCGTGCGCACGGCCTATGGCAAAATGGAAGGGTTAGACATTGTCGTTGCCTGCATGGATTTTACTTTTATTGGCGGCTCAATGGGGTCAGTGGTAGGAGAAAAAATTTCTCGCGCCATGGATCATTCGCTTAAAACAAAAGCACCCTTTTTGATGATCTCCCGGTCGGGTGGTGCACGCATGATGGAGGCCGGACTTTCGTTAATGCAAATGGCCAAAACATCGGCTCGGATAGCATTGTTGGATGAGGCTAAAATACCCTACATCTCTTTGTTAACAGACCCGACCACGGGTGGCGTAACAGCTTCGTATGCCATGCTGGGCGATTTTAACATTGCGGAGCCCAATGCCCTGATCGGGTTTGCCGGCCCGCGGGTAATACGCGAAACCATCGGCAAAGATTTGCCCAAAGGTTTTCAGAGCTCTGAGTTTGTGTTAGAGCACGGCTTTTTAGACTTCATTGTGGACAGAAGGAGTTTGAAAAACAGACTGAGCGTGTTGCTGAAAATGATCCGGTAACAACTGTCGTTTTTTGTTTTTTTGATTTGTTACACTGCTTACTCCGAGGTTTCTATTCTTAAATTCATAAGCTAAAGCATTTAACTGCGTACTTTCTTGGCGGATTTTGTATTTTGAGAAAAATATCAATTCACTTTTTTGCTAACCTTTAACAGGTTGAAGTCTATGAATTGGAAATCTATACGCCTGTGGCTATCCACACCTTTCTTTCTTCTCGATCCACCCCGGGCACGTGTTGAACTAGTGCTGTTTTGTGCTGTCTTTGGTTGTATTTTTCTTAACCTGTTTCATCCGCTCAACCTCGACCAATGGTTTGTCCATGCCAACCAACCCATTTATTTTATCCTCATTTCTTTTAGTGTGGTGGGGCTTGTGGCCAACTTAGTAACACAATTTGCCCTTCGTTCATTTTTTAAAGAACGAACCTCTACACGCCTAAGTTTTTTTGTCTGGGTGATCGTTGATTATGTGGTGATTGCCCTGGCAGCACATGTAGCTAACCATTTTATTACCCACGATCCTTTATTTGATTTCACCGAATTTTCCAAAACGCTGATTAACACTTTTTTGATATTGATTTTGCCTTATTCGCTTGGGTTGCTGTTGCTTTCGCTGCGCGATAAAGTTAGAACAGTAGAAGCGCTGACCCTGAAGATCAACCAACTGGCACAGCCCGCCCGGGTGGAGATTAAAGACGAAAATGGTAAGACTGCAATGACAGTGGATGCTAAGAACATTCTATACTTTAAGTCGGAAGACAACTATGTTTTTGTCTATTATAAGGTAGATGAGGAAATAAAAAAGGAACTGGTGCGGACGTCTCTCAAACGCCTCGAACATGAGTTAGGAACTGAACCTTTTGTGAGAATCCACCGATCGTATATGATTAACACCCTCAATTTAGTGGCCGCCACGCGCTCTTCAGGTGGATACAGGGTGGTAATAGATACTGCCCTTAAGGTAACCTTTCCCGTTTCAAGTTCTTACCAGTCCATTTTTGAAGAAAGGCTCCTTTCCAAAAGCCTGTAACCTTCACCCCGTATAGCCTGTTTTCACCCCATTTCCGCTTTTATAATAGACAGACGAGCAAGAAGAATACGATGTTTGCTTGACTGATATGATGCTGAGAAAATTTTTATTGATTGCTTTGACGGGGCTTGGAGCCTGTGCCAATCCTTCAAAAAATCAATCCGCTACGTTTACCCCCGACAGCAAGGCAGGGGCGAAGGCGTACACCGAGCATTGCGCCAGTTGCCATGGCCAATTAGGCGAAGGAGTGCTTCAACTTCAATCGCCAGCGTTGGGTGGGTTGGATGCGGCCTACGTTTACCGGCAGATGATGAATTTTAAAAATGAATACCGCGGCCATGCCCCACAAGATACGTTAGGGCAGCAAATGGCAACCATCGCTAAAAACATTTTGGATACACTCATGCTCCGCAACATATCGGCTTATGTTGAACAGTTGAGTTTGCCCCAATATCCTCATCAAGCAAATGCTGATGCAAAAAATGGAAAAGAAATTTATCAATCCATTTGTGGCTCATGCCATGGCTCATCCGGCAAGGGCAACCCGAAGTTTAATGCGCCTGCTCTGGTAGGATTACAACCGTGGTACATAACCGGTCAGTTTAAAAAATTTAAAAATGGATGGCGCGGCAGCCATCCGGCAGATAAATGGGGTGCGCAGATGGCGGCCATCACTTCGCTGGTCAATGATGAGCAATCAATCTATGATGTGGTTGCCTATTTACAAACTGAAAACACAAAGCCCGGAAAATGAAGCAATTTATTTTCATAGCAAGCTTTTTACTTCTGCTGATCAGTGGGTGGCGTTACATGGCGAGCGACCACCAACCGCAATTTGCCACCTTGTGCAGCACATGTCCGCCCGGCTTTGAATTGGATGACAAGAACCGTTGCCGCTTGCGGTCATTGTATCAGATGTATGAAAACAAAGACGGCAACAACCCGGGCGTAGGTGGTTTGAAGACAGCACTACCTGCTGTGCGCGATGGGTTTACACCTCAGCAAATTGATTTGGGACGGTATTTATTTTTTGACCCGGTACTTTCCGCTGACGGCACGGTATCGTGTGCCAGTTGCCATCAGCCCGACAAAGGCTTCAGCGATGGGCTGCGCACCAGTGTAGGGATTACGCACATTCCGTTGAAACGGGCTGCCCCGAGTTTGTGGAATGTGGCCTTTTTAAAAAATTTCTTTTGGGATGCCCGTGCCACTTCTTTGGAAGAGCAGATAGCCGGCCCGTTGTACGCTGCCGATGAGATGGGCACCACACGCGACCAACTTTTAAAAACCCTAAACGGCATTGAAGCCTACCGCGATTTGTTCCGTCAGGCATTTCCGCAAAAAGCAAACACCCCAATTGAACTGAATGAAGTGTACACCTGCATAGCTGCGTTTGAGGCGACACTTATTTCATTGAACAGCCGGTACGATCAATACGCTCATGGATACGCCAACGCCCTGAATAAAAATGAAATAGAAGGACTCAACATTTTCCGGTCGTTTGTGGCACGCTGCACCGAGTGCCACACGCCCCCGTTGTTTACCAACCAGCAGGTAGCGGTTATCGGCCTGGCCGAACCCGATCATACATTCGATGAAGGCGCAGCAAAAACTTTTAATGATCCTACGCTGAAGGGAGCTTTCAAAGTGCCGAGCCTGCGCAATGCGGCACGCACAGCACCCTACACGCACTCAGGCCGTTTTGAAAAACTGGAAGATATGATTGCCTTCTATACGCAGGGACGCGGACACGAAGTGCCACCTACCGAAAAACTGAGAATACACTGGCATATCTGGGAACCGCACTTGCGCCATGATGAAATAGACCGCATCGCAGATTTTATCAGTGCGCTCACCGATGAATCATTCAAGCCCCAGATACCGGAGGCAGTTCCTTCCGGTATCAAACTAAAAAAAGAACCATTGACACATTCGCTTTCATTGAAATAAAAACTAAAACAACCGATCATGAAAATTGCACTCCGTCTTTTTGTTTTACTGATTACGCTGGCAGGAGGCGTCTATCTCGGCAAGGTCTTTTTCGGACGCTCCACATCTATTCCGGCACCGATGCCTAATTATTTCAAAGCTTCTTCGTCTTCAGCCGATTCCTCCGCCATGGGCGCAGGGGTGGTAACAGGCCGTACGTTCAACATCAAACCCGGTCAATCTATACAAGAAGCCGTAGGCAAAGCCAAGCCCGGAGACCTGATCCGCATCTTTCCCGGGGTGTACCACGAAACCGTGTATGTTGATAAAGACAACATTTCTATTCAGGGAGTGATTGATGGTGGCGAATGGCCTGTGTTAGATGGTGAAAAAAAACTGAATGATGCCGTGCTCTATTCTGGCAATGGCGTGCTGGTAGAAAACCTGAAGATCACCAACTACAAAGGCAACGGCATTATGGGGCAGGCAGGAAATAATTACATCATCCGCAACAACTGGATTGTAGGCTCAGGTGTGTATGGCATTTTCCCGCAGTTTGGAAAAAATGGATTGGTAGAAAGAAATATCCTGACGGGCATAGAAGATGCGGCCATCTATATTGGCATGTGCGATAATGTAGATGTGCGCTTCAACGAAGTGTATGGAAACGTGGCCGGTATAGAGATTGAAAACTCACGGCATGCACTAGTAGAGTTTAATTATGCACACAACAATACAGGTGGCATCCTGGCCTTTCTGACACCCGGCCTTCCGATCAAAACATGTGCAGATGTCATCATCCGGAATAACTATGTGTATAACAATAACACAAAAAATTTTGGCGCAGTCGGCTCAACCGTTTCGCATATCCCCAAAGGAACGGGCGTGCTGGTCATGGCTGCCGATGATGTAACCATTGAAAACAATATCATCTTTGGCAACACGAACTCAGGCATTACTATTACAGACTATGCCTTTGCCGGAATTAACCACGCCAATGACCCCGACTCCGATCCTTACCCTGACCGGCTGACGTTGCTCGATAATTTTATGGACAACAATGGCACCGACCCTATTGATGAGGTGAAGGTGCTTAAGAAAGCAACGTTTGCCAAACCCGGGTTGGATATCATTGCTGCCGGTGGAGGCAACGGTAATTGCATCGTCAACCCGGATCGCTACATCACCATTGGCCTGAGTAAATACGCCAGTTGCCCACCACACGATACCCATCTGGTAACCTCATACATGCTGGACAAGCCTGTGCGCCCGCGGGCTACTACCGATCTTGAAAAAGGAAAGATGACCTACTACGGTGTGTGCTCCGGTTGCCACTCCTACAACACCCGCCTGATCGGCCCGCCCGTCAGCGTCATTCAGGCTATGTATAAAGGCAATGCTAAAGGTATTTATGATTTCATTACGAAACCCACCCACAAAAGAGACGACTATCCTGAAATGCCACCGCAGAATTATCTGTCGGAAGAAACCCGCAAGGCAGTGGCTGATTTTATACTGACTGTTCAGAAATAATTTTTATCAAGTATTAACCCCCAAAAACCTAAATTTTATGATGAAGTCTATAGTAAAAGTAGCAGTAACCAACATACTGATTTTGATGTCTGGCATTTTATATGGACAGACAAATTCAGTGACGGGTACGATCATTGACAAAGAAACGGGAGAACCGCTTCCGGGCGTCAGTGTCTCTGTAAAAGGAAGTTCTACCGCTGGCGATTACACCTCGCCATCCGGAACATTCAGTATCAATCCACCTTCATATCCGGTAACATTAGTATTTTCATTTATCGGATTTGCTACGGAAGAACGCGAGGTGGCGAGCCCGCAGGATATCCGTGTAGAGATGCTGTCATCGCCTACATTTTTACAAGAAGTAGTGGTGTCGGCCAGTCGCAGTGAGCAAAGGAAATTAGAAGCGCCCGTAACGATCGAACGTATCGGAGCTAAGGAAATTGCCAATGCACCACAAGTTAACTACTACGATATGATTCAAGGCCTGCGCGGTGTAGATGTTACTGTTTCCAGCATCGGGTTTACTTCAGTAACCACACGCGGTTTTAATACAAGCGGCAATACTAATTTTCTGCAGATTGTAGATGGTATGGATAACCAGGCGCCCGGTCTTAATTTTCCGTTGGGCAACGTAATAGGCCTGAACCAGTTGGATGTGGACAATGTTGAGTTGCTGTCGGGTGCTTCTTCTGTGTTGTATGGATCGCGCGGATTAAACGGAGCGATGTTGATGAAAGGGAAAAACCCATTTCAGTATCAGGGGCTGAGTGTGCTATACACACAAGGCATGAACCATTTTGCCAACTCAGGCTATAATGATCCGGTGCCCACCTCTCCCTATTCTGATTTTAGCATGCGCTATGCCAAAAAACTGAGCGAGAAGGTGGCCTTCAAAATCAACTTTCAATATACCCGCGCCAACGACTGGGTAGCTAATAACACGACAAACAAAAATGGCCCGGGCACATCGCTGACAGACCCCAACTACAACGGCATTAATATGTATGGCAGCGCCACATCAACAGATATCACACCCTTTTTACAATATGCACTATCGCAAGATCCTTCGTTGGCTCCGCTCATCAGTTCTCTCCCTCAACCCTATAACGTAGCCCGCACAGGCTATCAAGAGTATGGCTATCTCAACAATAATATCCATCTGGCCAAAGGCAATGCCGAGTTGCGTTATAAAATTTCGCCTAAAGTAGAAGCCATTGCTTCGGGTACTTTTGGTACCGGAAGCATTGTTTACACCAACGACACACGCTACCAGATACGCGACTACCGCGTAGGACAATACCGCCTGGAACTGGCAGCTAAAAACTGGTTTTGGAGAACTTATACAACACAAGAAAATTCGGGTAAGACACTCATAGCCGGACCCACGGCACAGTTGATCAACGAAGCATGGAAGCCCAGTTACAATGCCGGCACTGGCGATGGGTGGTATCCTCAATATACTGGCGCGCTGCTTAATGCGCTGGCAAACGGTGCCGATTTTACTACGGCCAATCAACAAGCCCGCGCATTTGCAGATAACGGAATGCCTGCCATCGGGTCGGCACGGTTCAATCATTTAAAAGACAGTATCTCTCAACTTCCCATTACACAAGGCGGCACGTTGTTTTTAGACAGGAGCAAATTGTATAACTCCAATTTTCAATATAATTTTTCTGATCTGATCCGGTTTGCCGAAGTTATTGCTGGTGTTAACTGGCGGTTGTATAATCTCGATTCAAAGGGCACGTTGTTCCCCGATCAGAACAAGCCTATTCAGGTGTATGAATACAGTGTCTATGCACAGATCAGCAAGGCCTTGTTTGAAAACCGATGGAAATTATCGGGCTCAGTTCGTGCAGATAAAAATACATTGTTCGATGCCCCCAAGGCAACCTCACGGCTTACGTCAGTGTATGAAGTAGCACGCGATAATTATTTTCGTTTCTCCTACCAAAATGCATACAGTTTTCCTTCTAACGTGCAGGCGTTGCAAAATACACTCAATGGGTACAACTCTTATTCATCAGGTGGATCCACTTATTTACTGAACTCTATTTATCATTTCGATCAATATCAGCCGTACACACTGCAAAGCGTACAGAAGTACCAACAAACAGGCAATACAGCAGACTTGCAGCCGTACGTAGTGCACGACATCAAACCACAGTCGGCTAACTCATTCGAGGTGGGCTATGCGGCTGTCATCAAGAAGAATTTTTATTTTGATGTACTGGGCTACTACACCCAGTGGACAAACTTTATCGGTTATTTTAATGTGGCCAACACCTACGTGGTTTCAACGCAGACTGGCACTACTAATCCATCGGCATTTAATAGCAATAGTACATACACAGTCTATAACATAGCCTACAATGGCGGGCAGCGTGTGTATAGTTTTGGGTATGCAGCGAGCTTGGGTTATAACATGGAAAAGAATTTTGCTACCAAAGTAAATTTTTACTCTGACCATTTGCGAAATGGCAACTCCGGCCAGATCTCTTACTTTAACACACCGGCCTATCATATCAATGCAGAGTTTGCCAACACCGGCTTTGGTGCACAGAAAGCGTTTTCATTCAGCACCACCGTGCGGTACAAGCCGGCTTACTATTATCAAGTAATGGGTGGGCTCGGTGTAGGCACTGTGCCTGCCTCGGCTGTTATTGATGCGCAGATAGGTTACCGGTTTAGCAAGGCACACACGCTGCTAAAAATCGGAGGCACCAACCTAACCAACCAATATTACTCTACAGGTATTGCCAACCCGATGATTGGGGCGATGTATTATGTTTCGGTGGGGTATAATGTCTTGTAAAAAAGACAGACGTTCGTGTTACGGCACGATGACAAGTGGCACGTGCACTTCTTTTAATAACTCATCGAACGACTCTTTGTTGGAGGCGCTCATTTTCTGATCTATCACCATAAAGCTCATGCCTTTTTTTGAGGCATGGTCTTTTACGCGGTCGGCAATGAAGCCCACTTCCGATTTGAATTCGTACGCTACACCTTGGTTGGCAAGCAATTCGGTTTCTAGTTTGAGAAAATTTTGAGAAGCATCGGCCTCAGCACGTTTCTTAAATTCTACGGCCATATCGGCTTGCGACTTTTGCAGCCGGTAGGCATAGAGTATGGTGAGGGGCACATCCAACTCCTTGGCAAATTCTACTGACCAGCGCAGGGCATCCTTTGAAGATGCAGAGAAGTCAATCGCACATAAAATCCCTTTTTTCATTTTGCCTATTACTTTTTCAAACCTATTGAAATACGAGATATGCAGTTTCAAACATTTGTCAGCAGGCAAGATGATTTTCATCATGATTTGAGGATTGTTATATTAGGAACTTGATTGAAGTAACTATGGACATTCCCGCTATGTTTAGTAAGGCTTATCGCGAAATATTTCAAAACATGTCGGAAGGTATTATCATGGTGGACGAACGGGGCACTATTGCCGTAGCTAACCCGGTGGCCGAACAGTTTTTTGGATATGAACAAAATGAGTTGAATGGAGTAGGTATTGAAAAACTATTGCCCGAGCGTTTTCGCAATGGGCATACCACCATGCGGTTTGGTTTTCATGCTAACCCCCGGCCCAGGCGCATGGGGGTGGGCAGAGATTTGCTCGGACTCCGCAAAGACGGGTCGGAGTTTCCCATCGAAATAAGCCTGAGCCACTTTAACATGGGCGACACCGTGATGGTGATGGCCTTCATCAGCGACATCTCGCAACGAAAAATATTTGAACAAGCCCTGAAGCACAGCGAAGAACAACTCATCGTCTATGCAGCCGAATTAGAGAACAAAGTGCAAGTGCGCACCGAAGCCCTTAACCAATCGGTAATTAAACTAGAGACCGAGGTGAAGGAACGAAAAAAAGCAGAGGAAGAAGCCAAAAAATCTTTAGAGAAAGAGCGCGAATTGAACGAACTGAAAACCAAGTTTGTGTCTATCGCCTCGCACGAATTTCGCACCCCGCTCAGCACCGTACTCAGTTCGGTTTCGTTGATACAGCAATACAAAGACCGGAGCGATTTTGATAAAATTGATAAGCACGTCAACCGGATTAAATCTTCTGTCAACCACCTCACCAGCATACTCAACGATTTTCTTTCGCTGGGCAAACTGGAAGAAGGGAGAGAGGATGTGCAAAATGAAACGATACGCTTGCGCGAATTTTTAGAAGAGATTATAGAAGAGGTGAACGCCTCGCTGAAAGAAGGTCAAAAAATGAAAATGGATTTTGCCTCGGAGGTAAGCGAAGTAATTTCCGACCCACGCATCCTTCGCAATATCATGTTCAACCTGATTTCCAATGCCAGCAAATATTCCGAGCCGCATAAAACCATAACCGTGCGCTGCGAAAGCAAAAATTCATTTATCCATTTCCACGTTCAAGATGAAGGCATCGGCATTTCAATGGAAGACCAGAAGCATTTGTTCGAACGTTTTTACAGAGCCAGCAACGCAGGCAATGTGCAGGGCACCGGCTTGGGGCTCAACATCGTGAAGCGATACGTGGAGCTACTAAGAGGAACAATCTCGTTTCACAGCGAACGCGGAAAAGGAAGTATCTTTACCATCAGTATTCCATCCTAACTACTTGGCACATGAAAAAAATTTTATTGATCGAAGACAACACAGAAGTACGTGAGAATATTCAGGAGATTTTGGAATTAGCCCATTACCAGGTTACTTCTGCCAAAAACGGAAGAGAAGGAGTGGAGCTGGCACAACAAGAAAAGCCAGACCTGATCATCTGCGACATCATGATGCCCGAGCTGGATGGCTATGGGGTGCTGCACATCTTGAGCAAGCGTGCGGAAACAGCCGGCATACCGTTCATTTTTTTAACTGCCAAAACCGAAAAAGCCGACATCCGCAAAGGCATGAATCTGGGTGCCGATGACTATCTCACCAAACCGTTTGACGATACCGATTTGCTCAACGCCATCGAGGCGCGGTTTCAAAAGGTGAGCATGCAGAAAAAATTGTACGAAAGCACACCCGAAGGGCTGGATGAATTTATCCACGATGCCCAAAAGGCATTGAACATCAAAGACCTGTGCCGAGATAAAAAAATTAAATCATTAAAAAAGAAAACAGAGTTGTTTGCCGAAGGCGAAACCCCACTGAATGTTTTTTTTGTGAAAGCCGGAAGCATGAAGGTGTTTAAGTCGCACCCCGATGGCAAAGAACTGATTACCTCCATCTATCACGCCAACGATTTTTTTGGGTTTGAGCCCATTCTGGAAGGCACGTTATATGCCGAGTCGGCCGTGGCCATGCAAGACTCGGAAGTGGTGGCGATACCCAAACATGATTTTATGCTTTTGCTGCAAAGCCATCCCGATGTTTCGCACGGATTTATTTCATTGCTCTGCAAGAAGGTAGCCGAAAAAGAAAAACAATTATTGCATTTGGCCTACAACTCCGTGCGCCAGCGCACAGCCGAAGCATTATTGAAAGCGCAACAACTGAAAGATGCCAACGAAGTGATTCAAATCTCGCGCGATGACCTGGCCAAGATGGTGGGCACCGCGCCCGAGTCAGTCATACGCGTGCTCTCCGATTTTAAAGACGAAAAACTGATTGAAATAGACGGAGGCAAAATCAAAATAACACAGCCCGGCAAATTAGAAAAAGTGGTGAGGTGGAGTGTGGCGAGGTGAGGTTTGAAAATATTGCAGTAACCGACAATCTTTTGAAAAACCACTTAGCAATGCTCAAGATTGAGTAATTTCAAATTTTGACACACTATCAAACTCAAATATTCATGAAACAAATTTTTATTCTTTCGCTGACTATTACAATTTTACTAACAACAGCCTGTCGTAACAACACTGCGATATCAGTTGGCAAAGACAATACTTCCAACTTCGATACAACAGCTTTAAGAAAAATGATTGAAGAAAAAAATAAACAATTTGCCAGGGCTCACGTACTTCGAGATACCGCATTTCTGAATAACATATTTACACAAAATGCACGGGTTTTGGCTCCCAATTCTGAAATGATAAGTGGGCGTTCTGCTATTGCAGCAATCAATTTGGCGTACGTAAATTATGGCATAGATGAAGCTCACATAGAAACAACAAAATTATATGGTAGTGGAGATTACCTTATTAATGAAGGCAACTATATGATGCGTTATGGAAAAGGCAGCACCGTGGATAAAGGAAAGTTTATTTATATATGGAAGAAAGTAGGTAGCGACTGGAAATTAGATTCCGACATTTGGAATAGCAGCACACCTGCTAATCAGGCAAAATAACTCAGATTGTTGTTAGCGACTGACTTGAACAGAAAACAAAACACACCATACAGGCGCAAGCAACAGTAATAATAGAGAGCTTTGAAAAACCCATATTAAAAATTTTTCTGAGCTTGTTGAGTTGCTGAATTAGGTTAAAAAGCGAATTCAATTCAAAAAGTATTAATGCAAAATAAGGTTTTTCAAAGCTCTCTAATAATGAATGGCAATAGTATCAACAGCACAATAAATTGATGGAGCCGCTAAATGTTTTATCAGCAGATGGTGTATGTGCAGAATAATCCATTAGAAGCAAGTTTGGTGGAAAATGAGAAGATTATCTACATAGCAGCGCAAGAGATTTTTTGTTTGGTCGAGCTGTCGTATGTTATATAAAAAGGTACAGCCTGTAGGGGTATGATACATTGTTTTGAGTCAGCATAGTAAAACTCACTAAAAATAAAATCAAAAAACTTAATCTAACAGAACATGGATAATTCTGGCATCTCCGCATTAATCTTTTTAGGTATTATCGCTTTTATTTGGGGTTTACCAATTTTGAGTATAGCCATTTCTAGTAGAACTAGAGGGGGCGAAAAATTAGCTTGGATTTTAGCGGTGATTTTTGTGTCTTGGTTTGCTTGGATTTTCTATTTGCTGCTCGCTCCAATTAAGAAGGAATAACTAAGTTGATGTTGGTAGCTGACCAATAACTTGAAAGTCTTATTCGCAGAGGCGTCTCCTGAAGGGAAAGGAGTAAGCAAAGGAGAGATTCTGCGTGGTGAGTGAAGACAATGGTTGTTTGTAGCATGAAAGTAAAATTCAAAATAATCGCTGAGCCCGCTAGGCGCGAGACTCTACTGAGAATAAGTCTTCCCTGTTTAACAACACCAATAGCTATGACCAGATTAGTTCTGTTACTGTTACTTATTTTGCCGTCTGCACACCTGCAGGCGCAAAATACAGACAGCACACAAAGTAATGTGGTGTTTATCCTGAAAAACGGACAGACTATAACTGGCCGGATTCTTTCATTAAAAAAACAAAACTATCTCATCAAAACACAGACAACCGATACACTGATGATTTCAATGGATCAGGTAAGGTCTGTATCCGTAGTGGGCTTGTCGGGCTCCGGCTATTTTGAGCCTCTCTTCCCCTTCAAATATTTTTTATTCAACTCGGCTATACCGCTACAACGAAAAACATGGTATTACACAAACCAATATGTTTTTTTTAATAGCATCAACTATGGCATCAGTAAAAACTGGAGTACAGGCATCGCATTTTTATCTTTTAATCCGCCCACATTTATTTCGCCAAAGATCAGATATACGTTCAACCCTGAAAGCAGACTGAAAATTGGATTGGGTGTTCAGTATTTTATGATCCGTGTTTATGAAACAGGAGCCGGTAATGTCTTTTATCACTACGGTTTAGCGCAGGCATTGGCCACGTATGGCAACAGCCAGAACAATTTTACATTGGGAGCAGGTAAGTTTATTTCTCCTGATGGCGTGTACAAAGGATACGTGGTATTGATAGCTGTTACAAAAAAAATATCTCAGCACATAAGTTTTATTTCTGAGAATAATTTTGTGGTGGGCTCTCTTAATTTTTCTGAGAATGGCTTTGGATTACTTTCCGGAGGCATACGCATTCACGCAAAAAAACATGCCTTTGAAATGGGCGCTTTCACTCCTGCGGTCATACCGGGAGGAAATATTGACCGTACCATAGCATTGCCTTTTGCAGGGTATAATTTGAAGCTTGGAAAATAAGACCAATATTTCTCATGGCTGTTCGACATTTGCAATGTAGAACGACAGATAAGGCGGATTTTATAATCCGTGTTTAAAAAATCCTACGATGGCCTTCGTTGCAGTTGGGCAACTGCGTTTCCAATACGGATGCCAATCAGGCGTTAGTCCGCGACCAATAACTTGAAAGCCTGAATCAATGAATTGTTGAAAGAAAGATAAAACAACGAAGCTACCGGCACGTCACCACTTCTACCAGCGCATCATGAAACGAATGAGTGTGCGGCAGGTGAACGATGAAAACCCGGGCAATCAACAAACAGCCGGATAACACAACAAAAATTTTCACCATCCTGAGTGGATGAAAACGAAAACGCTCACTCACCCATCGAAATGCAGACGTGAAGCCGAGCAAAGCTGGTAATGTGCCGGCTCCAAACAACACCATAAACAAAAACCCTTCTGCCGGGGTGGGCATAATCACGCAATAGGTGAGGGCCAGTAGCGTGAGCCCGCAAGGCAGCAACCCATTGATGATACCCAGCAAAAAAACCGAGCCATCATTTTTTTTTTGCAGGAAGGCGGAAAAAATATTTTTTAACATCAATGTAAATTGGCTTATCCACGAACTGAAAAATTTTATTTTAATATGACTGAAGTTAGCCAGCCCTACTACAATCAACAACACACCCAACGACAGAGACAATAAATTTTGGTAGCGTGCTAACGGAAGAGCAAAGCCAACGGAAGTAATAAGGGCGCCCAAAAAACCATAGGTAACAATGCGCCCACTGTGATACAATAAGCGATGCTGCACTACTTGAGAAGAGTGGTGGGTAACGGCCATAGCCAGCGGACTGCACATACCGATGCAATGAAAACTTCCTGCCAACCCGATAATCAATGCCGTGTACAACACATCAAATGGTGATTTGATCTTCGAAATAATAATCTTTCCCCGCGGCCGTCCACCACAACTTCACGCGGTACATTCCTTTCTTGGTGCTTATCCGCAGGCTTTGCACCCGCAAAGGCTGTAACTGAAAGTGTTGATCGCGTGTGTCGTCTGATGGGCAAAATAAATCCACTTTGCCTTTGTCTGGCAATGTGTTTTCCGGAAATGTTATTTGCAGACCGGATTGTTCGTTGTAGGTGATCACCGGCTTTTGTGCCAGCGACAGCAGATTTTGCTTTCGCTCGATCTGTTGTTGGTAGGCCAGTTCTTCGTCATAATAATTTTTTGAAACTAAGTTGACGTCTTTGCGAAAACAAAATGTGATCAGCGCTCCGATGAAGAGCCCGAAAAAAACGAAAGACACGACTATCCACTTTCCAAAATGCATCGCCTAAGTATTTATTTTTTCTTCGTGTCAGACGACCGGTGTACCGGCCCGATAAATTTTGCTTTTACAGTTTGGATGACTTCACCATCTTGTATGACATTCAACTTCACTAGCATTTTGGCATTGGTAATGTCTTGCTCGGGTATTTCAATAAAATAAACCCGCTTCAACATGCCTTCAGCCGGGATGATGATCTCTTTGCCATCTACATTTTTTAGCCGGGCAGCGGCAGGTTCTACTATCTTGAGATCCAGTTTGATTTCGCCAAATGTTTTGTTGATAAAATCAAAGTTGTATAAGTTGGTTACATAATCGCCATTGCGTTGGTATAGCGTGCCGGGCACTTTCAGGGCTGTCACTTTTACATCGCTGCGGTTGAGCAAGGAAACACTGAGGATGCCGATCAATAACAGCAGCACAACCGAATAGCCGATTACCCTGGCGGTGATAATTTTTTGTGTTCCTTCTTTGATGGAATTGTAGGAAGCAAAACGGATCAGCCCTTTGGGTTTACCTATTTTCAGCATCACATCATCGCAGGCATCTATGCAGGCCGTGCAGTTGACGCACTCCAGTTGTGTGCCATGGCGTATGTCTATGCCGGTGGGGCAAACGTGCACACAAAGTTTGCAGTCAATACAATCTCCGGTTTTTTCTGCCACCGGATTTTTTTTGATTTTTCCGCGGGGCTCACCACGCAGCCAGTCGTAAGCCACCACAATAGATTCTTTGATGAGCAAAACACCTTGCAGCCGGCCGTAAGGGCACACGGCAATGCAAGCCTGCTCGCGAAATTTGGCAAAGTTAAAATAGAAGATGCCGGTGAAAGCCACCAGCCCGATGAAGCCGGCCATGTGTTCGGCAGGCGGTTCGGTTACAATTTTCTGCACAGACTCAACTCCGATCAGGTAGGCCATGGCTGTATGTGAGATCAAAATTGAGATCAAAATAAACAACGTGTGCTTGGCAGTTTTTTTCCAGAGCTTTTCGAAATTCATGGACTGGGCATCAAGCCTGCGCTGGGCGGGAGCATCGCCTTCAATCCAGTATTCTATCTTGCGGAAAACCATTTCCATGAACAGTGTTTGCGGGCAAGCCCAGCCGCACCACAAGCGGCCAAACACTACGGTAAACAAAATGATGAAAACAAAAAATATCAGCAGGGTAATGGCCAGTAAAATAAAATCTTGTGGCCAGAATGGGTGACCCATGATGACGAACCTGCGTTCAAAAACATTTAGCAGCAGCAGCGGCTCGCCACCAATTTTTATAAAGGGTCCCGCAAATAAGAGTGCCAGTAATACGATGCTGACAACTATGCGCTTGGCATGCAATAAGCCCGATGGTTTTTTCGGATAGACCCAGATGCGTTTGCCTTTGGCATCTACCGTAGCAATGCTATCCCGAAATTGCTCATCATAGTTATAAAATTCCTGCGAGTCTGCCATGTGTTACTTGGCAGCAGCTTGCGTTTTGCTGCTGTCACTTTTTTCCGGTTTATACAATTCGCCTTGCGGGGCCTTGGGGCTGGCCGGCTTGGTTCCTTGCAAACTTAAAACAAAAAAAGTTACATCGCGCACGTCATTGATGCTCATGGCTTTTCCCCAGGCGGGCATTCCTTTTTCTACCACACCGTCTTTGATGGTATGAAAAACATTTTTGATACCGCCCCCATGCAACCAATACTGATCGGTCAGGTTGGGGCCGATGTTATTGCCACCGCCATCGCTGCCATGGCACGAGCCGCACGCATTTTTTACGAACACTTCTTTTCCTCTGCCAATGATGGTGGCATCGGCCGAATACACTAACGTAGATTCGTCTATGGCGGCAGCCTGTGGTTTAGAGGCCATATTTTTTTGCTGCTCTACCTGCGCCAAGGCTACTTCAGTTTCATACTCTTGTTGCATGAGCGGTAGCGAATCGGTTACGTGATAGACCACCAGATAGATAATACCAAAAATAATCGTTCCATAAAAAAGCCACTTCCACCACGGAGGTAAGTGGTTGTCCAGTTCGCGTATGCCATCGTAACTGTGAGCCATTTCAATAGAGGCTTCTTCTTCCACCGGCACGGAGTCGTTCAGTTGCCGGGTGAGGCTTTGCCACCAGGTAGGAGTGGGCACATACTTTTTGCCGGCTGCTTCAGCCCGTTGCTTTTCCAATTGGGTGGTGAGCAAATTGAGTGTGCGAACCAAGATGACTAATACGACAATAGTCAGAATAAAAACAATGACGATAAAACCTATCGCGACATAGTAGGGCTGCAAAGGGTTAGCAGAAGCATTGCTTGCCGGTGCCGGCTGTGTAGCCTGCTGTGCCACCCCACTCAAAGAAACCAACGTAAGCAGGAGGATGGAATATAGTTTTTTCATACGGATTGGTTTTTAACGGTTGAAGTGGGTTGATCTTCTTCTAAAGGGAGCTCGCTCATTTTTTTGATATACTTTTTGTCGGCCGAAAATGCCCACCAGAGCAGGCACACGAAAAACAAAAAGAAAATGACGAAGGAGATCACCGGCCAGGTGGCGATGTGATCAATATGCTGCAATACATTCTTTTCCATACAATGATTTTATTTTTGTTCGGCTACTTTTTCGGCTTTGATATCTTGCCCCAGCCGTTGGAGGTAAGCAATGACAGCTATGATCTCCGCATCGCTGGGCGTTTCGATGCCATCAGCTTTTAAACTTCTGGCAATATCATCGGCTTGTTTGTGCAGGTCTTCGTTGGCAGTTGCTTCATAACCTTCTTCGTAAGGCACACCGATTTTGCGAAGTGCATTTATTTTTCCGGCTGTCAGGTCTGTATTGATAGTCTGCTCAAACAGCCAGGAGTAAGAGGGCATGATAGACCCGGTGCTGACGGCATCGGGTGCGAGCAGGTGATTGTAGTGCCATGAGTTAGAGTACTTGCCGCCTACCCGCGCCAAGTCGGGGCCGGTGCGTTTTGATCCCCACAAAAACGGATGATCGTAAACAAACTCACCTGCTTTGGAGTATTCTCCATAGCGCTCGGTCTCTGCCCGGAACGGCCTGATCATCTGCGTGTGGCAGCTGACACAGCCTTCGCGTATGTAGATGTCGCGGCCATGCAGTTCGAGTGGCGAGTAGGGCTTCACGCTGCTGATGGTCGGCACGTTGGAGCGGATCAGGAAGGTGGGCACCATCTCAATAATTCCTCCGATCAAAATTGCTACCAGCGATAAAACTGTGAACAACACAGGCTTGTGCTCCAGCACGCGGTGATGCCAGCCTCCTGAAGTGGCAGTGTATTCTTTTGCCAGCGGTGCTGCTTCGGCTTCTTCATTGGCAATGAAATTGCCGGCATACGCAGTTTTAATCAGATTGTAAGTCATGATGATCGTGCCGGTCAGGTAGAGTGTGCCGCCAATGGCGCGCAGCATGTGCAGCGGCAAGATGGATACGGTTGTCTCCAGAAAATTTTTGTACACAAGGAATCCGTCTGCGTTAAACTCCATCCACATCAGGCTTTGGGTAAGCCCCGATACATACATAGGCAGTGCATAGAAAATGATGCCGAGTGTGCCCAGCCAGAAATGTATGTTGGCTAACTTTCTGGAGTAGAGTGTAGTGCCCCACATTTTTGGAATAACCCAGTAGAGGATACCAAAAATCAGGAAGCCGTTCCAGCCCAGCGCGCCTAAGTGCACGTGCGCCACAATCCAGTCGGTAAAGTGGGCGATGGCATTAACATTTTTCAGCGAGAGCAGTGGTCCTTCTAAAGTTGCCATGCCATAAGCTGTGATGGCCACCACCATAAATTTTAAAACCGGATCTTCGCGCACACGATCCCACGCTCCGCGCAAGGTCATCAACCCGTTGAGCATACCGCCCCACGAAGGTGCGATGAGCATAATTGAAAACACCGTGCCTAACGATTGAGCCCAATCAGGAAGCGAAGTGTATAACAAGTGGTGCGGGCCTGCCCAGATGTAGATAAAAATCAAAGACCAAAAGTGGATGATGGAAAGCTTGTAAGAATAGACCGGCCTGTTGGCAGCCTTCGGCAAGAAATAATACATCATGCCCAGAAAAGGGGTGGTCAGGAAAAACGCCACGGCATTGTGCCCATACCACCATTGCACCAGCGCATCTTGCACACCGGCATACCACGAGTAGCTTTTAAAAAATGTAACGGGTATCTCAAAAGAATTAACAATGTGCAGCACGGCTACTGTTACCCACGTGCCGATATAAAACCAAATGGCTACATACATGTGGCGCTCTCTGCGTTTGATGATGGTGCCAAGCATATTAATGCCGAACAAAACCCATACGATGGTAATGGCCACGTCTATGGGCCACTCTAACTCGGCATATTCTTTTGAGGTGGTCATTCCCAATGGAAGGGTGATGGCTGCCGCCACGATAATCAGTTGCCAGCCCCAGAAGTGAACCCAACTCAGCAAGTCGCTGTACATGCGCGTTTTCAGCAGACGCTGCATCGAGTAGTATATCCCACCAAAAATGGCGTTGCCCACAAAGGCAAAGACGATAGCATTGGTATGGAGTGGGCGGATGCGGCCAAACGTAGTGTACTGAAGATTGAAATTGAGAGCCGGGTAGAAAAGCTGAATGGCAGCCGTCAGCCCCACCAGCATGCCCACCAGCCCGAAAATAACGGTGGCAATAAAAAACGCCTTTACAATCTTGTTGTCATAGTAGAATTTCTGTAGCTCCATGGTTTTTGTGGGTTTTGAAACTTTTTAAGCGATAAAAGTAAAATGAGCCGTAAACGAGCCGGCTGACAGATGTTTTGAAAAAGGATGATTTTTGTCAGGTAATTTGTAGCCATCTTTACAGCATCATAAAAATATTCATTTTGCATTTATGAAAACCTTTGTCAGCGATATTTCCAAAAAAGAATATTCGGCCAGCGAAAAAATTTCGGCCAAAACAATACGGCCGTCTATTTTGGCTACCATCCAGAGAGAGAATCCCGCCTTTGATCTTTCATGCTATCTTTCCGTCAGCGAACTGAACAAGTTTCGCCAGAAATACATCGGAGATTATTTGATGCGCGAGATTGGCGAACTCAATGAACTGGAGCAAACTGTATTGGGAGCCTTAAAAGGTCACAACATCATTACCGATAAAGTAGAAGACGAGTGGGTGGACGAATACACGTTTGGCCAGAAAATGGCCGACAAGGTTGCCTCCTTTGGCGGGAGTTGGAAGTTTATACTTCTCTTTATCGGCTTCCTTCTTGTGTGGGTGGCGTTTAACACTTACCTCTATATTAATAGACCGTTTGATCCCTATCCGTTCATTTTACTAAACCTGATCTTGTCGTGCCTGGCAGCCTTGCAGGCGCCCGTGATCATGATGAGCCAAAACCGCCAGAATGAAAAAGACCGCGAGCGTGCCCGCAAAGATTATATGATCAACCTCAAATCTGAATTAGAGATACGCATGGTGCACGAAAAATTAGATCACCTCATCATTCATCAGCAACACGAGATGCTCGAAATACAAAAAGTGCAGGTGGAAATGATGAACGACATCATGACCCGCATGAAATAAATTCAGGTGATACCTAATTTATGCTGGAAGATTCCCGCTATGGATTGCGCCCGCATTTTTGCCTCGTCAGCTTTGGTGCCAGAAAAGTGACGATCTACTGTGGCTGTAAAAAGCGTCAGCCAACGCGTAAAGTGCTGCCGCTGGATGGGCAGGGGCTTGTGTTTCTGAAACGGGTTGCCATCGTACGATTGATCGCCCAGCAACATTGAAGACCAGAAGTTGTACATGGTCGGCAAGTGCGTAGGCCAGTCAACATGGCTGAAGACAGGCCCCAGCAAAGCATCGGCTTTCACATCATCATAAAATGCGTTGACCAGCGTCATCACATGCTGGCGCGTTTCAATATCGGTTAGTGCTTTTTTTGTCGGTTGGTTTTTCAATTCATTATCAAAAAGAATGCGCACCGATGGGGTGTAGGTATCTTCGTATTGCCCGCTCCGCACGCTCCAGAAAAAAATAAATAAAAAAATCACCGCGATAACAAGGCTGATCAGGATAAGGCCTACAATAATGTTCATGCCAATTTTCTTTTGGCTACAAAGTTAATGGCCAGTGTGGAGAAGCCCACTACGCTGATGCTGCTCAGGGGCATCAGGATAGCGGCTACCAGCGGTGTGAGGTGGCCGCTCACGGCAACTGTCAGGGCAATGGCATTGTAAAAAAATGAAATGATGAAAGCTGTCTTTAAAATAACAATAGATGATTTGGCCATCCGCATAAACTTATCCAACTGCCCGAGTTGGCTGCCTTCTAAAATTCCATCGCAGGCAGGCGAAAAAACACCAGCCCGGTCGGTGATGGCTATGCCCACATCGCTTTGCTTCAGTGCGCCCGAGTCGTTCAGTCCATCACCCACCATCATCACGGTTTTTCCGTTTTGCTGAAGGTTGTGGATGTATGCCAGCTTGTCGTGCGGACTTTGATGAAAGAAAAATAGGGTGGAGGGCGCAAACAATTTTCGCAGTTCATGCGACTGTGTTTCTTTGTCGCCCGAAAGCAGCGCATCTATTTGGCTGCCCAGGGCATCAATCATGCGCTTGATGTTGGAGCGCACCGCAGTGGGGATCAAAAAATAACCGATTACCTCACCATTCATCGAAACAAAAACTTGCGAGCCATTCAGGTTATCAGCTGAAGAGGCACCAACATAAGCAGACGACCCGATGCGATAATGTTGCCCACCTACAACACCTTCAATTCCGCTGCCGGGAATTTCTTTAAAATCTGAAATCTTTTTGGATGTACCCATCCCCAAAGATTGAGCAATCATGGTGCTGAGCGGGTGCGAGGAGGCGCTGGTCAGCGTACTGATGGCCTGGCGCTCTTCGTCCGTCAGTTTTCCAACAAACTCCACCGTAGGCTTTTCGCCATGGGTTACGGTTCCGGTTTTATCGAGCACCACCGTGTTAACGGCCGCGAGGCGCTCCACCACATCTGCGTTTTTCAGGTAAAGTTTATGCTTGCCAAAAACACGCAGCACATTGCCAAAAGTAAATGGAGCAGCTAACGCCAGCGCGCAAGGGCACGCCACCATCAGCACGGAAGTGAGCACCAGCCACATACGTGCCGGAGTTGCGATTTGCCAATACACGGCTGTCAGAAGCGCCACGCCCATAACAATCCATGTAAAACGTCTGGCAGCCCGGTCAATCATTTTTTTGTAACGGCTTTCATTTACTTTTCCAAATGCTGGGTTATTCCACAAGCTGGTCAGGTGACTTTGCGAAACTGATTTTTCTACCACCAATTTTACAGGCTGGCCGATGAGCCGCCCACCGGCATAAACCAAATCATCTGCATTGGCTTTTACCGGCCGCGACTCGCCCGTTACAAAACTGTAATCAATAAATGCTCCGGCTCCCACCAGCCTGCTGTCGGCAGGAACAATTTCCATGTTGCGCAACTGAATCAAGTCGCCCGGAACTAGTTGATAAATTACAACTGATTTCCATTCAGTATTTTCTTTTCGCTGTACGGCCAATGGAAAATACGATTTAAAGTCGCGGTCGAAAGCCAGGCTTTCATACGTTTTGCTTTGAAACCAGCGGCCTATCAATAAAAAGAAAACTAATCCCGCGAAGGAATCAAAATAACCCGGCCCTGTGTGGCTGATGATGTCGTACGCGCTGCGAAAAAATAGAGCGATGAGGCCTGCGGCAATAGGCACATCTATGTTGATTTGTTTTTGCTTGAAACTTTTGATGGCTGACATCAGGTAGTCGGTGCTGCTGTATAGAAAAACCGGAAGGGCAAACAACAGGTTGAGCCATGAGAAAGTGCGGTTTAAAAAAATATCAGTTTGCGAAATACCCAGATACTCGGGAAAGCTAAAGAGCATGATGTTACCAAAACAAAAGCCGGCCACCGCCAACTTCAGCACTAAGGATTTGTTGCCGGGTTGTTTGGCTTCTGCCGCATCATCTAGTGTAATATGCGGGGCATAGCCCAGCGAGTGAAGCAGAGAAGCAATCTGGCTCAGTTTACTTTGAGCCGGATTGAAATCAATGGTTACACTTTTTTTGGCAAAGTTTGTTTCCGCACGAAGGATGCCCGCATCCATCTTCTGTAAATTTTCCAACAGCCAGATGCACGACACACAATGAATTCCGGGAATGGAAAATGTGATGCGTGCAAATTGGTCGGAGTCAAACGAAAGCAGTTTTTGGCGGATAGCTCTTTCATCGAGGTATAAAAAATTTTCGTCCGTACGCTGGCGTTGCGAGCGGCCCGGCTGCCTGTCGAGCTGATAATATTGGCACAGATTGTTGGCGTTCAATATTTCGTAAACGGTTTGGCAGCCCTGGCAACAAAAAGCTTTTTCGGCCAGCCAGTATTTTTCATCGCACGGCTGCCCACAATGGTAACACAGTATGTCGGCTTGTGTCTTTTCTTCAACGGCTTCCCAACTCATTTGGCTTTGGCAGATTCATTTTTTAAAGAGTAAGTCCATACCAAACTGTCGGTGTGGTTTACCACATCTTCGGCTACGCTGGCATTAAACAAGTGGGCTAACCCGGTGCGGCCGTGGGTGCCGAGGGCAATCAGGTCGCCATTTACCCGGTTGGTAAATTCGATGATGCCCTGCTGCTTGGAGAGATGGTTGAAAATATGAAGCGTGCAGTGAGCGAACATAAACCGTTTGGCAAAGGCTTCGAGCCGTTGCCACGTCAGCGTATCTATTTGAAAATCGCTGGGCGTGTTGATCCAGACAATGTGCAGGTTAGCGTGAAAAGTATTTTGCAATTCTTTTACCCGCGCCACCAGATCGTCCTGATGCTCTACGTTCAGGTCGTTGGGGAAAACGATGTTTTTGATGGGACGCGAACTATTTTTTTTCACCACCATTACCGGCACGGGCGATTGCCTGACGATGCGCTCGGCATTGCTGCCGATTAAATATTCTTTGACGCCACTGGCTCCGGTGGAGCCCATCACCACCATATCGGCTTTCTTTTCGGCCACTTGTTCTAAAATAACAGAAGCTACCGAGCCGTACCTGATTTCGTGCGACACCGTAATTTCTTTTTCGCTGTTCTTCTTGGCCAGCGCAGTAAATTCTTTTTCGGCTTTGGCCTTCATGTCGCGCATCAGCTCTTCCTCAAAATTGAGCGTGGGCATCAGCATGGTGTCTTGCATGAGCGGAGGCTCAATCACGTGCAGGAGGTAAACCGTTCCGCCCGGTTTTGCCGCCAGCGACAGCGCTTGATGGTAGGCATCAATGGCGGCTTTAGAAAAATCGCAGGGAACCAATATCTTTTTCATCTTCATGAAATTTAATCATTGTCTTTCAATCCAAAGTTATGGAGGCAAAGAAAATATCTGTTTGACTGATGTCAATATACATCCTGATTAATATCATTTTTTAAGATATTGAACAGAATTTGTTTAATGTTGTTTTTATGGATGTAAACGTAAAATTTTTGGGCGCTACGGGCACTGTTACCGGCTCGCGTTATTTGTTGACCATCGGTGATTTTCGCTTGTTGTTCGACTGTGGATTGTTTCAGGGGCTGAAAGAACTACGTCTGCGCAACTGGGATGAATTTCCGGTTGACCCGAAATCCATCCATGCCGTGGTGATCAGCCATGCCCACATAGACCACACCGGCTATTTGCCGCGTTTGGTGAAAGAAGGATTTCAAGGCCCAATTTATTGCACTCCGCCCACGGCCGACTTAATGGAACTGATGCTGCTGGACTCCGCCAAACTGCAGGAAGAAGAAGCGCTCTTTGCCAAAAAGCAGGGCTACTCCAAACATGCCGACCCGCAGCCGCTGTACGACACGGAAGATGCCCAACGTGTTTTCCCGCTCTTGCAGATACACGATATCAACCAGCCCATTAAACTCCACGATACAGTAGAAATTATTTTTCGCTATGCCGGCCATTTGCTGGGCGCGGCCATCACCGAAGTTTTTGTGAAAGGAAAATCGCAGACAAAAAAAATTATTTTTTCGGGCGACTTAGGCCGTTATCACGATGCTATGCTGAGCGAGCCGGCAGCGATTCAAGATACAGATGTGTTGTTTATCGAATCAACGTACGGAAACAAAAGCAACCCACCGGGCGAACCTGACAAAGAACTGGAGCGCATCACTAACGATACATTTCAACGCGGAGGCGTGCTGCTCATTCCGGCTTTTGCCGTAGGGCGCACACAAGCACTGTTATACTTTTTTCACCAGCTCATCAAAGAAAAACGAATCCCCGATGTGCCCGTGTATATTGACAGCCCCATGGCCATTTCTGCCACATACCTTTATTATCGGCACCCCAATTACCACCGGGTTAAATTTGGCAACACCGATTTTGCCCAGACCATGGAAACCAATATGCTGGTGTTCGTAAAAACATCCGAGCACTCTAAACAACTGAACAAGATCAAAACCAACGCGATCATTATTTCATCCAGCGGCATGATGACAGGCGGACGGATTTTACATCACCTGTATCACCGGCTGCGGAACGAAAAAGATACGGTGCTGGTTTCCGGCTATCAGGCCGTGGGCACACGCGGCAGAAAGTTGGTAGATCGCGAGCCTGCCATTAGTATTTTTGGAGAAGAAGTGCCCGTTAATTGTAAAGTAGAGAACATGACTTCGCTGTCGGGCCATGCCGACCGCGAAGAGTTGTTCCGGTGGATGAAAAATTTTAAGTCGCGCCCCAAAATAACATTTACCGTTCATGGAGAAGACCCCGACTTGTCGCTGTATGCGCAGGCTATCCGCAACGAGTTGGACTGGAACGTAACCGTGCCAAATTATTTAGAGTCGGTTAGTTTGTTTAAGGGGATATAAAATCTCGTGTAGGTTTTGACTCGTCAAGTTTAGCAATATTGCTGTTCGACATTTGCTATGTCGGACGACAGGTAAAGCTGATTTTATAATCCGAGTTAAAACCCAAATTGTTGTTGGTCGGTTGGCACTTAAAACCTCACCCCGGAAAGCTCATCTGTTAACCACAATTTTCTGCCACCCCTCTCCACCGGAGAGGGGCATAGATAATTTTAGATAATCATAAAAAAGATTTTGAGGTGAGGTGGGAAGACCTGACGGGCACTTGCGTTCTTGTTGGTGAGGCTGCCGCGCAAGCTTGCACGCAACACCAACAAGGCTGTAGGTAACGAGGTCAGGGGAGGCATTACAAATGCCTTTTTATTTGTCGTTCGACATGCGCTACGCTAACATGCCGAACAGCAATATTTTGGGGTGAGGTCGGAAGACCTGACGGACACTAACCTTCTTTTCTTTGAAGAAGATTGAGATGAGGTTTTAAAAAAGATTAACCCAATGCCGTGCTAATTCAGAAGAGAAGGAATAGTTACAAAACGATATCCTTTCTTTTGGAGCCTATTAATTAATTTGGGAAGATGTGTATAAAACTTATCTGTGCGCTGCGGGTCTGTACCGATATGTATCAGTAAAATAAATCCATTCAGCCCTGAAGGAGACTTCTTTTCAAAATCCAGGATAGATTGAAAAATGTCTTTACTGCTTACATACTTGTTGCCCATGGAAGGAAAAGTATAATCTGCATTGCTTCTTGTTCCTGATGTATAATTTACCAACTGCAATCCGGCTTCTTTCACCCATCCGGCAACAGCACGGTTATACCACTCATAAGGAGGTAAAAAATAAGGTGCTTTATCTTTTGGTATGCCCCACTTTCCCATCTCTTCATAAGCATGGTTGAGGTCATCCATCAATTCCTTTTTTGTTACCAGCAAGCTGTCCCTGTTGCTCCAGTCGCAATATAGCAGATGTTTATCTGAATGAGACCCGAGATAATTCCCATCTTTTATCAGTGTTTGTATGATGTCTTTGAATGTTGGATTCCGATAAAAATTTCCGGTAAGAAAAAATGAAGCCTTCATGTTTTTTTGATGCAACGTATTGGCGATAGACATTCCACCATCCGCAAACCCATCACCGGTAAATACTAATGCAATTTCTTTTCGTGTGCTGTCGCCTCTGACAATTCCTCCGTAAGAAAAAGTTTTTGTTGATCGGCTCTCTCCCTCTTTGGCGGCCAGCAGATATATCAACGAGGCTGTGCCATCCATGGTGGGCTCGTTCGTACTGTAGTCGCCAAAGTCGTCATGATATACGGCAAGATCACTTTGAAAGGGAGCGTAACTATCTTCATGGTTTAAAGTAATACCGAGTTGAGTTTTATATGTTTTGGTGTAGATCGGCCCATCTACCAACCCGCCATAGATAGGATATTTACCTATTTGTGTAAATGAGGAGTGAGGATCAACCGGGGTATCGCCCCACGAGGGCAGACCATATACCATGCTTGTACCCCAAGGGTTACAACCAAAAAGCCAATCTACGTTGGCTTGTTCCAACTCATGAAATTCAGTGTCTCCACTGAGCATGCGGTACCACATACATTGAATAGCAAAAGAAGTAGTGAGGTTATTACTACACCATATATAAGGAACGCCCCTATAAAATGCGTTTTGCGAGGCACGCTGCCACACATATTTTATGCCTTGTTTGTAATACGAAATAAGAGAATCTCTTTCAGCACCTTTCAGTTGCTTGGCCAATTCATAATGACCCAGGTTGATGAAGGGATAGTATTGATAATGATTGGCTGTATTGGTATAAAGCCAGGGCGTAATTTTTTCGGTACGCGAATACTTTAAAGCAGAATCCAACAAAGTTCTTTGAGTATTATTTTTATGCCCTGCTTCGCGCTGTGCCAACGAGGCAAAGCCCAGCTCCATGTCGTCTGTCCAGTTATCTTCCGCATAGATGTATGGTGCCAGGACAGATACTGTCTGCGTAACTCCGGGTTTCTTCAGGGCAAACTTCATGGCACTTCCTGCATGCTGCAATAAATTTTTAGCATAAGCAGCATCCGACTGCGAAAAGAGAACAGACCCCAATGAAAATGCGCCCGCAAACTTGGCAGCCGTAGAACTAGTACCGGTAGTGTTGTTCATCAGCTTGGCTCTTTGCTGGGGCAGCCCGTTGATAAAATAGACTGGCCTCTCAAATCCCTTTCCATAAAACGGATCTTGTTTGGGAAGCCTCATGCCGGCATGGTCGCGGTCGTCAGCAAGTTGGTTAAACATCCAGTCAGACTTAGGGTGCATTTTCAATAACCAATCTAATCCCCACTTGGCTTCATCCAGCACATCGGCCATGCCATTCTTTCCGTCCAGACCGTTCGCCAGTTTTTTATCTGTAAACACATCCGGAAAATCGCGGTAGGCAGCCAACAAATGCCAGGTGGCATTTGCAGAAGTAGTAGAGTATTGAAGATAGTCGGTGGCATCGTGCCATCCTCCGGCCACGTCAATATGCGTACTGTCGGGCATCGGGCCATATCTTGTATAGCCGTCATGTGTGTGGCAAGAGTCTTTCAAGAAAGGATTAAAACCGCTGCGCTGTTGCCGCATATAGAAAAGACAAAAATCGGCAGCTCCTTGATAAACATTTTTATCAATTTTAAAAAAGGGAGAAACAGCTTTCCCGGCCCTCAAAAAATAAATTCCTGTGCGATGAAAAGAAGTAAAATTCAATCGGTAAGAATTTTCAAAAGGTCCGTAAGATCCAAATGCTTGGCCGGAAGAATTTTTAAAAACAATTTTGCCTGTTGCAGAGTCAACCAGTTCAAAAGAGGAAACAGAAATTTTTTCTTTGGCAGCCCACACGGCTACTTTAATTCCATCCGGTGTATAACCTAATTGGTTAATCCTGATCCACTGCCGCACTTCCTCACCTGCGTAGGGTGACGAGTCTTTATTTTTGAAAGAAAAGAAAATGCCGACACCGAGGCATACTGCCGGTATAATGAAAATATATTTTTTCAGGTTTTTCTTCAATTGAGAATAAGGGTGTGGAGCAGTTGGATTCATATACGGTCTTTCCATTTCTATATTCATCAAAAGTAACAATACGGAAAAGAAATTGCCTCACTTTTTATGTTCAGTTTCTTTCTCGGTATCTGTTTTTTCTCGCGGAACTACTCATTTGTGCCCGCCAGATTTTGCACCCGGGCAGATAGAAGTAAACGGAATCTAATCAAAAGATAGGATTGGTACTTACCCGATGCCTTTGCGTATCTCTGCGAACTTTGTGGTTAAAAAATGTTTGATGCTATTAACAGGAAATGAGTAGTCGATAAAGAATACTGATTACGGATCATTGAAATTTTTCTAATGCATGATCTGGGTTTACCGAAGCATACCGGTATGTTTGCAAAAAAAAAATATCACATGACCGATTCAACACAATGCCCTAAATGTAAATCGCCTTATGGATACCCAACCGGCAACTCGATGATGTGCCCTGAATGTGGTCACGAATGGAACGCCAACGAAGCAACCACAGTCGAAACCGTTACAGATGAAACCGGTGTAATTATGGTGAAAGATGCCAATGGCAATGTGCTGCAAGAGGGCGACACCGTTATCCTTATAAAAGATTTGCCAGTGAAAGGTGCCCCTAAACCGATTAAGGCAGGCACTAAGGTGAAGAACATTAAACTCACTGATGGAGACCACAACATCGACTGCAAGGTAGATGGCTTTGGAGCAATGGCACTCAAGTCAATATACGTGCGCAAAGGGTAAAATTTTTTATAGACTATATCCTGATAGTAGAAGCAAACTGAGTCAGATTGAAAGACCTGATTGGAATGTATAGGCACTTAAGTCAATCATTAATTGCCTCATTTTTGTTTTTGCAGATGCAAAAAATTAAAAACAGACCGGATCAACAGCATGCCCACTACGGGCAGCAAAAAAACATTCAAAGCTTGTGGCAGCAAAAACCAAAAGCCCAGCAACAACGCGCAGATGATGGTGGTGGCTGCAAAATAATAGCGCAGCCATTTTGGTATTTCTTTTTTCAATAAAAAGAAAACTAAAAAAAAGTGAGTGGGCAGAGCCCACAGTAAATTAAAGTTGTTGGCTGCAGCACGGTGGTCGGTGGCCGCCCACAGCAGCAACAGCAAAAGACCAATGGCACCGCATACAAAAAAAAGTACGACATCCAGCCAGGTGGATGCTTTAGCGTGCCGCCAATCAAAGTATGTTAGAGCAGATACCAGCATCAACACTATCCCGAAAACAATCCAGGGATGAAACCATTGAAAAGAAATTTTTTCAACCGGTGGCTCATACACGCTCTTTTTTATTTTTACCATCGGCAGTTTCAGCATTTGGTTAGTAGCGTGGTCAAACGAAGATTCGATATAGTCGGGCAGGAACATGTATTCGTACGGCCGAGCGGTTTTGTCCATCGGCAGCCCCAGACAGATGTCAATACCCAAGTCGCCCCACGGCTGTTGGGCGAGGTATAAGTCGGTAAGCTGACGGATGGTATAATGAGTTTGGATGAAAGAAGAATCAAAATGAACTTCCGATTTCAGCACACGCTTAAATACATCGCGCACCTGGGTGGCGCAGTTGTTGTAAAAATAATCGTATAGATAATCCTTGTTTTCGGGTAGAATGTTCCAGGCCAGAAAATCAAATACCTGTTGAGCCTGCTGAAGCGAGAGATTGAGGATTTGTTCATGAATAAACCGCTTTTGCTCGATGTAATAATCCCGAAAGGCAGCGTAGGGATAATAATCTACCGAATAGAGCAAATGGCCGCGCGTAAAATTCAAATAAAAATTAGGCTGATCGAAATTGAACACACCGTAATTGAAAAACAAATCAATGTTGTTCAGCGAATCGTACACGCGAATGCCGCTATGCCCAAAGGCAGAATACAGCTCCTCTTGCGAAGGCCCCATGGTAATGATGGAGATAGCAGCACGTGGAGATAACTGAATGGATTGAGCCATGCTGGTGGGGGCAACGTAAGTGAGAACCAAACAGAGAATTATTTTTTTCATAGCTCAGAAATCTTCGCCCAAGATAGAACATTTCGTTTTTCAAAAAAGTATTTTTGTAACGTGAGTAAACTGACAGATGGGCTCGGCTTGATAAAAAAGCAAACAGTTTTGCGGTTGTGGAATGCAGCTCGCATTTATTCCAGCTTTAAAATTTCTAAAATAAGGAGAGAGGCAATTCACACAGGCATGCCGATCAGTATTTCCATCGAGCCTACCACTTCCTGCAACTTGCGCTGCCCGGAGTGCCCCAGCGGCCTGCGATCTTTTACGCGCCCTACGGGCATGATGAAACCCGAGTTGTTGGAGTCCATCCTCCATCAACTATCGCCAACACTGGCGTACCTGATCTTCTATTTTCAGGGCGAACCTTTTTTGCATCCTAATTTGCTGGAGATGGTGAAGGCAGCTTCGAAAAAAAAAATTTATACAGCCACATCTACCAACGCACACTTTCTAACGGATGAAGCAGCCAGAAAGACGGTAGAGTCCGGCCTTGACCGCCTCATTATTTCGATTGACGGCACCACACAGGAAACATACCAGGCTTACCGCATCGGTGGCAAACTGGATAAAGTAATCGAAGGAACAAAAAATATCGTGCGATGGAAGAATGAACTGAAATCGAGAACACCGCATATTATTTTTCAGTTTTTGGTAGTAAAACCCAACGAACATCAGATTGAGGAAGTGAAAAAAATGACCAAAGAATTAGGTGTGGATGAGCTAAGGCTGAAAACAGCGCAGATTTACGATTATAAAAAAGGCTCGGAACTGATCCCCTCTATCGAAAAATATGCGCGATACAAAAAAGAAAAAGACGGATCGTATTCAATTAAAAACAAATGGGCTGATGAATGTTGGAAGATGTGGCACAGTTGTGTGATCACCTGGGATGGCAAAGTAGTGCCGTGCTGCTTTGATAAAGATGCTCGCTATGTATTGGGAGACCTGAATGAAATGGATTTCAATGAAATTTGGCAAGGCGAAAAATACAGTCAATTCCGCCAATCTTTATTTAACGCACGCGCTTCTATTGACATGTGCCGCAATTGTACCGAGGGCTCTGCCGTTTTTGCCTGATCATTATTGAGGCGGCAGATTATTTACCCCCGATTGAAACCTAACCACCAGTGTGAAGAAAACCGTAAAAAAAAGCGCAACAGACAACAGACACAGATGAATCATATCCCTCTTATTTATTGTACAAAGGACGATCTAAAAAATACCATTAGCCGGGCGTTGATAGCCCAATCAATGCAGATGTAATATTTTAATAGAGTATTAAATGAAAGCGCCTTTTTGAGCCGGTAAAAGCGTTTTAGTTAATTCAGCTACTACAGCGCGGAGTAAGTAATGACACGGCTGTGAGGTATATGCGTATATTTACAGCCTAATGGCACTCAATCCCAAACAATACGAGGCGGTTCGCCAGATTTTTACTGCTTACCTCGAAAAGAAGGCGTTGCGCAAAACCACTGAACGGTACGCCATTTTGGAAGAAATCTATTCACTCAGCGGACATTTTGATGTAGAGGCGTTGTTTATTCATTTAAAAAATAAAGATTATGGCGTGAGCCGCGCCACGGTCTATAATACACTCGATTTGTTGGTAGAGTGCGATCTGGTCAGTAAACACCAGTTTGGCAAAAATCTGGCACAATACGAAAAATCGTATGGCAGCAAACAGCACGATCATCTGATTTGTACCGATTGTTCTAAGGTAGTTGAGTTTTGCGATCCGCGAATACAAAACATACAGAATACAGTAGAAGAACTGCTCCATTTTAATGTCATGCACCATTCCTTAATTTTGTATGCATCTTGCAAAAAAGAAAATTGCGAAAACAAACGACTATGAACTTTGCCCAGGAAATAAAAAATAAAAGATTGATCCTGCGCATCAGCGGAGATTTAATCGGAGAAGATAACGGCACACAAATGATTGCCGCTGTCAACGATGCCATCAGCCACGATGTGCAAGTGTGCATCATAGATATTGCCGGCCTCCGATATATCAATAGCTCGGGCATAGGTGTGCTGATCACTATCTTAACCAAATTCAGAAACAAAGGCGGTGATGTTTATCTGATGAACCCATCAGAAAGTGTGAGCAAGCTGTTGATCATCACCAAGCTGAACTCGATCTTTCAGTTGATCAGTTCGGAAGAAGAAGCCATAAAAAAATAAATCATTAAACTTAAAATCAGACTGTTGTGAAAGTAGATGTTCTGCTCGGCCTGCAATGGGGAGACGAGGGCAAAGGAAAAATTGTAGACGTATTGGCTCCCCAATATGATGTAGTGGCTCGCTTTCAGGGCGGCCCCAATGCTGGGCACACATTGGAGTTTGACGGCATCAAACACGTGTTGCATCAAATCCCATCAGGCATTTTCAGGCCGAAGACAAAAAATATTATTGGCAACGGAGTAGTGCTCGACCCGATTGTTTTCAAAACAGAAATTGAAAAACTTTCGAAATTTAATTTGGATGTCAAATCCAATCTCTTCATTTCCAAGAAGGCCACATTGATTGTACCCACCCATCGTTTGTTAGACAAGGCGTATGAACAGGCAAAAGGAGACAATAAAATCGGTTCCACGCTAAAGGGAATCGGCCCTTCCTATCAAGATAAAATCGGCCGCCAGGGATTGCGCGTGGGCGACATCCTTTCACCAAACTTTGATGAGAAATTTAAAAAATTAACAGACACACACTTTGAAATTTTAGATAAGCATGAAGTGAGATACGATTGGAATGAACTGAAAAATGAATTTCAGGGAGCCGTGTCATTTCTCAAACAATTCAATTTGGTGGACAGCGAGTATTTTATCAATCATGAGATAAAAAAAGGTTCAACCATCTTAGCCGAAGGTGCTCAAGGCTCCCTGCTCGATATAGATTTTGGCAGCTACCCGTTTGTTACAAGTTCAAATACGGTAACAGCAGGGGCGTGCACTGGCTTAGGCGTAGCCCCCCGCCATATTGGCGAAGTGTATGGAATATTTAAAGCCTACAGCACCCGCGTAGGAAGCGGCCCGTTCCCTACCGAACTGCTCGATGAGGACGGAGAGCGCCTGCGCAAGGCAGGAAATGAATTTGGATCTACCACCGGGCGGCCTCGCAGATGCGGATGGATTGACCTGCCATCTCTCAAATACTCTATTATGATTAATGGAGTTACACAACTATTAATGATGAAGGCCGATGTATTGAATATTTTTTCTGAGATAAAGGTTTGCACCCATTATGAATTATCCAACGGAAAAATTTCCGAAGAACTACCTTATGAATTGGTGAACGAAAAAATTACACCTATTTACACCACATTAAAAGGATGGGAGGTGCCCCTAACAAACATTTCAGAAAAACAGATGCCTGTTGAATTAGCTCAGTATATTTCTTTTCTGGAAAAAGAACTTTCTGTCCCCATCACTATCATATCTACTGGCCCAGATCGAAAGCAAACAGTCTACCGTTCAGGGATACGATCCTAAAAAAATATTTTTTCAGAGTATTGTGTTAAGATAAAGTTCTTGTACCTTTGCGCTCCCGTTTGGGGTAGGTAGTTGTTTTTGAGAGGGGAGGCGGGTTGAATTGATGGGGCAAAAGGGCTCCCACGATTTTCCTGATAGTCCGAGAGGATTGGAAGGGGGAAACGTTCATTGAATAGATGAGGTTGATAGCGGACCCGCGGGACGGCCGATAGAGGTTTTCCCGCGAGTCGATTCTAATAAATGGTACCTGAGAGCCGGGAGGTTCAAAAGGGTGCCGGACAAGAGACGATGAGACCAAGGACAAATACATAATCCGAAAGGGCCGGTCACCGGTAACGGTGGCGGCCGGAGTAGGGAGCCGAAGGGCGGGGAAGCCCGCTTGGGAGGCGTAAAGAGAATACTATGGAGAGTTTGATCCTGGCTCAGGATGAACGCTAGCGGCAGGCCTAATACATGCAGGCCGGACGGCAACCCTGCCAGCAATGGCGGGGCTAGAGTGGCGCAAGGGTGCGTAACACGTATGCAACCTGCCCACAGCTTGGGGATAGCCCCCCGAAAGGGGGATTAACACCCGATGGTAACCTGGGGCGGCATCGCGCTGGGTTTAAGCCACGGGGCTGTGGATGGGCATGCGTCCGATTAGCTAGTTGGCGGGGTAACGGCCCACCAAGGCGATGATCGGTAGGGGTTCTGAGAGGAAGGTCCCCCACACTGGCACTGAGACACGGGCCAGACTCCTACGGGAGGCAGCAGTAGGGAA
>JAFDYX010000012.1 GCA_018267215.1 Bacteroidota bacterium
AACAGCAGAAGAAACCGAAGAATAACTAATTTTAAAACACTAAAACTGGCAGCACAATTTTGACATCAACTACAGGTGGTCAATTTGCTCCGGATACAAGTGGTCAATTACATCGGATTTTGCAACTGGAAGGCGTTTTTGAGTATTTGGATTGTACAGAGTTTGACGGTTGGTATTCAAACGAAATTCAGGACTTAATGAAAAGTCAAATTGCAGTTTACAACAATGAGTTGAAAAACAAACTACCTGAATACAACAAACCATTAACCGGGAACATAAGGGACACCCTTAAAGATTTAATGCAAAAGGAACTGGAGCAGTTACCTGAAACACTCAAAGAACTTGACCCCGTGCAACGGCTGAACATACTTTGTAAACTTATGCCGTATGTATTGCCCAAAACCGAAAGCGTAAAACATACATTAGGCGAACCTGAACTACCTAAAAAGAATTGGTTTGATTAAGCCTTATTGTTCGATATAGTGCAAAGTTCCTTAATGATTTAGGTTTCATTTTCAAAATAAATTTCAAATGCCAAAGCCCCATACATTCCCAACCCTATACAATGAAGCGTTGCAAATACATATTTCAAAGTTGAAAGGTTGGGGCTACCTTGACCCCGAACAGGTTAAAAGCGGTACACTCAATTGGAGCAGGAACGGAAATAAAACAGGCAGTATTTCAATACGGGTAAACACCCAGCACGAAAGCCCTTACCTTGAACTGGATTACAAATACAACGAAGCCCCGATAAATTACCGGGTGCAACTTGTTTCAGCCCCTTCAAATTTAGGCAAAGGGGTTGTTTGGTATTTCGTTTGTCCCCATACAGGTAAGCGTTGCCGAAAGCTATATTTAGCCGACACCTATTTTTACCACCGTGAAGCGTTCAGGGGTTGTATGTACGAAAAGCAAACCCAAAGCAAAAAGTACAGGGGTTTAGATAAAACGCTGGGGGTATATTTACGAAGCGACCAACTATTTGAACAGCTTTACAAAAAGCATTTTAAAAAACAGTATGCAGGTAAGCCAACCAAAAAGTATTTGAAACTTACCCGGCAAATACAAAGAGCTGAAAGCATACCAGCCCATGAAATTGAACGGGCTTTGTTAAGCTGAAATACTGAACGGAAAGTTTACTATTTTCGGAACTGGAAAGTAAAGCCGTTCAACCCCTCAAAAGTGAATTTTCTGAATGATACTGTACCTTATTTGTACCTTGAAAATATCAATACTTTGAAAACACTTGTAAATAAATGACTTTGAACAGTTAGTTACTTTTTGTATCGGAAAGTAACAATTTTTCCTTTGTTTCAGCTATAAGAAGGAAGCCGATAAACCCATTTACAACTGTGCAATTGCTCAAAAATCATGATTTACCAATTGCTCACAGAAGTAAAGTAATAACTTTACAAAATATTTGTTTAAGTCAATTTATAATTTTACTTATGTATATAAAAAGTCAATTTATAATTTTACTTTATGGGCAAAAAATCACTTCAATTGCAGCAGCTCAACAGCAAAATGTTGGGGTTTACCTCACTTAAACAAGTGGCAATACCTCCCACAGGATGGATAAAAGCCATCCGTACCGCCATTGGCATGTCTATGCAGCAACTGGGCAATAAGCTGAAAATTTCAAAGCAAGCTGTGCTCAATATTGAGAAGCGGGAAAAAGACGGCTCCATCACCATCAAATCCCTGCGGGAAATTGCCCGTGCTACGGATATGCAATTGGTGTATGGCTTTGTGCCCAATGACGGATCGTTAGATGCCCTCATTGAAAAAAGAGCTACCGAACTGGCCACCCAAATTGTGATGCGCACAGCCAATACCATGAAGCTCGAAGATCAGGCCAATTCAAAAAAACGGATTGAAACGGCTATCAAAGAAAGGGCAGCAGAAATTAAGAACGAAATGCCTAAAACTTTATGGGATTAGATCTAGATTACATAAATGGACAAACACCACTGAACGAAGACGAGAAGGAAGGTCTCCTTATTCCCACCATTGCCACCCGTGGCGAGTTGGATGAGTTTGAGCAGCAAAATATAGAACAGGCTGTGTTATGGTCGTTAAGCCGTTCTTTTAAAGCGGAAGCCTTATTTACCGAAAATTTTATACGTGGGCTGCACAAGCGTATGTATAACAATGTTTGGGCATGGGCAGGTGAGTTTCGCAAAACCAATAAAAATATCGGAATAGATAAATATCAGATACCAACAGAATTAAAATGCCTGCTCGATGACCTTAAATTTTGGTATGCCAACAACACGTACAGTCCCGATGAAACAACCATCCGTTTCAAACACCGGCTGATAAGTATTCATTGTTTTGCCAATGGTAACGGCAGGCACAGCAGGTTAATGGCCGATATTGTAATTGAGAAAATTTTCAAGTTGCCGCATTATACTTGGGGTGCAGCCAATTTGGTGAAGCAGGGTGATACACGGAGTGCTTACCTCAATGCTATAAAAGCCGCAGACAAAGGAGATATTCAACCGCTGCTAAATTTTGCGCGGTCATAAGTTATAATAACAGGTCAAACAAAAAAAGCTCAACTGTCAATCTTACCTATTACGGATTACATCTCCAATTTTTAACCACCCGGAACTATTTTACGGTATATTTGTGTTGAGTGATTTTAAACAAAAATTTATAGCCATGGGAAAAACTGTAGTGCTCACCGATTCAAACTTTGACGAAGTAATAAAAAACGAAAAACCTGTATTGGTTGATTTCTGGGCTGAATGGTGCGGTCCCTGCAAAATGATTGGCCCTTTGGTAGAAGAACTGGCGAATGATTATGATGGAAAAGCTGTGGTAGCAAAACTCAACGTAGATGAAAATCCGCAGGCAACCGCCCGGTTTGGTGTAAGGAACATACCTACTCTGCTGGTATTTAAAAACGGCCAGATAGTAGATAAGCAAGTGGGTGCTGTACCTAAATCAGTATTGGCCTCCAAACTGCAAGCACAAATAGCTTAATCCGGTTTATACAATACAGAAAAGACCGACCCATACGAGTCGGTCTTTTTATTTTTTTGACTGCTGGCAAGTGTAATCAATCACGCTATGCTCAGTGTCATTCACTACTCCTAACCTGTTGCTCAAACAATATTTATTAATTCCGCTTTTTAGGACGAGAGTGTTTGACGGGCCTATTGGTGCTCTCCCTTTTAGGGCTGGTGCGCACATGCTTCGCAGGCGAGCTTGAGTTTTCCCTACTGGGGGAGGTGCGCACAGATTTAACGCCAGATGAACTTGTGCCTTCACTGCCTTCCTTATTGGGCGATGAGCGTACGTGCCTGATGGGTGCACTCGTCTTCTCCCTAAACTTAGGCTTGAATTGGAAAATACGGGAAATGCCGAATGTGGCAGATAAGTACACATCTCTGCGTTGTCCATATAAATCAGGAGCGCCCGCGTTGGAATTTACATCCGGTGGGCCGGAAGGGTTTTGCAATTGGTGGATGTAGCTGGCTGTGCGTGGGTCGAAGATGCCAAAATTAGCACGTCCATCAAAGCTAATGCTCCAGTTCTCATCAAAATCAAAGTCTGAATGAAATCCTAACCCAGCAAAAATCTGAAACCGTGAAAACTTATCGTTGGAAACGTAAACGCTATTGTTCAGATTAGGAACAAACACACCGTTATAGGTAACTTGATAGTCGGGGCTTTGCGGCACACTAACACCGGGTGGGTAAGCTAATTTCCGCACACTGGGTACGGCATCAATGTTAAGTGTTTCTTGCCCTTTTACCAGATAACTGAAATTGACAGCCGCTACTACGCTCAACCGGAAAAAGGCCACATCGTTAACATGCAGGCGGAGTGCCAAAGGCAATGAAAAATAATTCATTTGCACATCGCGTGTGCCAATCGTGCCCCCGGCATAATTTACAATTGTAAATTTTTGGCCGATCTGCATATAGTTAGGCGTGAACAAAAAGCCATATCCTACCTTATCATAGCCATACGAAAATCCGATGGGTGTGCCGCGCACCGTAAAACGGCCATAAAACCGCGGATCATTCCTCAAACCCTGATCAATAGTAAATGGAATATTGAAGCCGCCAAAAACTCCAAATGATTCCACCTCCTGAGCAAATGAAGAAAAACAAATTACGGTGAGACAAGGGATTAAGAATAATCTCATCAAAATGTTTGGTTTGTGCTAATCTTACAAGTTCAAATTATCGGTCTTAACCTTCACATTATCAACCCGACAACCACAAATCTAAGATTTTTACTTAATGATACCCTATTTTTGCGGCATCTTTACAAGCTATGACAGACCTAAAAAAATATGCGGACGGATTACGATGGAGGGGCAATATTTACGTAGCCCTTGTGCTCAGCTTATTGCTGGTCATGGCCTTGTACTCTGTAAGCCGTGTAGCATTTTATTTTTTTAATACTTCTTTTTTCCCTGACCTGACATGGAGCCGCCTGTTCATCATCATGAAAGGAGGCCTGCGATTTGACCTCTCTGCCACACTCTATTCTAATTCCCTATTTATTCTATTGATGATTGTGCCGTTGCCGATACGCTTCAATCCTGTCTATCAGAAAACTTTAAAATGGATTTTTTTAATTGTCAATTCCATTGCGTTAGCAATCAACACCATTGATTTTATCTATTACCGCTTTACACTCAGGCGTACTACATTGACTGTGATAGATCAATTTAAGAATGAAGAAAATTTAGGCAAGCTTAGTCTGCGTTTTTTGTGGGATTATTGGTACGCGCTGCTCTTCTGGATTTTTCTGGTAGCCCTGCTCTACACCGGGTTTAGGTTGATAAAATATTCCGGCCCTCAACTTAAAAACCGTTACAAGTTTTATGGCTTCGGGCTGGCTGCAATGCTGCTCAGCATCTATCTTTTTGTAGGTGGTGCGCGCGGTGGGTTTCGTGGCAGCACTCGCCCCATTACGTTGAGCAATGCGGCCGCTTATACCGAAACACCCAACGAAATTGCCTTGGTGCTCAACACACCTTTTGCATTGATGCGCACCGCCAAGGCGAATGTGATTAAGAAAGTGCATTATTTTTCTGATGCAGAAGTCAGCAAAATATTCAATCCGGTTTTTATGTCTGGCGATACCGGTACTTTTCGCAAAGACAATGTAGTGATCATCATTCTCGAAAGTTTTTCAAAAGAGTTTGTGGGCATCTATAACCAAGGCGCAGAGCAAGGACAATACAAGGGGTACACTCCGTTTCTCGATTCGCTCATCAGTGTCAGCCATGGCTATCGGTATTCGCTTGCCAACGGCCGCAAATCTATAGACGCTATGCCCTCGGTAATATGCAGCATTCCATCCATTGAGGTGCCTTACATTTTATCTCACTATTCAGGGAATAAAATCAACAGTCTCGCCAGTTTGCTGAAGCCGGAGGGCTACTACACGGCATTCTTCCATGGCGCGCCCAATGGGTCAATGGGATTTGATGCCTTTGCCAACATGGCCGGCTTTGATCATTACTTCGGAAAAACAGAATACGACAACGACAAAGATTTTGATGGCAACTGGGGGATTTGGGACGAGCCCTTCCTTCAATTTTTTGCCAACAAGATGAACACTTTTCAACAACCGTTTTTTACAACTTTTTTTACGGTTTCATCGCATCATCCTTACAACTTACCCGATGGGTACGAAAACAAATTTAAAGGCGGCCCTAAGTTGGTGCACCGCACCATCGAGTACACCGACTATGCGCTTCGGAAATTTTTTAATAAAGCACGAACAATGCCGTGGTTTGAGCATACTCTTTTTGTCATAACGGCCGACCATGCTTCGGCAGAAATTCAACTACCAGAATACAACTCGGCTTGGGGCTATTTTTCTATCCCCATCTTTTTCTACCACCCCGGGCAACACGGTAGCGGGCTAACCAACGAGATCGTTCAGCAAATAGATATTATGCCTTCTGTGTTAAGCTACCTGCATTATCATAAACCTTTTGTGGCCTTCGGGCACAATTCGTTTCAGCCGAGCACCGTACCGGTAGCTTTTAACTATCTTGAAAATACCTTTCAGGTTTTCAGGGGCAACTATCTTTTTCAATTCGATGGAAAAAATCCCAAGGCACTGTACGCGTTTAAAAAAGACAAATACCTAAAGAATAACCTGATGGGCGAACTGCCCGACACCACCCGTTCGATGGAGAATTATCTGAAGGCATTCATCCAGCAGTATAATAACCGGATGGTTGACAATGCCCTGACTGTAGAAGGAAGCCAAATTCATCAATAGATTTAGAGATTCGTACCTATCGGCCTATTCAAGCCAAAAGGACTAAAAAGAGCGAAATAGCCTGATACTGAAATTGTTGCTATTTGGTTACTTTTCTTACACCGCTCGGATTACGTGAGTTAATTTTTTATTTTTACACCTTGCCAATAGTCTAAGGATGCTCCGGGCTTTCATCTTCGTCTCTATCTGCGCAGTCGTGTTAACAGGCTGTGTTACGCAGCGCACCATCTGCCCGGCCTATCAAAGCGCTTTTGTTTTCGATAAATCGGTAGTGAAGAACTACTTCATGCTGTACAATGAAAACAAGAACAAAGCACAAGAAGTGTTGGCCAGCAACAGCAAGACCATCACCTTACCCGTACGCGATTCAGCCTGGGATAAAAGCCATGTCGTTCAGGCTCCTGCCCTGCCTTTTCAAAGGCGTGTAAAGAAAGACAGATACCTTCTCCTTCCGGCCAAGACATATCGTAAAGCATTAAAGGCTTTGCAGACATTGCCTATGAAGGCGGTGTATCCTAAGAAAGAGGAAGCCGACTCTAACGCCATCAAAAAAGCATTAGACAGCGCGGCACGAAGTGTTACAGACACACTTTCGGCCAAAGGCACGCGACAGTCTAAAAAAGAAAACACGAAAGACAGTGTTTATGTCATTTCTTTGGCGAAAGAAAAATTCAATGTAGATCAGGATAACTACATGTGGTACTTCCGCGATATTCTGGTTTTGCCGGATGTGCGGATAGCGCTTAACCAAGCCAAACAAGAAGGCAAGTTAGCCCAAGGTAAGGGGCAAAAGAAAGAAGGATTCTTTTCTAAGCTGAAACACTTGTTCAAGAAGAAACCTAAAGTGCAGGAAAAGGAAACCAAAAAAGATACGACTTCCGTTTCGCGGTCTTTTGAAGATGTGCGCGACCTGCCCGACTCTACCGGCAACATACAGCGTACAAAAAATGAACAACAACCGGTCGTGAAAAAGAAAAAAGGATTAGGTGGTTTGTTTAAGAAAAAAGATAAATCAAAAGTAACGCCCAACAATCAACCGGATGCCGTCATCCCTAAAGGAACCAAGCCGCCTAAAAAGGCCGACCCAAAGAAAGACCAGAAGAAAGAAGAGAATGACGGATTCTAACCAAAGTTTTGTGTGAAGCGAGCGTATCGCGTGAACTAAAAAACTTTCGATTTTATTTTTACAATGATAATAGGTCTGCTTTCTGACACCCACGGATTTCTCGACCCCGCTATAATTGAGCATTTTAAAAACGTAGATGAAATCTGGCATGCCGGAGACATTGGCGATCCGTCTGTATGCGAAGAGTTGAAAAAACTAAAGCCCCTTCGGGCTGTGTATGGCAACATTGATGGCCCGCCCCTGAACCATGCTTTCCCTGAAGACATGCGGATAACGGTAGAAGGTTTTGATGTTTGGATGACACACATTGGCGGCTCGCCCCCCAACTACAATCCACGTGTAAAAAAAATGTTAAGCATCAGCACACCCGATATCTTCATTTGTGGGCACTCGCATATACTGCAGATTAAGAAAGACGCCAAACAAAACAACATGCTGTACCTCAACCCCGGGGCTGCCGGCAACCACGGCTTTCATCTGATGAAAACGATTGTGCGGTTTGAGTTGGTGAATAAGGAGATTAAAAAAATGGAAGTGATCGAACTGGGGAAACGCGGAGCTATAAGTTGAAACAAAAAATCCAACAGGGATGCTGTTGGATTTCTGTTTACAGGCCGATGCCTCTATTTCTTTGCCTTCTCTTTAAATTCTTCTTTGACTTTTTCGATATCTACTGTTTTCGTCACAGGCTTAAAGTTTTGCACTTTTAGCGAGGTTCTCCTGCGGGAGGCCACAGCTTTATCTTTTCTGTTCTTTCTTTTCAAACGGGTAACTGACATAACTTTATTTTTTGAAGGCGCAAAAATAACGCTAATTCCCGATTATACAAGTTCTTATAATTTAAAGGTAACGCCCAATCGTATATTGCTGGATCCCAACGCACCCAACTCGCCAAATGCGCCCACTTTCGGTGAAAAATAATAACGCACCCCGGCATGGATACCTAAGAACAAGCCACTGGCATACGTGCCCCCCGGAGTATTATTACCAAAACCACTGCTCCAGCTAAAGGTTCTAAACCCCAAGCTCGCACCGCCATACACGTCCCAGTCGCGATCGTTGATGTTCAGCAGTTTGTTAAAATGGTAAGAGCCTCTGCCTCCGAAAAAAAAGGAAGTATAACGGTAGTTGTAATAATCTGAGGAAACATAATCAACGATTCCACCCGCGCTGATCTCGGGGGTAAATCCGTATTCATACGACACACTCAACGGCAGCCCGGAAGAATAATAGGAGTTAAGCCCAATACCCAAGTTTAGCAGCTTATCGCCTTGCTTATACTGAGCCAACGCACGGTTAGAGAATACTCCTGATAAAACAACACAAACCAACACAATAATCTTTTTCATAAATACTAGTATTTAATTTTTCGCAAGACTACCATTTTTAATTTTTATGCACAACATGCGCCCGTCCAACTCCCACGATTCGCGATAAGTGATTAGTTTTGCCTTCATCATGGATAAAATTTCTCAGCCAAAAGGAACACGCGATTTCGGACCTGCCCAGATGGCCAAGCGCAGTTTGATCATTGATTCGATCAAGAAAATATTTCAACGATACGGCTTTCAGCCACTCGAAACACCTGCCATGGAAAACCTTTCGACCCTGCAAGGAAAATATGGAGACGAAGGAGATCAACTGTTGTTTAAAATCTTAAACTCAGGCGATTTCTTAAAAAATGTCAACAAGCAACATCTGGAAGCCCACAACTGGAAGTTGATAACGGGCGATATTGCGGAGAAAGGGTTGCGTTATGACCTTACTGTTCCTTTTGCCCGCTACGTGGTGATGAACCGGCATGAAATCACCTTTCCTTTTAAGCGTTATCAAATCCAACCCGTGTGGCGTGCCGACCGACCGCAGCGAGGGCGCTATCGCGAGTTTTATCAGTGCGATGCCGATGTAGTCGGCACCGACTCGCTGGTGTGCGAAGCCGAAATCATTCTGATGATCAAAGACTCATTCGGTGTATTGGGTATTACAGATTACTCCATCAAAATCAATCACCGGGGAGTTTTGTCGGCCGTTGCCGAATTGCTCGCTGCCTCAGGCAAAGAGAGTTCGCTCTTTGTGGCCATTGATAAATTAGATAAGATCGGTGAAGAAAAAGTAAAAGAAGAATTAATCGAGCGGGGTTTTGAGTCCTCCTCTCTCCCATTGCTTTTTGAAATCCTGACGTTCCATGGCAACAACCAATCTAAAGTTGAATTTCTAACACAAAAATTTGCAGCCTCAGAGAAAGGTAAAAAAGGATTAACAGAATTAACCCAAGTGCTGGAACTGGTAAAAAATTTCGGAGCCGACCTCGCCCATGTAGAGTTCGATATTTCGCTGGCACGCGGCCTGAGCTACTATACCGGCTGTATCTTTGAAGTGAAGATCAACAACGTAAGCGTGGGCAGTGTAGGCGGTGGCGGACGCTATGATAATCTGACCGCGGTGTTCGATTCGAAAGAAAAAAGCTCGGGCGTTGGCTTTTCATTTGGCATAGACCGGCTGTACGATGCCCTCGAAGAACTCAACCTCTTTCCGCCCGATGCAGCAGCTTCTTCAACACTTTTGGTGGCGTATTTGGATAACGAGAGTTTCAGTTACGGTTTAAAAATTATCCGCCACTTACGCGAACAAGGAATTGCTTGTGAAATTTATCCTGACCTGACCAAAGTTAAGAAGCAAATGGAATATGCCGACCGTAAAAAAATTCCTTTCGTTATTGTGATTGGTTCCGATGAAGTAAAAAGCGGCCTGCTCTCCTTGAAGAATATGAAAACAGGAGAGCAGCATAAACTAACCCATGAACAGATTCTTGATATTGTTAAAAAATAATTTTTAGCCGTGAGCCACACCCATTTCATCTCATCCGATCCGCTTACCTTTTCAACGATAGAAAAAATTATTGAAGGCACTTCGCAGTTGGAGTTAACATCCGGTTCGATCGGTAATATTCAAAAATGCCGCGATTATCTGGATAAGAAAATGAACGAATCAAGCGAGCCGATCTATGGTATCAACACAGGCTTTGGTTCGTTGTACAACCGCAACATCCCCAAAGATCAGTTAGAAAAACTGCAGGAAAATCTGGTGATGTCGCACGCCTGTGGTGCAGGCGAAGAAGTGCCTAGTGAGATTGTAAAGCTGATGTTGTTTCTTAAAATACAATCTCTCTCTTACGGCCACTCCGGTGTGCAGGTGGAAACAGTGCAACGCCTGGCCGGTATGTACAATAATCAAGTGCTGCCGGTGGTGTACCAGATGGGTTCTTTAGGAGCATCCGGAGATTTGGCTCCCCTCGCCCACCTCTCGCTTCCGCTCATCAAAGAAGGGCACGTATTTTTTAATGGAAAAGTTCAGCACAGCCGTGATGTGTCGGAAACGTTTCGCTGGCAAAAAATCCATTTAAAGTCTAAAGAAGGTTTGGCATTGCTGAATGGCACTCAGTTTATGAGTGCGTATGGGGTGTGGTGTTTACATCATGCCCATCGGTTGATGCAGTGGGCTAATATAATCGGGGCGCTTGCTTTAGATGCTTTTGATGGCCGGATCGAAGCGTTTGACCATCGGGTGCATGCCATCCGGCCGCATGCCGGGCAGATGCACGTAGCCGGAGAAATCAGACGATTACTGGAAGGAAGTGAATTGATCGGGCAGAAGAAAAAACATGTGCAAGATCCGTACTCCTTCCGATGCATACCTCAGGTGCATGGTGCAAGCCTCGATGCCGTGCACTATGCCAAGAAAATATTTCTAACCGAAATCAACAGCGTAACCGATAACCCCAATGTTTTTGCCGAAGACGATACCATTATCTCGGCCGGAAATTTTCATGGCCAACCATTAGCGCTGGCGCTAGATTTTTTAGCTATTGCATTGGCCGAGGTGGGCAGCATTTCAGAGCGCAGAACTTACCAGTTGATTTCAGGAGCGCGCGATCTGCCCAATTACTTAGTGGCCAACCCGGGCATCAATTCGGGGTTGATGATCCCTCAATATGCCGCTGCCTCGCTGGTGAGCCAAAATAAACAGTTATGCACCCCTGCATCGGTTGATTCGATTGTCTCCAGCAATGGGCAAGAAGACCACGTCAGCATGGGTGCCAATGCGGCAACAAAGGCATACCGCGTGGTCAATAACCTTTATTCCATATTAGCTATCGAACTGATCACTGCCGCACAAGCCATTGAATTCAGAAAACCGCTGTGCACTTCCGTTTACCTTGAGCGGGTGATAAGCAATTTAAGGAAGCAAATTCCGTTTATCGAAACAGACCGGCTTCTCCATGACGATATGCTGAAGGCTGAACTGTTTTTAAAGACATATAAAATTGAAAAGTGAAAGGATTTTTTCTTTCTGCATTGGGTACTCTCCTCATCGGCATCTGTGCTGCGCAGCCCTATACCAGTAAGAATGGATGGTTTCAGGTTGATCAGATTCGTGGGTGCGCCCCCTTCACTATGACCATTACCAACTCCAGCTTTGGCGGAAAAATCTGTGCCCCCTGTACCATGTACTACAACGGCACGCCCGGCCAAGCTTGCCCCACTTCGGGGGGTGCCAATAATCTTCTCACTTTCACCTACACCACACCCGGCACTTACCAACTATGCGTAAGTTATCCGGTTGTAGGCAATGATGTGATTACCGTAACTGTTGACCCCAACACGCCTCCTCCGTTTAATATTTACACTTGTGCTGGCGATCAGGTGTCAATCAAAATAACGGATACATTTTATGATTTATACCGGATTGATTTTAACAATGACGGGATCGTTGACACATCTATTCCTTCCAGCAACAATCAGGTAGCCAATTTTAATTATGGCGCTAACGGAAACTACAATATCAATGTAAAAGGAGAAAAGTTGAACGCCCTCAACAACTGTAGTTCTAACATTCAACCATTTACTGCCATACCCTCATTACCTGTTCCGGTCATCAATAGTTTAAATGCCGTAGATGCAGCCACCTTGCAACTCAACTATACTCCTCAAACCAATATTTTATACCATGCCGATATTGCCTTTAATAATGCCAGCAACTTTCAGCAATATCAAACACTCTATGCAGTCAATTCTTTGAACGTGCCCAGCCTGAGTTTAAATTCCAGTTATTATTGCTTCCGGATGGGCTCGTATGATCCCTGCGCCAATACCAATACCTACACCTCACCTATTTGTAGCCATAACTTTGCTATTGCCGCCATTAGCGGAGCAGACCAACTGACGTGGGCAAGCGCCCCCATAGCAGCCTCCACCCAAATACAACGAGGCACAGGTACTGGCGCACCGGCTTCGATTGCCACCGTTCCGGGCACAACCATGACTTACCAAGACAACAGTGTGATTTGCAAAACAACCTATTGTTACAAATTAGTGAGCACCTATGCCGGAGGTGCTACCAGCACTTCGCTTACGCAATGTGTCAATGCGTTTTTAAAACAAACACCCACCGCCATTGATAACATTAGTACATCGGTTGGCATCGGTAATACATCAGTAGATTTGGTTTGGCTGCAAGACCCCGCCTATACCTCTGTCGGCTACAATATTTATCGTTCACAAAATACAAACTCTTACACACTCAATGGCAGTGCTACCGCTACGCTATACACCGATGGAAACTATACTGAAGGGAACTGTTATCTTATTAACTACACCGACAACTGCGATAACCCTAGTGCTAAAGATGCTCCCGCATGCCCGATAGTTTTAAGTGGTAATGTCAACGAACAGAATGATCCTGCTTTGCAATGGAAAAGCTATAAAGGCTGGCAGCAAGGCGTAAAATATTATTCTGTACGAAAATTTAATTCGAGCGGGCAACTCCTGCAAACATTCAACACAAACGACACCACCTTTATTGACAGCCAGCCCGACCCGGCCAATCAGGTTGTGCTTTACAAGATCGTAGCCATCTCCGTTCAAAACGGATTGTCCAACTCTCTCTCTAACGAAATCAAAATTGTAAAAGGGGTAAATTTATTTTACCCCACAGCCTTCAATCCTGAAAGCAAAGTAGCCTCCGTCAACCGCACCTTCACAGTAAAGGGGCAATATATTTCAAAGTTAGCCTTGCAGGTGTTCGACCGGTGGGGCACATTAGTTTACTACTCCGACCAAAACGAACCGTGGGATGGTCGCAAAGAAGGACTTAACATGCCCGATGCCACCTATGTGTGGACTGCCGAAGGAACCGACCAAGCCGGAAATACTTTTAAGCAACATGGCACCATCTTGCTTTTGAGAAAGTAGCCCGGCTTATAATTGCCAAAACACGATATTTAAAAGTAGCTTTGCAGGCTAATTCATACGCTATGTTCGACATGATGAAAATGATGGGCAAAATGAAAGAGGTACAGGCTCGTCTGAAAGAAGCACAAGATAATCTGGAACATCTTCGGATAACGGCTGAGTCGGGTGCAGGCATGGTGAAAGCTACGGTAAACGGTAAAAAGCAAGTGATAGCCATAGACATTGACCCGTCTCTGATCAAACCTGAAGACAAGACCATTGTACAGGATTTAATTGTAGCGGCCATCAACAAAGCTACAAGCGAAGCCGAAATACAAGCTAAAGAACTGCTGAAGAAATCTACCGAAGGGCTGTTGCCCAATATTCCGGGTATGGATTTAAGCAACCTGATGGGATGACAAAGACCGCCATCGTAATACTTAATTACAACGGAAAAAAGTTTTTAGAGCAATTTCTTCCGGCCATTACTTCGTACAGCCACGAGGCGTCCGTTTTTGTGGTAGACAACCACTCGACAGATGATTCGGTGGAGTTTGTGCAGCGCACCTATCCGGAGATTGAGGTCATCGTCTTGAAAGAAAACCTCGGGTTTTGCGGAGGCTACAATGCTGCTTTAAAACAGATTCAAGCTACCTACTACGGGCTCATCAACTCAGACATAGAAGTAACCGAAGGATGGCTGCAGCCGATCGTTGAACTCTTAGACCACAATCCCGCCATTGCGGCTGTGCAACCTAAAATCCTGTCGTTCAAAACAAGAAATAAATTTGAATATGCCGGAGCTGCCGGAGGGATGATAGATACTTTGGGTTTCCCTTTTTGCCGGGGGCGGTTGTTTAACGACTTGGAAGAAGACCACGGCCAGTACAACGATGAAGTTCCTATTTTCTGGGCTTCGGGGGCGTGCCTTTTTGTGCGATCAGACCGGTTTCATGAGTTGGGTGGTTTGGATGAAGACTTCTTTGCCCACATGGAAGAAATAGACCTGTGTTGGAAATTTCACCGAGCCGGGCATCTCGTTTTCTATCAAGGAAAAAGTACTGTTTACCATGTGGGGGGCGGCACGCTCTCCGCATCCAATCCTAAAAAAACTTACCTCAACTTTAGGAATGGGCTCAGCCTGCTCTGGAAGCATGAGCGTTTTTCACGGCTGGTATGGAAATTTCCCTTACGTATATTTTTAGACTGGATGGCAGCCTTCCACTTTCTTTACACCGGCTCGGCTGTACATGGCAAAGCAGTTTTAATAGCCCATCTAAGTTTTGTGCGCAGAGTGAGGCATGAGTTCAGAAAGAGGTTAGACACAGCCCGTGCTTTAAGGAATTTTAAAACACCAAACATCTACCCCGGGTTGATTGTAATGGATTACTTCGTGCTTCGCAAAAGACGCTATGGGGAACTAAAAATCCCAGATAGAACTACGCTTCCGTAGATGCGCCCTGATGTTAAGAACGAAAGCCAGTGCCAGATAAAGCACTACGGGCGAGCCAAGGGTAAGAAATGAAGCGTAAATGAAAAATAAACGAATAGAAGATGAAGCTATCCCAAATTTTTCGCCTAAAAAGGCACATACGCCAAAGGCATGATCTTCAAAGTATAATTGTATCTTCCTCACCATACTGCTCAAAACCTTAAATTATGCTCCGGCTATTCGTCTGCTGCTGTTTCAGCCCACAAATATAATCAACCCTTTGACGAGAAAAGAAAGAAGGTGGACGTAATTTTTCGATTTATCCTTGCGCTCAAATAGTTATAGGCATACCTTTACGCTTCGTTAAAATTCGATTTTAAACTACATTCCATGAGAAAATTTGTTTATTCCCTTATTGCAATCGGGTCATTTGCCGCTGCAGGTTGTACACTGCCACAAATGATAAAATTAGCAGCCAAGCAAAATTTACAGGTAAAACCTGATCCGCTCGAAGTACACAAAGACACTGTCAATTTTGACCTTTCCGGCAACCTGCCCGCGAAATTGCTCAAGAAAGGCACTGTTTATACTTTGAACACGTACTACAAATATGGCGACAATGAGTTGGCATTGCCTGCTGTTCCATTTAAAGCAGAAGAATTTCCTGCTAATAAGACTGAGCAAACCCCGGTAACAAAATCTTTTTCATTTCCCTACAAAGATGCCTACAAAGAAGGCACTGTACAGATTCAGGGCGTAGCCTCGAAAGGCACCAAATCAAAAACTACTCCCCGGTTGGATATTGCCAACGGCATTATCACTACCTCCAAGTTGGTTCAAAACTCCTACTATGCAGCATTTGCTGACCATGGTTACAACAATCAGGAAGAATTGATTCCGGTGATCATCCCCGATTTTAATTTCGAAAGAGGAAGATCTGTTTTGCGTAAATCTGAAATAAAAGCAGACAAAGGAAAACAATTAGATGCATTCATTGCTGCCAAGAATATCACAAGAACAGTTACCATCACAGGTACCCACTCACCGGAAGGTTTGGAACGCATCAACAGCAAATTGTCTGAAGAGCGTGCCACCGTTATAGAAAAGTACTATCGTGATCAAATGAAAAAATACGACTACAAAGGTGTAGCCGCAGAAATTAAATTCATATTAAAACCAATCGTTGATGACTGGAGCGCTTTCAAAACCGCTTTAGCTTCCTACAACGGAATTACTGCTGATGAGAAAAATGAGTACCTCACCATCTTAGGCAATGGCGGAAAATTTGAAGATCAGGAGAATGCACTGAAAAAAATAAAAACATATAATAAAGTTTTCAAAGATGTGTACCCAGGCTTGCGTGCTGCCAAAACTGAAATCCTTACTGTAAAAGTAAAGAAGACAGATGCCGAAATCTCAGTTTTGTCAAAACAAATCACCAAAGGAGAAGTTAGTTCAGATGCGTTGAGCTATGAAGAGTTGATGTACTCTGCTACCCTTACTCCTTCATTGGATGAAAAAGCCGCTATCTATGAAGCAGCTACCAAAAAGGGCAACAACTGGAATGCTCACAACAACTTAGCAGCCGCCTACATTCAAATGATTATTGACAATCCGGCTAAAGCTTCTGAATTAGCCGACAAAGCATCCGCTCAGCTTGACCTTGCTGCCAAGTTAAAAGAAGCTCCGGAAGTATTGGCTAACATGGCCTCTATCTCATTGATGAAAGGAAATGCCTATAAAGCTTATAACTATGCAGCTAGAGCACTTAATGGTGCCAGCAGCGATGTAAGTCGTGGTGTAAATGGCGTAAAAGGTGCTTCTGAAATTTACAAAGCACAATATAGCAATGCCGTAAGTTCTACATCATCTGCATCTGATAGCTATATCAACTCTTTCAACAAAGGATTGGCTCAATTGTTAACCAAAGACAACAACAATGCGGCTTCTTCTTTTGCCGAATCTTCTAAGAAGAACCCCAACTTTGCTTTGGCTTATTATGGTGCTGCCATTGCTGCAGCCCACAGCGCCAATGGCGATGCGGTAGTAAGCAACTTAGTTTCTGCCGTTAAATTAGACCCTGCTTTGAAGGCTAAAGCCCTCACGGATTTAGAGTTTGTTAAATTCAGAACTACCGATTCTTTCCGCAATGCATTGAAGTAATCAGGTCATTAAAATAAGAAAAGCCCCGCAGGAAACTCCGGGGCTTTTTTATTGATGATTGGGGTATTATTTTTACAGGCTTTATAATGACTACGCAAAAAATATTATCATGAGAGAAATCCAGTTCAGAGAAGCCCTTCGTGAAGCGATGAACGAAGAAATGCGCAGAGACCCAAAAGTATTACTGATGGGTGAAGAGGTAGCCGAATATAATGGCGCCTACAAAGTTAGCCAGGGAATGCTGGATGAATTTGGGGCTGACCGTGTAATTGATACCCCCATTTCTGAGCTCGGGTTTGCCGGAGTGGGTGTGGGTGCTGCCATGAACGGTATCCGGCCAATTGTAGAATTTATGACTTTCAATTTCTCGCTGGTTGCTATTGATCAGGTAATCAACTCAGCCGCTAAAATGCTCTCTATGTCGGGTGGGCAATTTAATGTACCTATTGTATTTCGTGGTCCCACGGGCAATGCGGGTATGTTAAGTTCTCAGCACTCGCAGAATTTTGAAAACTGGTATGCCAATACACCGGGGCTCAAAGTGGTAGTTCCATTTACTCCGTATGATGCCAAAGGACTTTTAAAGTCGGCCATCCGCGATAATGACCCTGTCATTTTCATGGAGAGTGAATTGATGTATGGTGATAAAGGCGAAGTGCCCACAGAGGAATACTTAATTCCGATTGGGTCGGCCGACATCAAACGAAGTGGTACAGACGTTACCATCGTGTCTTTTGGCAAGATCATGAAAGTGGCCTTGGCCGCTGCCACTGAACTGGAAAAAGAAGGAATCTCGGCTGAGATTATTGACCTGCGCTCGGTGCGCCCAATTGACTATGCAACAGTGGTAGAGTCAGTAAAGAAAACCAACCGGTTGGTAATTGTAGAAGAAGCCTGGCCGCTGGCTGCCATCTCTTCAGAGGTTAGTTATCACATTCAGAAATATGCTTTTGATTATCTCGATGCGCCCATTCATCGGGTAAACAGTTTGGATGTGCCCCTGCCCTATGCGCCTACGTTGATTGATGCTATCCTGCCCAATGTTGAGCGAACTGTAAAGGCAGTAAAGGCTGTGATGTACAGGGATTAAAGTTCTAAGTTGAAAGTTAGTGAGCGCCAAGCTTCTTCTACTTTATTCTCTGATAATATTTTTTTTACCTGAAGGTGCACTGCTTCATCACTTGAAAAATTTCCTTCCGGCAGTTTTTCTACGTTAGCCAATTTACCCAAATCATTTCCCGACAACACCTTGCTATTTCTGATTGCTGTTGGCAACTGATCAAATCCTATTCCCAGTTTTACGTTGGGCTTAGGCACTACAAAAACATTTTCTCCATGTGCGCGGCAATAAAAATCTGCCCCCATACGCGCTACTGCATCTAACTTTTGCGGATCAATAACTCCATTCTCAGTTAAAATTTCTTTTTTGATGTGCGCCAAAACAACCTCACAGATAATCAGGTTGCCGGCACCGCCTTCTGTTCCTAAAGAAATAATCTCTTTCACCACACACTCAAAAGATGCCGGTGACTCGGCTACGCGGGGTGGCTTAACTTTTATGGATGGCAACTGTGTCAGCCCGGCTTTAGTAAATTCATTCACCCCTTCCGGGTATTCGCAGCTTGCCAACGAAGCCTGCTCCACTATGGCATAACTGACAATATTGATTACTACCTCAGGCATTTCTCTTACATTCTCCAGCGTGTGTTTGGTGGTATTGTTACGTACTCTCCGTGCGGGCGAAAAAATCAAAACAGGAGGGCGCGAACTAAACATATTAAAGAAACTGAATGGGCTTAAGTTGATGTTTCCATTCTTATCCATTGAACTGGCAAAGGCTATAGGCCGTGGGGCAATCGCTCCTTGTAATATACCTTGCAACTGCACAGTTGTTGTCTCCTTTGGGTCTAGTGTCAGATAATCTTCCTGTGTCATGGTTTAATATTTTTTCAAACCGGGGTAATTTTCGCCATACCCGGGATTTTGTTTTTTATAGAACGGATGCACCCGGCTGCGATAGTCGCGGTTGCCATGGTGATGATCTACCTGTGCGCGGCATTGCTTAATAACGCATTTGGGCAACTGTGGAATAGAGTACGTAAACCCTACACTGACCATGAGCATATTGTTGGAGTAATTCAGCGAACTTCCACTATTGGAAACTGCCAAACTATAACTTTTAAACTCATAGGCAGGGCGGACAAATACTTTTAAATATTCAGACAGATTGCGCTCAATCGTTACCCCCAGATTGAAATAAGTGCTGGGGGTTACCTGTGCGGTGTTATAATTATTTTTCATTTTGTAATTACCTACCTGCAGGTCGCCCGTAAAAAGGTAGTCATTCCAACGGTAAAAGGAGTAGCCAACCATGCCCCAATATCTTCGCACAAAACCGGTAGCACTGCTCACTTTCATATCCGAAATTTTATCGGCCATAGTAGTAGGGTGGAATAACCCAAGGCTCATCAATTCGTACGAATAGCCACCGCCCAAACGTAATTGTTTATACTCATAATGAAGCGTAGCGGCCAATGGGATATTGAGGGCATGGCCTTTAAACCTGATATTGTTACCTGCATTAGCTACTACATAACTGCCTGGTGGGCTGTTATCTACACCTGCATTATTCACCCAATCGGTGTAGCGAGTGGTGGTGGAGTTTGTAAAAAGCTGCGGTGGTGCACCCGGAGACTGATAGACACCAAACCCACTCATACTCGTACTCAAATACGAGCGCCCCACACCCGTGTAAATACCAAAATGAAAATTGCGCAATGCCCTGCGAAAGAAACTGCTGCCATGCCGGGGTGTGGCATAAAAATGATCCAGCGGTATCTGGTCCTTTCCTGTGTCTTGAGCTGCCACATAGAGAGGAAACCCGACAATGGCTATTAATAATAATTTGGAAAGGTTTTTCAGGATAGTTTTTGCCGTTAAAGATAAGAAATTGATTGAAGTACTGATCAGTAAACGCATGGGCAAGAATCAGTATTGCGGGTTGTATCCGGTATATGCTGTTTCCAGAGAAGAAAAAGTATGAAAAGTAGTCTGCCCTTTCTGCACATTTACTGTAATCGGGTGATCCACCTCGCGCCCTGTGCCGGTGCGGGCAACAAAATGCAAGTCGTTGTTCCCTTCGGGTAACGATATGCGGCAATACGAAATACTGTGTGGCAGCGTTTGCCAGTTGCGTGTGTCTGCCTTCTCGGTAACGGCATTAAAAAGACCTACAATTGCCCCAAGGGTTTCATCTTGTTTTCTGATTTGATTTTCTTCTACCTTCTTAAGCGCCACCCGCAACAATGCTTTACCAAATTCAATACCCATTCTTTCCTGCAAACATTTAAAAGCAATTCGATTGACATCTTCCGTCAATTGCAAAGGATATGCATTGCCGTTTGCGTTTACTGCCGCATTGGCAAAATAAGTGGGCCTTTCTACATACTTAGGAAATGCTACACGTACAACCTGCAACCCGGCCAAAGCACTTTGCTGTTTTTCATCTTCTACCGGAAAAGAAAAACTCAGTCCTAATTGCTGATTGATAAAATATACCATGTTCCCCATGCGGCTGATCATAAAATCTACCCCCCACTCAGCCTTGATGGGCACCAGCCCATTGTGCCAAAAGAAAATCAATTCTCCTCCTTCATTCGGTTTGTACACGTAATCGGTCATCTGAAAATCAGATTTATATTTTTCAAACTCATCTGTCAGCCCACTCAGCCAAGCTGTGCGCAGCAAGTCAGTGTGCAGTTGGGGTGGTTCAGTCATACCAAACAAACGGGCATAATCATTCCTATAAACGTCCAGCGAGTTGCGGTAGGCAATGAACGCGTTATTGTAATCATGGTCTGCTTCGTAAATAATACCCATCAGCAGGTGGATGAAGGCATCGTGCTCGTATTTTTCTTTCGACTGATAGCGATCCGACAACTGCTGCAGCCGGGTATTTAGCCTGCGGCACTCTACCAGCGCATCCTCGGTATTTTTCATTTTTAAATAATTGATAGCCTTATAGTACAGCACCAGCAAGTGCTCGTGGTCTTCGCCCCGGTAGGGCGTAACCATGGGGTTGCTCAGGTACGAGGCAGCTTCGTAGAGGTAGTTGATGCGGTAATCTTCGCCAAAGAGATAGGCTTTTTCGAAAAAAGTATTGCTTTCTTCGTAGCGCCCCAGCATGGAAAGCACCAGGCCGGTGTTAAAAAAATAAAGAAGTCGTTTTTTGGTATTCGCTTGTGCCGATTCGTTCTGAAGTGTTTTGTAAGCAGCGTCTAAGTTTCCCCGCTCAAACTCCTGATTGAAAATTAAATTCGATTGATAATAGGTGGCGCAGGAGGTAACCACAAAAACTGTGAAGAGAATAAAGCCACAATGTTTCAAAGCGATTTCATCTTAAAATTTCCTACGCTAAATGATGTTGTCCGTCAGTCCTTAATAAACTTCTTGATTTCCTTTTGTCCGTACCACACTCTTTTGTTCGTTTCCATGTCGGTAAGGAAAAGCGTGGTAACGTAGTTCACCACCCGTTTTTTATTGTACACGTCTGTTTCGGAAGTCATCTCACCAAAGAGCATCAGGTTGGCGCCTGTTTCTTTTCCCCACTGCGCTGCCGAGCCTGAAAAATCTTGCTGATCGGCCCGCTCCTGCCTGAGTTTATCGCGAAATCCATCCGACTCTACCAGATCAGCGATGTTTGAATTATAAATGGCCAGTTCAATTTTTTTAATGTAGTTATCCGCATCAATGTGCTCGCTGGTTTTATTTCGGATCAGGCCTACAATAATAGCCGGCTTTTTGTTGAGTGCTTTCGAGTATTCTTTAAACTTATCGCTGGTGAGCAAATCGGTTACCATCGTATTGGCCACCATGCGCGAGTCGCTGTCGTTCCAGCGGCCGCTTAAATCAATTTGCTGATCGGGGTTTACCCGTGTAACGGAGCGCGCACAAGCTTGGCATAATATCAGTGCTATCACGAGGTTAACAGTCTTCATATATCTGGGTTCATAGAGTGATGAGAAAAAAATCCATCACTTAATGTTTTTTAAACGTTCAATCACTTCTTTCGGGTTCGGAGAAGTAAAAACAAAATTGCCGGCCACCAGCACATCGGCTCCGGCTGTCATCAAGGGAGTTGCATTATCTTGATTAACTCCCCCATCTATCTCGATCAGTGCGGACGAGCCGCATTGCCCGATCAATGATTTCAACTCTTTTATTTTCGAATAAGTGCGTTCAATAAATTTTTGCCCGCCAAAGCCCGGGTTAACAGACATCAGGCAAACCAAATCTATATCTTGAATTACTTCCGACAAGGTTGAAACGGAAGTATGAGGATTGATGGCCACGCCTGCTTTCACCCCCAGCGCTTTTATCTGTTGGATGTTCCGGTGAAGGTGAGGGCAAGCTTCTGCATGAACTGAAATAGAGGCGGCTCCGGCTTTGGCGAATGCTTCCACATATTTTTCGGGCTGCACGATCATCAGATGTACGTCCATCGGTTTCTTGGCATGACGTTTCATGGCCTCCACCACGGGCAGCCCCATAGAAATATTCGGCACAAATACGCCATCCATAATATCAATATGTATCCAGTCTGCTGCGCTGGCATTGATCATTTCAATTTCGTGTTGCAGGTTGGCAAAATCAGCCGCCAAAATGGAAGGAGCTATCAACATAAACTCGGGTTACAGATTACAAATGGCAAATTACAATTTGAAATCTGTAATTATTATATCTTCGCGGCTCAATTTTTTACAAGTGAACTACTTATCAGCAGAAAATCTCTCTAAATCATACAATGACCGGTGGCTCTTTCAAGATTTGACGGTCGGCATCTCGCAAGGCGATAAAATAGCCTTGGTGGGCGAAAACGGTGTCGGCAAATCAACGCTGTTGAAAATCTTGATCGGCAAGGTGCAACCGGATGCGGGAAAGGTAAGCGTGCGCGAAGGGATTCGGGTGGGCGACCTGGTACAACAGCCACAAGCGCCCGGCCATCTGACTGTGCAAGACATTCTGTTTGATGAAAGTAATGAAATTGCCAAAATCGTCAAGCAATACGAGTCGCTTATCCATGACGTCAATGCCAAGCCCGAAAAAATGCAGGCAGTTCTGGAACTGATGGAGGAACGCAACGCCTGGGGCTATGAATCGTTAGTGCACGAAGTAACAGGTAAACTGGGCATCACCGACCTTGACCAAAAATTTGAAGAACTATCGGGCGGGCAGCGCAAACGTACCTTTCTGGCGCAGATGCTCCTTACCTCTCCCGACCTGTTGATATTGGATGAGCCAACTAATCATTTAGACCTGGAAGCCATTGAGTGGCTGGAAAATTATTTATCGGGTCCGCAGACTACGCTGTTGATGGTAACACACGACCGTTACTTCTTAGATAATGTGGCCAACCTGATTCTTGAAATTGACCGAGGCAAACTCTATGCCTATCGCGGTAACTATGCTTATTTTTTAGAGAAAAAATCGGAGCGCGAGGAGATGCTAAAAACCGAAGTGGCCAAAGCGCGAAACCTGATGAAGAAAGAACTTGAGTGGATGCGCAAGCAGCCCAAGGCACGCGGCACGAAAGCAAAATACAGGGTTGAAGCGTTTTACGAATTGCAGGAAAAAGCTTCTGTCAATTTAAAGAAAGACAAACTGGAGCTTGACATCCAAGAGCGCAGGCAAGGTGGGAAAATTCTGGAGCTAAGCCACGTCAGCAAAAGCTACGGGCAGCGAAAATTAGTACACGATTTTTCGTATGTCTTCAAAAAGAAAGACCGCATTGGCGTAGTGGGAAAAAACGGAGTGGGCAAATCTACTTTCCTCGACCTGCTTACCGGTGCTAAACCCGATAGTGGAGAAATCATTCCGGGTGTAACAACCAAAATTGGTTACTTCACACAAGAAGTAGCCAGTTTAAATCCGGCTCATCGGGTCATCGAAGAAGTAAAAAATATTGCCGAATACATTACGCTGGCAGATGGCTCGCAGGTTTCGGCTTCCAAATTTTTAGACCTTTTTTTATTTCCTCCCGAAAAGCAATACACCTTTATTGAAAAGCTGAGCGGTGGCGAGAAGAAAAGGCTGCAGTTGTTAAAAGTATTGGTCACCAATCCTAATTTTCTGATATTGGATGAACCCACCAACGATTTTGATATTGACACACTGAATGTGCTCGAAGATTTTCTGGAAAAATTTGCCGGTTGCTTAGTGCTGGTTTCGCACGACCGTTATTTTATGGATCATCTGGTAGATCAGCTTTTTGTTTTCGAAGGCGATGGCAACATCCGGGTATTCAACGGAAACTATTCAGACTACCGCAGTTGGTTGGAAGAAGAAAAAGATAAACCTGTTACTGTTAAAGCTGTCTCTGAGCCAGTTAAGAAAAATACTCAGAGCGAGCGTAAAATTTCGTTTAAAGAAAAACAGGAATATGAATTGCTGACAACAGAAATTGAGCAACTCGAAAAAGAAAAACGAGGATTGGCATTGCAACTTAACTCCGGCATTACCGACCACAACAAGCTGACAGAAATTGCCCGGCAGATTGACAGTATCAACCATGACATTGAATTAAAAACAAACCGGTGGTTAAGTTTGGCAGAGTTAATGACAGACACTCTGCCTTAAAAAATCTATACGCAAAAGCTGAGGATAGAAAAAATGACGCACGACCAGATGCACGGATTTACTATATGTTCTATGTGTCTATGTGGTTAAATTTATTTTACGATCTAACTTAAAATAAGGCTTCCTAATCCTGATAGCACATTCCATTTTTATTTTTTTCTTTCGTTAAACTAAACGAACTGTTTTTTCGTCTAATCCGAAAAATAATAACTATGGAACGATCATCTAAAAAAGAACCGGTGGCAAAACATCCGCATTGGGCTCATTTCTACCGGCAATATTTTACTGAAGCCTTGCTAAACTGGGAACTTAACCGGCAGGAAGAACATCTTCATCAGTTGAAAATGATTGCCTTAAAAAAATAATCAATTAGATTTTTTAACAGAACCACCACTGCTCGACTCCGTGTTGGTCTTGGCCGGGTTGCCTCGGTAGCGGATATCGGCTCCACTGCTGGCATGTGCCTTTAATTCTTTTGAAACAGACAACTTAATGTCTGCTCCGCTGCTGCTTCTGGCTACTGCCACTTCGCTCTCCAACTTATAAGTATCTACATCTCCGGCACTGCTTGCCTCAATTTCAAGATTTTCAGATTTACCTTCCAATATCACTTCTCCGGCACTGGAAGTATCAACCGACACAGAGTTGGCGTAAACCGTTACTTCCACATTGGCCGCACTCGAAACATTGATCTCCAACCTGTCGGTTTTAATTGGCCCCTCCGAAAAAACACTGGAAGCAGAACTGGCTGAAATTTTATCCATGTTCACATACGTTACGTAAACCTTTACATCGGCTCTGTTCCAAAAGCCACGACCATCGCGCATTTTGATGCGCAGTGAAGAGCCCTCTACTTCTGTAACTACATCAGATACTTTTCCGTCTTTCACTTCTACGCGCACGCTTTCTTTGTCGCCCTTTTTTAAATAGGCATCAATGGCCTGAGAGACTTTTACAGACCGAAAGGCGCTCAGGCTTCTTGTCTCAGTTTGCTGGCTCATACATGCTGAGCCTGCCAACCATAATAAACCAACTACCAGATACTTCTTCATTTGTTTCTATATTTTTACAAAAGACAAACCACCAGCAACAGGGTTGCGTGGGCGAAAGATTTTAATTTTTTTTGAATAAAAAACATATGTAAATGTTTTTTTCTTAAATTTCGAAGTATTCTATTCCTTTTGAAGTCAATATTGTAACACCATGACAAAAGATCAACTAAACGTACTTATCAATTTGGCTGCCAGCGACAATACGGTGGCTGATAAAGAAGCCAAAGTAATTCACGTCATTGCCAAAGCCAACAACATTCCCAAAGAAGAAGTGGATGCCTTGCTGAAAAAACCGCAGCCTATAGGCGACTTGTCATCCATGTCTGAAGATCAAAAATTTGAAAACTTATACCACCTGATCCAGTTGATGAAAAGCGATGGACAGGTGTTTAAAAGTGAAATCCATTTTTGCGAACAAGTGGCCGAAAAATTAGGTTATAAAAAGGGTGTAGTGGCCGAACTCTCTTCCCGCATTTACAGCGACCCAACCATTACGGCCGACCGGAAGTTGCTCATGGACAGAGCTCATAAATTCATAAAATAACAGTAAAAAATTTTAATACAGAGGCTGCTTCCCCAAAGAAGCAGCCTCTGTTTGTTTAACGTGTTATCTCTCTCTAAAAAATTTATTGCAAACTTCTGTATCTGGTGGAAAATAGGCGTTGGGCAGGCTTTTAGTACAAATATTCAAATGAATTACAGCTATTTAATCTTGCCTGAAAATTCAAAAGAAATACTTCACCGGCTCTATTATAATTTTTTTTGTTAGCAGTTCGGCTTTTGATTTTTCCATTTTGATTTTTTTAATTCAAACCAGTCTGTCGGGTCGCCTTCACAGTTAAATGTTTCTTGAAAATCAAAACCTAGTTTAGTCAATACTTTTTTTGAATTCTCGTTTTTTGAGCCAACAATAGCAAAAATTGAATCCGTATTTAAGTTCTTAAATCCGTAGTCTAAAATTGCTCTTGACGATTCTGTCGCAAAACCTTTTCCCCAATGTTTTTTCTTAAATCTATAACCAAGCTCGTAAAAATTGTTGTGATTGTTTAATTGCTCTTTACAATATTTTAGTCCGGCCCAGCCAATACATTCGTTTGTCAGTTTGTCAATAACAGCCCAACGAGCAATTCCATTTTCATTGTATTGCTTTGTAAGCATTTCAATTATTTTTTTTTATTTCAGCAATAGATTTCACAAGGTTATTTTCAATATACAAATGAACTTCTGGGTCAGAGTCCATTTCAAATAAGTCATTTTCGTCTGTGTCTTCTAATTCTCTTAAAAAGAGCCGTTCCGTTTCTATTAAAATTCTTTTCAATTGGTTGTTTCTCTGTTTGTTCGTATGTCGTTTTTTTAAGCTGACCGCCAACGATGTTATTTACCAGCTAACTCCCGAACAATCATCCGCAATTCGTTTAACATCATGGCCGTTGCACCCCACACAATTTCACCTTCAACTATAAAATGTGGCGCCTGCATGGGGTATCTTTTAGCCGCCAATATTTCTTTTGTTTGAATGGCGTCTTCGCTGAGCAATTGGCTGATATCAGCCTGAAGTACTCGCTCAACTTCTGATTGTTGCGGATGAAATACGGGTTGGCAGGTGGTGTAGGCCACTACCGGAGCCACCATAAAATTGCTGGGGATAACAAAAAATTCGCTGAGCTTGCCAATTACTTTAATGCCCATAGATGGCACACCAATTTCTTCTTCACATTCGCGCAAAGCGGTTTGAATATAATTTTCGTTTAGCTCTGCTTTGCCACCCGGCAAACTTATCTGCCCTCCGTGTGCGCCCAAATAATCGGGACGTTTTATCAATGGGAATTTTATTGTCTGGTCAGATTCATACAGCAGGATTAGTACACTGCCCGGCTTGGGTGGAGTTTTATGATCGAACGCGGGTATGAGCGAACCCACCGGAGTTGCCCGCATCGGCTCGTGTGCGGTTTTGCCCGGCAGCGGTTGCTGCAAGCGATCGTGCAATTGGTCTGCTAACCGGTTTAAGTTCATTTGCAATTCCTCAGCAAGTCAGGTGTCAGCAGGAGGTCTTCTGCTTGTTTGGATTTGGCAAAAGACTGGCATGCCAATTCTTTCTTTCCATTTTTCAGATAAGCCATCCCCATATAAAAATGGATTTTGTCAACAAAGGAATCCATCTTCAATGCTTGCTTCAGCAACCGTTCGGCAGAGGGGTAATCTTCTTTCATCAAATAATAAATTCCTTTGTTGCGATAAGCCCAGGCATTATCGGGGTCTTTGGAAATACTTTCATCAATATCAACTTCCGCTTTGCTCAATTCGTTTTGCAGTAAATAAATATATCCCCGGTTGTTGACATAGTATGATTGGTGCGGATCTAAGCGGATAGCTTCATTTACCAGATTGAGCGCTTCGGTGTAGTGTTTCAGTTCTACCTCAATGAGCGAAAGTGTATTGTAGATGTTGGGTTCGCGGTCATTCAATCGGGCAGCTTGTTGCAGTTCTGTTTGAGCTGAGTCGTAGTGATGGAGGTAGTAGTAAACGATAGCATGATTGACCAACAGTTCTTGTTTCATCTTGGCATCATTGCCCGCTATCTGCTTAGCCTTGCTAAAGACTTGAAGTGCCTTGGCAAAATCGCGCAAGCGGGTGTAGCTAAGCCCCAGCGCAAAATAAGCAATGGCTGTATCGGGTCGAGCTACAATTACTTTTTGCAGATCGTCAATCGAGCGGTAATATTCTTTTAACTGATAAGTGGTGTTAGCCCGGTTGATCAGAGCATTCAAAAAATGCGGGTCGCACGTCAGCGCCTTATCATAGCTGGCCAATGCTTGCTCATAGCGCTTTTGTTCGAAGTAAACTGTGCCGGCATTATTCCAAGCATCGGCAAAGCAGTCGTTCATTTGGGTGGCTTGCTCATAGTAACGGAGCGCCTGTTGCCAATTTCTATCTTTGGAAGCGATGTTGCCTTTTAACAACAACTGTTGCATGCGCGATTGCTTGCTCTCGCAACCACACAATACAACAAGCCCTATCGCGATAAATGTGAAACTCTTATTCATATACACAAAGGTAATGTAGCCTGACGTTCGGTAGGCAGAAAAAAAATAATTTTACTTTTCTTTTTGAATAATTCATAAATGTTCAATTATTTCGTGCCGCAATGATGAACAACACGCATACAACACATCACCACCATACCATCCTAACGGACGGCAGGCTGATGCGTTGATTTTGCGAAAGCAGATAACTCTCAAAAAAGGCTTGCCAACTACGGCAGGCCTTTTTTGTTTTATTACTGTGCATGGTTTGATTAAAAAATATTAAATACGATATGAACACACTATTACGGGTAGCGATACAAAAGTCCGGAAGGTTGCAGGAAGACTCGCTTCGGTTGTTTAAGGAAAGCGGCCTGCATTTCAATAACGGTAAAGATCAATTGAAAGCGCAAGCCGATAATTTTCCGCTGGAACTTCTTTTCCTGCGCGATGACGACATTCCGCAATACATTGAAGATAGTGTAGCCGATGCCGGCATCATCGGAGAAAATGTGTTGATAGAAAAGCAAAAGAAAAACAAGATCATTATGCGCCTCGGTTTTGCGCGCTGCCGCTTATCCATGGCTGTGCCCCGAACAGAAAATTATACCAGCACCTCTTGGCTGCACGGAAAAAATATTGCTACCTCCTACCCTAACTTGGTGAAAGCATTTTTAAATGAAAAAAAAATTTCTGCCGGTATCCACGAGATCAGCGGGTCGGTAGAAATTGCCCCCGGTATTGGCTTGGCCGATGCCATCTGCGACATCGTCAGTTCGGGAAGTACATTGATGAGCAATGGTTTAAAGGAGGTGGAAACCGTGATGCAATCGGAAGCTGTGCTGGCGGCAAATCCTGAATTAGAGGAGCATAAAAAAAATATTTTAAGTGAACTTATCTTCCGCATCAACGCAGTGCAAAAAGCGCAAAACAACAAATATATTTTAATGAACTGCCCGAATGAATCCATCGAAAAAATAACAAGCGTAATTCCGGGCATGAAAAGCCCTACCATTATGCCTTTAACCAAACCGGGTTGGTCATCGCTACACTCGGTAGTAGATGAAAACGACTTCTGGAAAAAAATCAACTTACTGAAATCATTCGGAGCCGAAGGAATTTTGGTAATACCGATAGAAAAAATGATTGCCTGACAATAAAAACTCTTGATCGGAAAATGAATATTTATAAATATCCTGAAAGAAACGAGTGGAAAAAACTTTGCCAACGTCCGCAACTGCAAACGGCTTTTCTCGACAGTGTCATTCAAAATATTTTATCGCAAGTGCAAAAATGTGGCGATCAGGCATTAAAGGAATTTACCAGCCGGTTCGACCGAGTAAACCTATCGGAACTGACTGTCTGTTCAAATGAAATTTCGGAGTCAGAAAAAAAGGTTTCTAATGAATTGAAAATTGCCATCAGCCGGGCGGCAGAAAACATTCATGCTTTCCACGCTTTACAAAAATGGGAGCCAGAAAAAATTGAAACGATGCCGGGCGTTGTTTGCTGGCGCAAAGCCATCCCGATAGAAAAAGTAGGCATCTACATTCCGGGCGGGTCGGCTCCTTTGTTTTCTACCGTACTGATGTTGGGTATTCCGGCAAAACTGGCCGGCTGCCGTCAAATTGTTTTGTGTTCTCCACCCGACATAAATGGCGACATCCATCCGGCCATATTATATGCCGCTTCTATTGTCGGGATAGAGAAAATTTTTAAAGTCGGTGGTGCGCAGGCTATTGCTGCCATGGCCTACGGAACAGAAAGTATTCCGGAGGTGTACAAAATTTTTGGACCCGGCAATCAATATGTTACCAAAGCCAAGCAACTTGTCAGTATGGAAGGCACAGCCATTGATATGCCGGCCGGCCCTTCAGAAGTTTTAGTGCTGGCAGATGAGTGGGCCGATGCTTCTTTTGTGGCTGCCGACTTATTATCGCAGGCAGAGCATGGCCCCGACAGTCAGGTGATTTTGGTAACTGATTCGGAGCCGTTGGCAGCAAAAGTTATGGAAGAAGTAAACCGACAAATCTTTAGGCTACCTCGAAAAGAGATCGCTGCCGAAGCGTTAAAAAACAGCAGCGTACTTATCTTAAATAAAACTGACGCTATTGCTTTTAGCAATGCTTATGCGCCCGAACATTTGATTATCAACACAACAGATGCTGACATCCTTGCCGAACAGATTATTAATGCCGGTTCTGTTTTTATTGGTCCTCACTCTCCCGAAGCTGTGGGCGACTATGCTTCGGGTACCAACCACACGTTGCCTACCAACGGTTACGCCAAAAGTTATGGCGGGGTGGCGCTCGATAGTTTTATGAAATACACCACATTTCAAAAACTGTCTGCAGCAGGGCTTCGCACGATCGCCCTCATTGTAGAGCAAATGGCACAAGCAGAGCAGTTGCAAGCTCATGCTGAAGCGGTGAGCGTGCGAAGGAGAAATCAGAAAATATGTAACCAATGATTGATCTGTCAAATTTAATAAGGCCTAACATCCAATCCATCACACCTTACTCATCCGCACGCGATGAGTTTGAAGGAGATGCCCGTATTTTTTTGGACGCCAACGAAAATCCGTTTGCAGGAGAATATAATCGTTACCCTGACCCACACCAAAAAGAATTGAAGCGCAAGCTCGCCATCATTAAAAATATTTCTGAAAACCAACTCTTCATTGGCAACGGAAGCGATGAGGCCATTGACTTATTGTTCCGTGCGTTTTGTATTCCTTCTGTAGATGAGGTAATCATCCCTCAGCCCACCTACGGCATGTACAGTGTGAGCGCCCACATTCAGGATGTAAAAATAAAATCTCCAACGCTTACTCGGGATTTTGATTTAGATATAGATCAAATTCTTTCGCAAGTTACTTCACGTACCAAACTCATTTTTTTGTGCAATCCGAATAACCCTACCGGCAACAAACTCAACTCCGATAGGATCACCCAATTGCTGCAACAGTTTTCTGGACTGGTGATAATAGACGAAGCCTACATAGATTTTTCTCCTTCCTTCAGTTGGGTAACACAGTTAAGTCAGTTCAGCAACTTGGTTGTATTGCAAACTCTGTCAAAAGCCTGGGGCTTGGCTTCTCTTCGGTTGGGGCTTTGCATGGCAACGCCTGAAATCATTTCTATACTTAACAAAATCAAACCGCCTTATAACATCAGCGGCATAGCCCAACAAGCAGCACTTCGCGCGTTAGAACAAGTTGATGAAAAAGAAAAAGCGGTGAAAGAAATTTTATTACAGCGAACCTTACTGGAAAAAGAATTGACTCTCTTACCTCAGACTATTCAAGTCTATCCATCCGAAGCCAATTTTATTTTAGTGAAGATGACAGATGCTTCCGGCATTTATAAAAAGCTGATTGCAAAAGGCATTGTTGTGCGCAACCGCAGCAATGTTATCTTGTGTAGTCATTGCCTGCGAATTACAGTAGGCACGGCAGAAGAAAACGAACAACTGATCAACGAACTTAAGCAAGCATGAAAAAAATTCTATTCATTGACCGTGACGGAACATTGATTGTAGAGCCTCCGGAAGACCCGCAAATAGATAGTTTGGAAAAGTTGCACTTCATTCCCGGTGTGTTTACCTGGCTCGGAAAAATAGCTTGCGAAATGAATTATGAATTGGTGATGGTTACCAATCAAGATGGTTTGGGTACAGAAAAATTTCCTGAGCCTACATTCTGGCCAGCGCAACATAAATTAATGGAAGCGCTGGAAGGCGAAAAAATTGTGTTCAGCGAAGTCCACATAGACCGTTCGCTGCCGGAAGAGAATAAGTCCACCCGCAAGCCGGGAACGGGCATGCTCACACACTTTTTTACAGATGTCTATGATTTAAAAAATTCTTTTGTCATAGGCGACCGGATTACCGACATACAACTGGCTAAAAATCTGGGGGCAAAAGGTATTCTCTTTAACTCACTTCTGCCATCTCAAGAAATTAATGAATTGAGTTTAACTGATTCTTGTGCATTGGTTACTTCTTCTTGGCAAGAAGTGTACGAGTTTTTAAAACCACAACGCACAGCAGAAGTACACAGAACTACCAACGAAACGGATATTGCCGTACGAATTAATTTAGATGGAAGCGGGAAATCTAACATCAAAACAGGGCTCGGCTTTTTCGATCACATGCTGGAACAAATTGCGCGGCACGGACAAATAGACCTTGCTATTACCGTGAAGGGCGATTGGCACATAGACGAACACCATACTATTGAAGATACTGCGCTCACATTAGGAGAAGCATTTTTGAAAGCTTTGGGCGACAAGCGAGGCATTGAAAGATATGGTTTTTGTTTGCCCATGGACGATTGCCAGGCACAAGTAGCCATAGACTTTGGCGGCCGCCCGTGGTTAGTGTGGGATGCTGCTTTTACACGCGAAAAAATTGGTGAGATGCCAACAGAAATGTTTTTACATTTTTTTAAATCGTTCAGCGATGCGGCCAAGTGCAACCTGAATATCAAAGCGGATGGCGTTAACGAGCATCATAAAATTGAAGCGATCTTTAAGGCATTCGCGAAAGCCATCAAATTTGCTGTTAAGAAAGAAGGCACTCAACTGCCGAGTACAAAAGGAACTTTGTAAAAATGAACATAGCAGTCATCCAATACAATGCAGGCAATATCCGCTCCGTAGCTTTTGCGCTGGAACGACTCGGAGTTAATTACATAGTAACAGATCAACCAGAAGAAATCCTGAAAGCAGACAAAGTAATTTTTCCGGGTGTAGGCGAAGCCCGTTCTACCATGAGCTACCTCAAAGAAAAAAAATTAGATCAACTGATTATTGCCTTGCGGCAACCGGTGCTAGGCATTTGTCTGGGTATGCAGTTGCTCTGCCGGCACTCAGAAGAAAACAACACGCCATGCTTAGGTGTATTTGATGTGTCCGTAAAAAAATTCGTTTCTACACCGCAGTCCAAAGTTCCACACATGGGCTGGAACGCCCTCACAAATGTGGGCGATTGGCTTGCCTCCTCTATAACTGAGAAGCAAGTTTACTTTGTGCACAGTTATTATGTGCCTATCAATCCGTTTACTACGGCAACGACCATCTACACCGTTCCGTTCAGCGCTGCCCTACGTAAAAATAATTTTTATGGCGTGCAGTTTCATCCGGAAAAGTCTGCGGAGACAGGTGAAATGATTCTGAAAAATTTCTTACATTCATCACTATGAAAATCATTCCGGCTATAGATATCATTGGCGGTAAATGTGTGCGACTGACGCAGGGCGACTTCGGGCAGATGAAAATCTATCGCGATGATCCCACGCATGTGGCATTAGAATTTCAACATACCGGCATCGAATATCTTCATCTGGTGGATTTGGATGGTGCTAAGGAAGGAAAAGTAATCAACTGGAAAGTGATTGAAGAAATACAAGAAAAAACAGCACTCACCGTTGATTTTGGCGGAGGTGTGAAAACACACGAAGAAGTAGAGCAGCTACTGGATTTGGGTATTGACCAGATCAACATCGGAAGCCTGGCCATCAAAGAACCTCAAAAATTTATTGATTGGATGAAAAAGTATGACAGCGAAAATTTCATTCTCAGTGCCGATGTAAAAAATGAAAATGTGATGATCAACGGCTGGCTGGAGGCAGCCCAATTTCGCGTACTTAATCTGGTAGATATGTTCATCCACGAAGGCTTGCAGTATCTTACCTGCACAGACATTGGATCGGACGGAATGTTAAAAGGCCCTAACCTGGGGCTGTACCGGAAATTGAAAGAAAGATTTCCGCATCTGAAAATAAATGCCAGCGGAGGCATCTCTTCTTTAGAAGACCTGAAAGACCTGGAGTATCTTCAGTTGCACGGAGCCATCATCGGCAAAGCTATTTACGAAGGGCTGATCAACCCGGCTGATCTGAAAAAACTGTGATGCTGACCAAACGAATCATTCCCTGCCTTGACATCAAAGACGGCCGCACGGTAAAGGGCGTGAAGTTCGTTGACTTGCGCGATGCGGGCGACCCCGTTGAACTGGCTGCCGCCTATGCCGCGCAAGGTGCTGACGAGATTGTGCTGCTCGATATTTCGGCAACGAACGAAAAAAGAAAAACAATGGCGGCTCTGGTAGAAAAAATTGCAGCCCGTATCAATATTCCATTTACTGTTGGCGGGGGCATTTCGTCTGTGGAAGATGTGGCACCGCTGCTGGCTGCTGGCGCAGACAAAGTGAGCATCAACTCATCGGCTGTTAAACATCCTGAGTTGATTGATCAACTCGCCAAAGAATTCGGTTCTCAGTTCGTTGTGCTGGCCATTGATGCCCGCAAGGTTGGCAACCAATGGATTGTTCATACACACGGTGGCGTTGTACCAACCGATCGCAAATTATTTTCGTGGGCTAAAGAAGGTCAGGCGCGCGGTGCAGGAGAAATTTTATTTACCAGCATGGATCATGATGGAACTAAAAGTGGTTTTGCGCTTGATCCACTTCAAAAACTAAACGAACTGTTATCGGTTCCCGTCATCGCCTCGGGCGGTGCGGGTCATCTTTTTCACTTTGCCGAAGCTTTTATTACGGGTCGTGCCGATGCCGCCCTGGCTGCCGGTGTTTTTCATTTTGGTGAAATAAAAATTCCGGAACTGAAATTATTTTTAAAATCAAATAATATCCCCGTCAGGTTGTAATATGAACATGGCTGAATTAAATTTTGAAAAACTAAATGGATTGATTCCTTGCATCGTGCAAGACGCGACCACCCAAAAAGTATTGATGCTGGGTTTCATGAACAAGGAGGCATTAGAGAAAACGATCGCTGAAAAGAAAATTACTTTTTTCAGCCGGAGCAAACAACGGCTTTGGACTAAAGGCGAGACATCAGGAAATTTTTTAACGATGGTAACCATCACACCCGACTGCGACCATGATACCCTGCTGATCCAAGCAAAACCAAACGGGGCAGTGTGCCACACCGGAACAGACACCTGCTTCAGCGAAAAAAATGAAAACACCGGATTAAAATATTTAGAACAGATTATCAAGAAACGAAAATCAAATCCTAAAGCAGGTTCATACACTAACGCCCTGCTGGATGCCGGCATCAACAAAGTAGCACAAAAAGTAGGCGAAGAAGCCGTAGAACTCATCATCGAAGCGAAGGACAACAACCCAAAATTATTTTTAAACGAAGCCGCTGACCTGATGTATCATTTTCTGGTATTACTGGCAGCCAAAGGCCATCAACTGAGCGATGTAGAAAATGTGCTGTACAAACGGCACACAGAACCCCACTAATAAAAAGAACATGAGCCAAAATATAATTGTTGTTATCGGTGCGGGCGCTATCGGCCAGGCTATTGCCAGACGAGTGGGGGCAGGAAAACATATTGTGCTGGCCGACATCAGCGAACAAAATGCTAACGCAGCATCCACCCTCCTCCGCCAGTCGGGGTTTGAAGCAAGTGCCTCCATAGTAGATGTTTCTTCAAGGCAATCAATTCAATCGCTGATCAAGACCAGCCGCGAACAAGGAGAGATTATTGGGCTCATCCAGACAGCGGGCGTATCGCCCACTCAGGCAACACCAGAAACGATTTTGAAAGTAGATTTATACGGGACAGCCGTGGTGTTGGAAGAGTTTGGAAATGTCATTGCCGAGGGTGGCTCTGGTGTGGTGATAGCCTCTCAATCAGGACACCGTTTAGCACCTATAACTTTAGAGCAGACAACAGCGCTGGCCACTACGCCAACTGAAGAATTATTAACACTTCCTTTTCTGCAACCCCGTCACATCCAAGATTCACTGCATGCCTATCAACTATCAAAAAAAGGAAACTCACTCCGTGTAATGGCCGAGGCTGTGCGTTGGGGCAAACGGCACGCACGGATTAACACGATCAGTCCGGGAATTATTATCACCCCCTTGGCAGCAGATGAGTTGGCAGGACCTCGGGGAGATGGTTACAGAAAAATGATTAACACCTGTGCCGTGGGGCGCGCAGGGACACCCGATGAAGTAGCTACCGTAGCCAACTTACTGATGGGCTCGGATGGGGCTTTCATTACCGGCAGCGATTTTTTAATGGATGGCGGTGTAACGGCTCAATATTGGTTTGGCAGTTATGCAACAGAGGACAGATAAAATTATTTTCGATTACTTAACCTGAGCAACTGCTTTGGGGTAAAGCCTGACAAAAATAAGTTTGTAGGTGTAGGTAGTATGCCCGCTGGTTTCCGTGCGGATGCCTTCCAGCATATCTTTCTCGCGGTCGTAGGTAAATGCGTAGTTCAGCACTTTGCCTTTGGGCTCAAAATGTTTCAGCACTAAAATATTTCCTTCAGATAATGTGGTGAATTCGCCCCGCACAAAATAAGATGCGTTGTTGTGATTGTCCATCGGTATTTCTATGTACTCCCGGTTATTGCGCGTGTTGTCTTTGATGACAGCTACCTGCGCATAGTGATCTTTTTGGTTGATAGTTTTTTCGTGTTCGGCAGCAGAAAAAATTCCTTTTGATTTTTTCAATACAATGCTTGTCACAGAATAGATCCCTTCAATGCCGGCCGGGTCGCTTTGGCTTTTATCGAAATATTTTTTGGCGAGTTCTACAAAGCCAATGGTTTCATAGGGTTGCACACGGCTACTCGAAAGCGCATATTGTTTTGGCACTGAACAAGCAGAAAGTAGTACGACCGCTATCAACCCAACATTTCTCATACGTTTACTGAACGTACAAACGAAGCAGCAGGTTATTGCTTTCATCAGAAAACAATGTCTTCATAGCGGTCTTGCACACACCGTTTGCACGACAGCCGTCCTTTGAGGGCTGCCGGTTTAAAAAGTGATTTGCCCATCAGCATACGCACACACTCTTGGATACCTTCAGTGATGCTGGGGTGCGGGTGCACACACTCGGCCAGTTCTTCAATGCCTTTGTCCATCGAAATTAAAACGGCCACCGCCTGGATGGCACTGCTGGCATGGTTGCCCACCACCTTCATGCCTAATATCTTCATGGCATCATCGTTGGTAACGAGTAGTTTGATAAACCCTTGTGTATTGCGCTTGGCAATGGCACGCGGAATGGTGCTGTACTCCAGCGTAACAACTTTAAAATCTATTTTTTGTTCGTGTGCCTGGGTTTCGTTCAACCCCACACCAGCCACCTCCGGACTGAGGAACATAATGGTGCTGATGTTTTCGTACACTAATTTGCGAGAAGGGTTTCCAAAAATTTTCTCCACCGCATAACGCCCTTCTAACTCGCCTACGTTTACTAACGAGATATCGGCAGTCAGGTCGCCTACGGCATAAATATTGGGCACATTGGTTTGTGTGTCGTTGTTGTCAATTCCACGCTTGGAAATGTTGATACCTACTTGGTCGCTCCACAAATTTTCTAAGTTGGCCACCCGCCCTACCGATACCAGCGCTTTCTCTACATTGAAAATTTCGCGGCTGCCATCGTTATACTCTAATTCATACTCCACACGGTGATTTACTATCTTCATGCCGATCAGGCGTGAGTTGCGGTGGATCAGCACTCCGTTGTTTTCCATATTCCGCTCGATGATCTTCACCACATCTTCGTCTTCAAATGGCAAGATGCGATTGCCCTTGTCAATCAGGTGAACCTTGGTTCTGCCGAAGCCGGAAAAAATAGTAGCGTATTCACAGCCGATCACCCCTGCCCCTACAATCACCATGCTTTCGGGGAAATCTTCCATATTCTCAATCCCCTCGCTTGTCATCACAATTTTTTCATCAATCGGCAACTCGGGCAGATAGCGCGGGCGGCTGCCGGTAGCCAGTATAATATTGTCTGCCCATACTTTTTCTGTATGATCGGCACAGATGATCTCCACCGTATTTTTATCTAACAGCTTGGCAGCGCCTTCTTTGAATTGTAGAAACTGAGAATAACTGGAGTCTTTCAGGCAGGCCATGTGTTCTTCTAACATAGACTTGCGCTCTTGTACGGCCCTGCGCACCTCTTCCTGAATTTCTTTGTAGTTGATGTGGGGCGCTTTAATGTTATAACGCCTAAGGTGTTTGCGGAAAGCCGAAGCCTCGCGCGAAAGCTCCCACCAGGTTTTAGACGACAGCGCCCCATGCGTTACGCCAGCGCCCCCAACCTTCGATTTTTCGATTAGCAATGTTTTTTTTTTGAAATCTATTGCCCGCATGGCGGCAGCGTAGCCCGAAGGGCCCGCCCCGATTACTACCAGATCAAAACGTTCCATAAACAAGATTTTGCCCTAAATTTTAGGATATTTGTTCTAATAACAAAAGTAGTCAGCTATCTGCGCCATTTCTTTTTACATATTTTATCAATCGGGATCAGACCGGGGCAAACCGATGCGGATCAACGTAACATTACCATCACCAACCTGATTTGTTTTACCATGGTTGCCATTGTCTTGCTCCATGGCATACGGCACGTTAGCGAAACAGATTATTTTATGCTCTTGGCAGTCTGCTGCTTTTTATTTCTATTGCCGGTTCTTCTGAATTATTTTTCGTATCCCCTGTATAGCCGGTGGCTGGTGTGTGTTCTTCCTCCTGTTTCGCTGGTAGCCTTATCGGTTACAAACAAACGGCTTTACCCAGCTACCATCAGTGCTTTCAATTATTATGACGTGCGCTTTTTTTTAATTGTCTGCATGGTTGTGCCGCTGATGGTGATCCAAATCAAAGAAAAAAAAATATTGATATTGGCATTGGCAGTAAGCGCTTTGGCGCTTATTCTGTTAGATCCGGTTTTCTATTTGATGGGCGTCAGTTATGAGAGGTTAGTGGGGCCGGCAAGTCGCTATTATTATTCAGCCAATTTTTTCAGCATCATGTCCTATTCATTTATGCTGCTGGCACTTCTTTTTGAAAAAAAAATAAGCAATGACACACAGCAGAATAACGACACGCTCATTGCTTTTTTAAACAATGCTAACGCAGGTCTTGAAAAACAAAAAAAAGAAATTGAAGAACAAAATAAAGAGATCAGGCAGCAAGCAAAAGAATTACTCACCCATCAAGAGCAATTGCTGAAAGCCAATCATGTGATAGAACAACAAAAAGAAGCTCTGCTCGAAATCCAGAGCGGTCTGCGCAGCGAACTAACCGAGCGAAATAAAGAACTGGTACAATCCAACGAGCAACTGATCAAATCTAATATTGAGCTACAACAGTTTTCGTACTCCATCTCGCACAATCTGCGCGGCCCGCTGGCGCGTATGCTGGGGCTCACTAACCTGATGGAAAAGGATTTGAACCACCTGTCGGGCGCACAACATAATTTAGTAAAACTGGTAGCCCAATCTGCCCATGAACTAGATGATGTCATTCGCGATTTGGGAAAGATAATTGACATACGAAATGACCTTCAGCGCATACGCGAAAAAATTTCTTTTCAGTCGGAATGGGAAATGGTATTGCGAAGCCTGTCCGCCTTCATTTTGCCCGACATGAAAATAGAAAGCGACTTTAGCAGAGCGCCTGTAGTTTATGCCGTGCGCCCGCTGCTCACCAGTATTTTATATAATCTCTGCAGCAACGCCATCAAATACCGCTCGCCCGTCAGACCGCTGCACTTGCAGGTAAGCACGTACACAGAAAATGATTTGATCGTATTAAAAATTTCCGACAATGGGCTGGGCTTAGATTTAGCACAATTCAACCGGAATATATTTGGACTTTATAAACGGTTTCATACGCACACCGAAGGAAAAGGCCTGGGACTTTATCTGGTAAAATTGCAAGCAGAATTGCTGGGTGGAAAAGTGGAAGTATCCAGCGAACTGCACGTAGGCACCACCTTTCTGGTGTCGCTCAAAGAGCCTGAAGAACTGGATGAACAAATTTTTTTCGAGCGCGACTATGCCACGCTTTTTTACAATGCCCGTTTGGGATGCGTAGGCATCTACTGGAAAAAACAACCTACCGGAGAAGAGTACCGGCAGCTATTTACCACATCACTCGAATTGATCCGGCAATATCGTTCTACACTATGGTTTTCAGATTTTAGTAAGCAGGGCACAGTTGCTACGGCCGATCAGCAATGGATGGTCAGCACGATCATGGCCGAAGCCGTGCGAAATGGGTTGCAAAAAATTGCCAATGTGCCTGGCAATCATCAATCTAACCAAGAGTACCTAAGTCGGATTAAACAAGGCGTGGAAGCTAACGGAATTGAGTGCCGATTTTTTGCTACGCGCCAGGAGGCCATGCAGTGGTTAGAACAATTTGCCAACACACCTCACTAACATGGATGACCTCGTTGCATTAGACAAAAAGCTCCTTTTATTTTTCAATGGACAGCACAATTCTTTTTGGGATCCGGTGATGTATTATAGCACCGGCACACTGTTTTGGCTACCGCTCTATCTCATTTTGCTTTTTTTGATTTTTAAAAAATACAAAATCAACAGTTGGTATATTTTGGCAGGAGTTGCTGTTACTATTCTGCTGGCCGACCAAATTACCAGTTCGTTAATGAAACCTTATTTTGCCCGTCTGCGTCCTTCGCAAGAGCCTTCGCTGCAAGGACTTGTGCACTTGGTTCATGACTACAAAGGTGGTTTGTATGGGTTTGCTTCCAGCCACGCTGCCAATACATTTGGTACGGCTGTTATCATCTGGCTGTGGCTGCGCCCCTATTTTCGTTTTGCCTGGGTTATTTTTATTTGGGCAGGCTTTATGACATATACCCGCATCTATCTGGGCGTTCACTATCCGGGCGATGTGGTGGTGGGTGCGGCCATCGGCCTATTATGCGGATGGATCGGATTTCGTTTTTCGAAATGGCTGATTGATCGTATTCAAAATAAACTTACCTCCGCTTCCTGAGTTCTGCGGCAATCTTGGTTACCCACAGAGCATACATTTTTTCAGAAGGATGAAGCCCATCGGCCACAATCATATCTGGTTTGCTGAGGCCTTCGCGCGAAATGGGTGTGATGTCTATAAACAGAACACCATACTTCTCTGCTATTTTTTCGGCCATGAAATTAAAATGGTCTATGGCTGTTGATATTTTTTCTTTTCTTTTTTCTCCAAAAGGCGTATAGCCGTAATCGGGAATGGAAACGACAAAAACATTTTTGATTTGACCCTTCGCCAAATGGATGGCCGTCTTCAGCAGGTCTTCAAACTCAATTGAAAACTCATCCACCGATCTGCCTTGGTATTGGTTGTTGACACCGATCAGCAGCGAAACCAAATCGTATTCATTTTTTAGTTGTGCAATTTGGATGGCATTGGCTAAGTTATCCGTTCGCCAGCCGGTGGTAGCGATAATGGTAGTTTTGATTTTCTTCCCATTGCCCGACAACAATGTTGCCAATTGGTTGGGCCATCGAGATAATTCCGGCACCCCCTCACCTATCGTGTAGGAATCGCCCAGTGCCAGATAATTTTTATCGTTCGGTTGCGACATAGCTTTACCAGCCCACACAAGGCAAATGAAAATGAAAAGATTATTTGCTTGCAAACGCAAGTGAAATATTATAAGTAGTTGAGCTACCCACAAGGCTGTAAGCCAGCGTCATGTTGGTAGATGTTATGCTCGAAACCGTGAGCGGGCCGTTATACCCCAGCAGCATTAAACTAATGTAGGGTTCATCTCCATTGGTGTTGTTATATTGATCGGCCGTAATAAAATCCTGCGTATCTACTACCAATGTCTTACCGTCATTGGTAAAAGCCCAACTTCCCTTTTCAACAGTGTTGGTATCACCCGCATGGCACGTGGTGGCGCCTTCAGAATGTACATAGCTTTGTGCAGGGTCATTTGTAAATTGAAATAAATTATCCAACTCGCAGGCCGGTATTTGGTTAGAGGAAGTTGCACTAAATACCATTGTATTACCACCACTGCTTACGGTGATGGTAACCAAACTCCAGATTTTATTGGCGCCACTATTGCCGGCCAAGAGCGAAGCATTTGTTTGTGCTGCCGACAGTTTGGCTGAGTCTTTGTTGCAAGCGACTACAGCCAGCGCAACTAACGCAATAAAAATAGAGGTAGGTTTCATCTTCATAACAGAACGTGATTTAGTTTATCGTAAGATATTTTAAATACAAGTATAGCAATCTATTATTAATTTGCGCAATAAAAAATACGGAGAGGTGCCAGAGCGGCCGAATGGGACGGTCTCGAAAACCGTTGTGCGGGCAACTGTACCGAGGGTTCGAATCCCTCCCTCTCCGCATCGTTTTTTTCATCTCTCGGTTATCTTGTTGTGAAGAGTTCTTTTCTATCTTTGGTTATGGCGTTGGTACTTTTCAGAAAGAATTCTTCTGTTTTAAAAATCTCGGTGGTTCTATTTATTTTTTTGATCCCTCTCCATTTTTGTTTTGCTTCCGACTCCCTCCAAACAGCACTCAAGTTTCACCAAGCATCCAGATTTGATAAGGCACTGCCGATTTATATCTCATTATCTGAAAAGTATAAAGCCAAAAACGACTTTGGCAATTATGCGCTTTGCCAAGTGAAGATTGCGGACATCATCCGAAACTACGGAGGTACAAATATTTCTTTGCGATTGCTTGAGGCGAATCGAAAATTAGTGGAGGTGAAACTCGAACTCTTCTCATTGACTTCATCCCAAAACTTTATTGCTCAGGCGGAAGCATTTTATACCAATGGAAATCTGAAAGAGTTTAAGGCCGCCATCATGAACTCGATCAAAGTAAAGAAAGAATTGGAGCTGCCGCTGAAATATCTCGCAGAAGATTATCTCCACTTGGGGCGTTACTATTTGGAAGTACCTGACCGAGTTGACAGTTGTTTTTATTGGTCGAACAAGGCTTTAACACTGGCAAAATCAGATAAGCATTTTTCGCAATACATTCTTCCAAGAATTTATAACCTGATCGGCTACTATTTCCATCCCAAATCCATTGCCTATTTCAAAGGGAAAGAAGATTCGGCTAAGAGACTTTACATAGTTTCAAGAAAGTATTACGATTCTTCCCTCTCTGCCATCAACAAACAGCCATTGAAAGACGAATTGATGGCCTCCAAGACTTATCATAATCTCGGCAACTCGTTTAGCAATGAAGGCGATATAAGTAGGGCATTATATTATTATCGTAAGAGCCTTATCGTATATGAAAAATTTGGCTCGCCAACTGATCTTGTCGTTAAAGATTGGGTTATCGGTAAAGCATTTCTACGATCTCACCAAAACGATTCTTCCATCGCCCAACTTCAAAAAGGTATTATCAGGCTCGTTCCGGGTTTTAAACCATCTTCTGCCAAAGAACTTCCCATGATGCAACCAACACTAAACGATCAATGGTTCGCAGCCTTAATTACTCTGAAAGTCAATAATTTTTTAAACAGTTATCAACAATCAAAAAATGTGGGCGACCTGCAAGCAGCTTTCGATCACTATCTCTATTCATTACAGTTCAACCAATACTTAGTTTCTAAATCAACGAACGAAAGCGAAACAATTAACTGGGCTCGACTCTTTGAAACTAATGCCTACCATAGACTTGTGTCATTTGGGTATGAACTATTTCTACAAACCGGCAAGAAAGATGATATACAAAATGCCTATCCGCTAATAGCTTCATCGAAATATGCTTTTCTTGCCAAAGCTGTCATTGACCCAAAAACATTTAACTCAATAAATCTTTCACAGTTAGAAGGGGAAAGAAAAGTTGTAACAACGAATATTTTAAAAAGTATTCCACAAATCACAGAATCAAAACTTGTTTCAATTCTACCTCACATCGAAAAAACGATAGCTCCGTCTTCCAAATCAAGTTTTGGAACTCAGTTTATTGATAAAACAACCGTTACTGACATCGCCACCAAGCTTGCCAAAGAGAAGGCAGTATTGATAGATTTTTATGTGGTAAATGGAAATGAATTTTACATATTGACAATGAGTGAATCAGGCTTTGACATTTCTTTTAAAAGAATTTCAAATGATTTCATTACATCCGTCAAAAGATTAAACAAAAACCTTTTGTTGATTTCACCAAAAGAGTTTGCCTTACAGTCAAATAAGCTTTACAACGAACTTCTCGATTCTACTTTGAAGCAACTGCCACAAACCATAAAAAGACTCATCATTTGCCCCGACAACGTGCTGCAAGAAGTTGCCTGGGAGGCACTTGCTACTGACACACTCCATAGTAATCAGTTCAAAACGATTAATTACTTGGCAAAAAAATATACCATGCGAACCGTATTGAAGCCAAGCCAAATAATTTCAGAGAACCAAAAAACAAATGGTGATTTCGTTGGCATTGCCTCTGATTTTGCAGTCTCTAAACGGTTTGCTCCCATCCCTTTTTCAACCAAACTTGTGTCGTCTAAAGCAAAAGATTTTGATGGGAGTGTATCTACTTCTTTGCCCACCGATTCAATCAATACAACTATTTTTCACATCGCTTCTCATGTGGTTGTTGATTCGGTTCAGCCGTACAATTCAACTATTTTTTTGAATGATGACAGTGTTAGCGTGGGCAACATCCCGAAGATGAAGGTAAAAGCCAATCTGGTAATTCTAAATGGTTGCCAAACAGGAAAAGGAAAATACATTTATTCGGAAGGTACGATGAGCGTAGCCCGTGCGTTTTGTTTGCTTGGTGCAAAAAGTTTGGTTACCACATTATGGAACGTGGACGACAAAGCCTCTGCCGATCTATTAAAACTTTTTTACGATAACATGGAGAAGGGCAAAGAACTTGATATTGCTTTGAGGGATGCCAAGCTAAACTTCATCGCACAATCTAATTCAGATGAATTGGCTAATCCGTTTTATTGGGCCGGGCTACAACTGACGGGCAGTGCACAGCCTGTTTTGCGTACGAACAAGGCAGCCTACGCCTGGTATTTTGGCTCGTCCTTGGCTTTGCTTTCTTTTATTTGTATTTGGTATGTACGAAGAAAGAAATGATACTAAAATTGCTCGCTGAGGATTTTTAAAGCCTGCTCTTTGTATGAGTGGCCGGGTGTTTGGGCGATGGTTGAAAAGATAACAAAAGCTCTCTGCTTGTCACCTTTAGCTAAGTAACACAAGCCTAAACGGTATTCTGCCTTAGCATAGTAGGTTAGCGACTTGCCCGAAATGATTTCTGAAAAAGCTTTAATAGCCGTTGTTTGTTCGTTTAGCCGGAAAGCACTAACACCGATGTAGTACAAAACTGTGTCGTTGGGCGATTTGGCTTGCAATAATTTTTGAAAATGGAGCAGTGCATTATTATAATCGGCCGACTTAAATTCATTCATGGCATCGGCAAATGGTATGTTGCCGTGCAAGCCCATGGTGTTGGGTATCCCGATTTCGGCCAGGTCGTATTTTTGAAGAGACCTGCTTTTAAAATAATACTTGTTGATCAGTAGCGCCAAGGCTACTACCAACAGCCCGGTAAATATTGCAGCCATTTTCCACGAGAATTGAATAGTTGATTTTTTGGTTTCCAGCGAGCGGTCGTGTGCTATCAGTTTTTCTTTCAGTTCTTCTGTGTATGCTTCGCTGATGCCTGAAATGATCGCTTTTCTAAGAATTATTTTCTTTCTAAATTCTTTATCATCGGCAAGCCTTGCCTCAACCGAATTAGCTGCTTCTTCGGTTAGTTTGCCTTGCAAATAATTATCTATCAACTCTGATTCTTCCATTCTGCTCATATTTTAATTCAACATTTCTTTGATCCTCGATTTACTGATCCTGTTTTCTAAATGGCTCAGACATTCATATTTTTTCTTTTTGGCCACATCGGCATTTTTGTAGCCGACACGGGATGCAATAGATTCCATATCAAAACCTTTTTCGTAAAACATCTCTAAAATTTCTTTACAAGGCGAACCCATTGAGCGATAAAGTCTTTTCACCAGGCTAACCAGGTGCTCGTGCTCATAATGTTCATATATTCTGTTTTCATTTTTAAAGTTTAAATTCTCGAATACCTTTTCTGCGATGTTCCTTCTCTTGATAGTGTTCAGGATAATATTTTTACCGATACCAAAAAGGTAGGTTTTAATAGGTACTTCCAGCGACTCCAGTTTATCTGCCTTCACGTTTTTATAGAGGGCAATTACCGATTCCTGAAAAACGTCTTTTGCTTCTTCTACACTTACCTGATGATGATGGATTGCCCAACTGATTGAAAGCTCCCCCAAAAACAGTAGCGATTATAAATAGAGTTTAATCGTTAAAATTGGGAGAAAATGAAAACAACAAAATTCAGTGAGAGCCAGATCGTAGGCATTCTCAAACAACAGGAACAG
>JAFDYX010000013.1 GCA_018267215.1 Bacteroidota bacterium
CTGTTCCTGTTGTTTGAGAATGCCTACGATCTGGCTCTCACTGAATTTTGTTGTTTTCATTTTCTCCCAATTTTAACGATTAAACTCTATTTATAATCGCTACTGTTTTTGGGGGAGCTTTCACTGCCACTCATCGCCAAAACTAAAACTAACAAAAACATAAAAGCCAGCAGCGAGTGATTAAAAATACCGGGGTCGGAAAAGATGTACAAGTGCAGTCTAAAGTTCATGCATTTAATTCTTTTTCAATCCGATCAACCTGTTTAGCGTATGTGTTATTTCTCGCAAATGATTTTCTTGCCTGTTGGCGTGTTTTAGAATTATATTGTTCGAGAGATTGTATTACCTGCTCAAAAAGAGCAGGCATCTCATCATTGTTTTCCCTGCTTCTACACATTTCTATAAGGCCTGTGTCTTTGTAGGTGGTGATGTTATTGGAGATGACAACCCTCCCTGTACCCAGATACTCCATTACTTTGTGATAGTTAGTGCCTTTACTTTGGTCTTTCTGCACATCGTAGCAAATCAAAAAAGCATCCATGTTTTTTATGGCATCCGCTAACTTACCGGAGGGCACTACTCCATGCAGCCGCACGTTGCCTGCTGCACGGAGAAAATTAATAAAATCTGTCGTTGCCCGATCGGCAGCTCCGCCAATATTCGACTCGCCTAATTGGTAGCTTCCCCAAAAATTAAAAATTATGTTTTGATGATCCTGGATAATTTGTTGCAAAGTCTTTCGATCTATATCAGGCCGAAGTAAATTTCCGGAAATTCCTACTTGTAGGGGATTATTCGGCACATAGCCTGATGGAAGTTCATCAGCAATAAACTCATGGCTTACACCATGTGGAATCAAAATACGCGGCACATTATAGGAATGATATTTTTCTAATATTTCAGGGGTTACAGAAAAAATTATCTGTGCTCCCTTTGCTGCTGTTATTGCCTCGTCCGTCCTCGGTTCATCTACCGGATGAAAAATTTTAATACCCTTCTTAAAATGCGAAAAGGGATACAAATGGCCAATATCGAACGACCACACCACATCCACCGGTTCAACTTGTGTTAACAAATATTTTATGTGCCGTTTCATCAACATCCGAAAAGCAAATGGCCACTTAAATTTTAACCAGTATGGAAAAAATAACTGATGATCAATAACTGTCAGGGAGTTGTTGACCTGCTGAAATTTGAAACGATCAAAGAAAAAGACTTTTGTTTGCTCGGGCGGATTTAAAAAATAGACTTTGTTGCCTCGTTTTGCCAGTTCAACAGCATAATGATGTTTGGACAGAAACATCTTGCCCCAGGCTTGCGGGGAGAGGATTAAAATTGTTTTGTTTCTTAACTCCATGCTTCAACTGTATTCACGCGGGGTTATTCGAATAAAAGTCTTGAATACATGCTACCGTATAATCAATCTCTTCACGGGTAAGTTCGGGAAACATGGGCAATGATAAAATTTCATACTGAAGGCGCGATGCTACCGGGAAATCATCAGCCACATGGTGTAAATATTGGTAAGCCGGCAAGAACGGAAGCGGTGTAGGATAATGCACGGAGGTTTCTATGCCTTTTAACCGTAAGAATTCGGCCAACATATCTCGCTGCTGAGCCCGAATAACATATAAGTGAAAAGTATGTTTAGTGTGAGGGCGCACCTTGGGCAGGGAGATTTGTTTTATCCCGCTTAGCCCTTGTTGATATCTGGCAGCATGGGCAATGCGCTGGTCGTTCCATTGATGAATGTGCGGTAATTTGGCCAATAGAATAGCTGCCTGCAGGCTGTCCATCCGGCTGTTCACTCCCTCCATCTGATGCTGATGTTTTTTTAGCGCTCCATGCCGTGCATACATGCACAATTTCGTAGCCAGCGCATCATCATTAGTAATCATGCATCCCGCATCGCCATAGGCACCTAAGTTTTTTCCCGGATAAAAACTGAAAGAGGCAGCAATACCGAAAAGTCCGACTTTTTTTCCTTTATATTCAGAAAAGTGAGATTGCGCACAATCTTCTATCAGATATAATTCATTTTTTTTGCAAAAAGCAGTAATGATATCCATCTCGCAAACCTGTCCTTGCAAGTGAACAGCTACCACGGCCTTGGTCTTCGGTGTCAGTTTTTTTTGTAACTGCGTTTCATCTATACTATAATATTCTGGATGAGCATCCACAAAAACTACCCGGGCGCCAGTTTGTGTAATCGTTTCGGAACTTGATATCCAACTGTTGGCTACTGTCAACACTTCATCACCTGAGCCTACGCCCAGCATCTTTAATATAATATACAGTGAGTCTGTTCCGTTTCCGCAGGAGATGGTATGATTCACACTATATGCTTTACTAAACTCAACCTCGAATTCATTTACAAAGCGGCCACCAATAAAAGTTGTTTCCTCAATGACGGTGGAGACAGCCCGGTCAATTTCAGATTGAATATTTTTATATTGTCTGTGCAGGTCTACAAAAGGTACTTTCATGTAAAAAATGTCTATGCTGTGTAAACAAAATTAAAAAATAGGTGAAGCCGCATAAATTTTTTCAATGATCTCCACTGTTTTTAAGCCATCGAATGAACTGGTGGTAATCGAAGCATTATTTTGCAGCACTTCAATCAGGTTGTCATACACTTTATCGTGGTTGCTCATCGAGCCCACATACGTACCATAGTTATTAGGGCGGTTGCCTTCTGGAAGATTTTCAATCTTATAATTTTCAATATTCTGGTATTCCAATTCGTTTAGATACTGCCCACCAATTTTCACCGTTCCCTTTTCGCCAAAGATTGTCAGCGATCCTTCCATATTTTTTTGGTAGCTGTTAACCGTATAGTTAATAGTGCCGATGGCTCCGTTGTAAAATTCAAGGATCACCACACCGGTATCTTCAAACTCAATCACACCTTGGTGGGCAAAGTTGCCTCTGAAGGCCTGCACATGTTTTACATCGCCCACAATCCAGTAAATCAAATCTACAAAGTGGCTGAACTGGGTGAACAAAGTTCCCCCATCTAATTGCAGAGTTCCTTTCCATTCTTTGTAATAATCAGTATTGCGGTTCCAGAAGCAACTGAGTTGAATGCTCATAACCTTACCAAGCCTGCCCTCGTCCACCGCCTTTTTCACAGCAGCTACCGGTGGGTTATAACGATTTTGTTTAATGGCAAATAATCGTTTGTTCGATTGCTCTGCAGCCTGAATCATGCGGCCGCAATCATATATGGTAAGAGCCATGGGTTTCTCGCAAAGCACATGGAACCCAGCCTGAAGAGATAGAATAGCGTGTTGGGCGTGCAAGCCATTGGGCGAGCAAACTGAAATAACATCTATCTGACGTTCGGCCTGCAACATTTCCTCCAACTGAAAATAAGCCTTAGCCCCATAGCGTTGTGCCAGTTCGTTTGCCCGCTCGGCCACCACATCACACACAGCTACTAATTCTCCTTTATGGCTGATATGTTCTGCATGTCGTTGTGCGATGCGGCCACAGCCGATAATTCCGAACTTAATTTTTTTCATTTGTTAACGAGTTAACATTTTCCGAAATTTCTGTGTACGTTGAAGTAATCTCATATATTTTTCTTTCAGGTGTTTGTCTGTTTTAAAATCAGTATGTTGCCGAGGAGGCAATTGCATCATCTGGTTAAACTGACTGTCTGTCAAGCCGAGTTTTTTAACTACATATTCGCGGTCGCGGTGCAGGTCTTCAGGACTATACAGTGGTTTTCCTAACTCGATAAGAGCCTCCTCCCGGGATAGTTGACCGGAGGCAACCAATGTAGAGAGGTGAGGTTTCCTCTTATCAATTTTAAATTTTTCTGGTAAAATGTAGGCTTGGTAAAATTTTGTAAAAATAGACTCATAGTGTTTCCCTCCGTAATCGCGCCAGTTCAGTTCAGAAGAAATAATTTTTTTTACTTCAGCCTTGTTATAGTCCACATAGTTGAGGATTGATACCGGAATCAGACGAAGCACAGCCGAGTAGTAAACATATTTTTTGAAATCAAAAGTGGGGTAAGTCTTTAATTTTCTTACTCCAAATTGCCGATGAATATCGTTTAGGTTGGCAAAATCCATTTTAGAATATATCCAACTGGGCGGCATAATATGCTCGGTAACCACGTTCGTGCCGCTGAGGATATACCCTATCTTTTTTTCTTTAGCTAGTTTGTACATCGTGGCGAAGATGGCATGATCGGAAACTACTTCTATATCAACAACAGATGCTTTCAGGTACGACAGTTGAATGTCCTTAAACTCTTCCCAGTCCACCACCAGCGTGAATAAGTCAATATTCAGTTTCTTCACAATGTTCTCTATGTTCATAACGGCCAACTCAGAGTTCCACCCGTTATCTAAGTGTATAGCCAGCGGGCGCAAGCCCAGAATTTTTGTCAGGTAAGCCACATAGGTGCTGTCCACACCGCCACTTAACCCAATCAGGCAATCGTACGGTTTACCTTTTCCGTCTGCTTTAATTTTGTTGCTTAGTTCATTGAGTTTTTCTTCGGCTGTTATCCCCTTCCATACCGATTTTTTTTCAACTTCTAAATAATCGTGGTAATAATGGCTCACTCCTTTTTCATTAAAACGGATATCCGGATCGGCAATGTTGTCCATCACGCTCATAGTGCATTGTCGGTAGCCGGGGTCTGAACTGCTCCAAATCATCTCGCAGGGATTACAAATTAACCCGCGAAAATAACTCTTTCAGTTCGGTTTCGGATGGGTAGCTGATTAAAACTGCCCGGTGGGGCAACTGAAATACAAACATACTGCCGGCCGCTACTGCCGATGCCCCGTGCCGCACAGCATCGTCCAGGTGTTCAATACTGCCGGCACCTCCTGCCGCCACCACCGGTATAGATACTGCCCGGCTGACGGCCTGCACCAATGCCACATCAAACCCTTCAAAAGTGCCATCGCGGTCTATACACGTCAGCAAAATTTCTCCGGCACCGGCCTGCTCCATTTTTTTAGCGTAGGCCACCGGGTCGGCTCCCGTATTTTTTGTGCCGTTGGCCACATAAACCTTGTACTTACCCAGCCAGTTTTTCTTTACATCTATGCCCGCAACAATACTTTGGCTACCTACCAATTGGGCGCCCTCCGTTATCAGTTGGGGTGTTTCAAAGGCACTGGTATTGAGTATCACTTTTTCAAAGCCACCTAAAATCAGTTCGCGTATTTGGTGGATGGTCGTAATGCCTCCGCCATAGCCCATAGGCATAAACGCTTCGCTGGCAATGTCTTTTAGTTTTTCAATGTGCGGCCCCTTGCCGTTGGTTGACCGATCGAGCAGCACGATTTCATCCACACCTTTTTCATTGAATATTTTGACGGCATTGATGGGGTCGCCCACGTATTTATGTTGCCTGAAGCGGATGGACTTAACCAGCCCTCCGTCTTGCAGCAACAAAGCAGGGATCACCCGAAAGCGTTTCATGTTCAGATTTTAGTGCAGAAATTTTCGAGCAACTGCATCCCAAAGCGGTGGCTTTTTTCGGGATGAAACTGAACACCGAAAATATTTTCGTGCGCCACGGCTGCCGTGAACTGATAGCCATACTCAGCCTCCATCAATATATCCTGCTGTTCGGTTACAGAGGCATGATAAGAGTGTACAAAATAAAAACGGGCATCGTCACCAAGCCCCTGCGTCAATGCAGATGGTTTAGCCACAGAAACGTCTGACCAGCTCATGTGCGGAATTTTATGATTATCCGGTAAACGAGAAGTATCAAATTTCACATTCCTGCCTTTCATCCAGCCTAAGCCGGGCAGTTTTCCTTCTTCACTTCCTTCTAACAGCAACTGCATGCCCACGCAGATGCCGAGCAAGGGTGTTTTATCTTCCTTCACTTTTTTGTTGAGCAGGGGGATCAACCCTGTGTGGTGCAATTTGGAAGCACAGGTATCAAATGCGCCCACGCCAGGTAAAATAATTTTAGTGGCACGTTGCAAATCTTCTTCGCGCGAAGAGACCAACGCCTCAACTCCGATACGCTTCAACATATTTTGGATAGAAGCTAAGTTGCCGATGCCGTAGTTAATGATTGTTAGCATATATCATATTAAATGCAAGGGCTATAAATAGTGTTTTATCTTATAAAGAATTTGCTTTATGCCCATTTTATACATCTTGATGCTGTTTTTTTTTAATATTAAATGTATTTGTTCAGCATCCATTGGACAAGATGGATGAAGTAAAGCTTCTGTTAATACCTCATGCTTTAGTCTACCATAGTTAATTTTCGCATAATTTGATTGTAACTCACTTCCTTCATGAATTCTAGACCAGTATAAATCTATGGGTATTTTTACCATGGGGTATTCTCTGCTAATTTTAAGCCAAAACTCATAATCGCCAATCATTCGCTTCCCAGAAAAGCCACCTATAGAATTAAAAACTTCTCTTTTTATAATAGATGAGCCCGGAGCCCTGTCAAAATGCCCAAATCCATTAAAGTGCTCATGATAAATTTCAAAAGGTGATATACAAATCGGAAATGATCTTTGAATTTCACTTATAGATGACAACGCAAAACCAGCATCTGGAAACCTTTCCATATAGTTCACCATGACATCTAATCCATAATAATAAATTATATCGTCACTGTCGAGATATTTAATATACTTACCTTTTGCATAACTAACCGCTTTATTCCGATTGGGGTAATCGCCCAAATTATGTTCGTTTACATAAACCTTAACGCGATTGTCTTTCTGTTCGTAACTGCGCGCTATCGCTACAGTGTTATCTTCCGAACAGTCGTCAACAATAATCAGCTCAAAGTTTTTGTACGTGGAAGCCAATACACTTTCTATGGCTTCTGCAATATATTTTTCGCGGTTGTAGGCTGTCATTAATACACTTACCAAAGGCTCATTTAGCATAGTAAAGTAATACTTTTTAGTTATCTATAAATATGTGCTAGTGAAAAACAAACCTTACTCCTGATGTAGTGTATATATTCAGGAGAAAGAATAAGTAGTGGCCCTTTAATCAAGGATACAAATCATGTGCTGTCATAGATAAGTTTCATTCTATTTAAAAATGCTATATGACCAAATTCATTTACAGCATCGGTATGAAGTGTTATCGGGTTATACCTATCTATTTCATGTCTTATTTTTCTTAATGATTCTACCAATTCATTTACTTCTTCGGGCTCGACCAATATACCTCTATCTGCCGACAGAAAAAATTCAGGGCCTCCACATCGAGTGGCTAATACGGGTAACCCGCGTGCTAAAGCCTCAATAATAACTACCCCAAAAGTCTCTACTCTACTGGCCAATACAAATGCATCACTATCATCCAAAAATTGTTTAATCATTTCTTTGGGTTGCTGACGAGCAAACTCAATATTAGTTACCCTTAATTTCATTACCAACTCTTTCAGGCTTTTCTCCTCAGTCCCATCACCAACAATAAGTAACCTTACACTAGTATCCCCTTCAAAGGCTGTTTGAAATGCTCGTATCAATACATCAAATCCTTTTTTATACTCTAATGCACCAACTGAAATAAATTGAAATCCTTCTAATCTTCTACTTGGATAAATTTCTTCCTCAAAAATTTCATGCAATACGTTGGGAACAATCTTAGAAAAATGGATGGGGCTATCTAAAAATATTTCCACATCTTTTTTCAAGGCTTCGCTAACAAAAATTATCTGGTTTGCTTCATTCAAAACTTCATTCAAATATGCTTTAGCTTCCTTAGGTGCCCTACCTGTACGATAGTAGGTACTATGTTCAGTATAGATGTATGGAATATTAATTTTCATTTTTATCTGATAAGCTAGGTAACCCGCAAACAGAAAGCGGCCATGGGCATGCACAACATCCGGCTTACCTTTATTAGCTAAAATTTCATTCACAGCTATCCACCCTCCTTTACACCAATTTTTAATCTGATCCTCCAAGGTATTAAAAATAGAAAAGGAATAACACTGACTTTCAGTAACACAGATATCATCTATTATATAGGTATTAACCCATTTCTTTATGCCTGATAAATACAACGCAGACTTCAAGCACTCTTTTAAGTATTTTAAACAAACATGTAATTCTAATCTTAATGAAGATTTAATAAAAGATTTCCCTGTTGCTTCAAAAGAGCCTCGATAATCTACAGATAAGATGTTAACCTTATATTGCTTTCGAATGGCTCTGGCTTGAGCCAACTCAAAGATAGAAGTAACTTGATGTGTAGGATTGAGTTTTTCTGATGTAATAAACAGAATATGTTTCAAAGGATTAATTCTATAAAGATTTTTTAGAAAAAAGAAAAAAGTCTGCTAAACTACCTTCTTGATCCTCATAATTAATTGCAGGGTATTTGTTTTTTTTAATTTCCTCTAATCGCCACTGAGGATATCTTACTGAAATATCTTTAGTAAACTCACGATATAGCTCGTGCGAAGTCATTTGTGGTAAGGTAAGATTAGCAGCATATATGACTACAAATTTTTTTGCTGAACTAAATAAAATATCTAAATATTTCCAGTAAACATCTTCTTCTACTAAATGATACAGCACATCTAATGACAAGCTACAGTCGCAAACCATTCGACCTCCATTATCTAAAAAGCAATCTTGGTCAAATAAAAAAAAACTTTTTGTTTGATCTTCTTTAAACCGAGCAATACACAACTTGATCGCTGTGGGGGACACATCTAACCCAATGTAATTGGGTATATTCAGTAGTGAAAGCTGATTTCCATCACCACAGCCAAATTCTATAAAACTGTTAATTCCTTTCTCAACAGTCCACTGATTAATTGTATCTGCTTTGAATTGAGCCAAGTGATTGTATGACCCTGCTCCAGAATTTTTTCCGATTTGATAACGGTTCTCCCAATATTTCTTAGATCTGAAAATTTCATTTTTCTTAAACAGTAATAGAACTGTGTGATAAAGGTTCATAATTCGAGTATCAAATTTTATAACATATCTTAGATAAACACATGCTGCCCTAACACTCTTAACATCAGCATGCAAACATAGTCCAAACCACTTAATAGCAAAAAACCTTCTTGATTTCTTCGAACTAAATAAATGTCTTTTTTTGACAATTGAAATAATTAATCTGCCTATCAATTCGAGTTCATCCTCATTGACAACTTGCGAAGTAATTAATTTACTGTAATGTACTGCATCTATTTGATTAAGTGCGAAATAGAGAAAGGCCTGTCGTTGGAAGATAGAATGTCTTGCAGTTATATAATTTTCCTTATATTTTTTTTGATTGGTAATTTGTGACTCTGATTCTCTGTACATTACCAATACATCAGGTAAATTTTTGAATTTGCCGAGAGGTAGAAGCTCTGTCCACAATCCATGATCCTCCCCATCCAAATACATCTTGTTGTACTTCAATTGATAATCTTTTAGAACTTGAGTTCTAAAAGTAACAACAGAATGAGAAAAAGGGCATGCCCCAAGGGTATATATCTTCAATTCTTCATCTTCCGTTGGGTACGAAAGTATAGCTCCGGTTTGCATTGATTTCATGAATGCTCCACACGCTACATAGTCTTCATGGTTTTCTAAAAAATCAATCAAACGCTCAATCATATGTGGTAACGGCTTATCATCTGCGTCTGTTCGTACAATGTACTTACCTTTTGCTTTCGAAAGTCCCAAATTAAGAGCATCAACAATTCCTTGATTATAGCTAAGTTCCAGATAAACTATTCTGGGGTCATCATATTTCAAAATTTTTTCTTTTGATGAATCAGTTGAACCATCATTCACTATAATGAATTCAAAATTTTTATAAGTTTGGGTTAAAACAGCAGAAATTGACTCGTCCAGAAAAAGTGCTGCATTATAGACTGGCATGAGTACGCTTACCTTCGGTAACTCTTTCATGTGGCCTTAGGAATAAATGATAACCTTCGAGGCTTCTGTGCAATTTCAAATTGCTTCAGTTTATCCACGACTGAGGGGAAAAACTGATATTTATTTAAAATCAATTGTCTAGCCTCTGCGATCCAAGGCAATGCTTTTTTCCACTTATCTAGAGCTACGGCCTCTTTCATTATCTCCATGGTTATATCAGGTTGTAGCGGATCAATTAAGATCATAGATTCAGGTGGGAAGTAATCTGTAATATTTGTGCACCCATAGTAAAAAGGCATAGTCCAACTTAAAAAACAATCTGCAATTTTCTCTGTCCAATAATCAGCACATGAAAAATTTTCAATGGCTATACTGTATTTTATCGGAGCAAGTCCATCAAACTTGTCAGCTATCGGACGGAAACCTCGACCCATTAAATGATAAGGAAATTGATGTTGATTGAGTGCATTCATAAAATTTAAACGCACTGCATGTCCCGGCCTTGTATTCAGGCTGCTTGTAATCCAAGTCACATCATCTGATTTATTCAACGACTGATAGTTTAATAACAGTAATTGATCATAAGTCTTACCCACGTGCCAAGGTAAGCTTGTTTGTGTGTGGGTCAACTTCAATGATGGAAAATCTGCTTGCGGCCAAAATGTAAAGATTTGATCAAAGGAAGAAAACACTTTAGTTTGCCATCGATAAAATTCGTGTGGTGGCTCTTGGCTCATAATCCATTTCCCGCCTTCCCTAAAAAAACCATATAGGTTTCTTGGATTGGCATTTAGTACGACTATAACATCTGCCCACGGCATAAATCCCTGATGAAACTTGATTCCCTGCCACTCACCACGGCATCCGGGTGTTTGCCGCATTAAGTCACCTTCCCAATCTTTAATTATACTGACTCTCAAGATTTATAAGCTATGACGGTTGACCAATGCTTTTCATCTTTCATTGTCTTAAACCCTAAAGAATCCAACTGCTTAAGAAAGAAATTCAATTTCTCAGGTGGGTAATGAACCTCGATCTTTATCTCTTTTACAATGGATAACCAGCTTAAATCGTTTTGAAAAATTTCTAACTCAGCCCCTTCAATATCCATTTTTAGATAATCAATTACTTCTATTTTATTATCAGCTATTATTTGGTTAATCGTAGTTGTGGTGACATTAATCTTGTTTTCAATTTCTCTGTCAGTGTTTATTGATAATTTATAAGCATCATAATTCACCATTTTATTATAAGAAAGAGTTGTGTTCTCAAACCAGACTGCTTTATTAAAAATGAAAACATCTGATAACCCTTTAGTATTTTTTAATGATAGTAGATAGTTATCATAATCCATCTCAAAACCATACACCATACTTTTCGGATACATTAATTTGATATCAACAACTGTAAGACCAATGTTGCTACCAAGATCAAGAATTATTGGCTGCTCGCTGAGAATAGGCAGATGAGGGTGATGATATTTTTTTTTAAAAACATAATCAAAGACTTCAAAATCAACTGAGTATTTTCTTAAAAATATATATCTGTTCTCTATTTTAATTTTCTTGTATTTAAATATGGAAAACATAATCGAAGCAGATTTTTATAACGTTAATAAAACCGATTTAGAATATTTAATTAAAAAACTTCAAATACTATAATATAGCCTTAGAAATTAAATGTTTCAAAATAGAAATATCACCTAACTCGTTCAATAATCTTAAATGAATAAATAACATGTCGTTTCCGAAATTACAGACGTATCGGTAACCTCTTAAAAATAAATAAAACTTTAATTTTATTCTGTCTATTTTGTAATTAGCCTCAACTGTTAATACATTAATTTTTATTTTATTAAAATTAACTGCTTTCAAAATGTATAACTCACTTCCTTCCGTATCAATATTGCAATAATCAATTAGATCAATTGAATGTTTCATTATCAATTGATTTATGTTTACTACATTAAGTTCTACTTCTTTTTTGGTACCACCATACAGTTTTATCTCAGAATCTATTCTATCTAAATGCCTTTTATCATACTTAGATTTTAATCCAGAAAGCATTTCTGCATAACCCGATATCTCCAAAAAAATCTCTTTTGAGTTTTTTGCACCAACGGCACAATTCTCGACAATACAATCACGATTTTGTTTTAATTTCTCGAATGTGTGGGGTAAGGGTTCTATACAGACACCATTCCATTTCAATTCTTTTTCAAAAAAATAAGTATTGCTATATGTAACACCGTCATTTGCTCCAATGTCTAAAAATACCCCATGAGTCTTGTTCCTAAATATAACCTCAGCTAAAGCCTTATCTTGTCCATATTGAGAAAAATACCAATTGACTATCTCGTTCATTTTGTGATATTTATATATCGGAACAACCTACTAACTAGTTATTTAATACTGATATACTTTATTCAAGTGTAACATGAAAATTCTCTAAGTAAACACCTTGAGATAATGTTGGTACAGCATATTCAATAGAAAAAATTGCGTGAGAAACTGTAATGAATTTAAAATTATCAATCTTCTCAATCAAGATATCACCACAATTAATATGTGATAGAATTTGATAGTCACCTGGTATAAGTCCCAGCCTATCAATCGTAAATATCAAACTAAAAATACCTTCATTTACGTCAAATGAAATACCTTTAAAGGCTGTCCATAGGCTTGTAATTCTAGAGTTGTGAATATTATTAAAACAAACAGCAAACTGTACACCCTTCATGCTTCTATTTGCTTTGCACTTCATCTTTACTACTACAGCTTGTTCTGTTGAAAGTTCAGTCAATTCTACACCGTTTTCATTTAAAAATATAATATCAATTAATTGTATTTCTCCTGTACCTATACGAACATAGTTTGATGATATATTTTTTGAATGGCTAACATAACTCTCTATCACCTTATTAATAGCACCTGCATAATATATACTTCCATTATTTAATAAAACGCCAACCGAACAAAGTTTGTGTACTGCGTTTAAATCATGGCTCACAAACAACACCGTTCTCCCTTCATTTTTACTGACGTCTTCCATTTTGCCGAGACATTTTTTTTGGAACTGAGCATCGCCTACGGCCAGCACTTCGTCCACAATTAATATCTCGGGCTCTAAGTGGGCGGCCACGGCAAAGGCGAGGCGCACATACATGCCGCTGCTGTAACGCTTCACGGGTGTGTCGAGAAATTTTTCTACTTCCGCAAAGGCTACGATCTCATCGAACTTGGCCCGTATCTCCGCGCGGCTCATGCCGAGGATGGCGCCATTCAAAAAAATATTTTCGCGGCCTGTCAGTTCAGGGTGAAAGCCCGTGCCCACCTCCAGCAACGAAGCCACCCGCCCATCAATAGTAATGCGGCCTTGGGTGGGTTCAGTAATGCGGCTCAGAATTTTCAATAGCGTGCTCTTGCCCGCTCCGTTGCGCCCGATGATGCCCACGCGGTCGCCCTGCTTAATTTCAAAGTTAAGGTCTTTCAGCGCCCAAAATTCTTCATGTGTCAGGTGGGGCTTTTGTTTGTTTAGGCCTATCCACTTTTTTGTTTTCCGCACCATTACATCGCGCAGCGACTTATACGGCTCGCGCTCTTCGTGCGAGATGATGAAACGCTTGGAAAGATTTTCTACCCGGATAACCGTATCAGACATAAGTTAGATGTTATCGGCAAAGCCGCGTTCGGTTTTACGGAAGTAGAAGATGCCTATCAAAAGAAAAAGCAAGATTACTGATGTGGAAATGGCCAGTGCCGTCCAGTTCATCGGTTCATTTAAAATACACCAGCGAAAGCCGTCCACAATACCTACCATGGGATTGAGGGCATACCACAGCCGCCACTTCTCCGGCACGATGCTGCTGCTGAACCCGATGGGTGTAAGGTACAAACCCAACTGTACCACAAAGGGAATGACATAGCGCACATCGCGATATTTTACGTTGAGCGCGGTAACATAAAGCCCCACCCCCAGTGCGGCTGCCAGCGCCAGCAGGATAAAGACCGGCAGCAACATTATTTTTATGTCGGGCATGACCTGATAAAAGGCCATCATGCACAACAGCAGTAAAAAAGAGATAGCAAAATCAACCAGGCTGGTGAAGATGGAACTGGCCGGGATGATCATGCGCGGGAAATATACTTTTGAAACTAAGTTGGCATTGCCGATGAGGCTGTTGCTGGCTTCAGACAGGGCGCTGGCAAAAAACTGCCAGGGCAGCATGCCTGCAAAAACCATGATAGCGTAGGGGGCGCTGCCCGGAGCGGGAAGTTTGGCCACGCGGCTGAACACGACCGTAAAAATAATGGTAGTCAGCAGCGGCCGGATGATGGCCCACGCGGCACCCAGCACCGTTTGTTTGTAGCGCACCTTTACATCGCGCCATGAAAGGATGTAAAATAGCTCGCGGAAATGCCACAGATCCTGCCAATAGTTTTTTTCGGTACGCCCCGCTTCAATAACAGTTCTGTTTGGTTTCATGTATTGTCCGCAAAGGTAATTGAAAGACAGTAAAAGACCACGCCCCCGATTCTCATGATGGTAAAATTCCTCGGCTGCTTTAGCGAAACTGGTTGAGTACGGCCAGGCTCCAGTACTTACTCCAGTGGATGCGATGTTGCAGAAAATCTTGTGTGTAGCTGTCGCGGTGATCCGGCCTGCACAAATCTTTAAGTTTTTCAATATCCTCTTTCATCCACACAGACAGCGGAAAAGTAAACCCCTTCTTTCTGCGGTTGACAATATCCTCGGGCAACACACCCGACAAGGCATCCGTCAGTAGTTTTTTTGTGCTGTGCTGCGGATACCTGACCGCGGCAGGAACCGAATAGATTTTTTTCAACAACTCGGTATCTAAAAAAGGCACACGCACTTCCAGGCCATGCCACATGCTCATCATATCGGTGTCTTTCAGCAGTTGATTGGTCATGTACACTTTAAACTCTAAGTGCGACACGTACTCATCATTCCGGATGTTGTCCGGCAAATCTATTGTTACATCCTGTAAAATATCCCACACCTCTTGTTCATCACATTGAAGCAGCGAGGCGATGGCATCGGGTGTGTGGATGCCCCGCAGGAACAGGTAGTCTCCCACAGGCCCTCGTATATCTAAAAACACCAACCGCCTGAGCGATTCATTGTAGCGGCTCAGCAGGTGTGCCGTTGTTGTCCGGAAGGGCAGCATCGAGCGTAAATATTTTACCATCCGGATACGTCCGAAAGAAGCGTACCCCCCAAAAACCTCATCGGCACCCAGTCCCGACAGCACAGTTTTCAGGCCATCGCGATGGGCGCAACGCGAAACAAAATAAGTATTTACTCCGTCATTGGTGGGCTGATCCATCGCGCACCAAATATCATCCAGCGAATCCCAAAACATACGTGCAGTAACGCGGTGGGCAATGTGGTCGGTATTTTGAGTACACTCCAACACCCTTTTTTGAAAAGGGCGCTCATCAAACTGGGCATCATCAAAATTAATGGAAATACTTTTTACGCCATCTTGCAACTTATCGGCCAGTAAAGTCAACAAACTGGAATCAATACCCCCACTTAAAAATACTCCCAGCGGGGCATCGGCTATCAGGTTTTTTTTTACTGCTTCCATCACACCGGCACGGGTCAGTTCCAATGCACTGCCATAGTTAACAGAGTTATCAACTGATACCGGAAAATGATATCTGTTGATGGATTTTGAAAAATTATGTAAGTCTATTGCCATCCATGTGCCGGGCTCTAAACCATAGACTCCCCGCAGAGTAGTAGTGGGATGAGGCAATGACCCAAAAGCTAAGAAAAGTGTGCGCCACGTATGGCTCTCGGGCCAGTTGGGGTCTATCGCCTTAAAGGCACGTACTTCAGACGAAAAAATCAGTTGGTCGTTGCGGAAAGAATAGTACAAGGGCTTTACGCCCACCTGATCTCTCACCAGCAATAATTTGTTTTGTTGTTTGTCATACAGGGCGAAAGCAAAGATCCCTTCGAAGCGGTGGAATGCCTCTGTGCCCCACAGACGGTAAGCCTGCAGAATTACTTCGGTGTCGCTGTGGGTCTTAAATACCTGCCCGAATGTTTCCAGTTCCTTTCTGAGTGCCTGGAAATTATAAATCTCTCCGTTGAATGTGATGACCAAATTGCCATCCTCGGAAAGCATGGGCTGATGGCCGGCCTGAGAAAGGTCAATGATCGAAAGCCTGCGGTGCCCCAGTGCTACGTGCTCATCTTCAAAAATACCTTCGTCATCGGGGCCGCCATGTGCTAAACTTTTCAGCATAGCCACAACGGCCTCGGTTCTTTGCCGAGAAGGGTGGGCTGCTATGCCGGCTATTCTGCACATGCGAAAATCTTATTCGGTGGGATGAAATACTTTATGCCCTTTTTCTTTTAGTACAATATCGCGCTGAAAAAGTTTTACGTCCGCTTCCACCATTTCTTTCACCAGCATGTTGAGATCGTATTTAGGTTGCCAGTTCAACTTCGTTTTGGCTTTGGTAGCATCGCCAATCAGTAGATCTACTTCGGTGGGCCGGAAATATGACTTGTCTATGGCCACCAGCACATCGCCCGGCTTGGGGTGTGTAGAACTGTGTGGAGCTTTGTCTTTATCAACGGACTCCAGCACGCCTACTTCATCTGCTCCTTTTCCTTCGAAGCGGATGGTGTAACCCACTTCAGCAAAAGCCATGCGTATAAAATCTCTGACGTAGGTAGTCTTTCCGGTGGCAATCACAAAATCATCAGGTTCGGGTTGTTGCAAGATCAGCCACATGGCTTCTACAAAATCTTTGGCGTGCCCCCAGTCTCTGCGGGCATCGAGGTTGCCGATATATAATTTTTTCTCCAGCCCCAGAGCAATCTTGGCAACGGCACGGGTGATTTTGCGGGTAACAAAAGTTTCGCCCCGCAAGGGCGACTCGTGGTTAAACAAAATTCCATTGGAAGCAAACAGCCCATACGCTTCGCGGTAGTTGACGGTGATCCAATACGCATACAGTTTGGCTACAGCATAAGGCGAGCGCGGATAAAAAGGAGTCTTTTCATTTTGAGGCACAGCTTGCACCAGCCCGTACAACTCGGAGGTAGAGGCCTGATATATTTTTGTTTTCTTTGCCAGCCCCAACATCTTCACCGCTTCCAGAATACGCAACGTGCCAATGCCGTCTGCGTTGGCAGTATATTCGGGTGTATCAAAACTTACCTTCACGTGGCTCATGGCCGCGAGGTTGTAAATTTCGTCAGGTTGTGTCTCCTGAATGATGCGGATCAGGTTGGTGGAGTCAGTCAGGTCGCCATAATGAAGTTTCAACTTCAGGTTATTTTCGTGCTGATCTTGGTACAAGTGATCAATCCGGTCGGTATTGAACAAGGAAGACCTGCGCTTGATGCCATGCACAAAATATCCTTTTCCCAGAAGGAGTTCGGTCAGGTAGGCACCATCTTGACCTGTGATGCCTGTAATCAAAGCTGTTTTCATTGAGCCGTTGTTTCGTACTTATTCAAAAAATCTTTGTAGGAAAGCCGTATGCCGTCTTTCAGTTCGGTTTTGTGTTTCCACCCTAAGGCATGCAGTTTGGATACATCCATCAGTTTGCGCGGGGTACCATCCGGCTTCGATAGGTCGTTGCTGATCTTGCCCTGGTAGCCCACTTCATGCGCAATCATTTTCGCCAATTCTAAAATGGAAACATCTGAGCCACTGCCGATATTGATGATTTCCGGAGAGTTATAGTTGTTCATCAAAAACAGACACGCATCGGCCAGATCATCGGCAAACAAAAATTCGCGCAAGGGGCTGCCGCTCCCCCAGATCACCACCTCTGGCAAGTTTTGTGTTTTTGCTTCGTGAAACCTTCTGATCAGCGCGGGCAATACATGCGAATTAACCGGATGATAATTGTCGCCATAACCATATAAGTTGGAGGGCATCACGCTGATAAAGTTGTCGCCATACTGTTGGTGGAACGACTGGCACAATTTGATGCCGGCAATTTTTGCCACGGCATACGCATCGTTGGTAGGCTCTAACGCACCCGTCAGGAGCGATTCTTCTTTAATGGGCTGCTCGGCAAACTTGGGATAAATGCAGGACGACCCGAGCAACATCAGTTTTTTTACTTTCACATCGTGGGCTGCCTTCACCACATTGGCTTCGATCAATAGGTTGTCGTAAATAAAATCGGCTTTATACTGGCTGTTGGCCAAAATGCCCCCTACTTTGGCCGCAGCCAAAAAAACATATTCCGGTTTTTCTTTTTCAAAAAATAAATTGACAGCCTGTTGGCTTCGGAGATCCAACTCAGTTGAAGTACGGGTAATTATATTCTGATGTCCTGCACTCGTTAGCGCCCGGTATATCGCTGAGCCTACCATGCCGCGGTGGCCGGCCACATAAATTTTTGACGACCGTTCCATCATGATCTAAGAATAATAGCCGTACCCTTTTTTCTTTTTTGAAGACCCAAATCCGTAACCGTACCCATACGAATAGCCGTAGCTATAGCCATAGCCATAACCGGTTTTATAAATATCGTTCAGCACAATACTCACGCTCTTGAGTTTGCCCGACCGGTAAAAATCATCTACGTCCTTCAACAATGCTTTGGGTGTATAGTTTTGTCTGACAATAAATACGGAGTGGTCGGCATGTTTGGCTAACTCAAAAGCATCGGTTACGATGGCCAAAGGCGGGGTGTCTATAATAATATAATCGTAGGTAACCAATGCTTCTTTCAGCAGCAGATCAAAGCGACCGGTGAGTAATAGTTCGGAAGGATTGGGCGGCACGGGACCACCGCTGATGACATCCAAATTTTCTACAGAAGTATGCTGCACCACCTCCTGAAAAGATTTGAGATCACTGAGGTAATTGCTCAGCCCTCTGTCGTTGGTCAAATTAAAGTCTGTAAAAATTTTAGGCTTGCGCATATCAGCCCCGATAATCAATGTCTTGCGACCCGACATAGCAAAAACCGTAGCCAGGTTGATCGTAGAAAATGTTTTGCCTTCGCCACTGATCGAACTGGAGACGACAAAAACTTTTTTGATTTGATTGCCGGTAAAAAAATTCAGGTTAGAACGGATAGCCCGGAACGATTCGGCCACAGAAGACTTAGGCTGGAGTGTTACCGCCAGATTATCTTTTGTGTCGTGATGCCCGATACCGCCCACGAAAGGAATGGAGGTAATCTTTTCAATATCTTCTTTCGACTGAACTTTATGATTGAACAACTCTACCAATACAAAACCGGCCGCAGGTATCAGCAACCCAATGAGCCAGCCAAACATATAATTTCTGCTTGTGTTGGGCGAGATGGCTCCGCCCTGCATGGGCGGGTTGACACGCTGTATGCTGGATATGTTCGAAGCTTTGGAAATGCCTGCCTCCGACATTTTTTGCATTAAAAAAACATACATTCCTTCTAACAAAGAATAGCTGCGTTGTATAGAAATATATTGCCGCTGGGTGATGGGCAACTGGTTCATCTGCTTTTCCAACAAGCCAATTTGCCGGTCAACTAAGTCGCCTTTTAGTTTATCTGTTACCCGCAGTGAACGGATAGATTCCTGTAGATTGTTTTTTATTTTCTCCAGCCTGTCTAACCCAGTGGCCACCATCGGGTTTTCTATCAGGCCTTTATCCAAATATGTTTTCAACTCTATCTGAATGTCTATCATCTTGCCTACCATCGTGGATAATACGTTATCGCTAACGCCAATAGAAGAAGGTAAAATCACCAGATCAAGGTTTTTGCCCTGGCGGATATACTTTTCCAAATAATCATAATAGTTGGAGCGTATCGTCAATTCGGTTTTTTGCTCATCCAGTTTATCGAATTTTTCAAATAACCGTTTTGATTCTTCATCAATTTTTTCAGTACTGTTAGTGATTTGAAATTGCTGCAATTTATTTTCTGAATGATGGAGTGAATCGGAAATATCATCTAATTGTTTTCTGATAAAGAGAATGGTGCGCTCGGCTGTCAGGTTTTTTTTGTCTAAATCATACTGCTGATATTTTGTGATCAGGCCATTCATGAAATCAATTTCTTTGTCGGGGTTGGTGCCATTGATAGACAAGTTAAGCACACCAGCCCCTTCTTCGGCCCACTCAGCGCCCAGCCGCCCGATGTACGAAGAAGTAACCGAGATAGGATCTAAAAATGTTAGTATAAAAGATTTTCCGATGATGAAGGTTAAGCCTACTGAATCAGTTTTGGTCACGATAAAATGATGGCCTTGAAATTCTAAACTGTCGCTGTACTGAAATATTTTTTTCTGATCGGGCTCTTCGCGGTTGCTAATCAAAAACGTGTGCTGGTCTATAGCTTTAAACAGCAACGAGGCGCCATACGATCCGTTCTTCACCAGCAACTTTACTTTTACCGGCATGTGGTAGGCCTCCGTGGTTTTGATATCACCTTCGCTGTAAAAGGCCACTTCAAAATTCAGGTTTTCAATCACCTCCTGAACCAAGGGGTAGGAACGAATAATGTAAGGTTCGTTCAGATAATTCCGGTAAGGGTCTATCAAAGAATTTTTATACAGCAGGTCGGCTCCGCTGGCATCTTCTTTTTCGCGAACAATGACAGAAGCCGTGATGGGATATACCCGGTCGGCATAGCGGTTGGTTAAGAAAACATACGTGAGCGAAATAACTAACGACAGCACAACCAAATACCAATAGCGCAATGCGCGGTAGGCAATTCGTTTGTAATCTATGTTCGATCCATCGAGCGGATTCGCCTTGGGCAACATATCGGGCTTTGATGAACTCATCTTCTGTTTAATGTAATCACCAACAATACGATAGAAACTGCCGACAGCACTAAGGCTAGGTTTTGCCCGAAATACATCCGGTAAGGACGTTGCTTTAAGGGAGGCACAATGATCACGTCATTTTGATGCACATAATAATAAGGTGATTTGACAAAGTCTTCACTCAACAGGTTCACATAGTACACTTCCATTTTAGAGCCCACCTGTCTGAGGATTTTAACTTTTGAGCGGTCTGCGTAATCGTTTATCCCACCGGCCAAACCTAAGGCTTCGGGCAAACTCACACGGTTATTGTTCAACATCACTTGGCCTTCTCTTTGTACTTCGCCCAGAACTGTAATGCGGTAATTTAAAAGCCTTACTTTTACGATGGGTGCCTCCAAATAAACTTTAACAATCTTTTGAAGTGTATCTTGAATTTGAAAAACTGTGAGGCCGGCCACTCTTACTTTCCCCACTACGGGCACAGGTATCTCACCATGATCGTCCACCAGTTCTCCCAAAAGAAGTGCACCGCCAATGTACCCTCCTCCACCCGACATAGCGCCTGCACCTTGCTGCGTTTGCTGGCTTAAAAAATCAAATTCCTTTTGGGTCAGGCTTTGGTAGCGTACGGAAATAATATCGTTGGTTTGTACCTTATAATCAAATGGTTGGAGTTGGTATATCCTGACGGCCGTATCAATGGGGTATTGTTGTGCCAAATCATTTTTTTGAAAGAGCAAATGTTTTTTGTTTGTTACACAGGCGGTTGCCAGCACCAAAACAACGGCAAAAAATAACCACTTCGTCTGCTTGAACATGATGTTAAACCGTGAAAATAAAACGCAAATTAGGAATAATAGTTGATGTGGAAAATTCGGGTAACTGGTTCATTTCATATCGTCTGTTTCCTCTTCTTCGGAAGTGCCATCATCGCCATCGGTTTCTTTCTGTATATCTTCAATAACGAAGTTGCCGACTACATGAACTTCAAATCAATTGATCCTGACCAAGCGAACCGTTTCCGTGTATTGAGGTGTGGAAACCCGTGCGTAATAAACTCCGGCCGCCACCGCTGAAACATCAATGGGATAAGGGTTGTTTTGCCACGTTACAACGTCTTTCAACTCCAACACCTTTTGACCACCGGAATCATACAAATCGAAACTAAAGTTAACACCATCGGGATTTTTGAAAACAATCTTTACTTCTTTAGATATTGGATTGGGATATAGCTGAAATGCCTCCTGAAAAGAGGTTAACGTCAGTGCTTTTGAAAAATTGGGAATGCCGTAACCTAGTTGGTAATTGGGATTTTCGCTCAGCGAAGCAGAGTTTATCACACGCGAATAAATTTCTCCGGCTGACGCATTGGGCAGCGCCTGCCGCAACCCGACTGCCAGAGAAGCGACCAACGGTGTAGAAAACGAAGTGCCGTACTGGCCGGCCAAACTTCCCGAAGAACTGATGACGGCTGTGCCGCTGCCCATGGCGGCCACATCCGGTTTAATGCGCCCATCAGCGGTAGGTCCCACCAAACTAAAAGTGCTCCAGATACTGTTGCCATCTACCGAGGCGCAAGCCAAAATTCCTTCCGCATCTGCGGGAAAAAGTATCTTTGGCCACGAAGCATCATAAAAATTTCCGGCCGCGTTTACTACCACCATGCCCCGCAGCGCAGCCGCCCGCGCTGCCCGCGAAATAACAGATGTCTTTCCATTCAAATCCGAAAGCGAATAGTTCATGGACGGATCGTCAAACGTGCTGTACCCAAGCGAAGAACTGATCACACTCACCCCAATGCTGTCGGCACGTTCGGCAGCCAGCAGCCAGTTGTATTCTTCTACCTTGTATTCGGTCGTAACATCTTCCGTTTCGTAGAGATAAAAGTTGGCCTTGTAAGCACCGCCTAAATAGCTTCCCGAAACGCCAGCCATCACCGACAATACTTCTTCTCCGTGCGTGTCGTCAGAATAAACGTCAGCCGTGTTCTTCACGAAGTTGAAAGTCTCTTTCAAGCGGCTCTCCGTGTAAATTGTTTGAAATGCACTTAATGTATTCACGCCTATAAATCCGCCATCGAAAACGGCTACGTCCATACCTTCGCCATGATATCCCTGCTGTTGCATTTGGTCAACCCCAATCATTTGAAGTTGCGGAAAATTAGGAGCCGAAGTACCGCTCAACGCTCTTTCAAATTTTTGTTTTGTCTGTGTGCGCCCTCCCACCAACTTAGCACCGGGGGCTACTAACTGAACGGAAGATACACAGGGCAATCCGGCCACAGCCGGCACTACCGAGGCGTTGGCCTGGATTAACACACCATTGAACCAACGCGAAGAATAGAATACGGAAGCGCCCGTTGCTTTTACCTGAGCTACATACGATGAGTTGACAGGAAAATCTTCTGAGGTAACAACAAAATTTTCGCGCGCCCTCCGCTCGATACTCTTTTGCGAAAGAAATTGTGAAGGGTTGTTAACTGAATACACAGTGCCGGCCTTGTCTTTAAACTGAACGAAATACCGGTTAACCTGTGCGCAGAGCGTAACAGGCGACAACAACAACCAAAGCAACCACCTACTGGCGGCCATAACGCAACAACGTTTGTCGGTAGTCAATTCCGGTCTTTACTGCTTTGGTGCCAAAACAGTTTCCATCCGTCAGGTAAGTTAATACCGATGATTGTTTGTAGATAAGCCCTACGGAAGCAGCATACACTTCAAACTCAATATCCTGATTAACCAAATTATTAATATTACTGACGCTTACCTTCAAGCTATTTAAAAACTTCTTTCCGTTACCTAATTGGTAAGGGATGTTGTGACTGAAGAGTTTATAATCTTGTTCGCCCAGATTGTTGTACAAGTTTCCGTTCCACACCGCGCTGTCGCGCAAGGGGAAGTTGATCTTCACGTAGGGAATGTTCTCTTCATTCACCACCAGTTGGTTGGGCGTTATGCGGGCAGACCAGGTATCCAGGTTAGTCCATACCTGTGTGGTGTCGGCACTAATATATCGTTGGATAGTATATGTATAAACGCCTTCGCTGCTTTTGAGCGAATCGGTTACTACTGTTTTTAAAAAATAATTTTTGGTAGTGTCGTTAGCGGGACTGGCGCAAGTCAGTTGGTTGTAAGTAGTGCGCACCACTTGGTACAGGTGATAATCGCCCACCCTCAGTGGGTAATAACTTTGGGCATTTACAGAAATTGCATCGGTGTGGCTACATCTTACAGTGAATAGCCCCACAATGCAACATAAAATCACAATTCGTATCCTCATCAATCCTTTCTGTCAAAAAAATAATTCAGCCGACATCAAAGTTATTTTTTTCTTTTCAATATTTGGGCCATGCTGAAAACAAAAGTAAAAGTAAGTAACGTCACCAACCTGAGTGATGCCCGCTACTGTGCCGGTATGGGTGTTGACTATTTGTCTTTTCCTGTGCCGCAGGTTAATCCGCAAACATACCGCGAGATAACCGCTTGGGTAGCAGGCCCAAAATTCGGAATAGAGACTTGCGGGCCGTACTCCGATCTCTTAAACGAATACGAGGTTGATTTTATTGAAATAGCAGCATCAGAAATATTACTAGCGCCACCTCAACGGGAAATTATTGTGCAACTGTCTGTGGAAGACTGGCTGCAGCACAAAGCAGCTATCCGTCAACTAAAAAATGAAAAAGTGATTGTGGAGTTTGCCGTTCGCGTTATAGATGACCAAAGTATTCAGTCCATCCAAGAAGCGGCCACAAAGATGGAAGTGCTGATCAAAACCGATGAAAGCATTCCGCTCCGTCAGCTCTTGGAACTGCCCGTGGCAGGCATCAGCCTGGAAGGAAACCCCGAGCCTAAGCCGGGACTAAAAGAATATCCTCTTGCCTTAATTTTAGAGCAACTGGAATTAGATTGAGTAATTGATAGTGTGTTGTGTCAATTATTTTACAAACCTGAATTTCAGGTACTTGATCTTCTCCCCCGCTGCCGTAAAAATTTCTTCGTAACGGGTTTTAATATCAAAGCACTCGTCTCTTAACTCTGATTGATAAAGATCGTGTGTAAAAGCCAACCGGCTGATATCTGTTCGCTGATGAAGTTCTTCCAGTGTGTAATCGAACAAGCCGGTGTTATCTGTTTTAAAACGGAACCAGCCTTCCGGTTTCAATATCTTTTTAAACATATCCAAAAAGCGGGGGCTTGTCAGCCTGCGTTTGATGTCGCGCTGGCGGGGGCGTGGGTCGGGGAACGTGAGCCAGATTTGATCTACCTCTCCTTCCTGAAAAAAACTTTCGATATGGAGGATTTGTGTGCGCAAGAAGCCCACATTTTTCAAACCTTCTTCTGTTGCCCACGTGCTGCCTTTCCACAGGCGGTCGCCTTTCACATCAACACCCACAAAATTTTGGTCCGGAAATTTTCTGGCCAAGCCCACCGAGTACTCCCCACGGCCACAGGCCAACTCTACGGTAAGCGGATGATTGTTTTGAAAGTACAGCTCCTTCCATTTTCCTTTGATCTGAAAGTAAATTTCTTTGCCAGGCTCAATTACGTTATCGCGAGAGGCATTGATTTCAAATCGTTTCAGTTTACTTTTCATCCTTCAAAAAATCACAAATTAAAAATCTCGGCTACCACAAACGTGCTCCCGCCAATAAAGATCATATCATCCTCTGCAGCATTTTGCTTGGCCTTGGCAATGGCCTCATTTACGTCCGTCACGGCATCACCATGCAAGCCAAACGTTGCTGCTTTTTCCTGCAACTGCGCGGCCGGCATGGCGCGGGCAATGTGGGCAGCACAAAAATAGTAGTGCGCGTTTTTTGGCAGCAGCGCCAATACACGGTCTATATCTTTATCGCGCACCGAACCCCACACAATATGCAACTTGTTGAATTTCTGTTGATCAATCTGGTGGAGCACTTCGCGCACGCCCGGCTCGTTGTGCCCTGTATCGCAAACAGTCAGCGGGCGCTCGCCCAACTGCTGCCAGCGGCCTTTTAGCCCGGTGAGTTGAACCGTTTTTTTCAGTCCTTCTGTCACTGCCTGCTCAGCAATAGAAAATCCTTTCTGGCGCATCTCATCCAAAACAGACAACACCCCGGCTAAATTTTTTTCTTGGTAACTACCCTTCAGTTCCAGTTCATATACTGTTGTTTGTGCAGCATGGGTAACTGAATAATTTCCTTCCCGAATGGGTGTGATATGATATTGATCGGTAGCAAATAAAATCTTACTGCCGGTTTCGCTTGCCTTCTCTTCAAAAACAATTTGCACTTCCGGCTGGCGTTCGCTGATAACAATTGGGATTCCTGGCTTGATAATACCGGCTTTTTCATAAGCGATTTTTTGCAAGGTATCACCCAGCAAATCCATGTGGTCCCACCCGATGTTGGTGATGAGCGAAACTTCCGGAGTAATTACGTTGGTAGAGTCAAGCCTCCCGCCCAAGCCTACTTCTATGACAGCAACATCTACTCGCTCACGGGCAAAATAATCGAAAGCCATCACTACGGTCGTCTCAAAAAACGAAGGTTTGACCTGATCCAGCGTGGGGCGCATCTTCTGCACAAAGGCCACGACAAATTCTTCGGAAACTTCCTTTCCGTTTACCTTAATCCGCTCGGTAAATTCTTTGAGGTGGGGAGATGTGTACAATCCGGTTTTATATCCTGCTGCCTGCAGCACGGCCGCCAGCATGTGCGAACTGCTGCCTTTGCCGTTGGTGCCGGCTACGTGAATACTCTTAAACAATTTATGGGGGTTGCCGACCACTTCACAAAGCGCCCAAGTATTAGACAAGTCTTTTTTGTAAGCTGCCGCGCCTACCCGTTGAAACATAGGCAGGCTTTCGTACAGGTACTGAACAGTTTGCTGGTATGCTTCCATGTTTTTTCGCAAAGCGCGAAATTAAACGGAAACTTTTCAGAAATCAGTATTCAAAAAAAAGAAAAAGCTAATAGCGTGTACCTACAAGGAAGGTTTCGTCAATCTTCTTTTTCGTGTTTTTCTTTCTCACTGCCTTTGTCTTTGCTTTTATCTTTATCATCACCTCGTGTGCGTTTGTCGTGCCGGGTTACATATTCCATCAGTTCTTCCTGCTGGTGGGCACTCAGCATCGGTTTTAATTTTACAGTCATGGAGTCTATTAGCACACGTACCCGCTGCCAACTGTCGGTTTGCAGTTGGTCAATCTTTTTTTCTGTTTCATCCAAAATGGGCTTCATCCGTAGTTGCTGAGATGAGTCTGCATCTGTAACCCAAAATATCCGTTCGCTGAACGAGTACCGTTCGCGCCTGTGCGAATCGCCCCTGCCGCTCCTCTCGCTGCTGCTCCTGCCGCCCCATTCGTTGTGATAATGTTCGCGGGCAAAGAAGCCCGTGGCCAAGCCCCCTGTGATGACACCCACCACAAACGTGATACACATAATCAACATGGCCTTTTTTCTTTCTGCTGTCATACTTCAATTAATTAGATAAATCTTGAAAAAAATCTATGGTTACCAAATCTCCCTGGTTTTGATCTTCAAAACCTAAAATTGACTTGAGTGTAAGCTGGTCGGAGAAAGCAATATTGAGCGCCACCAGAGCTACCACAATTCCGATCAGTGCCACCTGATATTTCCGGAAGAAGAAAAATATCTGATAGTCAATTTCTTGCTTCATATTTTTGATCTTATTCACGATACGTTCGGCAAAGAAAGGGCCAAACGTATCGGGCTCTGTGCGCTTCAGCTTCTCCCGCAATTGCAGGTATTGATCTGCACTTTTTTTAAACTGATGGTTGCCTAGCATCTCTTGGGCAAGCCTTTCTTTCTCCTCGTGGGTAAGCGGCCCATCGAGCGACTGCAAAAACAAATCTTCCATTTTTGTTTTCATGCCTGTTCTTTTAAATATTTTGATAATCCTTCTTTCAGTTTCTTTTGTGCCCGTGCCAACCGCGACATCACCGTGCCCATCGGTATGCCCAATAACTCGGCCGTCTCTTCTGTTGAATACCCCTCCACCAGCCTGAGCGTAGCCACCGTCCTAAAGTCGGCATCTAACTTGCCGAACTCCAGCGTCAGCATTTCATTCAGGTCGTGCGAGTCGTCCTTCATGGCAACCTGGTGGCCTTCGTCATCTCCGGCAAAAAGAAAGAACCTGCGTTTTCTTCTTTTCAGTTCGTTCAGCGACAGGTTGATAGCTATGCGGGTGAGGTAGGTACTCACGGCCGAGTCGCCCCTGAATTTGCCCAAGGCCTCGTAAAACCGGATAAATACTTCCTGGCCTACATCTTCTGCCTCGGGTGTTTGCCCCAACATAGACCGCACCACGCCCGCTACTTTTCCTTCATGCCTGTTTACCAGCTTCTTAAAAGCCAAAAGATCACCGGCAAGGGCATTTTGAATCAAATTCTCATCCGATTCTATGGCCATGGTTTGACTTTGTTGGCTTAACACACCGATTAGACATCGCAAAGGATCGTTTTATTCCCGGACAGAAATTTATTGGCCTTTAAATTTACTCAATCTTTTGTTGCCTGTTGGCCTGACGGTTAGTTCATAGGTATTTTTTCATTTTCAGAAAATATTCTCCAAGATACATGGGAATAAATCGATTGTTAAATTTGTCTAAAGTTTACCTTAAAGCATAGCAATGAAACTAACCTCACGAAACTCGCACCGCGACATCGCCTATTTTTATGTAGGGCTGATCATCTCTTTTTCCCTGTCGGGGATTTTCCTCAACCACCGCCAACTCTGGCATCCGCGCAGCTATGTGTACGACAAAAAGGAAATTGCCATCACACCCCTCAAGAAAGACTCGATCAACGAATCGTGGATCAAAAATTTCACAGCGCAGCAACAAATAAATGATAACCTGAGGCGCTTTCGGGCAGAAGAAAACAAATTGCGCATTTCGTATGAAAACCATGACGTGCAGGTTGACCTGAGCACCGGCAAAGGCGAAATTGAAAGCTACCGTACCACGCCATTGCTCGGCCAAATGACACAATTACATCAGGACACCAGCAACTGGTGGATTTATTACTCAGACATTTTCGGTATCGGCATGATCGTCATTGCCTGTACGGGTATGTTTATCGAAAAAGGAAAATTCAGTTTCAGGAAACGTGGCTGGAAGTTAGCCGTTATAGGTATTGTGTTCCCGCTTATCTTTTTGTACTTGCTCTCGTAAATTGTTCAGTGCGAGGGGCTGTAGCGCAGAGCAGTAAAGAATTTATAAACTCATAAATTTTTTAGAATATGAAAAAACTAATTCTGCTATTGGTGGCGCTCAACAGCCAATGGCTGTTGGCACAATCCTCCGAACTGGATAAGAAGGTCGAAAAATTTCTTCAAGATCACCGCCATGAGTGGCACGACCTGAACGTGCCGTTTGTGGACGGCCAAACTCTTCACGACATCATTGTAAAAAATCATTACACCACCGCATTGGAAATCGGCACTTCCACCGGCCATTCCACCATCTGGCTGGCTTGGGCTATGAGCAAAACCGGAGGCAAGGTGATTACCGTAGAGGTGAACAAAAGACGCCATGAGCAAGCTATCAAAAACCTGACGGAAGCGGGGCTGATCAGCTATGTGGATGCCCGCCTCGGCAATGCGCACGAAATTGTGAAACAGCTACCCGGGCCGTTTGATTTTGTCTTCTCCGATGCCGACAAAGACTGGTACCAGCAATACTTTATAGATGTAAAACCCAAGCTGAAAAAGGCGGCATGCTACACGGCCCACAATGTGGCAGATGGCAATGTACCCGATTCGTACCTGGAGTTTGTAAAAGCTGACAAAGATTTTGAAACTACCATTGACCGCCAAAGCCGGGCGGGTATCATGATCAGTTACAAGAAATAACAAGCCCGAGCAAAAATTCAAAAAGAATGCACGACCGGGTAAAATGAGTTATTTTTGTCGGCAAAAAATACGCTTGTGGTTTGGTTTCGCGATTGGGGATTAACCCAGACAATTATTGCCTTCTTGTTTTGTGCCGTCTATGCACTCTTCATTTTCCGTATTGTTCGAATCAGCCGCAGACTTAATACACCTTTCCACACGGTTTTTTATAAGCTGATTATTCGCACGGCATTTTTTGCACTGCTGCTCGTTGCTTTTTTGGGACCATCGTATGGCGACTCCAAAAGAGAAATCAAATCCATCGGCAAAGACATTATGATCTGCGTAGATTTGTCCAAGTCAATGGATGCGTTTGACATCCAGCCCACCCGCTTGGAAAAGGTGAAATATGAAATGAAGCGCGTGGTGGAAGCATTTAGCAGCGACCGGATCGGGGTGGTCATTTTTTCTTCTGAGGCTTTTATGCAATGCCCCCTTACCTACGATCAAAATGCCCTCAACCTGTTTATCGAAACCATGAACAGCAGCCTGGTGCCCTCCAGCGGCACAGACTTTGCCCCACCGCTGCGCATGGCGCTCAGCAAACTCAATGACCAGGAAGGGCCCAGTACACAGCAAAAATCAAAAATCATTATCCTGATCAGCGATGGCGAAGATTTTGGCGACCAAACCAATGACATAGTAAAAGAAATTGAAGATAAAAACATTAAACTGTTTACGCTGGGCGTGGGCACAGAAAAAGGTGGGCAGATCAATACCGGCCGCGGTTATAAAACCGATGCCCAGGGCAACACGGTAGTAAGCAAACTCAACACAGCAGAACTGAAATCGCTGGCCAGCAAAACCAACGGGCAATATTTTGAAATCAATGAAGAACGAAATGATGTTTCGCGCATGATCAACACCATCAGCCAGATAGAAGGCGAACTGCGCGATGCCCGGCAGGTAGATGTATCGGCCAACCGATACTATTATTTTTTGCTCGCAGCGTTGGTTCTTTTCGTGTTAGATTTGTTGATAGATGTAAAGACCGTAACGATATGAAGTACATCATCATTTTGCTTTTGCTGTGGTGGAAAACAGACCCTACCAAGGTGGGCAAAATCAATTCGCTTAAATCGGAAGCAAAAAAAGCTTATCTGGCAGGCGATATGAAAACTGCCATCGAGAAGTACAAATTCCTGCGCGATTCACTGGGGGTAACAGAAGAAGAAATAGGCATGAACCTCGGCAATGCTTACTTTAATACCAACGACACGCTCAACGCACTACAATCGTACCAGCCATTGTCGGCCAGTGCCGACATGAAAATAAAATCGCTGGCCAACCAACAAATGGGAGTTATCGCCAACCGGCAAGGCAAATACGAAGAAGCGCTGAATTATTTTAAACAAGCCCTGAAAGCCGAACCCAAAAACGATCAGGCGCGTTTCAACTACGAGATGGTGAAGAAGAAACTGGAAGAACAGAAAAAGCAACAGCAACAAAATAAAGACCAGAAGCAAGACAAAAAAGACGATCAGAAAAAAGATCAAAACAAAGATCAGAAAGACAAGCAAAATAAAGAGCAGCAGAACAAAGACAAAAAAGACCAACAGGATAAAAAAGATCAGCAGAACAAAGAGCAGAAAGAGAAACAACAAAAGGAGCAAGAACAAAAAGACAAACAGCAAAAAGACCAGAAAGAGAAAGAGCAAAAAGAAAAAGAGCAGAAAGACAAGCAACAGCAGCCAAAGAACGATCCGAAAGAAGATCAAAAGAAGCCCGACCCTTCTTTACAAGATAAATTAAAAGAGATGAAGATCAGTGAAGAAAAGGCGCGCATGATTTTGGAGGCGATGAAAAACCAGGAAGTGCAGTACCTTCAGCAAAACAAACGCAAGGCCACCAAGCCGAAAGAAAAAGGAAAGCCGGATTGGTAAAATAGATTTTAGAACTTAGAACTTTAAACTTAGAACTATAAAAAATATGAACACAAAGGATGTAGTTATCGTATCAGCCGTGCGCACACCCATCGGGAGTTTTGGCGGAAGCCTGACAAGCTTGCCGGCAGTAAAGCTTGGCGCCATCGCAGTGAAAGGCGCACTTGCTAAAATCAATTTAGATCCAAAGCAAGTGCAAGAGGTTTTCTTCGGCAATGTCATCTCTGCCGGCTTAGGGCAAGCACCCGCTACTCAAGTAGCCGTTGGCGCGGGGCTGGGCTACAACATTCCCTGTACGTTGGTCAACAAAGTATGCGCATCGGGTATGAAAGCCATCATGTTAGGCGCTCAGTCAATCATGCTTGGCCAAAACGATGTAGTTGTAGCAGGCGGCATGGAGAGCATGAGCAATATTCCCTACTACTTGCTGAAGGCCCGCTATGGTTATAAGTATGGCGATGGCCAGGTGGTGGATGGCTTGACTTACGATGGCCTGACGGACGTGTACAACCACTGCGCCATGGGCGTATGTGCCGACAATACCGCAAAAGAAATGAACATCAGTCGTGCAGATCAAGACAAGTTTGCAATCGAATCGTACAAGCGGTCAGCAGCCGCGTGGGCTGCCGGCAAATTTAAAGATGAAGTAGTGCCGGTAGAGATCGTAGGTAGGAAAGGCGATGTAACCCTTTTCAGCGAAGACGAAGAATACAAAAATGTAAATTTCGATAAGATACCTGGGCTCAAACCTGTCTTTACGAAAGAAGGAACCGTAACGGCCGCCAATGCTTCCACCATCAACGATGGCGCGGCAGCAGTGGTGCTGATGAGTGCCGCCAAAGCAAAAGAGTTGGGCATCGCTCCGATTGTAAAAATCAGAGGCTTTGCTGATGCAGCCCAAGACCCGATGTGGTTTACCACCACACCCGCACTGGCCATCCCCAAAGCCATGAAGATGGCAGGTGTTGAAGCCGGTAACGTGAGCTTCTACGAAATCAACGAAGCCTTTAGTGCCGTGGCCATCGCCAACAACATAAAGCTCGGCCTCAGCCCTGAAAAAGTAAATGTAAACGGAGGAGCCGTTGCTCTTGGCCATCCGCTGGGGGCATCCGGAGCGCGCATCACCATCACGCTGGCAAATGTGCTCAAACAAAATAACGCCTCTGTCGGTGTGGCCGGAATTTGCAATGGCGGTGGTGGCGCATCTGCGATTGTAATCGAAAGGCTGTAACAATGATTGGACAAGTAAACCGTTAGTATTCCGGTATGTTGAAAAAGAAATTCCTTACGTGGCTTTTACTGTTGGCAGCGCTGCAAACATGGGCGCAGAAGGAGGTTAAAATCTATTACGATCCTTCTACCCGATCGCGCCTGCAAGAGGAATATTTTGTGTCGGTCGACAACGAGATGAACGGAAAATACCGTAAGTATTTTGTAAACGGCAAACTGGCCATGGAAGGAACTTTTGTCAATGGCGTTCGCTCGGGCATATTTTATGAGTACAGCGAACGGGGCACGCTGCTGCGCAAGATTACCTACGAAAACGGTTTGCGCCACGGTGCGGTAGAAGTATTCAACGAAAATGGCAAACCTATCCAAACTGCCTATTACCAAAATAATAAATTGGTTGACAGCGTACGATCGTACTTCCCTACGGGCATCCTCAAACAAGAGGGCATGTTTGTAAAAGGCAAACCTGACGGACTGGTAAAAGCATATTACCCATCCGGGAAAATCAGAAAGGAAATCTTATACAAAGACCAAAGACCTAATGGGGTATCTAAGACCTACTACGAAACGGGTGTTATAGAAACAGAAGCCAACTACAAAGATGGTTTTGTAAGCGGCTACATGAAATCTTTTTATCCCAATGCCCAGTTAGAATTGATCTACACGATTAAAGACGGAGAAACCGTGGGCGATTTTCTTAACTATTCGCAGCGCGGGCAGTTGCTCTTACAAGGACACTTTAAGTTTGGCAAACTGCACAATGAAAATGTAGGCTACTATGATGACGGCAAGCTGCGCCACGAATACCGCTTCAATCTGGGCGCCAAGGTTGGAACAAATATTGACTACCACCACAATGGCAAAATTAAAACCCGCGAGCAATTCGCTGCCAACGGCATTGACAGCGAACTGAAAGAATACGACAGCACCGGCAACTTGTTGTATGAAAAAAATTTCAGGCGCAGCAAACCGCACGGCACCTGGTATTTTTATGCAGCCGATGGCAAAACACTTACCTCTAAAGAAAATTATCAGAACGGTATGCTGAGCGGGCTGCGAACCATTTACTACAAAAGCGGATCGCGGCAAGTGGAAGAAACCTGGAAATTCAACTTGATTACAGGTGAGGTAAAAAATTATTATGAAAACGGAAAACTGCTGAGCGAAAGCAACTACATCGGCAGCCGGCTGCACGGCCCCTACACCAGCTACTGGCCTAACGGCAAAATCAAAGAACAAGGCGAATACGTGGCCAACAAAAAGCACAAAGAATGGAAAGAGTTTGATGACGCAGGCAACCTGATAAAAACAGAAAACTACAAGGCGGGCATTTTGATTGAGCCAAAGAAGTAGCCTACATTTTATTAATCGCTGATAGTTTTATTACTTGCAGCCCTATGCAAGGAATAAAAGAAACGCATTTTCATTTTAAAAACTAGACGGGGTTTTATATTGCTATTCGACATCTGCAATGTAGAACGACAGATAAATTGGATTTTATAATCCGCGCGGAAGATATGGCTGGCATAGAAGACCTCACCCCAGAAAATTCATCTGTTAAACATAGTTTTCTGCTTCCCCTCTCCATTGGAGGGGGCTTAGATAACTTTATTTAACCGTAAAAATATTTAGGGGTGAGGTAGGATCGCTTCGCTGCCGCTCGCCATAACGAAAATAAACAACAGCATTTTTAGGCTTATACTTTACCATAAAAGATAGTAAGCAGCCAAAGCGCACCCAGTAATTATTTCCTAAATCGCAGATAGTTTTATTACTTGCAGCCCTATGCAGGGAATAAAAGAAACGCATTTTCATTTTAAAAACCAGACGGGGTTTTACCGGGGAAAAGTACGCGATGTCTATTACTTTGGCGACAAGATGGCCATGGTAGCCACCGACCGTATCTCCGCCTTTGATGTGGTGTTGCCGCGTGCCATCCCAGATAAGGGCAGAGTGCTTAACCAGATTGCTGCCGTTAACCTCCATGCCACCCAAGATATTGTACCCAATTGGGTAATCAGCACACCGGATCCCAACGTAACGATTGGTTTTAGGTGCGAGCCGTTCAAAGTGGAGATGGTGGTGCGCGGCTATCTGGCCGGCCATGCCGCCCGCGAATACAAAGCCGGCAAAAGAAAACTTTGCGGAGTGCCGCTTCCTGATGGATTAAAAGAAAACGACCCACTGCCCCACCCCATCATTACGCCCACCACCAAGGCCAGCGAAGGCCACGACCAGGATATTTCCAAAGAAGAAATCATCGCCCAACAAATTGTTTCGGTGGCAGACTACAATCTGCTGGAAGACTATACGCTGAAACTTTACAAGAAGGGAACTGAACTGGCCGCCAAACGGGGACTGATTTTAGTGGACACCAAATATGAGTTTGGCAAACACAACGGAAAAATCTATCTCATAGATGAAGTGCATACGCCCGACTCTTCGCGGTATTTTTACCAAGAAGGCTACGAACAACGGCAAGCCCGAGGCGAAGCGCAAAAGCAACTATCGAAAGAATTTGTGCGCCAATGGCTGATTGAAAACGGATTTCAGGGAAAAGAAGGCCAGCGCGTACCCGAAATGACCGACCCGATCGTGAAAAATATTTCCGACCGCTACAAAGAACTTTACAGCCAGATGACAGGCGGGGCGCTGCCAACTGTTGATTATGAAAACATAGAAAACCGAATTGAACAAAGTATCGTTAAATCGCTAACTTAGCGACCAAAAAAAGTAAACACAATCGGCAAATTGAAATTCGCTCCATGAAATATACCATCGACAAACAAGAAAAATACACGTTGATCCGCCTCCACGAAGAGAAACTCGACTCTGCCGTGGCGCCCCAACTGAAATCTGAAATGGTAACGCTCCATGCGGAAGGCGTTAGAAATATCATCTTAGACCTGAGCGAAGTAAAATATACAGACTCTTCGGGCTTGAGCGCCCTGCTGGTGGGCAACCGTATTTTGCAGGAAGAAGATGGAATTTTTGTGCTGGCCAACTTATCCGATCATACGATGAAGCTCATCAAGATTTCGCAGTTAGATAGCGTGCTCACCATCTTACCCACGGTAGAAGAAGGTGTAGATGCCGTGTTCATGCACGAGATCGAAAAAGACATGAAGAAGGAATAGGCATTCCCGACACAAATATTCTTTTAGTTTCTTTTGGCACTCAGTCTGACGATTCTTGGTTCAAGTGGCGCCTTGCCGGCCATCGGGCGGTTTCCAACGTCACAACATCTAATCATTCATAACAGGCATTGCCTGATTGACTGTGGCGAAGGTGCACAAATACAGTTAGCACGCTACCAACTGTCGGCTCACAAAATCGAGCATATCTTTATCAGCCACTTGCATGGCGACCACTACCTCGGCCTCATGCCTTTGTTGTTTTCTATGCACCTGCATAAGCGAACCACCGACTTGCATTTGCATGCGCCCAAAGGGTTGGATGAAATTATCCTGCTGCACCTGAAATACTCCAAGTCGGTCTTATCTTATCAGATTGTATTTCATGCTTTCGATCCTGCGCAGGCTTTGTTGCTTTGGGAAGACGATGCCATTACCGTTCATACTATACCGCTGCATCACAAAATAGATTGTGCCGGTTTTCTTTTCAGAGAAAAAGAAAAGCCCAGAAGAATAGACAAAACGAAACTGCAACCCGGCATGAAGCTGCAGCATCTGGCCTTACTGAAAACCGGACAAGATGTGATGGATGAAGACGAGCAGCTACTTTACAAAAACAGTGATTACACCTTGCCACCTCGCCCCTCGCACACGTATGCTTATTGTTCAGACACCGCCTACCACGAGGCCATCATCGAACAAATTGCAGGTGCCGACTTGCTCTACCACGAGGCCACCTTTATGACCTGCGACCAAAACAAAGCACAAGAAACGCGGCACAGCACCGCAGCACAAGCCGCCCAAATTGCAGGCAAAGCAGAGGTAAAAAAATTGCTGATCGGACATTTTTCTGCCCGCTACAAAGATCTGAACTTGTTGTTAGCGGAAGCTAAAGAATATTTTCCCTCCACTGCACTTGCACTGGAAGGAGAAACCTTTTCGCTCACAGATTGATCACTATCTTTAGGCCATGATCGAACAAAGAAAAAATAAGTTATTTGTAGTGTTGGCCGGAATATTCCTTACCAACGCCATTGTAGCCGAGCTGATAGGTGTAAAAATTTTTTCCGGTGAAAATACGCTGGGCCTTCAACCTGCCAACATCAACATATTAGGGTTTGTCATGGACTTTAACCTGACGGCCGGTGCGGTAATTTGGCCTGTGGTTTTTATCACTTCAGATCTGATCAACGAATATTTTGGAAAGCCGGGCGTAAAGCGCATCAGCTACATGGCGGCATTGTTTATAGCTTATTCATTTTTAGTGATTACCATGGTGATGAGCCTGCCGCCCGCGCAATGGTGGCTGGACGCCAACAGCCACGACAATGCCGGAAATATTTTTAACATAAATTTTGCCTTCAACAAAATACTGGGGCAAGGCTTGCGCATCATTGTTGCTTCGCTGGCGGCATTTCTTCTGGGGCAGTTAATTGATGTTTATGTGTTTCAGAAGCTACGGAAAATTACCGGCAGCAAAATGCTGTGGCTGCGGGCTACCGGCTCTACATTGGTCTCGCAATTTATAGACAGTTTTGTGGTGTTATACCTTGCCTTTTATGGCACATTTACGGTTTCGCAAATCACGGCCATCGGCATCACCAACTATATCTATAAATTTGCAGTAGCTATTTTACTTACCCCGCTGATTTATGCCGGGCATTATATTATAGATCGTTATTTGGGAAAAGAAGAAGCCGAAAAACTTTCGGAAGAATCGGCCGGCCAAAGCGGTTCATTCTTTTGATCGGCACAAATTATCCAGCACGATGCCGGTGGCTATGGCGGCATTCAGCGACTCAGCCCCTCCGAGTTGAGGGATGGTGATAGGGTGCGTAATAAAAGGCATCACCTCTTCAGAAATCCCATTAGATTCATTGCCAATTACAATCAGACCGCTACTTCCGAACACAGCCCGGTGCACATTATCGCCCTGCATCAACGTACCATAAACAGGCAGTTTGTTCTTACTTAAAAAATCAGTCAGGTTGGTATAGAATATATTGACACGTGTAAACGAGCCCATGGTGGCGCTGATAGTTTTGGGGTTGTAAAAATCTGCTGTTTGTTCGGAGGCTACAATGTTTTGGATACCGTACCAATCGGCCGTGCGGATGATGGTTCCCACATTGCCGGGGTCGTGGAGATCGTCTAACACAAGACAAAATTCATCCTTCAGATGAGGCATCTTGTTCGCTTTCATTTTGGCTACTGCCAATGCTGCATCGTTGGTTTGAAAAGAACCCAGTTGGGCTAACTCCTTCTCGGTGGCCTCTATCACCTCCCTATTCTTTTTTAAAATAGAAGCATACGAACGGATAAAGCCGGCCGATGCCACCACAACCTCAGTATCGAAATCGGAGCGGAGTAATTCTATGACACTTTTTGCTCCTTCCACCACAAAAGATTGCTCCTGTTTTCGGTATTTCTTTACTTGCAGGGATTTGATGAATTTTATTCTTGCCTTGGACAACATGGGTAACTCTTTTTTAATTTTTTTCCGGCAACAGTTCCGATATGTTGTTGGGATATTTCTGTTGGCAGGATGTATCGGTACAAAACACCTCGAAGAAAATCAAAAGATATTATACCGCCAAACGCTGCACCACCCCAAAGATTTTAACGACACGGGGTTGCACGATTTATTTATTCAAAAAACCAACACGCGGTTAAAGCCTACGGACATCAGTATTCCGGTAACGATGTACTACATAGGAAAGCAAAATTTCAGTCAGGAAAAATTCTTTAAGAAAAGAACCCGCATCGAAAAAAAGTTTGATGCCAAAATTGCCACCACGCAAAATATCAGGCGCATAGCCAACTTGCAGTACCGCAAACAAAATAAGGTAGATGCCCTCAATAAGAAAATAGATAATGGAAATATGTTTATGCAATGGGGAGAGCCGATAGCTGTCTTTGATTCGGCTGCCATGCATCAAACAGAGCAAAAAATTAAAAACACACTTTTCAATAGAGGGTACTTTCGTGTGGGGGTATCCTCCCATTTTTTAAATCTGAAAAACCGGAGAGTAGCCACCGAATATAGCATTGCTCCGGGCCAGGCTTATACCTACGACACTATCTTCTTCAACATTCCGGATGAGAAGGTAAGAAGGCTCATCATCAAAAATCAATCGCTTTCATTGTTAAAGAAAGGCGATGTATACAGTCAGGACAAGATTACCCAAGAGCGCGATCGCATTGACCAGTTATTGAAAGACAACGGTTTTTTCGATTTCAGCAAACAGTTTATTGACTTCATAGCCGACACCTCTTCCAGCAAAGGGAAGGTAAGATTGCAAATGGAGATACTAAGCCCCTCGAAGCGCGGATACCACAAACAGTTCAGAGTGGATTCAATTATCTTCACACCCGATGTGGGTGTGAAGAGTAAAGAACTATTGCGTAGGCAGCCGTCCTTTTATAACAATGTCACGTTCAACCGCTACGATGTAGAATTTAACCAGCGTCTGCTGGCACAACGGGTGTTCATTACTAAAGATAGTTTGTACAACCGCACACAAACCATCAACACACAACGTCAGTTGGCAAACCTCGACAATTTTAAATTTGTCAACATCAACTACGACACCACCGGAGGCCGCTTTGTTGCCAATTTATTTGCCAGCCCCAGTGACCGTTATACGTGGAGTAATGAAGCTGGCATGACTGTAACGCAAGGATTTCCCGGTCCGTACATCAGTTCAAATTTTAAGCGAAGAAATCTGTTTGGCGGTTTAGAAATTTTGGAGATCAACGGCCGCATTGGCTTTGAGGGTGTGGCGGCCGTAACCAGCACAGGCGGCTTTTACCGCAGCGTGGAGACAACCGGAAATGCCTCTATCACTTTTCCACAATTTCTTTTTCCGTTTACAACGGCAGCACAATTCCGCTACGCCAGAAACAACCCTAAAACAAAGTTGCTGGCAGGATATACTTTTACAGACCGTCCCGAATACCAGCGATCCATCACTACGATATCCGCTACCTACTCGTGGGATTTAAAACGGAAATGGATATTTTCTTTCAGTCCAGCAACACTTAATGTCATCAACTCCACCATCAGCAACCCCTTCAGAGCTACTTTGGAACACCTCGACAGCTTGGGGAATAAACTGATCAACGCCTTTAAGCCTTCTTATGTGAGCAGCATGATTTTCACGCTCACCTGGAACGACAACTACGGTTTGGCTCAAAGAAATTCTACTTTCATCCGCACCACGCTGGAAACCGGAGGCACGCTACTCAACGTGTATTCTCCCCGGTTTATTCAAAATCAAGGTTTGGAACCTTACCAATATATTCGAGCTAGTTTTGATTTCAGAAAAAGTATTCCGGTTACAAAAACTTCTGCGCTGGCCTATCGCTTCAATACCGGTTTTGGGTTTGCCTACAGTCCGAATAAGGTTTTGCCCTACGAAAAAAATTTTTTTGCTGGCGGCAGCAACAGTGTGCGGGCTTGGAGGCCGCGCAGGCTTGGGCTGGGATCTGACCCTCCCATGCTCAGCACCAACCCCAGTGGCAACGGGTACTTTGATTACAGTTTCGAAAAACCCGGACAGGTACTGTTGGAAGGCAGCGTGGAGTGGCGGCAAAAACTGGTAGGCTTCCTCAACTATGCCTTCTTCGTTGATGCCGGAAACGTGTGGGGCTTGCAGATGGCCAACAATAACAGAGCTAACTTTTCGTGGGATAAGTTTTATCAGCAGTTTGCCGTAGGCACCGGCTTTGGGTTGCGGTTCGATTTCACTTTTCTCATCATGCGCCTCGATGTTGGGGTAAAAGCCTGGGATCCTGCACGCGAGCCCGGCAGCCGGTTTGTATTACCGATGGCCAGCCTCCGAGCGCCTTATGCTTTTCATGAGCCGGTCATTTACAACATTGGTATCGGCTACCCGTTTTAAATCAATATGCCAACAGTTTGCCTAATTCTACGGCTACTTTCTCGGCAGATGGCAGCATCATTTTTTCTAAATCTACATTGAGCGGAACAGCAGGCAGGTTGGCAGCGCCTAATGTCCATACAGGTGCATCGAGGTATTGAAAAAATTCTTTAGCGATTCTTCCTGCCATAGATTCGGCAAATGAATTGAGCAGCGGTTCTTCCGTCAGCACCAGCACGCGGCTGTGCCGCTTTACTGATTCACTCACACTATGCCAGTCTAACGGATTAAGCGAACGCAAATCAAGGATTTCAATTTGTCCTTCATACTTTTTTGACGCTTCCTTTGCCCAGTAAACGCCCATGCCATAAGTGATGACTACGGCTGACTCTCCGCTGCTTATTTTTTCATAGCTGGCTTGCTCTACAACATTTGCTTTGCCCAACGGGATAATGTAATCTTTATCAGGTTCATAAGTCTTGGCATCTTGCGTTCCCGGCACTTTGCTCCAGTACAACCCCTTGTGCTCTAAAAGCACCACCGGGTTGGGGTCATAGAAAGATGCCTTCAGCAGGCCTTTCATATCAGCCGCATTGCAGGGATAAACTACTTTAATGCCTCTGATCGTTAATAAAGTTGATTCGATGCTACCCGAATGATAAGGCCCGCCACCGCCATACGCACCGACCGGCACACGTATCAATGCCTGAACGGGAAACTTTCCTTGAGTAAGATAACAGCTTTTTGATAGTTCTTCCACCAGTTGATTCAATGCCGGCCAGATGTAGTCGGCAAACTGGATTTCCACGATAGGCTTTACACCCACCGCACTCATACCTGCCGTTGACCCAACAATATATGCCTCTTGAATAGGCGTGTTGAATACCCGTCCGTCACCATATTTCTGTGCCAGTGTGGCCGCCTCCCGAAATACACCGCCCAACCTACGCCCTACATCTTGTCCGTAAAAGATTGCCTCGGGGTGCTGATGCAAAATTTCATCTACGGCATGAAGGGCTGCATCTACCATTGTAACTTTTTCTGCTTTTGCCGGATGGCGGTTTCCTTTTTCTTCGAGAACAAGCGTAGGTGCAAACTCGTACAAATCAAAATCATCCTGCAATGGATCGGCAGCAGCTACTGCTTTCCTAAAGTCAGACTCCACTTTTTTTTCTGCCTTCAATTTCAGTTCATCAAGGTGCGAGGGGCTAACTTGTTGTTGCAGCAAATGCTCTATGATTTTGGGCAGCGGGTCTTCATTAGCGTGCAGTGTCAAGTCATCTCCGCGATACCATTCTTTTCGCACTCCGGACGTGTGGTGGCCGAGCAACGGGCAGCGGGCATGCACCAGAACGGGGGCACGCTCTTGGCGCACCATTTCAAATGCCTCTTTCATCACACGAAATGAATCGGCAAAATCAGCGCCATCGGCACGCAAGCGTTTCATGCCTTTGAACCCCGCAACATATTCGTAGGCATCCATCGCCCGCATCTCTTCTCCTGTAGCCGAAATGCCCCAGTTATTATCTTGTACTAAATAGACAATAGGAAGTTTTTTCAACACCGCCATCTGAAACGCCTCGGCTACTTCACCTTCGGTAACAGACCCATCGCCCAACGAACAGAGTACTACCGATTTTTTCTTTAACAGCCCTGCCGATTCCAAATAGGAAATGCCGTGTGCCATGCCCGTGGCGGGAATGGCCTGCATACCCGTTGCCGAACTTTGGTGAGGGATAACCGGAAATCCTTTTCGCCTCAGCGAGGGATGGCCGTAATAACTCCGCCCTCCCGAAAAGGGGTCATCTCGTTTTGCCATCAGTTGCAGCATCAGTTCGTACGGCTCTAATCCAATAGCAAGCAACATGGCCTCATCGCGATAATAAGGCGAGGCATAATCATCGGCCGTCAATTGAAACCCGGTCGCAAGCTGGATGGCCTCATGGCCCCGCGAAGTGCTATGCACATACTTACTGCTGATTTCTTTTTCTTCATCATACAATTCGGCCATGCGCTTGGTGGTGCACATCAACTCATAGGCTTTTAAACAAATGGTCGTCCATGACTGACTGTCCGTTTCTTTCGCGCTCATCTTCATCTCACGGTGCATATTGATACGATGTAGTTGTTCAGATTTTTTGTGCCAGTATTTGCTTAATGTATTTACCTACGACATCAAATTCCAGATTAACGGTATGCCCTTCTTTTAATTGATTAAACGCGGTATGTTCGAAAGTATAAGGGATAAGCGCCACCGAAAAACGGCCGGGCACAGAATTGAAACAAGTGAGGCTGACACCGTTCACGGCAATGGATCCCTTTTCGATGGTCAGGTTTCCTGTCATCGCATCGAAAGAAAAATCAATCAGCCAGCTTCCGTTTTGGTCGGCAATTTTTTCTACTATGGCCGTTTGATCAACGTGGCCTTGTACGATGTGCCCATCAAAGCGGCCATTAGCCACCATACTGCGCTCGAGGTTTACCAAATCATTTTCCTGTAGTAAATCAAAGTTTGACTTCTTGAGTGTTTCTTCTACGGCCACCACCGCGTGAAACCCCTCGCCTACCGAAATTACTGTGAGACAAACGCCCTGATGCGAAACACTTTGATCTATGCGCAGTTCATGGCTGATGGGACTTGCAATCTTAAATTGTTTATTGCTTCCTTCCTTTTGGATGGATATTATTTTACCTACTGATTCGATGATTCCGGTGAACATGAGCTAAGATTAATTCACCAAAATTAGAACAAATCAAATCATAGAAGAAAAACGGGTGTGTTTGATTTATAATGTGAGGCTGATCACCCGCTTAAAGGTTTCATCGTGGCTTTGGCCATACTTGATGTTGCTGCGGATGGTTTCGATCAATTCTTTCGATTTTTGTTTGGGATAACCAAATTTAATGGCAAACAAGTCGCAAAGTTTCATTTCTTCCGGATGGATGGCGTTGTCAATGCTCATCATGTGCACTAAGTCATAAAATTGATGAAACTTTTCTTTGTTGTCTTTGGGTAGTTCAAATTTTACATCTCCGGGGCTGGTTCTGATTTGCTTGAGTTGCGATTCGGATATACCGTTATTGGAGGCAATCTTTTTTAACAGATCATACTCCACCTGATCAAAGTTTCCGTCCACGGCTGCCATTTCAATGAGGTTTTTCATGTGGCTTTTGGCGGTAGCTTTGCCGCTTTGAAAAAGACTTAGTAATTCTTTGATGCCCATGGTTTTTTGTTTTTTGTTTATATCAAGTGTTGAAAATACAGAACCCCGGTAAAATTTAAAAGAACTAAATAAAAAATAAACAACAGTCATTTTTGATATTTGAAAAAAACTGAGATGCGTTTACCTGCTCTTCTATTGCCGTTGCTGTTTTTTGTACCTACTGCAAAAGAAAGCCACATCCTCTTTTTGGGCGACAGCCTAACGGCCGGCTATGGCCTTTCGCCAGAGCAGGCATTTCCTGCTTTAGTGGAGCAAGAATTAAATAAAAGCCTCTACCGTGTAAAAGTTACCAATGCAGGCCTGAGCGGAGAAACATCGGCAGGCGGCCTCAGCCGGGTTGATTGGATGCTGCGCACACCGGTAGATGTACTGGTGCTGGAACTGGGCGCCAACGATGGCCTGCGCGGGCTGCCCATCGAGCAAACAAAAAATAACCTGCAAGCCATCATCAACAAGGTCAAAGCAAAATATCCGGCCGTAAAAATCATTTTAACCGGCATGATGGTGCCGCCCAACATGGGCTCCGCATACGCTACTGAATTTAAAAAAATATACCCGGCCTTAGCTGAAAAAAACAATGCGCTGCTCATGCCCTTTCTATTGGATGGCGTGGCCGGTCACGAAAAGCTGAATCAGGCTGACGGCATCCACCCTACGGCCGAGGGGCACCGGATCATCGCCAAAAACCTGATAAAATATTTATTGAAAGTATTGTGATTTAATCCGACATTGACCCACCGAACTAACTTCTCATGCGAATATTAAAAATTGTACTTTCCTCCTTCATCACGATAGCGCTGGTTTATTCTCTAAACCGGTCTTGGAATTTTGGCAAACCCATTCCCCCGCTTGGCAAATTTCTCGATCCCTTTCACGGGTTTTGGAAAAACGCTGAATCAAAAAATGACAAGCCCGCAGACGTGCACCTGAAAGGCTTGACAGGAGAAGTCTCCATCCTCTACGACAGCGCCATGATACCCCATATTTACGCCACTAATGAAGAAGACTTATTTTTTGCGCAGGGCTATGTAACCGCCTTCCACCGGCTGTGGCAAATGGAATTTCAGACGCATGCAGCCGCGGGGCGCATTTCGGAAATACTCGGCTCTGCCGCTATTGATTTCGACCGTGGCCAGCGCAGGCTGGGGATGGTATATGCCGCTAAAAACTCACTGGCAGAAATGGAAAAGGACGCGCAAATAAACCTGCTCGCCTCCCGCTATACCGAAGGAGTAAATGCCTACATCCACACACTTACTTACGACCGGCTGCCCATTGAGTACAAACTCTTGGACTATGCACCCGAAGACTGGACACCACTTAAAAGCGGACTGCTCTTGAAATACATGGCCAAGACATTGAACATAGGCGACAAAGATTTTGAGATGACCAATGCGCTGAAACTATTTGGTAAAGAAACTTTAGACCTGCTATACCCCGACAATGAAAAAGTAGGCGACCCAATTGTGGACAACCCCAATGGATGGAAATTTAAACCAGTAGCTCTGGAGGGTGTTGCACCCGCCACCGAACCTGAATTGGTACAAATCAACACACTGGAAAAATCTGAACCAGACATCGGCAGCAACAACTGGGCTGTGGCCGGAAGCAAAACTGCCAGCGGCTCGCCCATTTTGTGCAACGACCCGCATTTAGAGTTGAACTTGCCCTCCATCTGGTACATCATCCACATGAACGCCCCCGGCTACAATGCCATGGGCGCATCGTTGCCTGGTTCCCCTTGTGTGATCAGTGGGTTTAACGACTCTATTGCCTGGGGCGAAACCAATGCACAGCGCGACTTGGTGGACTGGTTTAAAATCAAATTCAAAGACAAAAGCAAAAACGAATACCTGAGTGATGGCAATTGGAAAAAAACCAATAAAGTGATTGAAAAAATAATCGTAAAAAATGCCAGCCCTTATTACGATACAGTAGTTTACACCCATCAGGGGCCGATTACCTATGATGAAACCTTCCATGCCGACAGCGAAAAAAAATACTATGCCTTCCGGTGGGTGGCGCACGATCCCTCTAAAGAGCTGATCACGTTTTACTTGCTCAACAAAAGTAAAAACCATGGCGACTACATGAAGGCGCTGGATAACTACAGTTCGCCCGCTCAAAATTTTGTTTTTGCCAGTGTCAGCGGAGATATAGCCATGCGTATTCAGGGAAAATACCCGGTACGCAGAAAAGACGAAGGCAAATTTGTGCTTGACGGCACCAAAACTTTCAACGAATGGCAAGCCTTTATCCCTAACGACCAAAATGTAATGTATAAAAATCCTGCTCGTGGGTTCGTTAGTTCGGCCAATCAATATCCTACAGACGAAACCTATCCGTATTACGTTACGGCTCCAAATTTCGAAGCCTACCGCAACCGCAGGATCAACCAACGGCTTGGCGAGATGAGTAAAATCACTCCGCAGGATATGATGAGCCTGCAGGCCGATAACTACAACCTGAAAGCATCAGAAAGTTTGCCCTCCTGGCTCGCCCTGCTCGATCCCTCAAAATTAAATGCAGCCGAAAAAAATGCCTATGAAAAATTAAAATCGTGGGATTATTTCAATCAAATAAATTCGGAAGGTGCCTCGTATTACGAAGCCTGGCTACACCAATTCTTCCCCATGATTTGGGATGAAATTGAAAACTCAAAAATTCCACTTCCCTACCCTACCTCCTACACCACCATCAAACTGATAAAAGAAAAACCAGACCTCCGTTTCTTTGATATCCAATCAACACCCGAAAAAGAAACGATTACCGATGTTGCCCGGAAATCATTTTCTGAAAGTGTTGAGGAAATTGAGAAGTGGAAAAAAGAAAAAGGTAAAGAGCCCACCTGGGCAGCCTACAAAGATTCGTACATTCAGCACTTGGCACGGCTGGAGCCATTCAGCTACCATGTCATCCACGGTGGCAATGGCAGCATCGTCAATGCACACGGCAAACGCAACGGCCCCAGCTGGCGCATGGTGGTAAGCCTCGAAAAATCGGGCGTGAGGGCATGGGGAGTTTATCCGGGCGGCCAAAGTGGTAATCCCGGAAGTCCTTATTACAACTCCATGCTGGATGTGTGGACTGCCGACCGCTACCTCAATCTGCATTTCAATACCACCGCACCGCAGATGCAAAATTTTTCTTTTGCTCACCAAACTTTAAAATCTGACAAATGAAATTGGTCTATCAAATATTAGCAACAGCCATCGTTTGCTTCCTCGTTCAAATATTTTTACCCTGGTGGACGATGGCACTGGTGGCTTTTGCCTTTGGCTACTACTTTAATCTGGGCAGTGGGGCTGCCTTTCTTGCGGGCTTTGTCAGCGTAGGGTTGTTATGGTTTGCCAAAGCTTACTCTACTGACTTAGCTACCCAATCTATCCTTACCGAAAAAGTAAACAGGTTGCTGCCACTCAATGTATTTGTTATGATGGTGATCGTAGGCGGTCTGGTGGGTGGCTTTGCCTCTATGACCGGCACGATTGTGAAAGGCAAGAAACAAGCACGCTATTACTGAGCCCGGAATAAAAAACAGGAAGAATTTTCTTCTACACACCTTCAAATAAAAAATCAGGCTATATTTGCAGCCTGTTTTAAGCAAGGAGAGGTGGGTGAGTGGCTTAAACCAGCAGTTTGCTAAACTGTCGTACATGTCAAAGTGTACCGGGGGTTCAAATCCCCCCCTCTCCGCAGTTCGTTCTTTGTTGTTAATTATATTATTGCTCAACTGGATAGAGCATCCTGCTATGGCGGGAAAATTGCCCGAAAAAATGGGTAATTATCTTGAAAGGTCCGGTAGCTCAACTGGATAGAGCATCAGCCTTCTAAGCTGACGGTTCGGGGTTCGAGTCCCTGCCGGATCACAATAATAGCTTACTATTCCAAACTTTAGGTTTGGATTTTTTCGGGGTATAGCCCGAAACAAGTTCGGGATAAACTCCGCCCGGTATTTGTAGTAAACATATTGGAGTATAATTTATTCGGGGTGTAGTCCCGAAACAAGTTCGGGATAAACTCCGCCCGGTATTTGTAGTAAACATATTGGAGTATAATTTATTCGGGGTGTAGCGTAGCCCGGTATCGCGCTTGGTTTGGGACCAAGAGATCGTCAGTTCGAATCTGGCCACCCCGACTCTGATACAATCAGGTGTCATTAAAAGCATGCAAAGTTATCTGACTTGCATGCTTTTTTTATTTATGCGTTTACATACCATCAGTATTTGATACTGATCTCAAAAAGATATGTCAGGTTGTTAGTTAGAATTACATTCAGCGGTAATTGTTAAAAAATTCCTAAGAGATGAGAGTTACTCTTGTGGGCAGCAAGTAGTTATACTAAGTACACTGATTGATCGTACAAACAAAGTATCAAAATAAAACTTGCTTTTGTATTTTTGAACGTTGGGCTCTACACTTTGTGGCCGCAGCAAAAAAATATGTTCCGCAATAATCTTTTTACAAGCAATGAAAAAAATTGTTCAGCCTGATGTGCTGTGGTTATTGCAGGCAGTGTTGCCCTGCCAAGTTTTGTGCGGGTATATGAGAAAAGTGAAATCAATCAAATAACAATTTCATTCTAAAAAAATATGAACAGGATGCTAAAAAAAATAAATCAGACAGAACAGACTGCATTGGCTCAATATGGTTATTTAATTATCCGGGTTTGCTTTGGCCTGATGCTGGCAACGCATGGCTGGAGTAAGGTTTCACATTTCAATGAATATGCTGCGCAGTTTGCTAACCCCTTTGGGCTGGGAGAACGCACCTCCCTTATCCTGACCATCTTTGCAGAATTTGTCTGTGCGATATTAATTGCGTTAGGCTTCTTCACCCGGCTTGCTTCCATTCCTGTAGTGATCAACTTCTTAACGATTTTCTTTATCATCCACGGAAGTGATCCGTTTGGCGACAAAGAGTTGGCAGCCGCATATCTCGCCTTATCAATTGGTACTTTATTGATTGGATCGGGCAAAATATCTATTGATAGAAAATTGGGATATTAAAAAAACGAGCGTCACAGGTACGCTATTGTTTTTAATTCATTGCGTATTTTAATCTTTTCTGTTTCTAAGCCCAACCGATAAGCTCAAAGATCTAATGGTTTTATCTCAGTTTGGAAACAGTTTAATTTCTGATGATGAGATAAGAAAATAATAATTCTTCGGTTTGATAGCGAAAAATCTAGTCGTGATTTTAGCGAGCAGCTGCTTATCTTTGCCCAATGCGCATTGTTGGCGAAATACCCCACCCCGAAATAAAAATCACCATCTTCAGTTGGAATAACCGTTACCTGATTAAGCTGGAAGCCGGCTGGCTGGAGCAAACTTTTAAGCTGCAAGAGTACGATGTTGCTTCGGATGAAGAAGTAAAAAAAATTGTAAGCAACGAGTTCATCCAACAAGCCATTGTCAGGTTTAATGACATGGCCATCAGCCTGCGCGATTCGCTTCAAAATACCTGACGCCACTCTTAAATTGATCGTTACCAAATCCGGCAATTCGTGTTAACTTGCGCTACTGTCAGACTATAGTTGATGGAAATTTTAGAAGAAAAAAAGAACAAGAACAAAAAGTATAAGCCGATTCTGGAGGGCATTCCCGAGTGGCCGGTTTATCAACTGAGTAAAAACCGCAAGGAGTTTCTCGAAGAAGTAACGCGCAAATCTATTGAGCGCATCCGCGAACTGCGGCCATCCAATAAACAATTGCTGGACGACCTGCAAGCCACCGCCTACCGCGAACAGAACCGCATTAAAAGAAATCGTTGGCGCGTTGACCCGAAGGATGATGCCGCCTTTTGGTCGCAAGTGAAAACTGAGCTGGTGGAGCTCAGCACCAAAAACCCGGATGAGATTACCGGCCTCATTGACCAACTGCTTGAAAAAATCGTGCATCGTTATGCCTCTGAGATAGCCGGAAATTTCAAACCTACCAGCTACCGGCTTGCCCGCGAGGTGGTGAAATTCTGGTTCGTCCGCTTGCTCAATGGTGCCCGTGTAAAAAAATTTGGTGCATTCTTTCGCAGCCGCTATACCCTGCGCGATAAAATACATATTGTAGGGAAAGTGAAGTTGCTGCGCAAGCTGGCAAAAAAAGGAACCGTTGTGATGGTGCCCACTCATTTCAGTAATCTGGATTCAATTTTGATAGGCTGGGTAATCCATTCTTTGGGGCTGCCGGCTTTTATCTACGGTGCGGGGCTTAATCTGTTCAACATCAAAATTTTTGCCTACTTCATGAACAGTTTGGGTGCATATAAAGTGGACAGGAGGAAGAAAAATTTACCTTATCTGGAGACCTTGAAGATGTACTCCAATCTGGCTATCCAAAAAGGAGCACACAGTTTGTTTTTTCCGGGAGGCACGCGGTCGCGCTCCGGCATGATCGAAAAACAATTAAAGCTGGGATTGCTGAGTACGGCTATTGAAGCGCAACGTTCTGCCTATAATACCGAAGGCGAACAACGGAAAATATTTGTTGTGCCCGTTACGCTCAACTATAATTTTGTGTTAGAAGCGCCCGAGTTGATTGAAGAGTACCTCAGCGTAAAAGGTCAGGATCGCTATTTTCCTGAAAACGATAAGTATGGTAGCTTTCAGTTGATCCGTTTCCTGATGAAGTTTTTCGGCAACCGGTCAACTATTTCAGTATCCATCGGCCCCATGCTGGATGTGATGGGCAATTATGTAGATGAGGAAGGCAACAGCCTCGACACACACGGCAGGGTTATCAATACCAAAGATTATTTCATCAGCAGCGGAGAGTTGACTGTGGATCGCCAGCGCGAAGACGAATATACACGCATGCTCAGCAAACGCATCGTGGAGGTATATCATCAAATCAATCGTGTCTTTGCCAGTCATTTGGTTTCGTTCATCGCCTTTGAGATGTGGCAGAAAAAATTTCACCAGCTTGATTTATTCAACCTGCTGCGCCTGCCCGAAGAGGAGCTGGAATTAGATTATCAGGAATTCAGGGCGACTTTCAAGCGTGTTAGAAAACAAATTTACCTGATGAAAGAGCAAGGTAAAATCAATTATGCTTCTCACGTAAAAGGAAAAGCTGATATGGTAATTATGCGCGGTATTGACAATGTGGGTGTGTTTCACTTGAACAGGCCACTGCTAAAAAACAAGCAAGGCAACATTGTCACCAAAGATTTGTCGCTGCTCTACTATTATCATAACCGGCTAATGGGCTATGGCCTGGAGCAGTTTATCTGACCTTCTTTAAAGCACATGCCCTCAGAAAGTAACATTTCTCATCTCAGCAATGAAAAACCTGTCGGGGTGATCGGTGCCGGAAGTTTTGGCACGGTTATCTCCAATATGTTGGCGCGCAACCGAAAGGTGCTGCTTTACGCCCGCCATGCGGCTGACGTCAAGCGGATAAACGAAGAACGAAAAAACCGGGGTTATACCATTCATAAAAATATACAGGCCATCAACGATCTCCGTGTCCTGGCTAATTCTTGCGATGTTATTTTCCCGATCGTACCTTCTTCAAACTTCAGGCAGATGATGAGGCAGTTGTCGCCCCATCTGCATCCTTACCACATGCTGATTCACGGCACCAAAGGTTTTGACATTACCCTGCCACCGGGCGAGACGATCGAGTCTATTAAAAAGCTGGATCGCACGATGGTAAAAACAATGAGCGAGGTGATACAGGAAGAAAGCGTTGCTGTGCGCATCGGCTGTCTGGCCGGTCCTAACCTGAGCAAGGAACTGGCCATGCGCCAACCGGCAGCTACGGTGGTAGCCAGCCATTTTCAGGAAGTCATACAAACAGGAAAAAAATTATTGAAAAGCGACCGCTTTCAGGTGTATGAAAACAGTGACATCGTAGGTGTAGAGATTGCCGGTGTGCTAAAAAATATCATTGCCATTGCATCGGGTGCGCTCAGCGGCCTAGGTTTTGGCGACAATGCCAAAGGCCTGTTGATCAGCCGCGGGGCAGTAGAGATGGTTTATCTGGGCAGAGCTTTGGGAGGAGATTTAAAAGCATTTTTGGGTGTGGCCGGTATTGGCGATTTGGTAACTACCTGCAACAGCCCGATGAGCCGCAATTTTACGGTGGGCTCGCGATTGGCCAAAGGCGAAAAACTGGCAGATATTGTAGCCGATATGAAAGAAGTAGCCGAAGGTATTAACACCGTTCGTATTGCCAAAAAGTGTGCGGATCACTACAAAGTACGTGCGCTCATTACAGATCGTCTTTATAAAGTTCTCTTTGAAGGCTTGACAGTGGAAGAAGCGCTTGATTTTTTAATGCGCTATCCGCTGAACATGGATATTGACTTTATTTGATGGCTGCCTGCAGGTGGTGCGTCATTTCCAAAAATTCTTCCTTCGACAATTTTAATTTTGGGTTCGCAAAATTTATATCAGTCATGGAGTTCATGGGCACGAGATGGAGATGCACGTGCGGCACTTCAAAACCGATTACGGCCACTCCTACCCGCTTGCAGTGGGTTACTTTTTTTATAGCCAATGCCACCCGTTTGGAAAAAACCATCATGGCCGCTAGTACATCTTCTTCTAAATCAAAAAAATAATCTATCTCTTTTTTAGAAACAATCAGTGTATGGCCTTTGGCCAGCGGGTTAATGTCTAAAAATGCAATGAAGCTATCATCTTCTGCTACAATGTAGCCGGGTATTTCGCGGTTGATTATTTTGGTAAAAACAGAAGCCATTGTGAGGCAATTATTATCCGATATTGACAACCTCAAACTCCATTTCTCCGGCTGGTGTTTTCACTTTTGCCAAATCGCCTTTCTTCTTTCCCAAAAGTCCTTTGCCTATGGGTGATTGGGTTGATATCTTCCCGGATTTCAAATCAGCTTCTTCTTCGCTGACGAGCATATAGGTTACAGAAGCCCCGTTCTTTTTATTTTTTATAGTGACTTTGGATAGAATAGATACTGTTGATGTATCAATCTTTGATTCATCAATCAACCGGGCATTACTTACTAAATCTTCCAACTTGGCAATCTTAGCTTCCAAATGGCCTTGCGCGTCTTTGGCTGCATCATATTCAGCATTCTCGCTCAAGTCCCCTTTATCTCTTGCTTCAGCTATTTGTTTGGCAATATCTGCCCGGCCTTTTGTTTTAAGGTGGCTCAACTCCAGCGTGATTTTTTCTAACCCCTCTTTTGTATAATAAGAAATTTTTTTACTCATAGCTCACATCTTTACATAAAAATTTTCGATCCTGTAAAAAATAAAAACAACGGCTCCTGCATGAGGAGCCGTTGCACTTTGCAAAGGTAATTTTAAAAATTTAGTTAACCAAACATTAGCTGCCCACCAACTCTGGAATTGCAACTTTTACCTCTTGCAATAGCGAGTCATCAAATTTTGCCAAGTATAATGTTTTTGCCTTTGCCAGTTGCTCAACTGTTAATCCTTTCGCTCCGCGCAGGTCAGCTTTATACAAACTGGCATTTTCAAAATCGGCACCCATCAAATAACAGTTTTGTAAGTTGGCTTCCATTAAATACGCATTTCTAAAATTTGCTTTGATAAGAAAAGTGTTTTCAAAATTTGCTTTGATCAAGAAGGCATCGTTAAAGTTCGCTCCACTGGCATAGGCTCCTTTTAGGTTTGCCTGGTTCAGATTAGAGTTTTCAAAATTCGTTTGGTTGAGTCGGGTATTTTCAAGATTTATTTCGATCAAGGAAGAATTGGAAACATTGGCCGAGTTAAGATTGGATGAATGTAGGTTGACATGGCTCAGGTTGGTGCGCACCAAGTGGCAGTTTACCAAATTGATTTCATGAATTTTATGGCGATTGAGGCGTTTGATGTTACCCACCGTACGGAAGGCAGCCTCTTCAGATTCCCATAAACGAAAATCGTCTATTTCATCTTTGTAGGTGCGGATGCGTTGGCGAACTTCTCCGTTCTGGTTGAGCCAAAAAATTAATATACCGATCACGGCTATGTCGAAGATCATGCCATGAGCTTGCGACATAATCTGTCCGAAAAAGCCATGGAAGTCTTCGAAGTAATAGGGCAAACTCAGCCCGAGCACTACAATTGAAACACCAAGCAATACTAACGAACTTGTAAGGAGTGGTTTTTCTACAATCTCGTCAAATTTATCTTTGAGCCGTTGCTGTATTGTTTTTTTGTCTTTCACAATCTGGTTGATTCATTGTCTAAGATACAATTTCCGGCACAAATGTAGAAACTGATTTTATCCGGTCTCCGGTCACTCTCATGATAGATATTACATCTGTTGGATCAATTTTTACAACAGAACGTGAACAGTCAGAAAATAAGTAGTCAGCCCCAGCAGATCGCTGGCCGTTGTAATAAACGGCCCAGATGCCAATGCCGGATTGAAGCCTAGCCTGTTGATCAAAATAGGTGTTATTGTACCCACAAAAGACGAGAACATAACCACGCAAAACAGTGCAATAGATACTACCACAGAAAGACGGTTGTTATTGAAAAACAGATAGGTTGAGCCCAGTACGATCAAGGAAAGCAGGAAGGCATTTAAAAATGATATGTAGAACATTTTTATAAGCCTTTGCCATAAGCCTTCCTCCAGATAGCCGGGGCTGGCCAAACTTTGTACAACCAAACCTGACGATTGTATGCCCACATTGCCTCCGGTAGCCTGAATGAGCGGGACAAAAAATGCAATGGCAGTAATTTTTGTTAACTCCTGTTGAAAAAAACCCATAAACCTTGCACTCAGCATCCCTCCAAAAATACCGATCAGCAGCCACGGCAGACGGGCGCGTACGTTTTTCCACAGGTCATCATTCTCTTCTACATCTTCTGTAATACCGCTCATTAGTTGGCGCTCTTCTTCCACTTGTTCGGAAATCACATCCACCACATCGTCAATAGTAATCCGGCCTACTAACTGGCCTTGTACATTCACTACCGGTATGGATTCCAGATCGTATTTTTTCATGATCTCCACCACCTCCCTGTCTTCCACGTAAGTGCCTACCCGTACAATGTTTTCATCGCAGATATTTTCTACCAATGTTTTGGGGTCTGATACAATTAATTTTTGAAGCGATACCTGGCCCAGCAGCTTATCTTTATCATCTACTACCCACGCTGTATAAAATTTGGTAACCGTTTCCGCCTGTTTCCTGATCTCGTCCAAACACTCGCCTACCGTCCAGTTGGCGCGCACCCGTATCAATTCTTTTGCCATCAGGCCACCGGCTACGTGCTCATCGTAGCGCAACAAATCAATTACCTGCAGTTTCAAGTCTGGCTCCAGATTACCGATAATTTCTTCGCTCACCTGTATGGGCAACTCATTTAAGATATCGGCCACATCATCAGAATCCAGTTGATTGATAATTTCTGTCAGTTCGGTAGGTGTGTAGATAGTCAGAAATTTTTTGCGCGTATCGGTATCGAGGTCGTTGATGATTTGCGCCCGAACCGGAACCGGCAACAAGTCCAGTACAAACTTAGATTCCTCGCTGTTGAACTCATACAACAGGGCAGTAATATCGGCCGGGTTTACTTCCTCCAGCGTGGCAGCAATAAATGACTTGTCGCGCGCGCTCAGCGCCTGCTGAAACCGGTCGTGAAACTGCTGTGTTAATTCAAATTTGGTGATCTGTTCCACGCTTTTTTTCTATTTCCGTGGTGAGTAATATAAAGTCATCTACGCTCAACTGTTCGGCCCGCTTATCCATTAATGGGTTTATCAAAACCGAATGGGGTAAATTTAAGGGTTTGAGTGCGTTGCGCAATGTTTTCCTTCTATTTTGGAACGATTGTTTTACTACCCTCCGAAACAGTTGCTCATCGCACGGCAACTGCACCCGGTTGTTCCTGGCAAGCCTAATCACTGCCGACATTACCTTGGGGGGCGGATGAAAGACACCGGGAGGAACTTTGAAAAGCGGCTCAATAGTATAATAAGCCTGGAGCAGCACGCTGAGGATGCCGTATGTTTTAGTGCCTTCTTTTTCGGCCAGCCTGTCGGCTACTTCTTTTTGGAGCATACATACCACCTGCTCTACTTTATGAGTGTAATCCAATATCTTAAAAAAAATCTGAGATGAAATGTTGTAAGGGAAGTTTCCGATAATGTGGATTTTACCGGTCGTTAAGCGCTCTAAATCCATTTCAATAAAATCGCCCTCATAGATTTTGTCCGAAAGTGATAAGTAATGTTCTTTCAGATAGGCTACCGACTCCCTGTCTATTTCCGAAAGGTATAAATCAACCTCAGGTCTTCGGTTCAGCAAGTCGGTCAGCACACCGGTGCCCGGGCCGATCTCGAGTACTACAGCCTGTTGCTTGAGCTGAAGCGCATCTACAATTTTTGCGGCAATATTCTTGTCTCTTAAAAAATGTTGGCCGAGGAATTTTTTAGGGCGAACCACGCAGCGATTAATAAAATCAAAATTCAGGATTCAGACTTGAATTAGCTAACTTGTGCTGTTTAATTTTGGCTTTTAGATTTTTTTGCATGACAACTGACAAACCAAAAATAGGGATCACTTTGGGCGACCCCAACGGCATTGGCCCTGAGGTGGTGATCAAGGCGCTGGCCGATACACGGATATTCAACTTGTTTACTCCGGTAGTCTATGGCTCTACGCGCGCACTCTCTTTTTACAAAAAACAGATCAATGCCGAAGAGTTTAACTATAGTCAGGTAAAATCCGATGCCTCCTACTTTCCCAAGTCGGTAAATGTGGTAAACTGTTGGGACGAACAAACAGAGATTACTCCGGGCGTAGCTTCTAAAACCGGAGGCAAATGCGCTTTGTTGAGTTTGAGGAAAGCCGTGGAAGATCTAAAATCTTCCGCTATTGATGCCGTGGTGACTGCGCCCATTGATAAGAACACCATCCATAGCGATGAATTTCCCTATCATGGCCATACAGAATTTTTTACGCAGGCTTTCAACGCAGGCGAAAGCCTCATGCTTTTAACTGGAAATGAACTAAAGGTGGGGCTCGTGACCGAGCATATTCCTGTCAAGGAAATTGCCAGGCACATTACCCGCGACCGGGTTGAATTGAAAATCAGGCTATTGGAAATGTCCTTGAAAAAAGATTTCGGAATTCAAAAACCAAAAATTGCCGTGCTGGGATTAAATCCTCATGCAGGTGATGGCGGGTTGTTGGGCACAGAAGAAAATGAGGTAATTAAACCCGTCATTGCAGAACTAAAGTCGAAAGGAAAATTGATTATGGGACCCTTTCCCTCCGATGGCTTCTTTGGTGCGGGGCAGCACTTAAAGTTTGATGGAGTGCTGGCCATGTATCACGACCAAGGGTTGGTGGCTTTTAAAACATTAGACTTTAACAGTGGTGTAAACTTTACGGCAGGCTTGCCTATCGTGCGCACATCGCCCGACCACGGCACTGCCTATAACATAGCCGGCAAAAATATGGCAGACGAAGGCTCTATGCGGCAAGCTATTTATCTGGCTTGCGATATTGCCAAAAACAGAAAAGCGATAGAACCAACAACTTAACGCTTTGTTTTGCCGTATATCATCCCTTAATATAATGTACACGGAGTGGTGTTTAGTTTTGGGGCAGTATGGATATAGACACACAAAAACAGCTAAATATTTTAATACAGTTAGCGGAAGCAGACAAACACTTCGCACAAGTTGAACGTGATATGATTATGCGTATCGCACAAGAAAGAAATGTATCTCCCGAAGAAGTTGCTAATCTCATCAGGCACCCTGAACCAATTGAGTCACTAGCTACACTTTCAAACGATCAAAAATTTGAATACCTCAATTCGTGCATAGACTTGATTAATTCCGACCACAATATTTTTGAAAGCGAGCTGATTTTTGCCAAAAGCATCGCCATCAAACTTGGCTTTAAAAAAACTGTTGTTGATTATTTAATCGAAAACAAGAGCACAACACCTATTTCTGCGCTGAAAATCAGTGTTTTAAATGAATTTATTTAAACATTAATCACAATCAATTATCAGTTAAAAATCTAAGGTGGATTGCCATAAATCCACTAAAATCTGATAAATTTGCCGTCTTATTAAAAATCCGGGATGGCGAAGGCGTTTTCAATTAACATTCTGGGGCTTTCCAAGGGGGTTCACACATTTGAGTTTCAACTGGGTGAAAGTTTTTTTAAGGAATATGGCCAAGAAACAGCCTCACAAGGGCACTTCGCAGCAACGGTTACCCTCGATAAAAGGGAAACGTTCATTGAAGCTGATTTTAAAATAAATGGATCTATCCATTTAACCTGCGACCGCAGTTTAGATGAATTTGACTACCCTATTTCGCTAAGGCGAAAAATTGTATTCAAATACGGAGAAGTCTATCAGGAAATCAGCGATGAGATCATTGTTATCCCGGGCAGTCAGGCACAACTTGAACTTGGCCAACTGATGTACGAATTTATTTCATTAGAAATACCGATGAAAAAATTGCACCCCAGATATAATGACAACGATCGGGAAGATGAAATGGTCTATTCATCTCAGCCGGCAGATGACAAAAACAGACCAACAGATCCCAGATGGGAAGTATTGAAAAAATTAAAATAGAGAATATAAATTTTTAGTTATGCCAAATCCGAAACGAAAGACCTCGAAAACCCGCAGGGATAAAAGAAGAACTCATTACAAGGCTACTGCCAATGCACAAGCTGTTTGCCCTACAACGGGCGAAAACCATTTGCCTCACCGCGCCTTTTGGCACGAAGGGAAACTGTATTTCAAGGGAAATGTAGTGATGGAAAAAGAAGTTGCCTGATGGCACTTATACCCAACACGCTGATTTCATCATCTACTAAACATTGTGGCGGTAAGCCTCAATAAGTTTATCTTTTATTTATATGCCCGGAGATTTTCTACCGGGCATTTTGTTTTATTATAGCAGTTTAAAAATGAACAAAATCAGAGCAGCAATTACAGGTGTGGGCGGGTACGTACCCGACTATGTACTTACCAACAAGGAATTGGAAACCATGGTGGATACCAATGACGAGTGGATCACCACCCGCACGGGCATCAAAGAACGCAGGATATTGAAAGGTGAAAACCAGGGCGTATCGGTTATGGGCATTGCAGCCGTAAAAGATATGTTGGCCAAGACTAAAACCGACCCCAAAGAAATAGACTGTATCATTTTTGCCACCGTAACGGCAGACATGACTTTTCCTGCCACAGCCAACATCGTGGCTACGGCAGTGGGTGCTACCAATGCTTTCAGTTATGATATGGGCGCTGCCTGTTCAGGCTTTTTATATGCCTTGGTAACCGGTGCCAGCTTTATCCAATCGGGTATGTACAAAAAAGTGGTTGTAATCGGGGGCGATAAAATGTCTTCCATTTTAGATTACAAGGATCGCACAACCTGCATCATATTTGGTGATGGCGCAGGTTGCGTGCTGCTTGAGCCTACCCATGAAGACGTAGGTGTGATGGATTCAATTTTAAAAAGTGATGGCTCCGGAGAAGCTTATCTACACATGAAAGCGGGTGGCAGCCGTATGCCCGCCTCTCATGAAACAGTTGATAAGCGACAGCACTATGTCTATCAGGAAGGGGCAGCCGTATTCAAGTTTGCCGTTACCAACATGGCCGATGTATCGGCACAATTGGCCGAACGAAACCATCTGAATGCCGACACCATTACTTGGTTAGTACCCCATCAGGCAAATAAAAGGATCATTGATGCCACCGCCCATCGCATGGGAGTTACCGATGACAAGGTGATGATGAACATCGAGCGATATGGCAATACAACGGCCGGCACTATTCCCCTCCTATTGTGGGATTACGAAAAAAGACTCAAGAAAGGCGACAACCTTATTTTAGCTGCCTTTGGCGGAGGCTTTACTTGGGGAGCTATTTATGTAAAGTGGGCTTATTAAAATGCACTAACTCTAAAAATTTTATTCTATAAATCAATTTATTCCATGGCAACAGTATCTGATCTGAGTAAAGGAAATTACATACGCTATAATGGCGAAGTAGTACAGGTGGAGGAACTTCAACATCGCACCCCCGGCAACCTGCGGGCTTTTTACCAAATAAAAATGCGCAGTGTGCGTACGGGTAAAGTTGTGGAAAATCGCTTTCGCCCGGGCGATGCGGTGGATCAACTTCGGGTGGAAACCAAAGAATATCAATATCTCTATCAGGATGGAGACAGTTTGGTTTGCATGGATAACCAAACCTACGAGCAAATCTATTTAGATAAAGTATTGCTGGGAGATTCTGTAAATTATATCAAAGAAGGTGTAACCCTGCTGATTGCTTTCGAAAATGGCACGCAACCCATTACGGCAGAAGCTCCTGCCCATGTTGTGGTGAACGTAACTTATACCGAACCGGGTCTGCAAGGCGACACAGCAACGCGTACACTTAAACCGGCCACTATTGAAACAGGTGCAGAAATTCGTGTACCTTTATTTGTCAATACCGGTGACAACATCAAAATCAAAACCGTTAATGGCGAATACGTTGAACGCGTAAAATAATTTTATGGCAACAGCAAAAAACAACGGATCAAAAAAAGCGAGCCGTTCTTCCTCAACCCAAAACATACATGAAATGAAAACCTCTGAAATCCGCGACCTTATCGACTTCATTGCGCAATCCGGTTTGAACGAAGTTGACATTGAAACCAAAGAACTAAAACTGCATGTAAAAAGAGAGCCCGACCAAAAAGTAATGAAGTCTGCCGCACCCCTATTGGCAGCACCTCAAGTTGCTCTTCCTGTTCAGCAGCCTCAACTCACGGCAGCCCCAGCACTGGCTACTACATCTGCTCCTAAGGCTGAAAAACCTGCTTCTTCAAAAAATACAGTTGACATTAAATCTCCGATGATTGGTACCTTTTACCGTTCGTCCAACCCGGATTCGCCCCCGTTCGTTTCTGTTGGCGATAAAGTTACCAAGGGGCAGGTAGTTTGTATCATTGAAGCCATGAAGTTATTCAACGAAATAGAATCTGAAGTTTCCGGAACGGTCGTGAAAGCGATGGTAGAAAACTCATCGCCTGTGGAGTACGACCAGGTGTTGTTTGTTGTTGAGCCTGATTAGTTTTTCGTTAATTAATGAGAAGGTATTTGTTTATTGTAGAGAGATACCTGTTATTAACAATTAATCTATAACCGAATTTTATGTTCAAAAAAATATTGATCGCCAACCGGGGTGAAATTGCGTTGCGTGTCATTCGTACTTGCAAAGAAATGGATATTAAAACGGTAGCTGTTTATTCTACTGCCGACCGCGAAAGTTTGCATGTTCGTTTTGCTGACGAAGCGGTTTGTATAGGCCCGCCTCCCAGTAAAGATTCTTATCTCAATATCCCTAAAATTATTTCTGCTGCCGAAATCACCAATGCCGATGCCATCCATCCGGGTTATGGGTTTCTTTCGGAGCGTGCCGAGTTTTCGGCTATCTGCCACGAGTATGGAATAAAATTTATAGGCCCCACTCCTGCCATGATCGAAGCGATGGGCGACAAAGCCACTGCCAAAGACACCATGAAAAAGGCGGGTGTGCCTACCATCCCTGGCTCTGACGGCCTACTCTCTTCCATTGAAGAAGGTATGGAGATTGCCCGCGCTATTAAATATCCGGTTATCGTAAAAGCAACAGCCGGTGGTGGTGGAAAAGGGATGCGCATCATCCACGAAGAAAGTGAATTTAAAAAAGCTTGGGATGATGCCAAGCGCGAAGCGGGTGCTTCCTTTGGCAATGACGGGCTGTACCTCGAAAAATTTGTAGAAGAACCGCGCCACATTGAAATCCAGATCATGGGCGACCAGTATGGCAAAGTATGCCATCTGTCTGAGCGCGACTGCTCTGTGCAGCGCAGGCATCAAAAATTGGTAGAAGAAACTCCTTCTCCTATTGTCAGCCAGGAGCTGCGCGAACGGATGGGTGCTGCCGCCATTAAAGGTGCCAAGGCCATCAATTATGAAGGTGCCGGCACTATTGAATTCTTAGTTGACAAGCACGGTGATTTTTATTTCATGGAAATGAATACGCGTATTCAGGTTGAGCACCCAATTACCGAAGAAGTTACCAACTATGATCTGATCAAAGAACAAATAAAAGTAGCAGCCGGTGTGCCTATTTCGGGCAATAATTATTTCCCGCAACTATTTTCGATGGAGTGCCGCATCAACGCGGAAGATCCGGCCAACGGTTTCCGTCCATCCCCAGGAAAAATTTTAAACCTTCATAAACCCGGAGGTCATGGTGTGCGTGTGGATAGCCATGTTTATTCGGGCTATACTATTCCTTCCAACTACGACTCGATGATTGGTAAACTGATCGTAACGGGACAATCGAGGGAGGAAGTAATCACGCGGATGAAACGTGCGCTGAGCGAATGCATTATCGAAGGTGTAAAAACTACTATCCCCTTTCACTTAGCGTTGATGGATAACCCTATTTTCCGTTCCGGAAAATTTACGACCAGTTTTTTAGAAACTTCGTTTGATTTTTCGCAATTGAAATAGCACGTTGCTATAAAAAAGTAATGGTGCCAAAAATGGTTGGTGACATTTAATTAAAATTTTCTTTTATTCCGATCGTAAATCTGAAGAGGACACTATCTCTGCTGTAGAGCAACTTGCTAGCAATAAGGTTTACCGACTGGAATGATCAGGAGGCTCTCGTTAAGAGGGCCTCCTCTGTTTATGTCATTCCAAGAGTTTTATGGTCTTAAGAAAACTCAGAACGCGAAGCGTTCTTAAAAAATAGATACCATTGCATAAAGTTTTTTCTGTGCTTGTTGGATAGACCACGATGAACAGCCAAGTGCCCTTTAAGGTGACCGAAAAAAGACTCCAGCCCGTTTGTTGATTTAGGTACACGGTGATTGTCAAGATAATGGAACATCTGCGTGAGTGCTTTACGGATCACCATAAAGGAACGCCAGACGAGCTTGTGTTTATACCAATACCTTCCTGTTGTTAACTGATAACTCTTTTCGTTGATGAAGTCTTTGTGGCGATCGTGCCACTGTACAAACTCACTATCCAATAGTCTCTTTCTATCGGGTGTTGATCGTGTGGAGTTTGGAAACAATTGAGCGTAGTCTAAGCCAGGGATAGTTTTAGGGCTCATCGTAAGCCAAATCCGGCACATCCGCTGGATATGCACCACGCAGCGTTGTAGAATAACATGTAGACATACTCGCTTGATCGCCTTCAATAAAGATTTATGACCATCTCAGGTGATGCTTTCAATTTGAACTTGTAAGGCTAAAAGATTTTCAAGATCCTCTTTGAGTTCTTCATACCATTCTCCTGTCGTAAGCCAATATAGCTGTGTAAACTTAATGGTGTTATACCGGTAAAGGATCCGGCATAAATCATGGGTGAAGTAAGTTCCATCAATGAGCAGGTTGACGCCTTCACTGGGATAGACACTTAGAACAGGGGGCTTATTAAGGTAGTCATGAAAGTACCGCTTTAAAGTGCGAACAGAGTAGCTGCTTAACTGGCTCAACTGCTCTAAAGTAATGTTCCCGTAAGTAGCTGTTGCACAACTACGGATCTGACTGAATCTATTGCTAAATAACCTCGCTCAGTTTAAAAGTACGATCAAGCCGCACTCCTTTTTCCGTTTCCTTCACGGTGCAACATTCGTTGGCTGAGTCGTGTTCTAAAAACAAAATGTATTGGTTGGCAGCAGCTTCTTTCAAGAATTTTTCTTTCTCCTCCAGTGTCATTAACGGCCGTGTGTCATAGCCCATCACGTACGGCAGCGGTATGTGCCCAACCGAAGGAAGCAGGTCGGCCATGTAGCAGATGGTTTTGTCCTTATACTTTATTTTGGGGATCATCATCTTATCTGTATGACCTGAAGCATAAAATATTTCAAACTGTGAAAATGGTGAATGCTTGTTGACTTCAATAAAATTTAACTGGCCGCTTTCCTGCATCGGCAAAATATTTTCTTTCAAAAAGCTTGCCTTCTCACGTGGGTTGGGCTGGGTAGCCCACTTCCAATGATCGGCATTGCTCCAGTATTTCGCGTTTTTAAAAACCAATTCCAGTTTGTCGTTTTCTTTTTTTACGCCTCCGCCACAATGATCGAAATGCAGGTGCGTAATAAACATATCCGTAACATCATCCTCCGAAAAACCAAGTTTGTTCAGGCTTTTGGTAAGTGTGTCTTCGCCATGCAAATAGTAATGTCTGAAAAATTCCGGACTTTGTTTGTTGCCAATGCCATTATCAATCAGGATGAGCCGGTTTCCGTCTTCAATCAGCAGGCAGCGCATGGCCCACGTACACAAGTTGTTTTCGTCTGCCGGGTTGGTTTTCTGCCAGATGGATTTGGGTACTACGCCAAACATAGCGCCTCCATCAAGCTTAAATAAACCGGTGTTGATTGTATGTAAGTTCATTATTGAAAGTTCTGAGTGGTGAGTTTTAACTTTACTCCTTCACCACACCCATTTTGCCGAATTTTTCAATACGTTGCATGATCCGGTCGCGGGCATCAATTTTATTTAAGGCAGCAAAATTTTCTAAAATGGTTTTCTTGATTTCATCTGCCATAGTTCTTACATCTGTATGCGCACCGCCTAACGGTTCGTTAATAACACCATCAATTAATTTAAGTGCATACATTTCTTTAGACGAAAGCTTGAGCAACTCCGCGGCTTGTTCTTTAAAATCCCAACTTCGCCATAAAATGGCCGAGCAGTTTTCGGGAGAGATTACAGAGTACCACGAATTTTCTAACATTAAAACGCGGTCGCCAATGGCTATGCCCAGCGCTCCGCCAGAAGCACCTTCGCCAATAATGATGCAGATAACGGGCACCTTCAGCATAAACATTTCTTTGATGTTGCGTGCTATGGCCTCGCCCTGCCCCCGCTCTTCTGCCTCTAATCCCGGGAAAGCCCCGGGCGTGTCAATCAATGTAACAATAGGCTTATTGAATTTTTCTGCCAGTTTCATCAAGCGCAATGCCTTGCGATAGCCTTCGGGGTTGGCCATGCCGAAGTTGCGCAGTTGCCGTTGTTTGGTGTTCCTTCCTTTTTGCTGGCCGATAAACATAAAGGTCTGTCCTTCTACTGATCCAAACCCTCCTACCATGGCCTTGTCATCGGCTACGGTGCGGTCGCCAAAAAGTTCGATAAAATCGGTCGTGATTTCGTAGATATAATCTAATGTGTAAGGCCTGTCGGGGTGGCGCGAAAGTTGCACGCGCTGCCATCCGGTCAGGTTATCGAATGTCTCTTTTTTCAATTCTATAATTTTATTTTCGAGTGCACGGATAGCCTGGTGCACGGATTCATCGCTGCCATCTGCCAGTTGTTTCATGTCGGCCAGCTTGGTTTCCAACTCAGCAATAGGCTTTTCAAAGTCCAATAAATTCATTTGATATTCTTTGGTAGAGAAAGCAAAAGTAAGAATTTGTATTTATTACAGTGTCTTATATTTTCCCCAACACTTCTTCCAATTTCTGATCGAGTGCGAGGCCGCGCAGGTTTTTGGCGATGATCTTGCCGTCTTTATCCAACAAAATAGAGTACGGTATGGCATTGATGTTGTAATCGTGGGCAGCTTGCGAATCGAAATATTTTAAATCTGAAACGTGCGTCCACACTAATCCATCTTCTTTGATAGCCTGCAGCCAATCTTCTTTGGTGCGGTCTAACGAAACCGAGAACACTTCAAAGCCTTTGTTCTTAAATTTATGATAAGCCTTCACCACGTTGGGGTTTTCTCTGCGGCAAGGGCCACACCACTTCGCCCAAAAATCTATCAACACATATTTACCGCGCAACGAAGAGAGCTTCACAATCTGCCCTTCGGGGTTGGGCAATGCAATTTCGGGCGCCACTTGGCCGATAGCCGTTACCTTTATCTTGCTGACCAGGTTACCCAACTCGCGAGTGTAGCTGTAGTTGGGCCAGCTCTTTTTAAACTTGTCGAGCGTGGCCGTAAGCAAGCCTACATTTTTGTCTTTGTCTATCAAATTGGGGTCTTGCAGTAAATAATAAAGTGCCAACGATGGTTGCTGTTGTTGAAGAAATGATACAATCTTTTGTTGTTCTGCTTCCAATTCTTTCATGTATGCATGGCGCAATTCTTCTATCTGCTTTTCATTTTTTGCATCGGCTGCCACCCGAAAATCCGCTTCAATTTTCTTCATAGCCGGTGTGCTTTGCGCTGACTGGAACATACCCTGAACTTTTTGGTACAGGTCGTGGTCGGGCGAGCCTTTGATCTCCACCGCTCCTTGTTGGTTGTTGCCATCTACCACCAACTCAATCGGGCTGTGGTCAACCATCAGGTTGAGTGCCTGCTTTCCATAAAAATTAATGCCGTAAACTCCGGGCTCAGTCAGGTGCAGTGTTTTAGAAAAAGTATTGTCTTTGTTCAGTGTAATCATTTCGGGAGTTCCGTTTTGTGAAGCCTGTATCTGGATATCGCCTTGCTGTGGATAGTTTACTTTCCCTTTGATGACTACATCCCACCCCGCAGTTTCTTCCGTAGATTTTTTATCTGTGCTGCAACCCAACGACACCAACAGCATGAGAGAAGTGATAACTAGTTTCATAAGATTTAGTATTTTATAATTTCCGATAATTTATAGACCTAACGTACTTCTGTTTGCGATAGTTTCTTTACCAACACTTCATTGGCCGATTTGTAGTCAAGTTGATTGTTGCTTCTTTTTTTGAGCTCGCCCATAAACATGGCTACAATACCTTTTTTCCCTTTGTGATATTCTTCCACTTTCAATGGGAATTCTTTTATGATTGCTTCAATCATCTCTTCCAATCCGACCGTATCGTTTACGTGCAGCAAATTTAACTCTTTTGCCGTTTGCAGCACATCGGCCTGCGGATGGTTAACCAAATAAGGAAAAAGCTGCTGCACTGCGGCTGTGTAATTAAACTCTCTATCAGCTACACATTTCACTATCTCGGCTAATTTAATAGCCTGAATAGGAAAATCGTTCAACGATTTTTTTTGTTCATTCAGCCATGATTTAACAGGCCCCATTACCCAATTGGAATTATCTTTGAACAATCCGTTGGCCGAGCAAAGTTCTTCAAAGTATAAGGCTATTTCTTTCTCTTCCGTTAAAACCTGCGCATCGTATTCGGGCAGTTTGTATTGGTTTACAAATTTATTGAACAACTCGTGTGGCAATGCCGGCATTTGCGATTGGATGGTATGCAACCACGCTTCCGAAATTTCTACCGGGCTTAAATCAGGGTCGGGAAAATAACGGTAGTCGTTCAGCTCTTCCTTGGTGCGCATACTGTACGTTTTTCCATCGCCCACATTAAATGTTCGGGTTTCAGAAATAACGTGTTCTCCTTTTTCGAGCAAAGCAATCTGGCGGGCAGCTTCAAAATCAATGGCACGCTGCACGTGCTTGAACGAGTTCATGTTTTTGATTTCCACTTTCTTTCCCAGCACCGCCTCTCCACGAGGCCTGACAGACACATTGGCATCGCACCGGAGCGAGCCTTCCTCCATGTTCCCATCGCAAATATCCAGATAGCGCACCAATTTTCTGATCTCCATTAATACTTGCGCAGCTTCTTCCGAAGTATGTATTTCAGGTTCTGTTACAATCTCGATTAAAGGCACACCCGCACGGTTGAAATCGAGCAGCGTGTCTTCTTCATTTTCCAAATGAATAGACTTGCCGGCATCTTCTTCCAGGTGGATTCTGTTAAGCGGAATATTTTTTTCTATGCCGTCTTTTGTTTTGATGGGCACATGGCCACCTCGGCAAATGGGCGTGCGATCTTGGGTGATCTGATATCCTTTGGGAAGATCAGGATAAAAATAATTTTTTCTGTCGAAGATCTGGTAACGCAAAATCTCTGAGTGGCATGCCAGCCCCATTTTAGCTGCCAGTTCTATTACCTGTTTGTTTTGCTTAGGCAATGTGCCGGGGTGCGCCAGCGTAATCACGCCTACGTGTGCGTTGGGTGCACCACCGTATTGAGCTGAGTCGGCATTGAATAGTTTGCTTTTCGTCAATAATTGAGCGTGCACTTCAAGGCCAATGGTAAGTTGATATTTCTCTTTCATTCCTACTTATATTTCAAGGGATGAACAAGCCGGAGTCCTTTTATTATTTTGAAATCAGAATAGTTTCTAGTAATAAGAATCCGATCAAAAAACATTGCAGCAGCTGCGATTATTGCGTCAGGTAATTTAATTTTATAATTTCTCCGCAGAATAATTGTCTGATCAGAAATTTCATCAGTCAAACCAATCACCAGAGCCGTACGAACTAATTCTTCCGTTTCGGGCGTAACTTTTGAGAACCCGAGCAATTCGATTTTAGTGACGATAGAAATAGCAGGGTGCTGATCAATACAATCCGCTATAAATTGATGTGATTCAAAAGATAATCTATCAGCAATAAAATCAATGACAATATTTGAGTCTATCAAAAATTCCTTTGCCATTCTTGCCTCATCTTCTTTAATTCCTTATCCATTTTTTGAGCCTGCACCTTAGTGACACTCCCGGCAAGGCGTTCAGAAAGCTTCTTGTCCTTGCTATTTGTGCCTGTATATTTATTTTTTAAAATACGAATGAGTTGAAGCTCTTCTAAGTTTTTGATGAGTTTCATTGCCCGCTGCCCATTTACTTCAATTGTAATTTCCTTCATACAGTAAATTAACGAATTAATTCCTTTACTTTTTCTATCACCTTTTGCAGTCCATCTATATTTTTCCCTCCGGCCGTAGCAAAGAAAGGTTGGCCTCCGCCTCCGCCATCAATTTCTTTCGCCAGTTCTTTTACCATATTGCCCGCATGAAATTGATTGGAAGCTGCCAGCTTCTCTCCTAACATCACCGCCACCTGCGGTTTGCCATCTACCTCTGCAGCCAGCACCAACAGCAAATCGGCAAACTGATTGCGCAACGCATACGCAATGTTTTTCAATGTGTCGGCATTGGGCACACTCACTTTGTCAACGATCAACGTATAATTATTTTGTCTGCTTGCCTTGGCTGCTAATTGATCTTTCAAAGTATTAGACTGTTGCAGATAAACGGCCTCTAGTTTCTTTTCCAATAAATGTTTTTCTTCAATCAAATTTTGCAGTGAAGAGGCAGTGTCCTTTGGATTCTTTAAAAGCGATTTTATTTCGTGCAACAAAGCCAACGATTCATTCATAAATTGTAGAGCACCCTCGGCAGTTACGGCCTCTATCCTGCGCACGCCTGCCGCCACCGAGCTCTCCGATATAACTTTGAACAATCCGATCTGGCCGGTAGCAGAAACGTGTGTGCCTCCGCACAGTTCTACCGAAAAATTCGGATCGAAAGTAATCATCCGTACAAACTCACCATACTTTTCGCCAAACAGCGCCATGGCTCCCATGGACTTAGCTTTTTCTATCGGCACATTTCGTTGCTCGTTCAGAGAAATATTTTCGCGTATTTTTTCGTTCACAATCTTTTCTACCTGTGCCAACTCTTCGTGTGTCATGGCAGCGAAATGAGAAAAATCGAAGCGCAGTATTTTTTCATTTACCAGCGAGCCTTTTTGTTCTACGTGTTTGCCCAGCACTTGCCGCAATGCCGCATGGAGCAAGTGAGTAGCTGAGTGGTTATCCATCGTCAGCATGCGTTTCCGTTTGTCCACTTTAGCCATAAAGGATGACGAAAGGCTTTCGGGAAGTTTTTCGGAGAAATGAACGATCAGTTCATTTTCTTTTTTGGTGTCAACGATGAAAATTTTTTCGTTTACAGATTCAATCACACCGGTGTCGCCCACCTGACCACCGCTTTCGGCATAGAACGGAGTTTTATCAAACACTAATTGAAAGAGTTCTTTATTCTTTTGCTTGATCTTCCGGTATTTCACAATTTCAATTTCACCTTCCAATTTTTCGTAGCCGGTAAATTCCGTTTTTTTATCATTGCCCACTAAAATCCAATCGCCCGTTTCTTTGGCTGCATCAGCTTTGGAACGGGATTTTTGTTTTTGAAGAAGTGAATTAAATCCTATTAAAGGTGTATCAATGTCAACCAATGCGCCATTCTCTTTGGCTAGCAAAAGAGTTAAGTCGATTGGAAATCCAAACGTATCATAAAGAGTAAATGCAGTGATCCCGGCAATCTTGGGAACATAGGATTCCTTCTTCCCTAATTCAGTATTCGAAATCATTAATTGTTGCCTTTGATGACTCTCTATCTCTTTAGAAAATAGTTTCAAACCATTTTCAAGCGTCCTCAAAAATGAAATCTCTTCTTCGTGCACCACACGGCTCACGTATTCTTCTTGCTTGTGCAACTCCGGAAAAACATCTTTCAGTTGCAAAGCCAGCAACGGCACCAAGCGGTACATAAACGGCTCTTTGAAATTCAAATAAGAAAATCCATAGCGCACGGCTCTTCTCAAAATCCGCCTGATAACATAGCCCGCCCCGTTGTTGCTGGGCAACTGTCCATCGGCAATGGCAAATGCCACCGCCCGGATGTGGTCGGCCATCACGCGCACGGCAATATCTTTCTTCGCATCGGTGCCATACTTATATTGATTGGCATGGAGAGCAATGAAATCCATCAAGGGGCGAAATACATCGGTGTCGTAGTTAGATGTTTTCTTTTGGATGGCCATACACAACCGCTCGAAGCCCATGCCTGTATCTACATGCTGAGCAGGAAGTTTTTCGAGCGAGCCGTCTGCCTTCCGGTTAAACTCCATAAACACCAGGTTCCATATTTCCACCACTTGCGGATGATCGTTGTTCACTAGTTCTTTGCCCGGTTTCAATTTTATTTCAGCCTCCGACCGCAAGTCAATATGAATTTCAGAGCAAGGACCGCACGGACCCTGCTCGCCCATCTCCCAGAAATTATCTTTTTTTATTCCATATAAAATTCGATCAGCGCTGACGTGCTGCTTCCATAAATTTTCTGCCTCTGCATCGGCCGGCAGGTTGTCGCTCTTGTCGCCTCCAAATACTGTAACGTACAACCTGTCTTTCGGAAGCTGATACACCTCGGTCAAAAGTTCCCACGCCCATTCAATGGCTTCCTTCTTAAAATAGTCGCCAAAACTCCAGTTGCCCAGCATTTCAAATAGGGTGTGGTGGTAGGTGTCGAGCCCTACGTCTTCCAAGTCGTTGTGCTTGCCGCTTACGCGCAAACATTTTTGCGTATCGGCCACTCTACTATATGTCGGTTTGGAGTGGCCTAGAAAATTGTCTTTAAACTGCACCATCCCCGAGTTAGTGAAAAGCAGTGTGGGGTCATTTTTTAATACGAGTGGTGCCGAAGGCACTATCTTATGTCCTTTGCTTTCAAAAAAGGATAGAAACTTGTGCCTGATAGTGGTGCAATCCATTGAAGTGGGGCTGTTTATGGTTTGAAAAAAGTGATATATTGCGCAATTAATTCCTAATAAAAGGCCAAAATTAGGGTTCTAATGGGCATAATAAAAGGAAAACTTTAATTGGATGCGTCAACCACAGTATAAATACAATCCCAAAACCTTGCGTTACGAGCGTGTTCGGTTTTCCGTTTGGCGATTTATAGGTTCGTTCGTCTCCTATGCTGCTTTTGCCTGTTTGTTTTTTATAGCGCTCAACATGCTACAAAATGCCGTCATCGAAACCGATTTGGAAAAATCGCTACGGCAGGAAAACAATGACATGACTACCTACAAGGCATCGCTGACAGGTGAATTAGATTTATCTACTAATCTTTTGAAAGATCTACAGCACAAAGAAACACACCTCTATCAGGAATTATTTGATGCCCCAGCAGAAAAAGGTATTCCTAGTAAGGCCTCTTTGCCTAATACCGAAGATACAAAGTCGCTCATTGAGCTTCTGCAAAATAGAGCCGCACAAATTAAGGAGAAGTCGCAAACCAGCAATTATATATGGAGCGAATATGCCTCAGTAGATAAAAGTGATTTACCCGACCTGTTCAACACACCTTCGGCTGCCCCGGTGGCAGGAATTACCCCTGACAATTTAGTTTCAGGCTTTGGTGTTCGCATCAACCCGTTTCATAAAGCTAAATTCCATCATGATGGGATTGACCTGAGTTTTACAAAAGGAACAGATGTGTTGGCCACAGGCAACGGGGTTGTCTATACGCTGGCACGCTACACCAATGAAGGAGGAATAGGAAATTTTATAGACATAGATCACGGAAATGGCATTATCAGCCGGTACGCACACCTGCACGATGTAAACGTAAACATCGGACAAAAAATAAAGAAAGGGCAAAAGATAGGAACCGTGGGGAATTCTGGGAACTCGGCAGCCCCTCACCTTCACTATGAAATCATTAAAGATGGGAAAAATGTAAACCCGATGTTTTATATGGTGGAGGATTTGAGTACCGATATGCATAACAACCTCGTCATCAAATCTAAAACACTGAATCAATCTCTGGACTAATGGCAATGCGATATACCTACAATCAAGAAACTTGTCGCTATGAACCAATAGTCGTTGGTTCTGGTCAATTTGCGAAGAAAGCATTTCAATTTTTGGGTATTTCATTATTGTTGGGTGCCGGGCTGTTGTTGTATTATAACTCACAGTACGACCTGCTGGATGAACGTGTTGAAAAAGATAAAAATGAGATGCTGAAATCTCAGTGGCAGGTACTCCATCACCAACTGGAACAAATGTCAACCGACCTAGCCAAAATTGAAGATACAGACGACAATAATTTCCGGACTATTCTTGAACTGGAGCCACTTTCTCAAAGCATCAGAGATGCAGGTACCGGTGGTCATGAGAAAAACGGAGAACAAATAAGCAATCCTATCATTAAAAACTCAGCGATTCTGGCCAATAAAATCAGCGATCGGATTACCATCGAACAACAGTCGATGCAGGAACTGGGCGAAAAATTAGAACAAGTGCAACGCGAACGTGCCTCCCGGCCTGCAATTCAGCCAATCAGCAACCATAACCTGATCCGATTGAATAAAATCTTCGGGTTACGTCTCCATCCTATCTTTCATTACATCAGGCCACACAATGGCCTCGACTTGACAGCCGCCTATGGCACGCATGTATATGCTTCCGCAGATGGACAAGTTGTTTATGCAGAACCTGCTTCAGGTTATGGTAATGTAATTTTTGTAAACCATGGCTATGGATTTGAAACACGGTATGCGCACCTGTCGCGTTACAATGTAAAAAAGGGAGATTATGTAAAACGCGGACAACTGATTGGCTTTGTAGGAAGCACTGGCACTTCCACCAACAATCATTTGCACTATGAAGTGATCTACAATGGCAAATACATCAACCCTATTTCCTTCCTCAACACCGACTTAACTCAGGATGAGTACAACAAACTCATTAAGCACAACCATGACGACAAGACAGCACGCCAAAAGCAGGCTAAATCCAGTCAGTCGAAGTAGTTTTTTTGTTTTTATTCGGACACACCTTTTATTGGCTACGATAAAAATACATATAGTCAATACCAACTACTTAGTAAAATACTAAGCCAAGCAAAAAAATATCTAAGTACAGACGCAATGAAATAAAATGCGCTGTTCGCAGATAAAAAAATCAATATGTACTGTTACAACTTTTACAATGTTGATAGCGCAACAGATTATAGAAATAATTTTTTTCTGAAATTGTTTGAAGCAGAAAGAATTACTACTTTGCACACAGTTCGCCCCACGGAACCACCTCGAAACAACTTCATGGCCTATAAAGAAAAGGAAATAGAAAAACTCTACTACTCAATTGGTGAAGTAGCCGAGCAATTCAATGTGGCGCCATCGCTCATCCGCTTTTGGGAGTCCGAATTTGATATCATCCAGCCTAAAAAAAATAGAAAAGGCAATCGGCAGTTTACTAAAGAGGATATTGACAACATCCGCACGATCTATCACTTGGTAAAACAAAAAGGATTTACCCTGCAAGGAGCAAAAGAAATGCTGAAAAATGATGAGCAGGCTGTGAAAGATAAGATGGAGATGTTTGAATCGCTCAGACGCATCCGCCAGTTTTTGGTAGAAGTGAGAGACAAACTGCAATAGGCTCTTCTACCGAGTCTGTAACCGGCAACTCTGTCGGTCATCAGAATTAGCAACACACCATGAATTCTCCCACACAAGAACATCTTTCATTTTTAGCACTGCACTTCGTTCCCGGTATTGGTAATTACTTAGTGAAGCAATTAGTCAGTTATTGCGGATCAGCAGAAGATGTTTTTACAATACCCAAAGGTAAGCTCCTCAAAATTCCCGGTATCGGCCCTGTTACTGCCAGCGCTATTAAAGGCGGCTCTCCGATGCACGAAGCAGAAAAAGAATGGAGAAAGGCCGAGAAAGAAGAAACAGATATAATATTTTATACCGACAAGAGATTTCCTGATCGACTCAAAACTATAGAAGATGCCCCTTCTCTTCTATACTGCAAAGGGAACAGCCCTCTTAATGTCGAAAAATCTGTAGCCATCGTAGGTACACGGCAAGCTACCGAATATGGAAAAGAAATTGTTTCAAAAATTATAGAAGATCTAAAGCCTCACAGCCCTGTCATTATCAGTGGTCTGGCCTACGGCATAGACATACAAGCGCACAAACAAGCAATAAAAAATAATTTGCCCACCTGGGCTATCATGGGCAGCGGTATGGATATTATTTATCCAGTTGCCCACCACGAAACGGCAAAAAAAATAACTAGCCACGGTGCCTTGCTGACAGAAAATAGATTTGGCACAAAACCAGATGCCCACAACTTTCCTGCCCGCAACCGGATCATCGCAGGACTATGCGATGCACTGATAGTGGTGGAGGCTGCCGAAAAAGGTGGCGCACTGATTACAGCCGAAATTGCCAACAGCTACAACAAAGATGTATTTGCCGTACCCGGTAGCCTAGGAAAAACATACTCGGAAGGTTGCAATAAACTAATCCGCAACAACAAGGCCACCATTTATACATCTATTAAAGATCTGGAGTACCTGATGAATTGGTCGGCAGATAGCGGAACATCGAAAAAAAAGAAAGAAAAAATAGACTTTACAGCCTGCTCAGCCGATGAACAAAAAATCTTATCTATCCTGCTAGCCAAAAATACGCCCATGATGATTGATGAATTGACAATCAAATCGGGTATCGCTCCCAGTCAGTTAGCATCTCTCCTGCTCAACTTAGAATTTAGCAACATCGTGAAGTCGCTCCCGGGCAAGCAATATGCCTTGGTTATCAACTAAGTTCGCTTACTTAAATATTATGAATGGTTAACCGGAAATATTTCTTCGGCTAAGGTTAGCGCTTTCGAAAAATGTGTTTGGTCCAATTCCAAATTAATGCCCCGCTCAGTCAAGTAGGCTATTATATTTTCTGTGGCAATATTTCCTACCAGTTCATCTTCGGCCATCGGGCAGCCGCCAAAACCTTTTATTGCTCCATCAAAGCGCTGGCACCCGGCTTGCCAGGCTGCACTGATTTTTTCTGTGGCCGTGGCAGGGTTGGAGTGCAGGTGAGCACCAAACTCAATTTCGGGGAAGCGTGCTACTAATGTTTTAAACAAATAAGTGATCTGGCCGGAAGTAGAAACACCGATGGTATCGGCCAATGAAATAATCGTAATACCTAAAGCAGATAACTTCTCCGAAAATTCTTCTACGATGCCTACATCATACGCATCGCCATAGGGATTGCCAAAACCCATGCTGATGTACGTTACCAATGTGCGCTTCTTCTTTTCGCACTTTTGTTGAATGGCTTCCACTGTTATCATGGCTTCTGCAATGGATTTATTTGTATTTCGATGTTGAAAAGTTTCTGAAATAGAGAGCGGAAAACCCAAGTAGTCAATTTCCTCAAAGGTCAATGCATCATCGGCACCTCTTTCGTTGGCCACAATGGCAAGCAGTTTCGATTTTGAGTTCTTCCGATCCAGTTGCTTTAACACATCGGCTGTATCGCGCAATTGAGGTATAGCTTTGGGCGATACAAAGCTTCCAAAATCAATCGTATCGAAGCCGACTTTTAATAATTGGTTGATGTAAGCTGCTTTTTGGGTGGTTGGAATAAATTTTTCCAAGCCTTGCATAGCATCGCGCGGGCATTCGATGATTTTCATCCGTGCAAATTACGGATTTCAATTTCTTTTAGCTCAAATTTGCCATCTCAATATATTTGTACCCCATGAAGATCGATAAAAACATAAGCATTAAACCTTATAATACATTCGGCATTGACTGCCTAGCCTCTTATTTCTGCGAATTATCCTCACTCACTGACCTGCAAGAACTCATCGCCAGCGACTTATTCAAAAAAGAAAAGCACCTGATTCTGGGGCGGGGCAGCAATGTGCTGTTCACAAAAGATTTTGAAGGAATCGTAATCCACAATTCCATCAAAGGAATAGTAATAGATGCTGAAGAAGAAGACTACATACACCTTCGGGTGAACTCAGGCGAGTTGTGGCATGATCTGGTGATGTATTGTGTACGTCATCAATGGGGTGGTGTAGAAAATTTATCATTGATACCCGGCACAGTAGGTGCAGCACCTATTCAAAACATCGGAGCTTATGGTGTAGAGGTGAAAGATGTCATTGAAAAAGTAGAAGTAATTGATCTCCACAACGGCCACACACGTGTGTTAAGTAAAGAAGAATGTAAGTTTGGCTATCGCGAAAGTGTGTTTAAGCACGAACGAGAAAAAAATTTTTTTATTTCAAGTGTTACTTTAACGTTGACAAAAAAAAATCATCGTTTCACTACTTCCTACGGAGCATTGAACAGCACACTCAATCAGATGAATCATGGAGTACAAACTCTGCAAGCAATCAGTGAAGCTGTGATCAAAATCAGAACAGAAAAATTACCCGACCACCAAGCAATGGGCAATGCAGGGAGCTTTTTTAAGAACCCTGAAATCAGCGAGAGTTTATTTCAAAAAATAAAAGAGCAGTATCCTTCCATACCATTCTATCCTGCTGCCAATCAGCAAGTTAAAGTGCCTGCGGGCTGGCTAATTGAGCAATGCGGATGGAAAGGAAAAAGAATAGGAGATGCCGGTGTGCATGCTCATCAAGCTTTGGTGTTAATTAATTATGGTCATGCCAGTGGAGAAGAAATTTTTTCGCTTTCTAAAAAAATTTCAGTGTCAGTAAAAGAAAAATTTTCTATCACACTCACACCTGAAGTGAACATTTTTTAATTCAATATCTGAACAATTTTATTTTGTTCATCTTGAAAAAATCTTTGTGGAATATTTTTTGACAACTAAAAATTTTTTGCTCAAAATTTTTGCAGATTAATTTTTTATTATACCTTTCGATCAGTTTTAAACAAAATTATTAAAACGCTATGGCAAAAAAACCCGCTAAGAAAGCAGCTAAGAAAGCTAAGAAAGCTGCTAAGAAGAAGAAGTAATCAGCAACGCTGATACTTTTAGAAAGGGAAGCAATCCAGGATCGCTTCCCTTTTTCTTTTTCACACAAGTCATCCGGCAAAAAAATATTTTAGAAAAGAAGAGGCTCATCAAAAAAAAATGATGAGCCTCTTCTCATTTATCGTTTACGACAAAATTTATTTTTTATCGGCAAAATTTTGAAAGGTGTACAGCATGCCGAACGAAAAAGCCTGACTTAGTTGTGCGCTGCTATCTTGATTGCGGTCGTACAAGAAAATGGTACCGAAGTTTAAATTAAAAAACCTACCGATTTTAGCCGTCAAGTTAAGATCAACCCGGTGAAATAATTGGTCGGGCGATAGTTTCTGATAGTCGGCAAATAAAATATAACGCCATTTCAGGTTCACGTTTTTAAAAATGTCCTTATCAAATTCAGTCAGCATCTGAAATGCCAACCACTCCATGCGTGCCGTGCGGTTAGGGCTCAGGCCGTAGGGTGTTGGGTTATCTACATTAATAAACCGCCTCACATCGTTAACAATCGTCAGGCGGGGAGCTAAAGGAGAAAGCCTTACCTTAAAGTAGCTGACCGGGTGGTATTCGAAACCCACGGCAGTGGTAATAAATGCTGGAGCGAAGAGATCGGATAAAGCTACCAGCGAATCTGCTCCTGCTTTGGATTTTAAATATTTATAGCCCATCGCAAATTGCGAAAGCAAGTTGGCGGAAACTGCCAAGTCCCATTTTTTATTTAGTGAGCGCCCATACTTACTGTCAATAAAAACACGATCCAGTGTTTTGCGATAACCTAAGCCCTGGTTGTTAACCATTCCGTACTGAAAATCAAATTCATTGTCCCACGAACCGCGCTTGCCCTTATAATTTGCTTTGTAATTTAGAAAAGCAGTTAACCCGACTGAGTTAATGCCACCGGCCTTCCAGTTAGAAGAGAAGGTAGCCTGATTCATGTTAAATCCGGCTCTAAATGATTTTTTCCATTTCGTCAGTGTATCTACTTTAACAATTTGGCCATGGAGAAAGCCTGAGCAGAAGAAAATAAAAACAAAAAAAGGCAGTAAAATCCGCTTCATACAGAAATAGGGTTTGGTTAATCCTGCAAAAATAATAACTAAACCCTAATAAAGGGAAGAACCTAAATATTGCTGAGCTTAATCTCGTCTAAAGCAATCTCGGTGAGTGGCTTGGTAATGAATTTGATAACGTGATTGTTGTTAACAATCTTATCAATATCGCGTTTGTTGTCGGAACTGGAGAGGATGATCACTTTGCACTTATTGCGCACCAGTTCATTGAATTTTTCGAATTCATATAAAAAAACGAAGCCATCAACAATCGGCATGTTAATATCCAAAAAAATGATACTGGGAAGATTTTCAGCGCTGTGTTCGTACTGCTTGAGGTAATCTAAAGCGCCTTTGCCCGAACTTTTTACCTCTACCCGATTGGCAAACTTGGTAATTTCTATGATACGCTTGCTGATAAAGTTATCTGTGTCGTTATCATCCACCAACATAACAATGTCCAACGTCTTAACACTTGTGCCAGCCAGCATTTTATAGAATAATTCGTTATCTGGAATATTTAGTTCGACAAAAATATTATTTTTTTATCGAACGGACAGGGTTTGTACAATAATATAACTGGTTGACGTAAGTATTTTTTAGAAAATGAAGAAAAATGCAGGTTACTTTTTCAGGATTCGTAATTTTTCGCCTACAGAAACAGAGAGCGATGATTTACTATTCCAGTCCATCAGCTCTTTGATGGTGGCTCCGTTCTGCCGAGCAATGCTGTATAAGGTATCTGAAGCCTTTACGGTGTAAATAAACTCCTGTGGTTTGTCTCCCTTAAGTGTATCCGTAGTGTCCTTGGGTAGGTTGTATGTTTTTTTTATATCAGTGCTTACAGAATCTGTCTTTTCAGTTTTTTTAAATGATTCTATCTTTTTACTGTCATCATCGTCTTTGACAATCTTCGTTTGTGATTGATGGTCAGGCCAATTGAAACTCTCGTTACTCAACTCAGCAACAGAACCCGTATCATTTATTGTTGACACTTCGGGAATAGAAACCGGCTTTTCTTCCATCCGCGATTTGGGATCGAGCCTGACTAAAGTACCGGCCGGAATCAGTCCTTTGTCTATATCTGGGTTCAGTCTTTTCAGGTTTTTGATCCTGACACCAAACTGCTGGCTTACTGCCCAAAGGTCATCGCCTAATTTGGTCTTGTAGATACCCGTTGTATTTTTTTTCTTTTTCTTCTGGGCAAAATAAACCTCTCCGGGTTTTACTTCGTGATCTATGGCTATATCATTGAAGCTGATAAACTTCGATACATCAATATTGGCACGCAAGGCCAGGCTTGCAACTGTTTCCGTTTGGCCGGCTACCAAGGCATTCAATCCGTTAATGCTCCGATACTGCTCGATAGCTGTGGTGGCTTTGGCAACTGGCACAGCCTTAGATGCCTTAGCGGAATTGATCACCAGATTATTAAAATCTGTCAGCACCGTCCCGTTCGGAATCATCACCGCATAACGCTTGTCTCCGGGTACAATACCTTGCTTGGCCCACTTGTTGTATTCCTGTAACAGTTCGCTGTCAATGGCCACTTCACCGGCCAGCATACTCAGTTTTTTATCTGATGTCTCATACAGATTAACACGTAGTTTAGGTTCTCCTTGTGTGGCGTTCTCAAAAGCAATTTTGTGTGCCAGATATTTTTTTATGTACCAATACGTATCAGACGAGATGAGCATGTGGCTATCGCCATTGTATTTGTCACCTACCGAGCGTCTGACACCCCCCGCACCCATTTGGTATGCCTGCAGAGCCAAGAGCCAATTATTGAAATAGGTATTGTTTTGTTTCAGATAGCGGGCAGCCCCGCGCGAAGCGGAAACGATGTTCATTCGCTCATCTACTTCATCATCTACCCGAAGCCCCATGGACTTGGCTGTAAAATCTTTAAACTGCCAGAAGCCTACTGCATTAGAAACTGAAACAGCATCGGGCACCAACGCGCTCTCTTGCAGGCAGAGATATTTAAAATCCAGCGGGAGGTTTTCTTCTGAAAATATTTTTTCGATGATGGGAAAGTAGGTTTTAGCGCGTTCCACTTTCATATCAAAGTAGCGGCCTGGCCTCGTTAACGCATCCACATCCTGCTGGATTTCGCGCCTGGCATCATCGCGAATGGTAAGCGACATGCCGGCAAAGTGCATTTTGTGGGGCACTTCAGGAGTTTGGGCGTATGAGGCAGCCACTCCGCAAACGAGTATTGCTGCAAAAAATCTCATCGCAGCAAAGATAACAAATTACTTTTTACGGATAAGCATGATGCCATCGCGCAGGGAGAGTAATAAATTTTCTACCCGTGGGTCATCCTGAATTTTTTTATTAAAAGCCAATATCGCTTGTGTGTCTTTATCTGGTTTGGAAGCCACTACCTTTCCGCTCCACAAGACATTATCAGCCAGAATTACACCACCCGGTTTAACTTTGCCAATAACCAAATCAAAGTATAAAGAATAATTTTCTTTATCGGCATCAATAAAGACCAGATCAAATGTTTCATTCAGTGTAGGAATGATTTGCCGCGCATCTCCCACGCGGTAATCAATTTTATCAGACAGGCTGGATTCACCGAAATAGTTTCTGACTTTCTTTTCCAACTCAGCGTTGATATCAATCGTGATGATTTTTCCGTTATCGCGTAAGCCTTCGGCCAGACAAATAGCAGAGTAGCCGGTATAAGTACCTATTTCCAAAATATTTTCTGGTTGCAACAATTTACTGATCATAGAAAGGAAACGCCCCTGCACATGGCCGGAGAGCATCCGGGGTTTGAGCACATTTGCGTGAGTATCGCGGTTTATTTTTTTTAACAACGCGGGCTCTTCACAGGTGTGCGCTTCTATGTACCGTTGAATGGCTATGTCTGAAAAATCCATTATTTATTTTAGCATTCTCTCTATTTATCACGTATTTTTAAAATACTCAATAGCTGTTCATCAAACATTTCATTGGCCAAGTTTCGCAGATCGGTGGCAGTTGTATTTTTTACTTTATTGAAAATTTCATCGAGCGATGTAATCCTATCTAAGTCTAACAGGTTGCGGGCCATCATCATCATAAAGGCACTATTGTTTTCTTCGGCCATGGCAATTTGCCCCAAAATTTGTTCTTTGGATGACGTTAATTGCTTCACGCCCAACTTGTCGTTCCGGAGTTTCCTTAGCTCTTGTTTCACTAACTCAATGCTGCGATCCAACTGGGTAGGTTCCGTGCCAAAATTAATAACAAACAAGCCTGTGTCGGTAAAGGGAACAAACTGCGCCCCGATGCTGTAAACAAAGCCATACTTCTCGCGCAATGCCAAATTCAGGCGCGAGTTCATGCCTCCGCCTCCTAAAATATTGGCCAGCATAAAAAAAGGTGTGCGCTGCGGGTGCCTCAGGTGGAGAGCCGGACGCCCCATAGCACAACGCGCCTGCTTGACAGGACGCTGCAGTGAAACTTGCTTCGGGCGATAGCCGGCAAATTTTTTTCTCTTTGTCATCGCCTTCATCTCCGGCACACGCCCCAGATATTTTTCTGCCAACTGTACTACCTGGGTCATCGGCACATTACCGACACTCGAAAAAACAATTTTGTGGGTGTTGAGATGCTGCCTGATAAAGGTTTGAAAATCTTTACGCTTAAATTTTTGCACCGTTTCTTTTCTGCCGAGGATGTTCATGCCCATAGAGTGCCCTGCGAAAACCAAAGAATCAAATTCATCCTGAAGCAGGTCGTCCGGGTCATCGTAATACATAGCCATTTCTTCGAGGATGACATGGCGCTCGCGGTTGATCTGCAATACGGGGAAGATGGAATCAAAAGTGATGTCTGTTAATAATTCCACGGCACGTTCAAAATACTCATCGCGCAAAGCGGCATAAAAGAGTATCTTTTCTTTGTCGGTAAATGCGTTCAGTTCGCCTCCGAGCGACTCGAGGCGGTTTAAGATATGAAATGCTTTTCTTTTCCGGGTGCCTTTGAAAGCCATGTGTTCCCAAAAATGAGCAATACCCTGATTGGTTAATGTTTCATCGCGGCTGCCAATATCGAGCATGATGCCACAGTGTACGATCTTGGTTGTGGTAACATGGTTGTGTACTACCCGTATGCCGTTCTTTAAAGTATGTATTTGATATTCGCGCATGTTCAATCCTAATTACCAGCAGGCACAGTTGTTTCTCTTAACTCCACTCCTAATTGATTCAATTCTTTCAGAATCGGATTATAAAACTCATCCGTTACCGGAATAAGGACACCCCGACTTCTTATTTTATTTTGTAGTAGTAGTTTGGTAGCAATAGCTAAAGGCAGTCCTACTGTTTTGGCCATGGCGGTATGTGTTTCATCTTCGCCTGTAGCCGTAAGCCAGGCCTGGGTTTCGCTCATTTTTCCGTTATGTAGAAACCGGAAACGATGCCACATCACGATCAAATCTTTATCGCCCGGATTGAGTTTCCATTTTTTGTTGAGGATGTGTTCGAGCGCCTGTGCCGGAGTGGCGTGCGCCAGCCCTACTTTTTCATCCGAAAAGAAACCACTCCATGACAGGCGCCTCATCTCTTCGCCCTGTCTGGCTACCCCGAAGCGGTTCGCAATTTCATCTTCCACATTTTTGTCAGTACCCAAAAACGATGCAATAAACCCGCGATGGGTTAGCTTGTCAATTCCTTCCATCATAAACGTATCATCACAACATCCTAACTGAACGAGAAGGTTCCAAGCCTGACAATAGCCGTGGTTTCGCAGCGTTCCGCGCACGATCGTTTTACATTGCTGCAATCCATATACCTCCACATATTTTAATGAATCGCGGTTAGCGTATCCATCATACTCACCCAAGCCGGGAACCAAAACCGGAGTGGTGCGGGTAAACAACTGTTGATAAGGGATATACTTGAATAATCCATCCTGTAAAAATTTTGCCGTTCCCTGCCCTGCCACCACTACATTGCGGGGATTCCAGGTAAACTTATAGCGCCAAGGGTTGTCGGGGTCTGTTGAGGGTGCAATCAACCCGCCCGTAAACGACTCAAACGAATAAACCTCCCCGCCTTCCTGTTTAATGCGGTTGATTACCTGCATAGCGCTCATGTGGTCTATGCCGGGGTCGAGGCCGCTTTCATTAAGAAATAACAATCCCTTAGCTTTCGCTTCGGTATCAAAACTTTTCATTTCATCAGAGACATAGCTGGCCGTAATCAGATGTTTTCCTTCCTGTAAACAAACTGCTGCTACTTTAGGATGAAGGCTAGCCGGAACCAACGAAACCACCACATCCGCCTGACGGATAACTGATCGGCTGTTTTCTGTGTTTTCAATATTAAACTCAATGGCTTTAGCCGTAGAGTGTTGCGTTTTTTCTTTGGCTGCTTGAAGTGAAAAATCGCCCACGGTTAGATGCCAGTCATTTGCTGGAGCATTTTTTATGAAGTAAGAAATCAAGGCCGAAGAAGAACGGCCCGCACCCAATACCAGTATATTTTTCATGTTTTAAATCTGTTAGAACTGAGCAACCTAATTATACCCCAAAATTACCGGTTTCCAGTTATCATAACTCCTTAGGCCAATACTATCTCATTTTCAATATTTTAATTAACTTTCCCCATCTTCTGGATTAACTATACTTATGAGTAACCTGATTCAATTCTTTGATCACCTGGAAAATCTCGATGCCGAGTCAAAATATCTGGTACACAAAGCACGCGAAGCCACAACTCATTCGTATGCACCTTATTCTAAGTTTTGCGTAGGAGCAGCCCTGATGCTGGAAGACGGTACGGTTATCTCAGGGGCAAATCAGGAAAATGCCGCATTTCCATTGTGCATGTGTGCCGAGCGGGTAGCCTTGTATGCAGCTGCCTCAGCCCACCCTGGCAAAGCAATAAACAAACTGGCGGTGGTAGCACACAAAAAAGGTCACAAAGAACTGAGTGCGGCCACCTGCTGCGGTGCCTGCCGGCAGGTTTTGCTGGAATTTGAATCGCGCCAAAAGAAACCAATAGAAATAATTATGTTGGGGGCAGCCGGCAAATGGATAAAATCGTCTGCCGAGGGCCTCATGCCGTTGAGTTTTGGAAAAGAGGCAATGGAGTAAAAGCAAATGGATGCAACCCGTGTAATATTTATCCGATATTCTCCCCATTAGCCTCTGTGGGTAAAGTTATTTTTGTTCCTTTGAAGCCTGACTAAACTAAACTGTGGTAACCGATATAGACATTAACGATCTAAAGAGAATCACTGAGTTGATTCATACCAAGCATGGTTATGATTTTAGAAATTATGCTATGTCGTCTTTTAAAAGGCGCATCCTGCGCATTTTGGAGCTGAAGAACCTCACGATCGAGTCCTTGCTCAAACGCCTCAACGATTCGCCAGTCTTTATTAATGAGTTTTTGGATGAGTTGACTGTAAACGTCACCGAAATGTTTCGCGACCCCGGGTTTTGGCGCGCCCTGCGCGATGAGATCATCCCTGATATATTACTCAATCACCAAACTTTCAATATCTGGCACGCGGGCTGTTCTTCCGGGGAGGAAGTCCTCTCGATGGCAATTTTATTAAGAGAGATGGGCATTCACAATCAGGTAACTTTATACGCTACCGATCTGGATGCCACTATTTTGGAAAAAGCCAAGGCCATCTCCTACCCGGTTAAAAACATGGAGATCAATGAAAAAAATTATATCCGCTACGAAGGCAAATGGTCGCTGCGCGATTATTGCAAAGAAGAAAACGGAAAAGTAACCTTCGACAAAGGGCTGCTGGCCAACGTTACCTTTCGCAGGCACGATCTGGTTTTAGGCGAAGTGTTTAACAAATTCGATCTCATTCTTTGCCGCAACGTAATGATTTACTTCAACCAAGCATTGCAAAACGAAGTGCTTAAAAAATTTCATGCCAGCTTGTTCAAATACGGGTATTTGGCTATCGGCTCGAAAGAGTCGCTGATATGGTGCGATGTAGCCAACCGCTTTTTGGTGGTGAACAACGAGGAAAAAGTTTATAAGAAAATAAAAGATTAAGCCGGGCGATGAGCAGGTTCAATCTCAATAGCAGTTATAAGGCCGTTGTCATTGGAGGGTCGGCCGGGAGTTTTCAGGGCATCACTAAAATTTTGTCGCAGTTGCCCAAAACTTTTCCGCTGCCCATTATTATGTGCCTGCACCGGCTAAAGCATGTGCGCAATGGATTTGTGGAAGCGCTTTCTATTAAAAGTGTCTTCCCGGTTGTTGAGCCGTACGACAAAGAACAAATAAAAAAAGGAGGAGTTTATTTGGCTCCCTCCAACTACCACATGTCAGTAGAACTGGGTAACTATTTTGCGATGAGTACCGAAGAGATGGTCAACAACTCGCGACCAGCTATTGATATTACCCTGAGTACGGCAGCGTATGTATATCGCGAAAAACTGATCGGCATCCTCCTTTCCGGGGCTAACCGCGATGGCGGACTGGGGATGAAGCACATTAAAGACCGGGGCGGGCTTACCATCGTGCAAGAACCTTCTGAGTGTATGATTGACACCATGCCACGTGCAGCCCTGTCGCTCACTAAAATAGATTATGTACTGAAAACTGACGACATTGTAAACTTGATGAACGAAATAGATAAGGCATACAGATGAGAGAGCAAATTCAACTATTCCTGAAAGACACAAATAAGGTAAACCGCCTAGTAACGGTTTGCTTCTTTGGGTTTGTGTTGCTGACGGTTTATTTCCTGGCTACTTTAAAACACGATCTGGTTTTTAAAGGTGGAATGACAGACACACAACAAGCAGACTTTGTATTCTTTAAGCTCTTCGCCATCGTTGGGCTGACTTTTACTTTCTATTATCTGGCGTTGCATTACACCCGGAAATCAAAAAAGGAAGTCATAGTATATCTTGATAAAAAACTTGAAAATGCTCATGCAGCTACCCATGGCACAGCAGGTGCAGAAGCAACCGGTAATTTTAATACCCAAACACTCCGCGACAAAATCAGCGAAGTCAATAAAAAAGAAGAAAAATGGCAAGCTGCCCTTAACAACATTTGCCACCAACTCAATGCCGGTCAGGGCGCACTGTATCTTTCCGGAAAAAATAAAAATTGGGAGATGAGAAATGGTTTTGCTGTAGTCTTAGAAGAAGGCGAAGCAAATCCTACCTTTCAGCCGGGCGAAGGGCTGATTGGGCAGACGGCCGCTTCCGGTAAAAGCCTTTATTTAGATGAACTGCCCGAAGGCTATGCCGCGCGCATTGCCAGCGGGTTAGGCAATGCATTGCCTAAATATCTTTTCATTTTTCCTGTAAAAAAAGAAAATGAGGTAATCGGTGTGATTGAGATAGCTACATTTTCAGATGTAAGCAGTACTTTGAGAACCCAGGTAGAAGAAGGTGTTCGTTTGTTGAGTGAAATATAATTGGAGACTTAGCGTATGTTTAAAAATATCAAAATAAGAGCCAAGATCACAGGATTGATTGTAGCCATGGTAGCTGTAGCAGCCATCGTTATCTCTGTGTTTACTTACCGGATTAATGTCAGCGCACAACAAGATAAACTCCATGCCGGGCTGACGGCCGTGGCTGATCAGCAAGCTGAGTTGGTCAATCATTTTTTTGAACACATCAGCACCACGGCCAAGTTTTTACAACAATCCGAGTTGTTTAAAAACAAGATTATATCCGCACCCGACTCTGCCGGCAACACTTTAAATTTCATTCGCGAAACTTATTCGTTTGATGCTACCTATCTTCTTAACAAAGACGGAAATGTAATTGCCTCTACCGATCCCGAAAACAAAAAAGGCAGCCTGCTCGCCAACCTCGACAAAGGCTTCTTCGATCGCTCCTCTTCATCACTGCAATTTAGCGCTGTCAGAAAGGAAAAAGAACAGTACTTTCTATATGCTGCCGTGCCGGTTGCCGATAAGCTATTTGCCTGCCGGATTGATCTCGATCATTTATACAAAAAACTAACCTCCAGCTACATTGCCAAATCCGATGAAAGTTATCTGGCACAAATAGACCCGGTATCAAAACATATTATTATTGTAAGCCCGTTGCGAAACGACCCCGGTGCATTTCTGAAACCCATTACCAACAACAGCGTTGCCAGCGGAGAAATTAAAAAGGCATTGGCAGGCGAAAATGGCCTGAGCATCAGCGAGGATTACCGAGGAACGGAAGCCTTGAAAATGTTTAGAAAAGTGGCGCAGCCCGGCTGGGGGTTAGTTGTAAAAATTGACACTGATGAACTGAACAGCCAAGGAAAAGAACTTTTAACCACTTACATCGGGTCAGCTATCGTGCTCATACTATTAGCTTGGGCTCTGGCTTCGCTGCTCTCGCGCTCGTTGATTGAGCCGCTCGACAACATGGGGCATACTTTAGACTTGGTGTCGCAGGGTGTGCTGCCTGAAAATATTGACACAGGCACCAAAGATGAGTTCGGATTAATGTCCGGCAAAGTAAACTCGCTTGTTCAAAACCTGAAGAGCAGTGCTGAGTTTGCCAAGAAAGTGGGCGAAGGCAAGTTAGACACGCCTTTCCAGCCTGTCAGCGAAAACGACACACTGGGTCAGGCGCTTCTGCACATGCGCGATGACCTCATTGAAAACGAGCACAAAGAAAAAGAGCGCAACTGGATTGTGCGGGGCGTGGCCGAGGCTGCCGAAATACTCCGCGCCCACGACTCAGTAGATGAGTTGGGCAATGATGTGATTAGGTTTATAGCCGAACGGATCGGAGCTATACAAGGTGTATTTTATGATGTCAATCGCGATGAGCGCGAAGAAATGCTCATCGAAATCCGTGCCAGCTTTGCTTACAACCGCAAAAAATATTTAAAGAAAACTTTCCGCTTTGCCGAAGGCCTTGTAGGCCAGGCAGCCGCAGAAAAAGATATAGTGATGCGCACCGAAATACCCGATGAATACCTGTCCATCACTTCAGGTATTTTGGGCGAGCAAAAACCAAACTGCATCCTCGTTGCTCCACTTATCACCAACGAAGAAGTGTATGGCTTACTGGAGTTTGCCGGCATGAAAAAATTCGATGCCTTACAAGTAAAATTTGTGCAAGAGCTAAGTGTGATCTTAGCCCGCACCATCTACACTATAAAAGTAAACGAACGCACCCGCAAGTTGCTGACCGAATCGCAACAACTCAGTAACGAACTTCAGGAAAAGCAGGAAGTACTGCGCCAGAATGCTGAAGAGATGCAGGCTACACAAGAAGAACTGAAACGGAGCAATGTGCTGTTGGAAGAGCAGATAGAAGAAGTGAACCAAACCCAAAAGCGCACACAGCTTTTATTGGAAAATGCCTCTGAGGTGATCACCATCTACGAAGAAGATGGTACGATTCGCTACATCTCCCCTTCGGTAGAAACTATCTTGGGTTATGGCCAAAAAGAAATGCAGGGCAGCAATGACCTCTCCAAGGTACATCCCAACAGCGTGGAGATCGTTCAAAATCTTTTCATCAGTTTACGCGAGAAGCCGGACGAGAAGGTAACGGTACAATACGAATACCAAGCCAAAGACGGCAATTATATTTGGCTGGAAGCCACGGGCACCAACTTTATGAACAACCGCGCTATTCGTGGTTATATCCTGAACTCGCGCGACATTACCGAGCGCAGAAGAGCCGAGCAAGAGCAGCGCATGCGAAGCAAAATGCAAGCCCTCTCTGAAAATTCTCCTGACCTTATCACACGGCTGGAGCAGGGTGCCATTTCGTATATTAATCCTACTATTCAGACCTACACAGGAAAATCGCCTCATCAGTTTTTGAACAAAAATGTACGCGAAACAGAGTTGCACAATACTATCTTAGATCAATGGCTTTCTATTGTCGAGCAAGTAAATTCTACTAACGATACTATTGCGCAAGAAATGGATTTCCCCTCTGAGTTGGGCAATCGTGTGATGCAGGTAAATGCCATTCCTGAGTTTGATGACCAGAAAAATATAGAATCAGTATTGGTAGTTTCGCACGACATCACCGAGCGCAAAGAAATTGAGCTTGAAATTCAAAACAAGAACAAAAAAATCAACGACTCTATCAATTATGCCAAACGCATACAAAATGCGATTCTGCCCAACACACGGTTAATCAACAAAGTACTCTCCGATTCATTTATCCTTTACAAACCGCGCGATGTGGTGAGCGGAGATTTCCCTTGGTTTGTGCAGATTAAAAACGACATATTTATTGCGGCTGTGGATTGCACCGGCCATGGTGTGCCGGGTGCGCTGCTCTCGCTGATCGGCTATTTCCTGCTGAACGATATTGTCCGCTCCAGAAAAATTACTGAACCCGGAAAAATATTGGATTTATTGGATGAAGGGGTTACCCAAACACTGCGCCAAGATCAGGATGACTCGGCCACCAAAGACGGAATGGATATTGCCCTGTGCCGGATCAATACCGAAACACATACCGTAGAATATGCAGGCGCGCACCGTCCGCTCTACTACATGAAAGGTGGTGTAATGGATGAAATCAAAGGCAATAAATTCCCGATCGGTGGTGGTATCTATAAAAACCAGACCAACTTCACCACCACTAAACTGACACTCAGTAAGGGAGATTCATTTTATTTCAGTTCAGACGGGTTCCCCGACCAGTTTGGCGGGCCGGAAGTGCGCAAATTTGGGCCCAAGAAAACAAGGGAAATCATCGAACGGATACACCAGTTGCAAATGACAGAGGCAATGCAGGTTTTCGATGAAGAATGGGAATCTTGGAAAGGAGAACACAAACAAACAGATGACGTATTATTAATAGGAATTAAATTTTAAATTTTAAATTTCGGAATTTCAACCCCACAGCAATGAACTATATCTATGAGTTGCACCGCACCATGATGACACAGAAGGTGATCTTGGTTTATGAAGGCGATTTTACGCAAGAAACTACCAAGTCAATTCTTTCCATGGCCGAGCGAAACCTTGACTCTTCGGGAGAAGATTCAGGTATCAAAAGAAAAGTCTTCAACGTTATGGTTGAGGCGCTTCAAAACATTGTTAAACACAGCAGCGAACAAGGCATGCGTGCCGGCTCCCTGCTGAGCAAGAGTGCTATCTTCCTGATTAGCAAGGATGACAAGCAATACTGCGTGATGACGGGCAACCCCATTGCCAAAGATAAAGTAGCGCAACTCACAAAAGACCTCAACGATTTAAACAGCAAAGACAAAGAAGGCCTGAAAGAAATGTATAAAGAGATTATTAAGAATACGCAAATCTCTGAAAAAGGTGGCGCGGGGCTTGGCTTTGTGGACATGGCTCGTAAGTCGGGTGAAAAACTGGAGTTCTTGTTTGCCAACATGGATGCCGAGCACGATTTCTTCTGTTTAAAAGTGAATATCGCGCGCGAAAAAGAATAATCTATAACTTATAAATACATCAAATCATGGACATATTAAATTTAAAAGGAACTGAAGACACGCCAACAATTTTGCTGGATAAAAAAAACGGAATCTTTGAAATCAGTGGCCGGTCGCTGCCCGAAGACTCAGCCGAATTTTACAGACCCGTGCTGGAGTGGATCAAAGCCTATGGTGGCGAGCCAAACGCCAGTACCGACTTTACTTTTAAACTCGAATACTTCAACACCGCCTCTTCTAAACTGATACTCGATGTCCTCTCTGCCTTAGAAGATATTAAGGGAATGAAAATTCTCTGGTACTTCCATGATGACGATGAAGATATGGAAGAAGCCGGCCAAGAGTTTTCAGAACTGGTTGAAGTACCGTTTGAATTTAAAACGTATTGACACCCGTTATTCAGTTTAATACCCTGAAAAGGATAAAAGAATTATCTTCTTTGTTTGCGATCATTAACTTAACCCATGAGTGAGGAAATACTCAAGGCGCTCACACAGTTATTTGCCATCATCACCAAGCAAGATGGCGGTGTAACAGAAAATGAGCGCCAGTTTGTTATCAATTTTTTTCAACAGGAACTTGACCAAGATACTGTTAAGGAATATCTCGTTTTGTACGATGAGTTCTCAGGCTACAACAAGCAGGGCAAGGGCGATGATGAAAAAAATAAGCTCACTTCGGTAAAAGATTCAGTAAAAACACTCGGCATCTGCAAGAAGATCAACAAGACACTGACGCAGAAGCAAAAGGTAGTAGTATTAACCAAACTGCTGGAACTGATCGGTTCCGATCAAAACTTTACACCTCAGCGAATTGAAATTATCAACACAGTCTCTACTGTGTTTAATATTGACCAGGAAGAATACAAATTAGTTGAAACATTCATTATCGCACAGGATGTTGTTGAATTAAATTTTAAAGACATTCTGCTCGCTAATTCAGCAGAATCTAAATCTGCCGAAAACCAAAAACACGTACACGCACACATTGAAGGTCAGCTGATTTTCATGCGGGTGAAAAGTGTGGACATGTACTTTACCAAGTACATCGGTGAGCAATTAAATATGCTCAACGGGTTCACCATGCAGCCCAACAAAGTGTATTTATTCTCGCATGGCAGCACCATTAAAACACAAGATGGCGGAGCGCTCTATTATAGCGATCTGGTGGCTGATTTCAACGAAGAGATCAAAACCACCAAACTATCCTTCAATGCCAACATCGAAGAGTTTATGTTTCCCAACGGAGCCATCGGTCTCCGCAATGTGGTTATTTCCGAAGGACCGGGAAAACTCATCGGCATCATGGGTGCCAGCGGAGCCGGAAAAACCACTTTGTTGCTTACGCTAGCTGGGCTGGAAAAGCCATCCAAAGGAGAAATCAAAATCAACGGCTTTGATATCAACACAGAGAAAGACAAGATCGAGGGTGTCATCGGTTTTGTATCTCAAGATGATCTACTGATTGAAGAACTGACCGTTTATCAAAACCTTTATTACAACGCCAAACTATGCTTCTCCAACTTCACTGAGAAGGAATTGCACGAGCGTGTGATGAACACCTTAGAGAACTTAGGTCTCGATCAGCGTAAAGACTTAACCGTAGGCAGCGTACTCGATAAAAAAATAAGCGGAGGACAGCGCAAACGCCTGAACATTGCCTTAGAGCTAATCCGCGAGCCCGCTATTTTGTTTTTGGATGAGCCCACTTCGGGACTTTCATCACGTGATTCTGAAAACGTCATAGACTTACTGAAGGAACTTTCGCTGAAGGGAAAATTAATTTTTGTCGTCATCCACCAGCCTTCATCAGACATCTATAAAATGTTTGATAAGATGATCATCATGGATACAGGGGGCTACCCTGCTTACTATGGTTCACCGGTCGAGGCAGTTACTTACTTTAAGAAAGCAACCCACCAGGTGGACAGCAACCGCGGCCAATGCGAAACCTGCGGAAACGTAAACCCCGAGCAGATTTTCAGTATCGTAGAATCCAAGGTGGTGGATGAATACGGTCAACCCACCACAAAACGAAAAATAACACCTCCTCAATGGCATGAGATGTATAAAACCAGGTTTAAACTAAACCTGATTGCCGATGTAAAGGAAACCCCTCCCAGCACTTTGCGCATCCCCAACCGGATCAAACAAACAGCCATCTTCACTACCCGCGACATGCTGGCAAAACTGAGCAACAAACAATACCTGCTCATTAATTTGCTGGAAGCCCCGCTGCTGGCCATCATCTTGGCCTTCATCATAAAATACAAAAGCGCCCCGGGTGGCAAAGAATATATTTTTCGGTTCAACGACAACTTCCCGGCATTTCTGCTGATGGCCATTATCGTCTCCTTGTTTATGGGCTTGACGGTGAGTGCAGAAGAAATCATCCGCGACAGAAAAATATTGAAACGCGAATCGTTCTTAAACCTGAGTTGGAACAGCTACCTCATTTCAAAACTCAATATTTTGTTTTTGTTATCAGCCATCCAAACGATCATGTTTGTGGTTGTCGGCAACCTTATTTTAGAAATTGAAGGGATGACATTTGCCATGTGGCTGGTGCTATTCTCAACTTCGTGTTTTGCCAACGTGCTGGGCTTAAACATTTCCTCCGCTTTTAATTCGGCCGTAACAGTTTATGTAATGATCCCTCTCCTGCTCATTCCTCAAATGATTTTGAGCGGACTATTATTTAGCTTTGATAAGTTGAACAACATCATCAGCACCAAAGGGAAAGTTCCTTTAGTGGCCGACTTCATGGCATCCCGGTGGGCCTACGAGGCCATGGCCGTTTACCAGTTTAAAAATAACGACTACCAAGCACCTTTTTATTATTACGAACGCGAAGAGGCAAAGGCAGATTTTAAAGCAGCATATCTGGCAGACGAGTTAAAGAAGAGAAATTTGTTTGTGTTGGAGAATTTTGAAAGCAAGAATGATTCCATCAGAAAGATAGTAGATACCCAACTCGCCATCCTGCGCGATAATTTGCGTGATGAACCTTATCGACCGGGCTTTGAAAAGGTAAATGTGGATGAAGACTTTGTGCATCAAAAATATTCTAAAGCCAAAGGCATGATGCTCAACGCCTATTTTGAAGACTACCAAAAACACTATCAAAAGATATACAACAGCAATGTAGATCTCATCGAAAAGAAAATGGCGTTTTTTGAAAAGAACGGGGTAAAAATCAATGACGAGAAAAACAAATATTTTAACGAAAGTTTAAGCGACTTGGTAAAGAACGTATCCGTCAAAGAGCGGCTGCTGGAATATGATGGGAAACTAATTCAGCAACTAAACCCCATCTTTCAGGAAACAAAGCCTGCCAACCTGTTCGATTACCGCACCGCATTCTTTTTGCCTGAAAAAAATCTTCTAGGTGTAACCGTAAGCACTTATTTATTCGATATTTTGGTAATTTGGCTGATGGCCGGGTTTTGTTATCTGGCTTTGCATCAGGAATGGCTGAGAAGGCTGGTAAACCTGTTTGGAAACATGAAAATTCCGAATAAGGTAACGGTGCCTTTCCGAAGGAAATAATTGTTTTGTAACCATGATTGAATTTCTAATTTTGTAACCAACAATACATTATGAAAAGCGTAATACTCGCATTCGCTACTGCCCTTCTGCTGGTTGCGTGCGGAAAATCTAAAAAACCGGATGAACAGGCTTTCCTTAATAGCCTCGACTCAACCAAAAAAGGCCCTTCCATAGATGAAGAGGTTATCAACAGCATACTCCAGCAAATACCCAGCCCGCTGGAAATCTCTGTTCTCTTAAAAGAGTCGGGAACCAAATACAATTTTTCATTGCTCAATACGCCCGACAACCTGTCGAAATACAACAGCAACTTTAAGAAAGCACTTAACCTGGGCGTGTATGGAACAGACTTGGGCTACACCAACATTTACCAGCAAAACAAAGACGGCATCAAATATCTGGCTTCTATTAAATCATTAGCGAACGAATTAAATATCGGCCAGTTTTTTGATATAGAAACTATCGGCCGGTTGGCCACCAACAGTAAAAACTTAGACTCGCTATTGTTAATTACTACTGAAAATTTCAATAGTATCAATCGTTATTTACAAACTCAGGGACGCGCTAATTTGAGCGTATTGTTGCTAACCGGTGGATGGTTAGAAGCTATGCAGATTACCTGTCAGGTTGCCTCGAAAGATCTTAAAAATAAAGAATTGAGAGAAAAAATTGGCGAACAGAAAATTATTCTGGAGCAAATCCTGCTTTTATTCGGTTTCTATAAAGAAGACGAAAATATGGCATCGTTATTGAAAGACCTCACCGACCTGAAAGCAGCGTTTGATAAAATTAACATTACCTACACCTACAAAGAATCTACCATGGAAGTAGTGAATGGGGTGGCCGTTATCAAAGACAACAGTACCACAACTGTGGATATTACCGATAAAGATGTGCAGGCTATTACCAGTATAGCCAACACGATAAGAATTAAAATAGTCAGTTAATAGCAATACATGTATATGAAAAAGATAACCCTTTCCATTTTTTTAATCTCATTGATCGCGTTAAGCACACCACTGGCCAGCCAGTGCAATTCAGAAAATTTTGCCAGCGCCTGCATCCCTAAGTTAGCAAGTGGTTTTAATTTCCTGAAAAGCTACAAAGTAGATGGCGAAGGTGGCGCAAAAGAAAAAGTTGAATACAGCTACGTGTTCACTAAAGGAACACAATATATGATTAACCTGTGTGCCAGCGGCACGGCTACAGACGGCATTGTGGTAACCATTTTTGATTCAGGAAGAAATAAAGTAGCCTCCAGCAAAATCAATGGCCAGTTTATCAGTGCCATTGCCTATCCTTGCAATGCTACCGGCATCTATTACATTCAATACACCTTTGACGGGGCAGGCGGGAAATGTGGCGGCAGTGCGCTGGGGTTCAAACGATAATCCATAAAAACTTGATGTATTCAAAACCTCGCCAAAGCGGGGTTTTTTTTTATACATTTAAATTTTAAAAACACTGCTCACAACAAACCTGCCCTATGCCAAAAATACTGATCATTGAAGACGAGGTCAGCATTCGTTCAGTTTTGAAAGAAATACTGAAAGACCAAAAAGATATGAAGTTGGAGATAGACGAAGCACGCGATGGGCAAGAGGGGCTGGCTAAATTAGAGTCAGAACATTTTGATGTAGCCTTCTGCGATATCAAAATGCCCAAAATGGATGGCATGGAAGTATTGCAAAAAGCCAAAGCCAAGGAAATAGACACCGCGTTTATCATGATCTCCGCACATGGATCAACCGAACTGGCCGTAGATGCCGTGAAAAACGGAGCTTACGATTTTCTGCAGAAACCACCTGACCTGAACAGGTTATTGATCACCTTACGCAACGCATTAGACAAAACAACTTTAGTGCAGGAAACACATCGCCTACGAAAAAAGATTTCTACACTCCATTCTATCGTAGGCAAATCAACCGCACTACAGGAAGTATTTTCCATGATAGAAAAGGTGGCTCCTACCGATGCACGTGTGCTTATTACCGGGCCCAACGGCTCAGGCAAAGAGTTGGTGGCACGGCAACTGCACGAGCAAAGTAAACGCGCCAATCATCCTTTTGTTGAAGTAAACTGTGCTGCCATACCGGCCGAGCTCATTGAAAGCGAACTCTTCGGACACGAAAAAGGTGCCTTTACATCTGCCGTCAAGCAACGGATCGGTAAATTTGAACAAGCAGAAAAGGGTACGTTATTTCTAGATGAAATTGGAGATATGAGTCTTTCTGCACAAGCAAAGGTGCTTCGGGCTTTGCAGGAAAATAAAATTACACGGGTAGGTGGCGAAAAAGATATTTTGGTTGATGTACGAGTACTGGCCGCTACCAATAAAGACCTGAAAAAAGAAATTGCAGAAAACCGTTTTCGCGAAGATCTGTATCACCGTCTCTCTGTGATTGTAATAAAAGTTCCTTCGCTGGCCGACCGCAAAGAAGACATTCCTTTGTTGGTTGACAAATTTTTAACCGAAACAGCTACAAATTATGGTATTAAAAGAAAGGAAATTTCTTCAAAAGCAATTGAAGCGTTGCAGGAGCACCCATGGACGGGCAATGTGCGCGAACTGAAGAATGTTATTGAGCGGCTTGTGATTATGTGCGAAGGCACAATCCGGCCAGAGGATGTAAGAAAATATCTTTAGCTAAAAGCTAAATTTTCTGAGTAGCAGGTTTAACTTCTTTTTTGCTGTATGTAGGGCATGTGTACTGGCTACAGGCAGACAAAAAAGCAATCAAGGCTACAAATGCTAATACTTTTTTCATGTGGTTGATTTTGAAGCTAACAAATTTAGAAATCTTTTATTTTTAAACAAATTTAAGGCCTGAGCTAAATATTTTCTTAAGCCAAACTTCAGTTTAATAATAGATTGCAGCCGCGCATATCCGAGTTGTCAATCCTGCCAAGTACTTCATAACGAAGGTCTTCATTTAGACGGCCTAAATCTTCAGTTTCAATGAATGCACAAGAGTGTGTATTTGCCAAATCAATTACATTAATCCCTCCTGTTTTAGTATGGCTTTCAAAACTGAAAGGGTCATTGATTTCGCGAATCAATATTTTCATCCAGGCAGGGCATGAATAGTAACCTCCGCCTTGCGAATACCCTTGCGACATCAACTCGGTCATTCCGTACTCAGAATGGATGCTCTGACTATTAAATCTCTTACACAAGAAACTATGTAGTTCACCCCTCACCCACTCTTTTCTTCTTCCTTTCATCCCTCCGGTTTCCATTACAATGCAATGGCTTAAATCCAATTCAAATTTCTCGGCTAAATCAAGCAGTGCAAACGACACACCCCACAGCAATGTCGTTTTTTTTGATTTTTTTAATTTTATCAATTGAGTGATTAAAGCCTCATCATCGTTCAAAAAGTAACCTGATTCACCGGTTATGTCGCCAGCTATAAAATAATTTATCATGGCTATCAGAGAAGAACCCTCCCGCTCAACATAAGAAGGAAGCAACGCCAAAAAATGATAGTCAGTTATGTTTCCATAGAAATGTTCAAAAATATCAGCAGCATGAGTCAGATAGAATTGGGCATCCTTTATGTAATGGTGGCTTACAGTTGTCCCTGTTGTGGCACTGCTGGTAAATATAGCTTGCGGCTGCCATTCACCACTGACTACACGATGCGACTTAAAAAAACGGATAGGTAAAAACGGAATGTCTGCAACGGTCTTTACATCATCCGGTTTCTTACCGATTTGATTGACATAAGTTTGATAAAGATGGTTACTTTTGTATTGGTAACGGAAAAGAGAAAGGGCAATATCCTCGAACTGCTGTTCGTTACTGGGAGGTGTTGTATATAAATTGAAAGATTCCAACAAAAACAGTTAACTGAATTTCAAAGATAGAAAATGAGGCGGATAAGAAATTTGTTGGCTATTATGATTTTTGTAGGGGTTGTTGATTCGTGTATCAAGCAGCCTGACTATCCCAATGTGCCCCAAATACAGTTAGGCAGTTTTTCCTTAAGAAGAGGTACGGGTGCCAATTTTGGATTTGATACTTTAGTGATCACCATAAAATTTAAAGACGGGAATGGCGACATCGGTATTGGCCAAACAGATCTTGCCAGACAGGATGGTAAATACGTCAGCCCGTGGTATTGGGTCTATGATACTACCAATATCAGCAATTATGGTTATACCACTGATGGTAATCCGGCTGACCTTCCCAGTAATACTTCTTATAAATTCATTAACTATAAAGCTCGAAATTTGAATTTTAGTGGAATAACTATTCCCGCTACTTACAATTGTGTGAATTGGGCCATCGGAAAGAATGTTGGGTCGAGCAAGGTTGACACCCTATTCATCACTCAAAATTCTTTGGCTTACACGCTCAACATGGATCTATATACGCGCAGGCTTACCTCTGATCCCTACGTTTATTACGACCCAGGGGCAAACGACTGCAGCCCAAACGAATTTAAGGCTGCATTGCCTGATTTATCCAACGACCGAAAAAGTTCACCCATCGAAGGAAGTTTTACCTATAAATTTGAGTACCTTGGTTTTGCCGCCAAGTTCAGTGGCCAATACCTAAAATTTAATATTACCATCACCGATCGCGAGGGAAACGTGAGCAACACAGTAGAGGCTGATTTAATCGTTCAGTAAAAGGCTACTCAGTATATGGATGGAAACTTTGCAGGGTTCGACTCTCTCATCAATTCATAAACCCGGTCGAAAATTTCTTCTGTATTGGGCTTCGAAAAATAATCTCCATCGCTGGCATAGGCCGGGCGATGTTCTTTTGCGGTAATCGTAACCGGTGCCGAATCTAAATATTGATAGGCATGTTGTTCTTCTAAAACTTTTTGCATCATATAGGCCGTTGCTCCACCCGGCACATCTTCATCAGCAAAAACAACCCGGTTGGTTTTCTTGATCGAATCGAGGATCAGATGATTTACATCAAAAGGTAGCAAAGTCTGCACGTCAATCACCTCGCACGAAATGCCGTGTTGTTCTAATTCGGCAGCAGTCTCCGTAACAATCCGGCACATCGAGCCATACGTAACAATGGTGACATCTGTTCCTTCGCACAAAACCTCCGGCACACCCAGCGGCAAAGAAAACTCTCCGATATTATCGGGCAGTTTTTCTTTTAAGCGATAGCCATTCAAGCACTCGATGATCAGGCAGGGATCATCGGCCTGCAACATCGTATTATAAAAACCTGCAGCCTGCGTCATGTTGCGTGGTACCAGTACATACATACCACGCAGGCTGTTCAGTATCATACCGATAGGCGAACCCGCATGCCAGATACCTTCTAAGCGGTGACCCCGCGTACGGACGATCAGAGGAGCTTTTTGACCTCCTTTGGTTCTGTACTGAAGACAGGCTAAATCATCTGATAAAATTTGTAAAGCATACAGCAAGTAATCTAAATACTGGATTTCTGCTATTGGCCTCAGGCCTCGCAAAGCCAGCCCTATCCCCTGCCCAATGATGGTACATTCGCGAATGCCGGTATCAGTTACTCTCCATTCGCCAAATTTACCTTGTAGGCCTGCAAAGCCTTGGTTGACATCTCCAATCTTGCCTACATCTTCACCGAATGCCAACACCAGCGGGTTGCGCTTTAGCGCTTCAGAAAAACAGGCTTGCAAAATTTCGCGGCCGTCTAAAAGCGGAGACTTATCTGAGTACACAGCCGGTACGGGTGTTACCTTCCGTGCCGACCAGCCTGACTGACTATGCAAATACGAATTGTAGCGATCAAAATTATCTTCATTGGCAGCAGTCAGCCAAGTAAGGATGTCTTCGCGGACAGATGAATCTGTTCCTGCTAAAAGCCTCAATGCTTTTTTGGCTGCCTTTACCGAATCTAATCGTTCAGCATTCAGTGTCTGTTCGAGATGGCGTTTAATTTCAATAATCGCGGAATGTTCCTGTGCTTTGCCCAGTATTTGCAGCAGTGATTTTTGCCGTTTCTGCGTATCGTTGGTAAATAATTTCCACGCAGCATCTTTAGCTGTCTTCGCTGATGCTTTGGCTTCTTTTTCTATTGTATCCAGTTCTTCTGCACCGGCAATTCCATTTTCTAGTATCCACAAACGCATCTTGATAATGCAGTCGTGTTCTTTTTCCCAGTTTAATCGCTCTTTAGACTTATATCGTTCGTGCGAGCCAGACGTACTATGCCCCTGGGGTTGTGTCATTTCGCAAACGTGCACCAGCACCGGCACATGTTCGGTGCGGCAAATTTTTTCGGCTTTGATGTAAACTTCGCAAAGTGCTTTGTAATCCCATCCGTTCACTACAAAAATTTCGTACCCTTTTTCATTTTTTGTCCGCTGAAAGCCAGCCAGGATTTTGGATATGCTTCCCTTGGTTGTCTGATATTCTTTCGGCACAGAAATACCGTAGTCATCATCCCATACAGAAATAAGCATGGGCACCTGAAGTACACCGGCAGCATTGATTGCTTCAAAGAACATGCCTTCTGATGTGGACGCGTTGCCGATTGTGCCAAAAGCAATTTCATTTCCTTGTGTGCTCAGGTTAGTGTAAGGATGAAGTTCTTTGTTTTTTCGGAACAAAGCAGATGCATACGCCAAGCCCAGCAACCGGGGCATTTGCCCAGCCGTAGGCGAAATGTCGGCACTTATATTTTTTAGTTTGCTTAACTCTTTCAGCGCCCCGCTCTCATCGAGCATGCGGGTTGCAAAGTGGCCTGTCATCTGGCGGCCGGCCGATGCCGGATCTGCTTCCACGCTGGTGTGGGCATACAACTGGGCAAAGTAATTGGCCAGTGTCATCTCGCCAATAGCCAGCATAAACGTCTGGTCGCGATAGTAACCGGCACGATGGTCGCCATTTCTGAACACCTTGGCCATGGCAATCTGAGCCACCTCTTTGCCATCGCCAAAAATACCAAATTTAGCCTTACCCATAAATACTTCTTTGCGGCCTAGCAAACTGGCCTCGCGGCTTTCGCAGGCAAGGCGATAGTCGGCTAAAATAATTTCAGCCTCTTGTTGTGTGGCAGACAGTATCGTTTTTGTTTGGCTCAATTCGTGAAGATTATGGTAAAGTAGGGAAAAAGTTAGGAGCGTTCCAAGTAAAAAAAAATAGCATGATTTTATTGCGCTAAAACAATTAAAGTCAAAACATTTTTCTGAAAGAATCAGTACATTTAAAATAATTGACTACCGGTTTTTTTCTTGTTCATTTTTCACGAAATGGTTTTATGCAATCGGATGAATGGCATATAAACGCATATTTCTTTGACTATATTTGCATGGCAAAAAACTTTAACCTTCAGCTATATGATCATCGGTGTACCTAAAGAAATTAAAAACAACGAAAACCGCGTAGCCTTAACTCCGGCCGGAGCACAGGAATTTATCAGACGCGGTCATACAGTTTATGTACAAAGCAAAGCAGGTGAGGGAAGCGGCTTCAGCGATCAGGAATATGTCGGTGCCGGTGTGCGCATCCTTCCTCAAGCAGAAGATGTATTCAGCATAGCTGAAATGATTATGAAGGTAAAAGAACCGATTGAGCAGGAATATGCACTCATCAAAAAAGACCAACTTGTATTTACTTATTTTCATTTTGCATCGTACGAGCCACTGACACACGCCATGATAAAAACGGGCGCGGTATGTTTGGCCTATGAAACTGTAGAACGCACAGACGGCAGCCTTCCTCTTTTAGTGCCTATGAGTGAAGTAGCCGGCCGCATGTCTATTCAGGAAGGCGCAAAATATTTAGAGAAGCCTTTAAAAGGTCGCGGAATACTTTTAGGCGGTGTGCCGGGTGTTATGCCCGCCAAAGTATTGATTTTAGGAGGCGGTGTAGTTGGTACCAATGCTGCTAAGATGGCTGCGGGTATGGGTGCTGATGTCATTATCACTGATGTAAACATCAACCGCCTGCGTTATCTGGATGATGTGATGCCCAAAAATGTGCGTACGATGGTAAGCAACGACTATGCACTTCGCGAATTAGTAAAAACAAGCGATCTTATTATTGGTGGTGTGCTGATACCCGGTGCAAAAGCGCCCAAGCTGATCACCCGCGATATGCTGAAAACCATGCGCCCCGGTACGGTGCTGGTGGATGTGGCCGTAGATCAGGGGGGTTGCATTGAAACTTGCAAGCCTACTACACACGAAAACCCGACATTCATTATTGATGATGTAGTTCACTACTGCGTTGCCAATATGCCGGGCGCTGTGCCCTACACTTCCACTCTTGCGCTCACCAATGCCACATTACCTTACGCTATCAAACTGGCCACACAAGGTTGGAAAAAAGCATGCGCTGAAAATGCCGATCTGAAAAAAGGATTGAATGTGATCAACGGCAAAGTAGTGTACAAAGCCGTGGCTGATGCCTTCAACCTGCCGTTTGTTGATGTGAAGGAATTTTTAAACTGACCTCAATAAGGCAGCTTGTGTCCTTTACCCAAAGCTACTTTGGGTTTGTCATAATATCCGGTAACGTGAAAGGGTATTTTGATCTTGGTGAGTGGCACCAGCTCCACTTTCACAATGTAGTCAATCATGCCGCTCATGGTGTTAACTCCTTCTATGTCGGCATCGAAGCCGGCCAACTTCATAGAAAAAGGTTTTACGATGATTTTGCTGTCGCGGATTTCTGTTTCCATGGTAAAATCAGTTAAGTGAGGGTCGTTGATCTCGCTCTTTTTTGCTGACTTACTGATTTCTTCAAACAATTTCATGCCATTGATTTTTGCATCGGCAATCCGCATCACACCACCACCGCGCAAGGTTTCAAGTTTTGGCTGCATGTCTTTCTTTAGTTCGCCACTCAGTTTATATGTTATTGAAAACTTGCCAAAGGCTTTCGAAGCCGAAGGTGCCAGATCGCGAAAGAGTTTTATCTCTCGATAGGCTCGATTGATATCAAGATCTTTTACATCCATATCTATGTCAAACAACGGATGTTCAATAGACCGTGTATCATAATTACCACTGAAACTGAATTGTGCATTCAGCGTATTAAAGCCTGTTTCATGCAAACTCAGTACTCCGTCTTTCATAACAATGTCGCCATCCAGCTTAGTGATTTCTAAGTCCTCATATTTTACGGCATCAATCTTTGAGTCAAAAACTATATGGAAGTTTTTAGGTACTTCTATTAGTTGAGTTTTTTTATGAGTCGTATCGGTAGCAGGTATCGGTTTGCCGGTAGCTGTTTGAGCCGGTGGCATCCACTCGTTTATATCCAGTGTATCGCAGGTTAGTGTCAAGTTACCGGTAATTAAATCTTTGGCTTGAGTGGCAAAGGCCATGTAGTTACCGATGTCGCCAGCTAATGTTACTTTGCTTTTGCCCAGCTGTGCATCAAAACGTGTCAGAAAAATTTTGGATGGCGTAAATGTAAGTACCGCATCATTTATAAGGACTGGTTTTTTTACATTGACGCCTTTTATGTTGATGGCATTAAAATTAATACGCCCCGTGGAGGAGACTCTTGTATAGTTTCCTTTTTCCAAATCGCTTATCAGCCCACTGGTTTTAATTTGTGCATCAATCAAGCCACTCAGTTGGATACCCTCCAATGGATAGACCTGCGATAACTTCGACAGGTCAGCTTTTCCGTTAACCGTAAAACTGTACTGATAGTTGTTGAAGTCTGCTACACTGCCGGTAATTTCGAACGGCTCATCTTCCAATATGTAGGTCATGCGGCTTACGCTGACACTGGCATCTGAAAGGTTACCTGTCTTACTTGTTACTTCAGCCGCAAAATGTATGTCCTTAATCGGATGCGGATATGCCTTGTATTGAACAGAGCCATCTGTCAGTTTCAATTTTGCATCAATAAATGGCATTTTCTTTTTTGTTTTATTGTACACGCCCTTCGCGAACAAATCCAGATTAAATTTACCTTTCAACTGATAGCCTTTAACCGGATAGATTTTTTCGATGTCTTCCAAATCCATGTCGGCATCTAAGTCGACATCTACTTCTACATCCGGATAACCTTTCAGCCGGGCAAATCCATGTAACAGGTTATCATCAACTTCGGCATGGATTTTTTTAAAATCCAATACTGTATTTGGCAATTTGCCGTCTTTGCTTTCAGCATTCAGGTGAAAAGAAATATTCGATATGGGTCGCGGCAGGCTGTCGTATTTAAAATAACCTTCTTTGACAGACAGGCTGAGGCTGCATGAGGGCACAATAGAGTTTTTATAGTCGAGTAAACCATTTGTTTTTAATTCTAAGTTGACTTTCCCCCTCAGGTCAATTCCTTTAATCGGCAACAGCCGTTTCAATGCACTCAACTCCAAATCGGCTACGATGTCTGCATTTACTTTAGGTTTACGAATGCCTTGCATTTCTACCGAGCCATCAATAGGGTGCTTGCCTAACTCTACATGAAATTTTTTTATATGGATTTGTGTACTGTCAAAAACATGCTCAGGGTTGTCGAGCGATAGATCCAGTTGAATATTATTAAATGCTTCGGGCAAGCTATCAATCTTCACGCGGGCATTCTTTACATTGAGATCAAAATGAAATTTAGGCATGTCATTATCTGCCGATGAGTAGATCCCATCCAGAAGGCCGCTGAATGCTACTTCTCCCTGGGTATCCAGATGATCAAAATCTTTCAGGTAAAGACCGGGCAGCAGTGATAAAATATTTTTAAACTGTGTTTCCTGTGTGTGGAATTTTACGTTCATAGCAAAATGATCGACAACCTTCTGAAAGAAGCCTTCCATCGAAAAAACAAAATGGTTTATCTGAATCTGGTTTTCTTTGAAGGTGAACTTGCTTTCGGGCACATTCATTTCCATTACCAGATCAACACCTACCGTTTTCTTTAGTAGGTACTGAACATGATCATCTTCAAAAGACAATTCGCGAATGATGGTTTCAGTCTGGTAATCGAAAACATCTTTTTTAAAATCTCCGACTCCGGTATGATCTACATCTACGGCCAGTACAAAAATATTTTTTTTCCAATCGGAATAGCTCACTTTGCCGTGATGGATTCTAAAATTATCAATCGCCACATGTACAGAAGAGGGCGTGGAGGCAGAAGTAGAGTCAGCTGCCGCCTGCCGAGTAATCTGATAGTTGGCGCGTCCGTCTTTCAGTACATAAATATTTATTTCAGGGTTATATAAATTAATGCTTTTAATCTCCACCTCTCCCTTCCCGATCAAACTCCAGAGGTTCACTTCTAATTGAATTTCCTTTGCTGCCGCCAGTGTATCTGTTTTAAAAACATCATTACCTACCACACATAAATTTTGCAGGTTTAAGGTTAGGTTGGGGAAATGTTTGAATAATGTCAGTTTTACTTCGCTGAACGTTACTTCTGCATCAACCTGCCGGTCAATTTCGTTTTCCAACTTCACGCGGATATTTTCTTTATACATTTTGGGCAGCACCCAAGAGGCTACAACCAATATCGCTATCAGTATGCTCAGTGTTATCAATATTCTTTTCAGCCAACGCTTCATATTAAATGAAATTGAAAAAATACTAAAACCAAATATCGCTTATTGCGATTTCATATAAACAAAACGGTAGCCATCCTTTCTCAGCACAGGTATTGCCATTTGCAATGCCTCCAATGTATTCCATGTTGGATGGTTCATGTGCATGATCACAATACTACCGGATTTTGCACCTCTTAAAATATTTTGTTTGATGTTTTCCGCAGGCGTGCCGGCTACCGCATCGCCTGAAAGGACAGAATACCCGGCCACTTCCTGATTTAATTCTTTTACGAGAGTCATGCACCCTTCATCCGTGTAGGCAGTTGCCGGGCGATAGTAAACGGGGCGTCTGTTAGTATATGATTCAATAATGCGGGCATTCAATTCCACTTCGTCAATAGCCTCACCTAATCCGTCTGTTCCTTTTATTCCATATTTGCTTTCTTTGCCGAGTGCGCAGGGATGGTGCGTCAACCCATGATTTTCAATTCGGAAAAGAGGTTGTCGGCAAAGTGTTTGAAACGCAGCAGTGTTCTTTTGAATCCATGTGCCGGTAATAAAAAGGGTGGCAGGGATATTTTCTTTTATTAAAAAAGCAATTAGCTCTTCATCAAAGCCGCTTCCGTTCGTACCTCCGCAAGCATCAAATGTCAGGGCAATATTTTTTTCATTGGTATTGAGTGTGTGAATGATACCGGGAAGGTGATCACTAAATTTTCCTGGCGCTGTATTCTTTAGTTTTTCTATCAGTTGGTTTTTAAATTCTACATACTGGCGATCTGCTTTCTCTTTGGTGAAATGGAGCGATTGGCTCCATCCCGAATAAGTAGCTGTAACACAACAAAAGAATGTCAATAATTTAAACATAAACTAAAAAAAGAAGCCATTCCTTTGGGAATGGCTCTTATTATTTTTTTATGGATTAATCCACTTCCAGCCCATTGGCTTTCATCTTAGCCTCTAGGTCTTTGATCTTAGCATTATATTTTTCGTCATAGTTTGAAAGTTCGTGGTAAATAGTTTTCAACCCATCGCAAGCATCCTGGCTTTTGGGATCAATCTCTACGCACTGCTCCCAGCGAACGACAGCGACTTCCAGTTTTTTGTTAATCAACTGAAATAGTTCGAGGCGCTTTTTTTGATCTTTGGTTTCACTCCTTTCATTTTTTATTTTTTGCACATCTGCAAAACTATACCGAGCCAAGTCTAATGCAGCATCTAAATATTTAGGGTCTGCCTTTAATGTTTCTTCAAACCAATGTTTAGCGCACTCGTCATTTTTTTGGTGCGCACAAATAAGACCAATCTTATATCTTGATTCAGCATCGTGAGGATTTAATTTTGATTTTTTCTCCATTAACGCTTTGGCTTCGTCAAAGCGTTCGGTAGAAGTGTAAATATTATACTCGAGGTTGAGATAATCCATGTTGTCGGGGAAACGGTTAGTCAGTTGCTTAGCGGCAGCCAATGCCTGTTCTATATTTTTTTTGTATCCTTCATCATTTAATGCGACCGACTTGTCTTTTCCTTTATAAGTTGCCCGGATAGCATCAGCTCTTTTTGCGTAGATAGAGAAAAGTTGAAGCCAGGTATCAGGGTTTTTTCCTCCAGCCGCATGATATTTATTGATATACTCAACGGCTTTGTCAGTTTCTTCAGCAGCAGGTGCAAAGTAAGCCCCGGCATTCAGCAATTGGGTAGTATCATCGGGCACGAAGAATAACACTTTTTCTATATCAACAAATGCTGTTTTATAATCCTTCGTTTTATAAACATTAAAACCACGGATCAAGTAGGCTTGCGCCAGGTTTTTTGCCACCTGATCTTTCGTCATCGGCATAGGAAACTGTGTGCCTGGAAACATACCGTTAACCAAACTTTCGTTCTTGCCTTTGTCTAACTCGTTTGCTTTGGTAAATGCCTCTTGAATAGCAGAAAACGAATTTGCATCTAATAATGATTTGAATTTCTGGTTTTTGGTTGTGTCTATGGCCGCATAGATCAATCCTTTTAAATACCACGCTTTGGCTGCATTCTTCGATGGGTTGCCTTTTTTATCAACCATGAATTGCTGATTGGTAACAGTGGCATCAATAATGGATTTGGCCTCATCCAGGTTTCCTTTTTGCAGCGCTGTCTCGGCTTTGCTAACGCTGGGCTTTATCTCCTTTTGGGCAAACAGCGCTGCCGGAAGGAACATGCATAGTAAAATTATTTTTTTCATATCAATCGTTGGTTACTGAGTTAGTATTAAAATTAAATAAAATTAAATATTTTCCGGTGTTGGTTCTTGTGCTTCTCCATTAGGTTCTATGTCGCCATCAATTTTTTGTATTTTTTCTACTGATGAAATGGCATCGTCTTCGTTCAGTTTAATCAGCCTCACCCCTTGTGTGGCGCGCCCCATCACCCGGAGTTCGGCCACGCTGATACGGATACTAATACCCGATTTATTAATAATCATCAGATCGTCATTGTCAACCACTTCTTTGATAGCAACAAGCTTGCCTGTTTTTTCGGTTACGTTGATAGTCTTCACGCCTTTTCCGCCTCTTCGTGTAATACGGTAGTCGCCAATATCAGAGCGTTTGCCATATCCTTTTTCTGACACCACCAACAGGTTGGCATCTTCGCGCGAAATGCACACCATACCAATCACTTTGTCTTGCTCGTTTTCAAGCGTAGCGCCTTTTACACCGGCTGCTGTTCTGCCCATGGGGCGCACATCGCTTTCATCGAAATGTACGGCCTTGCCTTCGCTCTTGGCAATGATAATGTGATTGCTGCCGTTGGTGAGGGCGGCCGTCAGCAGGCGGTCACCTTCGTGCACGGTAATGGCTGTAATGCCGTTGGCGCGTGGCCGCGAGTAGGCCTCCAGCGAAGTCTTTTTGATGATCCCCTTCTCGGTACAGAGGATGACGAAGGTGTTGTTCAGGTAATCTTGGTCTTCCAGTGTTTTCAGGTTCAGCACCGCCCGCACGTTGTCGCCCGGCTCAATGCTGAGCAGGTTTTGAATAGCACGGCCCTTCGATGTTTTGTTGCCTTCGGGTATTTCGTATGCTTTCTTCCAATATACTTTTCCAAACTCGGTAAAGATCAGCAGGTAGTTGTGCGCCTTGGCCACAAACAGGTGCTCGGTGAAGTCGTCTTCTTTGGTGGCCACAGCTTTCGAGCCGATCCCTCCACGACCCTGTGTGCGGTATTCTGAAAGCAGCGTGCGCTTTACATACCCTTGGTTGGAGATGGTGATCACCATCTCTTCGTTGGGGATCATGTCTTCTACCGTAATGTCTTCTTCGTTGTGTACGATCTGCGTTCTGCGGCTGTCGCCATAGCGCTCTTTCATTTCGGCAAGCTCGCCTTTGATGATATTCATCCGCACGGCCTCGCTGCCCAAAATTTCGTTCAGGCGGGCAATCAACTCTTTTACTTCTTTGTATTCGTTCTGGATTTTCTCGCGCTCCAAGCCGGTCAGCCGTTGCAGGCGCATTTCCAAAATAGCCTTGGCTTGAATTTCTGAGAGCTTAAAATTCTCCATCAGTCCTGCTTTGGCCACCTCAGGGTCTTTAGAGTTGCGGATCAAGGCAATCACTTCATCTAAATGATCTAAAGCAATCAGGTAGCCTTCCAAAATATGGGCGCGCTTCTCGGCTTCGTCCAACTCAAATTTCGTTCTGCGCACCACCACCTCATGACGATGGTCAACAAAGTGCACGATCAGGTCTTTCAGGTTCAATGTCTGCGGGCGGCCTTTTACCAGCGCCACGTTGTTCACACCAAATGAAGATTGAAGTTGTGTGTATTTAAACAGGTTATTGAGTACAATATTCGGAATGGCATCTTTCTTCAGATCATACACTACGCGGAAGCCCTCGCGGTCAGATTCATCGCGTATGTCGCTGATGCCTTCAATTTTCTTTTCGTTGATCAGCACGGCTGTGCGTTCGATCATCTGTGCCTTGTTCACCTGATAGGGGATTTCTGTGGCCACAATCTGCTCGCGACCGTTGGCAGTCGTTACGATTTCCGCTTTCGCGCGAACGACAATCCTTCCCCTGCCCGTTAAAAATGCTTCCTGAATTCCCTGGTAGCCATAAATAATTCCACCCGTTGGGAAGTCAGGCCCCTGCACTAATTTCATCAACTCGGGAATGGTGATCTCACGGTTGTCAATGTAGGCCATGATGCCATCTACTACCTCACTCAGGTTGTGCGGGGGCATGTTGGTGGCCATGCCCACAGCAATGCCCGATGAACCGTTGATGAGCAGGTTAGGGATTTTGGCCGGCAATACGGATGGTTCCGAGTTTTGGTCGTCATAGGTAGGCTGAAAGTCAACCGTGTTTTTGTTGATGTCGGCCAGCAGTTCTTCGGCAATCCTGCGCAGGCGCGCTTCGGTGTAGCGCATGGCTGCGGGCGGGTCGCCATCCACCGACCCGAAGTTTCCCTGCCCGTCCACCAACATGTAGCGCATGCTCCAGTCTTGTGCCATGCGCACCATGGTATCGTAAATGGAGGCATCGCCATGCGGATGGTATTTACCCATCACATCACCCACGATGCGAGCCGATTTTTTATAGGGGCGGTTGTAGTTTACGCCCAACTCCAGCATGCCGTACAGCACGCGCCTGTGCACGGGCTTGAGGCCATCGCGCACATCGGGAAGGGCACGCGAAATGATGACCGACATTGAATAATCAATGTAGGCGCCACGCATTTCGTCTTCAATATTAATGGGGATGATGGACTGTCTTTCGAGGGAATCTCCTGTGTTTTCTGCCACTGTAAAATCGAGTTAAAAAAGGTAAAAAATTGAGCCCCGAAGGTAATGAAAAAGCGCGGTATTTTGGTGCTGAAAATAACTCTGTATTGTGTTATTTTTTGATAATTTTCCCCTGGCGCAAGCGTCACGCTTGTGCCCCAGATTGGATAAAGTATAAAACCTCTACTGGCCTTCACTTGCGCAAGCATCCTTGCCTGGCGTAAGCATCCCGCTTGTGCCTTCCCTACTCTGGC
>JAFDYX010000014.1 GCA_018267215.1 Bacteroidota bacterium
ACAGCAGAAGAAACCGAAGAATAACTAATTTTAAAACACTAAAACTGGCAGCACAATTTTGACATCAACTACAGGTGGTCAATTTGCTCCGGATACAAGTGGTCAATTACATCGGATTTTGCAGTATTCGGCAAAAGCAAGGGTGAACTGCCTTTATCTGTTGAAAATTTTACAGCCACCCGCCATAACGATACACGCGATGTCACGTTTCGTTGGACTTCAGTAAAAAATGCGTATGCCTATAATATTTATTATGGCATTGCTCCCGATAAACTTTTTAGTTGCATCATGGTTTATGATAAAAGCGAGCGCCATTTCCGTGGGCTGAATAAAGATGTAACCTATTATGCTCGCATTGAAGCGATCAGTGAGACCGGAGTTTCAATTAAAAGTAGCATCGTAAAATTTTAAAAAAAATAAATTCTTGCTTAAACATATTATAAACTCATTTATCTTGATAATAGTTATGAAATTTATAACACGTTTTTTTTTAACACACTATACATTTTTTTTGTGTTTTGCTTTGCTTGCCATAGCCTGTTCTAGCAAACACAGCCACTCCCGCATGGACAGAAAAGTAGATTCCCTGCTCAGCCTGATGACGATCGAAGAAAAAATAGGTCAGCTCAACTTGCCATCGGCCGGCTATTTTAAAACTGGCGAGGCGGCCAATTCCGACATCGGCAAAAAAATAGAACAAGGAAAAGTGGGCGGACTGTTTAATATAAAAGGAGTAACCAACGTGCGCGAGATGCAAAAGATTGCCGTAGAGAAAAGCCGGTTGAAAATACCGTTGTTGTTTGGTATGGATGTCATTCATGGATACGAAACAGTTTTCCCTATTCCGCTTGGCCTAAGTTGCAGTTGGGATATGGATTTGGTTCAACGCTCCGCACGCATGGCAGCCACCGAAGCCAGTGCCGATGGCATCAACTGGGCGTATTCGCCCATGGTTGACATCGCCCGCGATGCCCGCTGGGGGCGCATTGCCGAAGGCAGTGGCGAAGACCCTTACCTCGGTTCGCGCATAGCCGAAGCCATGGTGAAAGGTTATCAGGGAAACGACCTGTCGGCCAACAACACCATCATGGCCTGTGTTAAGCACTACGCTTTGTACGGAGCAGCCGAAGCCGGGCGCGACTACAACACGACCGACATGAGCCATCTCAGAATGTACAATGAATATTTTCCGCCTTACAAAGCAGCCATAGATGCCGGGGTGGGAAGTGTGATGGCTTCCTTCAATGAAATAGATGGCATACCGGCCACGGCCAATAAATGGTTGATGACCGATGTGCTCCGCAAGCAATGGGGCTTCAATGGTTTGCTGGTTTCGGATTATACCGGTGTAAGCGAGATGGTGCAACACGGCATAGGCGATCTGCTGACCGTGTCGGCTCGCGCGCTGGATGCCGGCATAGATATGGATATGGTAAGCGAAGGTTTTTTGACGACACTGGCTAATTCGCTAAAGGAAGGAAAAATAACCGAGCAGCAAATCAATGAAGCATGCAAAAGAATTTTGCAGGCAAAGTATAAATTAGGTTTGCTGGACGACCCTTATCGCTACTGTCATGAGGAGCGGGCCAAGACCGAAATTTTCACCGCAGCCAATCGCGCTTTCTCAAGAAGTGTAGCCGCTCAGAGTTTTGTTCTTTTAAAAAATAAGAACAATCTGCTGCCGCTCAAAAAACAAGGTACAATTGCATTGATCGGTCCGTTGGCCGATGCCGTAGAAAACGTAACCGGTACGTGGAGTGTAGCCGCAAATTTCTCGCAGTCTATCACGCTAAAAAACGGATTGGAAAAAGCAACGGCCGGCAAAGCAAAAATTTTGTACGCCAAAGGTTCTAATTTGTATGAAGATGCTTACCTCGAAGAAAATGCTACGCCTTTCGGTAAAACACTTCATCGCGATAAAAGAAGTGCAGGCGAATTGCGAGACGAGGCATTGCGTGTAGCCAAGCAAGCCGATGTGATTGTGGCCGCACTGGGCGAATCGGCCGAGATGACGGGCGAGGCATCAAGTAGGTCTGATATTAGTATTCCTGATACACAAACTGAGTTACTCAAATCTTTACTTCAAACAGGCAAGCCGGTGGTGCTGGTGTTGTTCAATGGCCGCCCCATGACACTGAAGTGGGAGAATGAAAATGTACCGGCCATTTTAGATGTGTGGTTTGGCGGCAGCGAGGCAGGCGATGCCATAGCCGATGTGTTGTTGGGCGATGTTAACCCTTCCGGAAAACTGACCACTACTTTTCCGCAGAACATAGGGCAGGTGCCGATGTACTATGCACAGAAAAATACAGGCCGCCCGATGGGCAAGTGGTTTGAGAAATTTCGCTCCGGCTACCTGGATGTATCTAACGACCCGGTATATCCTTTTGGATTTGGGCTGAGCTACTCTCAGTTTGAATACAGCGACATACGCCTCAGCAAAACTGAAATGACTCCGTCCGATTCTATTATCGTGTCGGTAGATGTTGCCAACAAAAGCCAGCGCGATGGCAGCGAAGTGGTGCAGCTCTACCTTCACGATGTGGTGGGCTCTGTTACACGCCCGGTAAAAGAACTGAAGGGCTTTCAAAAAATGATGATTAAAGCAGGAGAGACGAAGACTGTGTCGTTTACGCTGCGCAATCAGGATCTTTCATTTTATCGTTATGACCTTAGCTTGGGCAGCGAACCCGGAAAATTTGAAGTTTTTGTAGGCAGCGATTCATACCACGTAAAACAGGCATCATTCGAATTAAAATAACCTAATACAACCCATGACTGACAAGCCGGCACCTAATCAGAATATACTGCACACTGTAGCGCTGACGATCCTGGAAGTTTCTACCATCGCATCGCTGATTTTTTTATTGATTGCCGGGCAACATCAAAGTTCATGGTTATTGAAACTGCTTTTTGTCGGCTGGGTTTTTTCTTCCTTTGCCGGACTGTTTATGTTCGAGAGGCATTTCAAACAAAGCGCTTATAAAGTACAGCGCAGAGTGCAGCGGCTGCTTATCGGTGTATCGCTGGCATCGCTGATTTTTTACAGCACTATGTTTTTGCCGGCACTCACAAAGCCAGCGTTTATTTTTCTCCTCACGCCTTTACTTTCGTGGATGCTGATTGTTATTTCCTTTTTTGTGCTGCGGCAGCAAGATTCTGAACAGTAGCGTGCTTCTTACGGAAATAAAAAACCGAACCGCCTATCAGCAGCGTACCGGCAGCAGATACCACATACCCACTTTGAATAAAAAACTCTACCCAGCTTAATTGAGCCAAGCCTAATTCTTTAAACAGCAACACCGATACGCTGCCCAGATAACCAAACGAATCGGCCACATACATAATGAAGCCCACCGTGCCCGCGTATTGAAAGGCTGCCAGCAGGCGGTCGAAAAAAATACTGTTGAATGGAATGTAGCCGAGATACAGCCCCAAACCGATCAGCGTCATCCACAACGGGGCGCTGATGAGGTGATGATCAAAAAGATAAGTGGCTACCCCCAATAGAATCATCCCTAAAATAATGATGAGATGGATGAGCACTAATGCACGGAGGTTGTTTTTGATGACAATTAAACTGCCCATGACAACCAATGTGAGGATGGAAATGGGCACTTCTGTGCTGGTAAATATTTTGGGATCGGTGTAGCCCAGCGTTTTCCAAACTTCGGCAGAAAAATTATCGCGTACATCGCGAAAGATAGTAAACAGCATATAAGCCAACACAAATAAGATAATACCCGGCAGGAAAGAGAAAGTAAAATGCTTTCGCTCGGCAGCATTCATGGGCTGTCGTTTGGTGCGCAGTTGTTCATCCAACGGAGAGGGTGGAGGCACCTGGTTGAGGAGATATAAAAAAACCAACATAGGCAGTCCAAAAAGCAAACCGGCCACGAAGGGCATCCAATATTCGCTCACACCCCAGTCGCGCAGCAAATAACCACCCACAGTTTTGCTCAACCCGGCAGAAAAAATAAAACTTACCGATAGCCCCGCGCCCAGCACTTCCGTCATCCTGCGGCCTTCCAAGTAACCAAACACCATGCCCCACACCATGCCCAAAGGCATGCCATTGGTGAACAGAAAAATAATATTGTAAGGAGCAGGGGTGATGGCAAAGAAAAACCAGGAAGCTACAGCAATACCCGACATGATTAAAATTCCTGCTGACCGCGATTGAGCCTTGAGTTCGGAAATAATTTTTATGCCGATAAATTTTGACAAGCCGTAGCCCACCACCTGCGCTATCACCAGCCAGCTTTTGTAGCTGAGGCCGGCAAACTCCAATCCTTGAAAAGTGCCGGCAGTAAAAGTTTTGCGAAAGGAAAATATGCAGGTGTAAAGCAAGAAGGCTACGCTTGCTGTGTAAAACGAAAACCAAAAGATATTGGTGCGCTGAAGCCATCGGGTAATAGATGAAACCTGTGGTGCAGAAGAAGGCATAGGCAAGTAGGTGGTCTGAGCGGCAGAGTAATTTAAAGCAGTTTAAAGATTATATTTTTATTCGGGATTTTAATTTTTATTTTAATAGAGGAGGGAGTTGGCTGATACTCGGTTGGGCTATCAATCTTCAATATATGAACAATAGAAGGGAGATATGTTTTTGAGTATCTATCACAAAAGTAAGAGGGCAAAATAAAAAAGGTTACGTCACTTTACTCTACACTCACCAGATTGTTACGCACAGCATATAACACAAGCCCCACCCGGCTTTTCACTTCTAATTTTTCAAATAATGAATTGCGATAGCCATCTATTGTTTTAGGGCTCAGGCACATTTTGTCAGCTATCTGCACATACGTAAGCTCGCTGCAGGCTAACTTAATAAAATCCATTTCATGCTGACTGAACCGATGATGGGCGGCTCCGGAAGTGTCGGGGTTTTGCAATGTGTGCACCAACTTACCGGTAACAAAGTCGGTATAATAATACCCTTTGGAGGCGATGGATGCCAAGGCTTCACCGAGTTCGTGTGGTTCTACATCTTTGCAAAGATATCCACGGACGCCCAGCTTTAACATTTGCACAATGGTATCTTCTTTTTCCACCATACTCACCACCAGCACTTTGATGGAAGGATAATTTTCAGTAAGCCATTTTACGGTTTCAAACCCATTCATCCGCGGCATATTGATATCCATCAATAAAATCTCGGGCAAGCTTTTGGGGTTTAGTTTTGACTGCAGGTCAATACCATCATCAGCTTCAAATAAAATTTTGCATTTAGGATTGACGTGTTCAATTAATGTGATGAGACCCTTGCGGAAAAGTTTGTGATCATCAACCAGGGCAAGATCAATGGCGAAATGGTGGTTCATGCGCTATGGGCAATTCGAAGGTTACGGTTGTGCCAGCATGGGGTGCGCTATTAATCCAACTTCTGCCCTGAATTTGTTTAACCCGCTCTTGCAGGTGATACAAACCCATGCCTTCCCCCGGTTTGATTTTGTCGGGATCAAAGCCCACTCCATTGTCTTGGATTTTCAAAGTAAGGATATTTTCGGCAACCTTCAAAAAGATGGCTATGCGGCTGGCCTGGCTATGCTTGATGGCGTTGTGCAATGTTTCCTGCACCATGCGGTAAAGAATGATGGTTGTATTTTCGTCCAGTACCAAAGCCTTGTCATGAATATGGAATGAAACGACAGCGTGTTCAAACTTGTTGAGTTTTTTTACCTCTCGCTCAATGGCGCTGACGATACCCAACTGGGCTACAGAGTGACTACTGAGGCTCATGGAAAGAGCTTTTAAATCTACAATCAGTTGTTTGATCAGCTCTTTGGCATGTTCAATTTTTTGAGGAGCCTGCGGTGAGCCTGTATCCAGCGTGTTTAAATGTATTTTTATCAAGCTGGCAGTTTGCCCGAGGTTGTCGTGTAGCTCGCGTGCAAGGTGATTGAGCGTTTGTTCTTTTATTTCAATTTTTGCTTGCAACAAAGTCTGGGTGAACCGTGCCTTCTCTGACAGGTATTTCCTGTTTCGGTTGTAATACAACACGGCTGTAGTAATAATAATGCTCACCAGGAGAATGGAGAAGAGCGTTACTATTACAATTGCGAAGCGGAGTTCCTCTTGGGGATCAAACATAACAGCCCGATAATGATTAAGCTATACAACAGTAAATTTAGGGGCATGGCAATGGTGCCAAATAAACTCAGCGCAGAGATAACACTTGTTTTGAATAACGGTGTATAGACTGCAAAAAAGAAACTACACCCTCCAAAAAATAATAGAAACCCGATACATATCCAGAAATCGGCTACTAAAAAAATAGGTTTGTCGGTAGCTTCCAAATTGAATAATCGGTAGGTGCACAACGAAAAAATAAGCAAGCTCTCTACACCGATATTGATGCCCGGCATCCCTAAAAAGTGGTACACAAATACGGAAAGGGAAATACTGAACAGCATATAAAGCAGGACGGAGAAAGCAATCAGATTTTTTGTCGTTCGATTGTGTGTGCTCGTCAGAACGAAAGTAGCTATAAACAAGTATTCGATGGGAGAATAAAGATGATAAGCCCATACAAACTCGCGGTGCAGCCAATAACCAACTCCGGCTAATATTTCGACTGATAAGGTGGCAACAAGCAAAAATAAAATAGAGATAAAACGCTTGTTACCTTGCCTCACTACAATGATTGATAGCAGCAAAGCAACAGAGATTAAAAAAAAATAGATAGAATAAAGAATCATGAGCCGTTACCTCATAGAAATGTCCAACGCATAATTAAGAAGAGGATAAGGCTCACCATAAATCTCTCTTAAGGACAAGCTTTCAAAACTTTTTTTACTACCTCCTCCGGGCGGAAATCCATATTCGCTGGTAAGCGAAGTAGTTTCTACCGATACGGTCTTTTGTTTTGATTGAGGCGTGTAGTCATACAAATGGTCTTTTCCGTTACTGTCAACTCCTACAGTTACCAGCGAAACGTAGTCTTTTCCTTCATTTGATTTTTTGCAGAGATAAAACCTTAAACCTTCGCAGCCGGGCTGGCTCAATGTTTTTAGCAGAACATTTTTGTCTATGGTAATGGCGCAAGACCTTCTGAGTATTTGCACAAGTGTGTTTATTGACTTGTAAAAGGAATCCATTTTTTCAGTTTTCAGTTTTGTCTCCAGTGTACCCCCTTTAATGAAAACATCTTTAAATTCTCCCAGCAGCAAATGAAAATCGCTGATAAGATTGATCGCTAAGGTAGCTTCAATAGGAATGCCGTAAGGGTGGGCAGTATCCTTATCGGGGGGCACAACCACTGACTTGGCATATTCCTGCACCTGAACGGGGCGCTCAGCAGTTTGGATATTTCCAGACCGGTCGCGCTTTTTGAAAATAAGTCCTTTCAAGGCAGACCATCTTGCTTCGGGTTTTTTCATGGCTGAGGGGTTAATGTTTAGAAATAATTGTAGGACAAGTTAAGTGGCTTTTGAATTTTTACAATGAGCGCCATAGCGATATAGTATTTTTCTTTTCTAAACAGGAAAAAACTCGATCTAAATTCAGGGTTTTTCCTCTGCCGTAGCAACCAACTCCATTACAACTTTGTTTAGCCAAACTAAACTTTAAACCTGATGATGACGCTAACAAACCCGTTAAAAAAGTGATTACAAATGAAGATATCATTAGCTCGTTGATAATGAACTTTTCCTTGCCCAATTACATTGAGAGAGGATGGGAAATCAATCACTTGGCAACCTGACTCGGCATTTTCAAAACACCGACCTCATGCCTGCACTTTTTCTCGGCCATGGCAACCCCATGAATGCCATTGAAGAGAATGAATTTGTGCAAGGGTTTAGAAACGTAGTAAAAGATATTGCCCAACCTCAGGCTATCTTGTGTGTGTCTGCTCACTGGGAAACTCGAGGCACGTTTGTAACAGCGATGGAACATCCCAAAACCATTCATGATTTTGGCGGCTTCCCGAAAGAACTGTATGAAGTGGAGTACCCCGCCCCCGGCAGCCCGGAGTTGGCAACCGAAACAAAACAAAAAATCAAGAGCACAACAGTAGGACTCACCGATGACTGGGGCTTAGATCATGGCGCTTGGAGTGTGATTAAACACCTATACCCCAAGGCCAACGTGCCTGTTATTGAAATGAGTCTTGATTATCAAAAAAAACCGGCCTACCATTATGAGTTAGCAAAGGAACTAGCTTCATTCCGCAGCAAAGGTGTGCTGATTATAGGTAGCGGAAATATGGTGCACAACCTGCATCAGGTAGCCTGGCACAAAATGAATGAGCCGGGTTTCGGTTTTGATTGGGCGCTGGAGGCAAGAGAAAAAATGAAAACACTGATGCAAGAGGGAGATCACCGTGCGCTCATAGACTATGAAAAGCAGGGGCAAAGCTTTCAGATGGCCATCCCCACGCCCGAACATTTTCTTCCATTGCTATACACACTGGCATTGAAACAAGAAGACGAAAGCATTTCATTCTTCAATGACAAAGCAATAGGTGGCTCGCTAACGATGACGTCAGTTAAAATTCAAAAATAACTTTGGCTGAGATTATTTTTTGGTGGTATCCGCAGAAGTCTGTGGCGCTTTAGGGATAACCGGAGCGGTTTGCTGCCCCTTGGCTTTTTCAATCAACTCATCGCCCGAGCTTATTGCATTAGGCGTGGTGAGGTTAGTTGCCATAGAAAAAACCATGATGGCAATAGCCAAACCCCAAGTAGTTCTTTCCAGAAAGTCGCCTGTCTTTTTTACACCGATCAGGTTGCTGGCACCTGAGCCACCAAACTGACTGGAAAGGCCGCCTCCTTTGGAATTTTGGGCTAAAACAACCAACACCAATAATATGGCGCTAATAATGGCTAAGCTTACAAATAATACGAACATAACTATTTTCTTAAGTCTTCAATTTGGGCTGCAAAGTAAGCTTTTTTCTGCGGAAACTTCCAAATCAGTTTTTTTAATGCCTCGATAGCCTTTTCTTTTTTGCCTTGCTTTAATAGGATTTCCACCAAAGTTTCAGACACAATATTTTCGCCAAACTGGCTGCTTGGTTCTGCTAAATCCAGATCCTTTTCTTGCTTCGCGGTAGGCTGCGGCCTTGAGATGGTAGGTTGTATTTTGATGAACTGATCAATGATTTCGCTCTGTTCTTTTTGTTTTTCGCCCCCGGGTTTGATCTTTTTTTTCGTTGACTTGATTTCTTCGATCAGGTCGTTGCCAGTTGTTGTGGGTATGGCGGGAGGTGCTACCTCGACAGTTTTATTTTCAGTCAGCGGTATAGCTTTGTTGAGTTCCAGTTGCTCCACGGTGGCTTCAAAAATCCGTTTGGCTTCGTGCATAGCCTCCAGATCTTTTAATAGCTGAAGGTGTAGAGGCAGATCGGAGGTTTCATTTTTTGAAATTGCCTCGTGATACTCAGGTTCAGGCTCAACGCGCTTTTGTTTTGGCTGGGTCATTACAGCTTTAAGGGCTGCCCGGTCGGTGCTGTAGATGGCACTCAGGTGCAAGATGCTTTCATGTAATGGAATAGCGGCATCTTGCGAAGCACGGGCGGCCAATCCATGAATGGCCTGACTGTAAGGAAAATCGTTTGCTAAATTAATCACCAAAGCGGCTTCATCGGTAGTCAGCGCGGTGAAGTTGGCAAGTAGGTAACTGAATTGATCCCTTTCCAAGCAACGTATTTTTTGAAGAAAGTAAATGTAAACAAAATCCGGTGGGAGTCAAGCTACCAGTTGGCAATGGTGGCATTGAAAATATCTATGAGTATCTGGTCGAAAATCTTTTTTTCGAGGGTTTCCTGCACGGAATAAAAATCTTGGGTGTTATCAAAATCTGCATAAAAGCTAAAATTCCTGTCTTTAAAATTATTTTTGGGCTCTGCGTTATCTACATAACTCACCTTGACGGCTATGGTCAGGCGGGTTTGGGCGGCAAAGTTGGGTGTGGAGTTAACCCCTGCTCCGGCACTGGCTTGTGGCGCCACGGGCGTAGTAGAGTAGGTGGTGATGGTGCCTTCTATTTGAAGTTCGCCATTGGTGGGCACTACCCGCAGGCTGGAGTTTTGCTGGTAATAATCTTTTACCCGGTTTGTAAACGTCTGCCCCAGGTTGGCAGCTCCTAATTCAGTATTGTTGAAAAACGGATCTACCTGAATGGTCTTGGCATTGGTAGAGGCGCCTGTGAGCGAGTATTTAAGGCATCCTGAAAAAAGTAAAACCATGCCGAGGCCGGCAAGCGATATGATTCTTAAATAACAGCGGGCATTCATTTTTCGAGATTATACTCTTTAATTTTCCGGTACAAGGTTCTTTCGGATATGCCCAAATCGCGTGCCGCATATTTGCGCTTGTTCTTGTTTTTGGTCAGGGCGCGCACAATCAATTCTTTTTCCTTTTTTTGAATGGAGAGGGTGTCGTCTTCAGCCTCGTGCGAAATATCCTGCACTTCTTCGGCCTCTTCGGCCACAGGTTTTACGGTCGGGTTGATGAGCACAACAGGCTGCTCGTGATTTGCTTTGCTCTCCTGCAGTCCTTCAAATAAATGGGTATTGTTTTTTATCAGTTGCGAGGCTTGTGCCGGGTCGGCAAATATTTCGAGTACCAGTTTTTTTACATCGGTTACGTCTTTTTTCAAGTCGAACAGCACCTTATATAATATGTCGCGCTCCGAAATATCAGTTCCATGGTCTTTTACCAAAGCCGGCAGAGTGGAGGCACGCGGAATATAATGCTGCAGGGTAGCTGCATCAATTTCTTTCTGGTCAGTGGTAAGCACCGAAATTTGTTCTACCAGGTTTTTCAGCTGGCGTATGTTTCCGGGGAAACGGTATTCGAGTATAATTTTTTTTGCTTCGTCTGTCAGGGTTATTGGCTTCACCTTGTATTTCTCGGCAAAGTCGGCAGCAAATTTTCTGAACAGCAACTCAATATCTTTGCCGCGTTCGCGCAAGGGAGGCACGAAGATCGGAACAGAGTTCAGCCGGTAATACAAATCTTCGCGAAAGCGCCCGGCATTGACTTTATCGAGCAGGTTAACGTTCGTGGCGGCTACCACCCGCACATCGGTTTTCATTACTTTGGAGGCACCCACTTTAATAAACTCACCGTATTCAAGCACACGCAGCAACCGAGCCTGCGTGCTCAGAGGCATCTCACCTATTTCATCTAAAAAAATAGTGCCGCCATTGGTTACTTCAAAGTAGCCTTTGCGCGCTTCGTGGGCACCGGTAAACGATCCTTTTTCGTGGCCGAACAATTCAGAGTCAATCGTTCCTTCGGGAATAGAACCGCAGTTGATGGCCGTCAGCGGGCCGTGCTTGCGGTGGCTGAGGTGATGAATGATTTTTGAAAACGATTCTTTGCCGCTTCCGCTCTCACCGGTTATTAACACCGACATATCGGTGGGGGCTACCTGCATGGCCACGCGCACGGCATGGTTCAGCAACGGAGCATTGCCGATGATGCCGAATCGCTGTTTAACGCTGTGTACTTCTGTGTCTGTACCTGTCATGATTATGCTACAATCTTTCCAAACAAAGTGGCTGACGAACAACTTTCTACATATACATTGACATACTCGCCTTTCTTTTTATTTCCTCTTGGGAAGATGACCACCTTGTTGGCAGAGTTTCTCCCTTGTAAAAAGTCGGACGACCGCTTGGAGTATCCTTCGATCAATACCCGATGAATTTTATTCAGATCCAATTGATTTCGGTTGTTAGATAGTTCGGTTTGTTTTTTGATGATTTCATCCAATCGTCTCTTCTTCACATCTACCTCAATATCATCGCTATATTTTTTTGCTGCCAGCGTACCGGGGCGTTCGGAGTAAAAGAACATGAACGAAAAATCGTACTGTACTTTTTCCATTAATGAAAGCGTCTCTTGATGTTCGGCTTCGGTTTCGGTGCAGAAGCCGGCTATCATATCGGAGGTAATACCACACTCTTCGCCTAAAATATTGCGGATACTTTTTACCCGATCCAAATACCACTCGCGCGAGTAGCCGCGGCTCATCAGCTCCAGCACGCGGGAGCTGCCGCTTTGCACTGGTAAATGAATGTTCTTACAAATATTTTCATACTTCGCCATGGTGTGCAGCACATTATCGGTAATGTCTTTGGGGTGAGAAGTAGAAAACCGCACGCGCAGGTCGGGGTGGATTTGTGCTACCCTTTCCAGCAGATCGGCAAAGTGTACAATTTCGTTTACTTCTTTTTTCTCTAAGCGTGCTTTGTTATTTTCTTCTTCACTCCACTTGTACGAGTCCACGTTTTGCCCCAGCAGGGTTACTTCGCGATAGCCCCTGTCAAACAAATCTTGGGCTTCAGCCACAATAGATTGCGGGTTGCGGCTTCGCTCGCGGCCGCGGGTGAAAGGCACCACACAAAACGAACACATATTGTCGCATCCGCGCATGATGGAAATGAAAGCGGTAACTCCGTTGGAGTTCAACCGCACCGGGCTGATGTCGGCATACGTTTCCTCGCGCGACAAAAAAGTGTTGACGGCCTTGCTGCCATCATCTACTTGCGAGATGAGGTTCGGCAAATCGCGGTAAGCATCCGGGCCGGCCACCAAGTCAACTATCTTTTCTTCTTCCAGCAATTTTGTTTTTAACCGCTCGGCCATGCAGCCGAGTACGCCCACCATCATTTCAGGTTTTTTCTTTTTTAAGCCGTTGATGTGGTTGAGGCGGTTGCGCACGGTTTGCTCGGCCTTCTCGCGGATGGAGCAGGTATTTAAAAAGATAAGGTCGGCTTCGGCAATGTCTGAGGTGGTATCAAACCCTTCTTTGTGTAAAATGGAAGCCACAATCTCGCTGTCAGAAAAGTTCATCTGGCAGCCGTAGCTCTCTATGTATAACTTGCGTTTGTTGCCCGAGTTATGGTCGGCCGTAGTTTTTACTTCCTCGCGCATCAACTCGTTTTCGTTCAAAAAATCAATATTTTCGATCAGATTTTGCATTTTGTTATTTTCGGACTGCAAATTTATTGAAAATATTCATCATAAAATGACAGATTGGCAGTTTTAATCCTTTATGAAAGTAGCCATCATCCTCAACGGAATTTCGCGAAAGAAAATTTTTTTTTACCGACAGATACTCCCTGCTCTGGCCGAAAAATTTGATGTTGCCGTTTGGGAAACCCAGTACGATACCCACGCCAGAGAATTGGCAGCCCGGGCTACAATGGATCATTTCGATTTTGTATTGGCAGCAGGCGGGGATGGCACGCTCCATCATGTAGTCAATGGTGTGATGACTTGTACGGAACCCACTCCGACCATCGGCATTATTCCGTTGGGTACCGGAAATGATTTCGCCAAGATGTGTGGCATTACTGCCGATGCCCATACAATTATAAAACTGTTGAATCATAATCTTCCTGCCTCCACCGACATCGGAAAAATTGAATGCCACAACGACAAAGGCGAACGGATAACGGAGCATTTTATTAACGTCTGCAGCGTAGGCCTGGGTCCCGAAGTGGTAAAACGCCTGCAAGGAAAATCGAGAGTACTGGGGCCATGGCTTACCTACCAGATAGCCGTGGTAACGGCCTTCTTTACACATCGGCCACAAGAACTCAGCATAGATGCACACCTATGGAAATGGAAAGGCAAGGCGCGTGTTTTTGCTATTGCCAATGGTCAGTCGTTTGGCAGCTCTATGTACATCGCACCCGATGCGCGGCCAGACGATGGAATCTTCTCTACTTTTTTAGCCGGCAACCTCCACTGGCTGGCTTTCTTAAAACACCTGAGCCGCATTAAAACAAAAACAAAAATTCAAGATTCAGACATCAGCTATAATGTGTGTAATTCAGTGTCGCTGACTTCCGCTGTGCCAACATGGATAGAAGCAGAAGGGGAGTTAGTGGGCATGTTGCCAGCACAAATAGACTTGCTGCCTCAGCGTATAAAATTTTTGAGATAATGCGCAGTAGTAGATATACTCACGCATTATTTATTTGCTAACTGACAGTCATATCTTTCAACCTCACTCCAAAATCTTTTTTACGGTCATCGGAAATTATCCATGCCCCTCTCCGGTGGAGAGGGGTGGCAGAAGCTGTGCTTAACTGAGAAGCTTTCCGGGGTGAGGTCTAAGTGGCAGCAACCAACAACAACCTGGGGAAGAAAGAATTTTTTTTAACGAGGATTATAAAATCCGCTTTATCTTTCATTCGACATTACAAATGTCGAACAACAATAACAGAATGTTGGCACAAGCGTGATGCTTGCGCCTGTTGGGAGTAGAGGAATAATTCATTAAGAAGGTTTTGAGAATATGCATTTACGTCAAAACGATATAGAAAAATATCCTACCAACATCAATGCGCTGCCTGGCTCATATCTACTTTTGTTTTTGTGGGCTTGAGCATCAGCACAAAGGGCACACAGAGCAAAAAGAAAATACCGATAAAGAGAAACACATCCATGTAGGTAAGCAACATGGCTTGTTTGGTGGCCATGCCTTCCATTACTTGGTTAGCTTGCTGGGTAGCGCGGTCAATAGTGGAACCATGTGCTAAAAAATTTGCTTTCAGCCCTTCCAGCCGCTGCTGTACGTTGGCATCGTACGGTGAAATATGGTTAACCAAATTTGCCCGGTGCATAGTGGATTGTCGGCCAATGAATGTACTGATCAGCGCAATGCCAAACGAGCCGCCCAGTTGTCGCACCATACCCGTAAACGATGCGCCTTGTCCTACTTCTTTTCCTTTTAAAGTGGACAGTGCCAGCGTTGTAGTAGGCACAAACAAAAAGCCAAGACCCACACCGCGCATCATCAAGATGAAAAAGAAATCGCTTGCGCCTGTAAAGGGTGTAATAATAGTATATGCCCACAAGCTGTAACCGAAGAAGATAGAGAACCCTAATGAAATCAAATATTTTGAAGACACACCTCTTTGCACGGCCGTTCCTACGAACGGCATCATAAAGCCTGTTGCCAAAGAACTGGGCACGAGCAGTAAGCCCGCCTGCAGAGCCGTCCACCCCAATGAGTTTTGTGTGAAGAGCGGGATTACAAATGTGGAGCCATAAAGGCCAAACCCGAGAATGAATGAAAGTACCGTGCCTATCGCAAGGTTTTTATTTTTAAGCACACGTAAGTCAACAATAGGATATTTGGCAACCAACTCGCGCCATATAAAAAGATAAATGCCGAAGAATGAAATAATGGAAAACGTAATAATGGTATTGTCTTCAAACCAATCGTGCTCTTGCCCTTTCTCTAACACATATTGCAATGAGCCCACCGCCATGATCAGAAAAGCAATGCCCCACCAATCCACTTCCGATGCTTTTCTTTTTTCACTGTATTTCGGGCTCTTCACATATTGTAACGTAAGAAATGTAGCGATGATGCCGATGGGAATGTTGATATAGAAAATGTAAGGCCACGAAAAATTATCTACGATGTAGCCACCAAGCGGAGGTCCCAATGTGGGGCCAACAATAACACCCATACCATACAATGCCTGTGCCATGCCGCGTTTTTCTTGTGGGTAAACTTCGGTGATGATAGTTTGCGAGGTAACAAGCAGCGCACCACCGCCCATGCCCTGAATGAAGCGGAAGAAGATCAACTCCCAAATAGAGGTTGCATTTCCGCAGAGGAAGGAGGCCACCGTAAAAGTGATAATAGAGGCCGCAAAATAATTTCTTCTGCCAAATTGCTGAGACAGCCAACTCGTCATCGGCACGATGATGACGTTGGCAATAGCATACGAAGTAATGACCCAACTTACATCGTTGAGTGTGGCACCCAAGTTTCCTTTCATGTCATTGAGCGCCACATTGACAATGGTGGTGTCGATGATTTCGAGCAGGGCGCACATAATCGCAGTGACGGTAATGATCACGCGATTAAATCCGTACTCTACTAATGACTCTTGTTGTAACATGATTTTTTTTCTTGAAAAAGAATAGCTGCCCTGATCACTAAAAATGGTCAGGCGATTAGATAGGCTTAGTTATTTAAGGTGCACATCTACAATCACGTTCATGCCGGCTCGTAATAATTTATTATTATCGGTTTTATCCAACACAATTTTTACCGGGATGCGCTGCACCACTTTTACAAAATTCCCTGATGAATTGTCGGGAGGGAGTAAAGAAAACTTGGCACCTGTAGCGGGAGAAATACTTTGTATTTTTCCGATGAACGTGATGTCAGAATATGCATCAGCCTCCATTTCTACTGTTTGACCTACTCGCATTTTTTCTACTTGTGTTTCTTTGTAGTTGGCCACCACCCATTTGTCGTTGTCATCCACCAGCGCATAGAGCGATTGCCCGGCCTGCACCAGTTGCCCTACTTGCACATTCTTTTTAGATACCGTGCCCGAGATGGGAGCAAGGATGTAGCAATACGACAACTGTAGTTTAGCAAATGCCAAATCAGCCTCGCGTTCTTTCATTAATGCTTCGGCCAACGAAATTCCTTTTTGGCTCATCACCGCTTGCGATTTCTTGGCAGAAGTTTCGCGTGTGGTGGCCTCGTATTGCCGTTTGGCTACTTCGAGTTGGCTTGCGGCCGCATCGCGGTCTGCTTGCGCTTGTTCGAATTGTTGGTCGGTGATTGATTTTGTTTTGATCAGTTCAGCATAACGCTTGAAGTCGCTCAGAGTTCTTTCATATTTTACTTTGGCCAGTTCAATGCTGCCTTCGGCAGCACGCGAGTTGTAGGTTGAGCTCTGCACATTCTCTTCGGCTGTTTGTAAGTTGGCTCCGCTCGATTGCACATTGGCTTTGGCGTATGCCAACACCGTTTCGGCTTGCTTTACTTTGATGATGAAGTCGCGGTCGTCCAGCACTACCAGTGTATCGCCTGCGTTTACATGCTGGTTATCTTCTACATAATATTTTTTTACAAACCCGGAAACTTTAGGAGTAATGGGACTGATGTTCGCTTCTACTTGCGCATCATCCGTTTCCTCATGGCGTTGGCCTTGAATGTATTTATAAATTCCAAAGGTTGCCCCCACGATGATAATGGCAATCAATGTAATGGCAAATCGTTTATTTTTCTTTTTTGCTTTTGCTTTTCTTTCTTGTTCCATGTCGTTATTAATTCTTTGTTAATTTTTTATTCGATAGTACCTGTTGCCTGTTGAAGTTCATACCAGGCGATCATGCTTTCCGATTTCGCAGAGATGTAATTGATTTGTGTTTGAAGCAACAACACATACGCATTGAGATAATCTGAAGTGAGCATCAGTCCGTTATTAAATTTATTTTTAGAGATGCTGTAATTCTCTTCTGCCTGAGCGATTGATTTTTTAGTCAGCGCAATTTTTTCCAGACTATTTTGATAGTCGAAATATTTTCTGTGTACTTCTATTTTAATTTGGTCAGCAACCATTTCGGAGGATGCTTGTATCTGCAGTTGCTGGGCTTTGGATTCTTGCACATGATGCCTGTTATAAATCAGGTTGGTAAAATTATAGTTGAGCGAAAGCCCACCGTTGAATATATTAGTAACATTGGCCACACCCGGCAGGAATAGGTTGGCATAGCCGCCCATCAATGCCAGTGAGGGGTAGTTATCTGCCTTCGCTATTTTGAGAGCGGCATCAGAGGCTTTCAAATGTAAGAAAGCTGATTTTACTTCAGATCTTTTATCCAAAGCAGTTTTTTCGAAATCCTCAGCAGTTCCAAACACTGAGTTTTGAAACATACCCATGGTGTCGAGCGCAAAAGGTTTATCGGTAGGCAAGCCCAATAATATCTGAATGTTGTATTCGGCCACTTTAATGTTGTTGTTCACATCCGTCAGCGTGAGCAAGATGTTGTTGAGTTGCAGTTCAGCTTTCAACACATCATTTTGGGCAAGCACGCCTTGTTTTTCTTTGTTGGTAAATTCAACGACTAGTTGTCTGGCTTGTGCTACGTTCTGTTCAACCATTTTTTTGGTTTCGAGCAACTCATAATATTGATAGAGCGCTTTTGCGGTGTTGGTTATTATTTTGCTGCGTGTCGTGGTGTTATCATATTGCGCGGCCTCTGCCAGATAACCTTGCATGATGCGGTTGTTTCGGATTTTAAAACCGGAAAAAATTGGTTCCGTCAATTGCACCATCGAAATAGCGGCACTGTTCATTTGGCTGAATATGGCCATGGGGTTGGATCCGCCATTACCGCTCCCGCTGCCACCACCGCCACCGCCACTACTTGGTTCATGCGCAACTGATACGGTTGGCTTGTTCAGTCGCATGTACATGCCGCTTGCCTTGAGCGTTGGCAATGCCTGATCTTTGGCTTGCGCTAATTTGGCTTGTGCTATTTCAACATTTGCTTTCGATGCCTTCAGTTCTTTGCTGTTTTTTACAGCGAGGCCGAGGGCTTCTTTCATCGTAAGCGGCTTATCTTGTGCACAGACCAGATAACTACTGATAGTAAATAACAGAATTATATATTTTTCTCTTTTCATAACTTTACTTCTTAGATAAAAAACGCGACATCAAATCTTGTAAATGATGACGTAGCCTGGTTTTTAATTTATGGTCGGTATCTTTAAATAAATGTGCTTTGCTCGTTACTTGCTGCAACATGCCGAATAGGATGGATACCGTAAGCTCGATGTCTATATCAGTTCGAAATATTTTTTTTTCTTGCCCTTCTTCAATAATATTCTTTAACTCGGTACGATTGCGTTTTATGTTTTTGATCATCTGCTCTCTTAACCCCGGACGGCTGAGGGTAGAAAGCTCGTGGTGAAGCATTTGATAATATTTTTTGTTATCAATGATTTTGTCCATCATCATATCAATAGCCAAAAACAATTTTTGCAAAGGGTTTTCATTCGACTTATAGATGTCAGCTAATTTGATGTAAGAGGCGTTGGCCATTTCTTCAACAAGAGAGGCAATTAGTGCATCTTTCGAACCGAAGTGATAATTAATCAAGGCCACATTGACGTTGGCTTTATGGGCAATATCCCGAACCGAAGCGCCATCCAACCCCTTTTCTTCAAACAATTCTTGTGCAGCCGATAATATCTTTCCTTTTGTCATGACTGATGAACGCGCAAAACTAAACAAACGTTTAACTTTTTTAAACATTTGTTTAAAAATATTTTTTCCACTCAAACGAAACCGTTTGCAAGGCTTATGTTTAAGAGGTTGTGTGAAGTATTCTATTCCGGAATGAAGTTGTGCCTGTGTCCATAGGAAATTTTTTGAGTTATTTCCTTGTGGCAGATGCATAGCATTTATTACCTTTTGGCTACAACACACATTCCCTATGGCACTTATCAAAACTGTACGCGGTCATACACCCCAATTTGGCTCAAATTGTTTTCTGGCCGATAATGCCACCGTAGTGGGCGAGGTGGCGATGGGCAACAACTGCACAGTGTGGTTTAACGCTGTGGTGCGTGGCGATGTGCACTCTATCACTATCGGCAACAATACCAACATTCAGGATGGCGCTATTATCCACTGTACCTACCAAAAGGCCAAGGTGGTGATTGGCAGCAATGTTTCTATTGCCCACAGCGCTATCGTGCATGGCTGTACGGTAGAAGACGATGTGCTGATCGGCATGGGGGCTATTATTATGGACGATGCCGTTATCGGCAAAGGGTCTGTCATTGCTGCCGGGGCGGTGATTTTGCCGGGCACAAAAGTAGAGCCCGGAAGCATTTACGCAGGCATGCCTGCCAAAAAGGTAAAAGACGTAGGGCCTGAAATGCAGGAGGTCATAGCACGCACGGCCCGCAATTACCCCATGTATGCCGAGTGGTTTAAATAATGACAGGCCTTAGCCCGCATGATTCTCAATCGCCTGCTTCAATTTTTAATTTTGTAATCTGTAACGTGAAATAATTTATATTTGCGCCTCAATTAATAAATAGAAATGAAAAACCTCTCTTTAATTCTGAACGGAGTACTTTTAGTGGCAGTAGCCGTACTGTTTTATTTCCACTTTTCTGCTAAGAACCATGGCGGCAGCGAGTCGTCTGTTACGGCACCGTCCGACCTGAAGTTTGCCTACATCAAATCAGACAGCGTGTTAAAACATTACGATTATTTTAAAGATCAAAAAACAATACTGGAGGCCAAGGGCAAAAAGCTGGAGCAAGACCTGCAAACTCGTGGCCAAAGCCTGCAAAATGAGATCAGCGCCTACCAGAAAAACATAGGTAACCTCACCATCGGGCAGGCAAAAGCCCTGGAAGAAGATTTGGGGAAAAAACAACAAAATTTCAGGCTGTATCAGCAGACGCTGGAACAAGAAGTAAGCAACGACCAGGCTAAACTAACGGAGTCGCTCTACACTCGCATTACTTCTTTCCTGAAAAAATATGCCGAAGGAAGCGGGCTTCAGGTAGTATTGAAATTTGACCAGACCAGCGATGTGTTATTTGGCGTACCCGGTATTGATATTTCTCAGGATGTAGTGAAGGGATTGAATGACGAGTATAAAATTGAAAAACAAAATCCTGTAAAATCAGACAGCACCAAAACCAAGAAAAAATAAAATAGAGAAAGAATTTGTTAAAGCCCTGACTGGTTCAGGGCTTTTTCGTTTTTAGAATCTATACTTTTAGTATTTTCGCTCTGATGATACGTGTACGAAAAGCAAAATTTGAAGAAGTGCCCGCTATTCGCGAACTGGCCATCGAGGTGTTTACCGATGCCTTTGCCGCCAGCAATACGCCCGAAAATTTAGATTCTTTTTTCAGAGAAAATTATAGTCTAGAAAAATTTTTGTCGGAGTTTAAAGAGCCTGACTCCATACTGTATATAGCCCTCGATGATTTAAAGATCATTGGGTACTTGCGGCTGCGCAAGTCACCGGAAGTAGATGCTCATCTAGGTACCAACCATATTGAAATGCAACGGCTGTACGTTCACCGCGATTATCAGGGCACTTCCGTAGCCCGCAGGCTGATGGAGCATGCCATTGAGTATGCCAAAAAGAAAAAATTTGAATGGATGTGGCTCGGTGTGTGGGAGAAAAATACACGGGCACAAAAATTTTATGCCAAGTGGGGCTTTGAGCGTTTCAGCGAGCACATCTTCAACATGGGCGATGACCCACAGACCGACTGGCTGCTAAAGAAAAAATTGTAGGCACTTATCCTCTTCATTAAATAAAAAAAATCATGCCCAAGGAAACATTCATTTCCTCTATTCAAAAATCCTACGCCCCCAAAGGAAGTTCAATTTATCTGGGAGCGGGCGTTTACAACGATGAAATCATCAGCGAAGCCAAAGTAAGCTTGCCCTTGCGCATGATGAACCGCCATGGGCTGGTAACGGGTGCCACCGGGTCAGGAAAAACCAGAACCCTGCAACTGATGGCCGAGCAACTTTCGGCTGCCGGTGTTCCGGTATTTATGCCCGACATGAAGGGCGATTTGTCGGGGTTCGCCCAAGAGGGCATCAAAAACGAAAAAATAGATGAGCGGGTCAAAGCGCTCAACATGCCGTATTCGCCTACGGCCTTTCCGGTAGAACTGTATTCACTCAGCGGAAAGCTGGGCGCACAGATGCGTGCTACCGTTACCGAATTTGGCCCCGCGCTATTGACTAAAATTTTAGAATTGAACGAAGTGCAGAGCGGTGTGCTGATGATTTTGTTTAAGTATGCCGATGATAAAAAACTTCCGGTGGTTGACCTCAACGACCTGAAGAAAGTTTTAAACTATCTCGCAGAAGGTGCAGGCGCTGCCGAGATCAAAGAAAGTTATGGCAAAATATCAGGGGCTACGGCAAGTACCATTCTGCGCAAGATTGTTGCGCTGGAGCAACAAGGCGTAGCGCAGATTTTTGGAGAACCTTCTTTTGATGTACAAGATTTGTTTGAAAAAGTAGATGGGCGCGGGGTGATCAGCTTGCTCAACGTATCAGATGTGCAAAACCAACCCGTTATTTTTTCCACCTTCATGCTTTCTTTGCTGGCCGAACTTTATCAAAAGCTGCCCGAAGCTGGTGACCTCGATAAACCTAAACTGGTTTTCTTTTTAGATGAAGCCCACTTGCTTTTTAAAGATGCCCCCAAAGTATTTATGGATCAGATTGAGCAGGTGATCCGGCTGATCCGATCTAAGGGCGTAGGTATTTTCTTTTGTACACAGATGACGCAAGATGTGCCCTCTTCGGTGCTGAGCCAGTTGGGCAACCGTGTTCATCACGTCATCCGCGCTTTTACACCCAACGATGTGCATGATCTGAAAGAAACAATAAAGACATTTCCGCGATCGGCATTTTACGATTTAGAAAAACAGTTTACCCAACTCGGCATCGGGCAGGCATTTGTAACTGTGCTGGATGAAAAAGGTGTGCCCACCGAAACGGTGGTTACCCACTTGGCTCCACCGGCTTCTTTAATGGGGTCGCTACCGGATGCTGCCTACAAAGCACAAGTAGAGCAATCGGAATTTTTTAAAAAATACAAAGACACCACAGATCCCGTCAGCGCTTTCGAACTTTTAAATGAACGCATCCAAACACAGCAAGATAAAATGCAGTCTGCAACAACAGCAACCACTAAAACCAAAACAGAGAAATCTACTTTTGAGGAAGTGATGGAATCGCCTATCACCAAGCAAGTAGGAAAGGAAATTGTGCGGGGCGTGTTTGGTATGTTGTTTGGCACAACGCCACGAAGGCGGTCTTCGCCCCGCTGGTAGCTATTGTTTGTATTTTAGTAGCGTAGCTTTTACTTGCTGGCCTTTGCTGTACTTTGTTCTGGCTCCGAACAAACCAAAGAAAAATCCACCACCGGCTTTGCCTCCGGCTGCACCGGCCATTTTAGATCCGGTGTTTACCAACTCAATGTCATCGAAGAGGATAGCATCTGCGCCCTGACGTTTACTTTCGGTCATCAACTTCCTCTGTACTTTTTCTGATCTTTTTTTGGCTGTTACTTCATACACCATCTTCCCCATGATCTCGTGTGGTGCTTTCACATCGCCTTCGCGGAAGAAGATATCTACCTGAGCAGTGGGAGGGTAGGTGCGGCCATAATAAATGATCCGGTTGCCACACGAAGTCAGCAGCAATATAGTCAATACTAAAGCGACCTTATATTTCACCATTCTCATCATTCGTGTAATAAAAGCGAAAGTTGCAAGGATATTTTTGGAAAATCAAAAACTATCAGGCTGCCCCATTAACGGCCAGATCAAAATGTTTTTCTTCAGTCAGGTCAATCTTAAAGTTGAAAAAGCAAGCACCGCCATCATCTACTTTGATAATCCTTTTCCTCCAATCTTCTATTTCACGGCACATGCAGTTTATCCACACTATCTTTTTTCCTTTTTGATCAGTGGCTACCACCATCTGAATTTTGGTTGTTGTTCTCAACACGATTTTATCTTTGAAATTTGTTGAGTTGAGCGAACGATTGTAATTCTGTATGCAATCAAGAAACAAACTGTCAATTTTTGTCAGCTCTTGTTGGGTCAGATCAGACGGCTGATATTGTTGCTCATTAAAAACACGGTGAAACTGATCGCTGGTTGATAGGATGGCTATACGCGAACTATCATAGTTCAGTTTTGTTTCTGTTTTATTCTTTTTATTAGTACAACTACTGATGACAGCAATGAGAAAAATAAAAAATAAAAACAGCCGCATAAAAAATGTTTAAAAAAAATAGAACTCAAACTTTCTTCAACTCAAAGATGGTAATTTCCGGTGGCATACCCACACGCCCCGGATAACCCAGATAGCCATAACCCCGGTTGACATACAGATATTGATTGCCTTCTTGATAGAGCCCAGCCCACTGCTTGTACATATATTGACAAGGGCTCCATTTAATATATTCTGTTTCTACACCGAACTGAAACCCGTGCGTATGGCCTGAGAGGGTGAGGTCAATATCCTGATAAGCAGGGCGAATGATGGCATCCCAACTGGTGGGGTCATGCGATAGTAATATTTTAGTGGATGCTTCCTCTGCTCCGCGATAGGCCTGATCCAGTTTCCCGTATTTAGAAAACCTGCCGGCTCCCCAATTTTCAATGCCGATAATGGCCAGCGTATCTCCGTTTTGTTTGATGATCCTGTTTTCGTTCATCAGCAAATCGTAACCCAGCAAACGATGCGCCTCTACCAGATCAGAAAAATTTTTACGCTTTAGTTCTGCCGAAGCCCACTGGCGGTAATCGCCATAGTCGTGATTGCCGGTAACAGAAAATACTCCGAGGGGTGCTTTCACTTTATCAAAAATGGAAATGTAATCGCGTACCTCCGATGACTCGTTGTTGACCAAGTCGCCCGTAAAAAAAATCAAGTCTGGCTTTTCGTCCATCAGCATTTTCACACCACCCTTCACGGCTGTTTTGTTCCAAAAGCTTCCCGAATGGATGTCGGAAATCTGACCGATGCGGAGGCCGTCAAATGATGGCGGAAGATAAGGAAGTGGGATGGTTATTTTCTTCAGCCGATAATCGTGCGCCCCGGTTAAAATGCCATACACCGACAACCCGATCGGCACGGCCGATGCTACCAGCGCAGCCTGCGACAAAAATTCGGAGCGTGTGATAGACTTGCCCGGCAATGACTCTTTAGATGAAAATATTTTTTGTGCCACCCACCGCGCACTGCGCTGCAGGTCGTCTGCCAGCAAAAAAAGCACAGCAAAAAGTTTAGAAAAATAAATAATGGCAGAGCCGGCAATGACATAGATGCGCAGGTAGTCTGTGCCTTTGTACGGATCGCTGAATGCCCACCAAACCAAACCCGTTATGGCAATGAGGGTGGGCAGCCAGTATCCATATCTGAAAATTTGTTTCCACAGAGGCGCCCACTCTTTGCTTACGTTCAGCACTGCCTGAAACACGTAAATATCAATGAGCAGAAACAGGATGATAAAGAAAAACATTGTCATCATACGGGTTCTCATCAGCGATTCATTCAATTATTAACAGAAGATGACAGGCTTCATAGGAAGCCTGCCATCTTAAATCCATTATGCCTGAGAGGGCGCAATATTTTCCATAGTGGTTATTTCAACTCCTCTCCATTTTCTTACACGCTCTTTCAGCTTGGCTACCAACAAATACATAACCGGCACCAGGAACAGCGTGAGGAACGTACCGAAGATCAAGCCGAATATCATCGTCCACGACAAAGGTCCCCAGAAGGCTACATTGTCTCCGCCAAAGTAAATGTGAGGGTTCAGTTCGCTAAACAGCGCGACAAAATCTATGTTAAAACCAATGGCCAATGGTATCAGCCCCAGTGTGGCGGCCATGGCAGTAAGTAGCACGGGTGTCATCCGGGTTTTGGTAGCTTCGGCAATGGCTTCGCGCAACTCTATACCTTGGCTGCGCAGCAGGTCGGTAAATTCTACCAACAAAATGCCGTTGCGCACTACTACGCCTGCCAACGCCATCACCCCAACACCCGACATTACAATGGATATTTCCATTTTGAATAGCGAGAAGCCGATGAGCACACCAATGAAACTGAATAAAATTTCTGACAGGATGATAACCGGTTTACTGGTGGAGTTGAACTGGGTAACCAAAATCATAAAGATCAACCCAAACGCCAGCATGAACGCAACACCTAAAAAGTCAGAAGTTTCTTTCTGGTCTTCCTGCTCGCCCGTCATCTTGATCGTTACCCCATCTGGCGTGGGGAAGTCGCGCAGTTTCTTTTGTATTTCTGCCACCACATTGTTGGCGTTGTAGCCGCTCAGCAAATTAGAAGAAATGGTAACCACCCGTTTCTGGTCAATCCTGCGAATGCCGGCATAGCTGTTGGAATACTCTGCCTTGGCCACGGCCGACATAGGCACTTGGCGCACTTGCCCACCCATGCTCATGTCGCGGTAGGTAAGGGGCAAATTCATCAGCGTGTTGATGTCGTTGCGGTAGCGTTCGTTCATTTGCAGTGTAATGTCGTAATCGTCATTGGCATCGCGAAATTTGGATACTTCCTTGCCGTTGATGGCGGTGTTGAGCGCCAAGCCAATTTGTGCGGTAGAGATACCTTCGCGGTTGGCTTTTTCACGGTCTATCACAATGTCGATTTCAGGTTTGTTACTTTCAAAATCTGATTTTAATTCTTCGACTCCGGCTACTTGCAGCGAGGTGAGGTAGCGTTTTACTTTATCGGAAGTTTCTACCAGCACATCAAAATCATCGGCAGCCACTTCAATGTTGATGGGCTTGCCGGTGGGCGGCCCGTGCGCCTCTTGGTCAACGGATATTTCACATCCTTTCACACCTTTTACTACTTCACGTATTTTATCGAGGTATTCGCGCGAAGATTGATTGTGGCGATCGGCAAATTTTACAAAAGCAACTGTTACCTTCCCTAAATGGGGCTGGGCGTTGTTGCCGGCAAACCGGTCTTCAGCGGCACCAATGGCCACGTTGGAGATAATAGATTTTACTATTGGGTTGTGCTGGCCTACCACACCTACTACACGCTTTTCCACCGACCGCGTAACAGAGTCGGTAACACGTTGATCTGTGCCGATGGGCATGGTGATATAAGCATAGATGAAATTGGGTTCACCGTTAGGAAAAAACGTAACGCCCGGTTTGCGCACGGCAGTAAACACAATAGAAAAAATAAATAAGCCGATAACGCCCACAACAACCCAAATAGGCCTACGCTTTTTTAAGATGTAAACGATAATTTTTTTAAAACGCTCTTGCACACCCGGCCACAGGTCTGTTTGAAAATGCGAGATAACACGTACTAAATAGAAGTGGTAGAGTGAATATAGCAAGAACATAAACACCGTGAAGTTGCCCATGCCTGCCCACCCTACGATGTAGCTCATCAGCGCCAGCGCGCCCATCACAATAGCTGTTACTTTAAAGCCGCGTGTGAATTTGCTTTTGCTTTCATGATCATGGTCGTGCGCGGTCATGAAGTCGGCAGCGAAAACCGGGTTGATGATGTAGGCTACCAACAAGGAGGCGAGCAATACAACAATGAGTGTGATGGGTAAATACACCATGAACTTACCGATGACCCCCGGCCAAAAGGCAAGCGGCACAAACGGAGCCAGCACCACCAGCGTTCCTGATAACACCGGAAGGAAAACTTCACCGGCTGCTAATTTGGCTGCCTTGCGGATGGGCACTTTGCCGTTGTCAAAAACACGATGGGTATTTTCAATCACCACGATGGCATCGTCCACCACAATGCCCAGTGCTAACAGAAATGAAAATAGCGTCATCATGTTAAAGGTGTAGCCCAAGGTGGGGAACATCAAAAACGCAATGAAGCTCGAAATAGGTACAGACATGGCTACGAAGAAGGCGTTGGTTGCGCCCATGAAGAACATCAGGATGAGCACAACCAAAACAAAACCGATGATGATGGTATTGATCAGATCGTGCAGTGTGGTGCGCGTGTTTTCCGATTGGTCGCCTGTGATGGTTACGTCCGTGCCGGGAGGTAATATGTCGGCCTTAAAATGTTCCACCACTTCGTTGATCTGGTCGGAGGCGATGATGAGGTTTTCGCCACTGCGTTTTACTACGTTCAGGGTGATTACGTTTTTTCCATCGAGCCGCGCAAAACTTTCCTGCTCTTTGTGCGAGTCCACCACTTCGGCAATGTCTTTCAAATAAATTTTACCTCCTTTGGTTGAGCCGACTACAATTTCTGCCAGTTGCTCGGCCGACTTAAATTCGCCATTTACGGTCAGCGACCGCTTCATGCCGCCCACCGAAAGTTGGCCACCGGGGATGATCACGTTTTCGCCTGCCACTGCCTGCGCTACATCATCTAAGCTTACACCTGCTCCGGCCAGCTTAAACATGTCAATATTGATTTGTATTTCGCGGGTCAGCGCGCCAATGATGTCCACACGTCTGATCTCGCGGATGCTCTCGATAGCATCTTGCATCTGGTCGGCATATTTTTTCAACGTCTGCAGATCGTAATCGCCCGAAAGGTTTACGTTCATAATAGGCTGCTCAGAAATATCAATCTCTCGAATGACCGGATCGTCTTTTAAATCGGTGGGCAGGTTAGGTTTGGCACGATCCACAGCATCCTTCACATCCTGCTTGGCCTTGTCCACATCTACATTGGTTTGAAACTCGATGATGATGTTGGAGAAACTCTGCACCGAGTTGCTCTTAATTTTTCTGACACCCGAAATAGACTTACATTCTTTTTCTATTTCTTTGGTGATCAGGTTTTCCATATCGGAAGGCGAAGCGCCCGGATAAATGGTAGCCACAAAAATTTGCGGAAACACCACCTCCGGAAAATTTTCCTTCGGCAAGCTGATGTACGTGAAAATACCGGCCAAACAGATAATTACTGTGGCCACGTAGATACTGATTTTATTGTCTATGGCCCAACTGGTGGGCTTAAACTCTTTTTCGATGTCTTTCATATTCTTTAGTAATGAGTAGTGAGATTTAAGATTAGATTTGAGATTTGAGATGCGAGAAGTTGTCTTATCTCATCTCTCGATATTTTAAATCTTTATCAATTCTCCATCATTCAATCCCTGATACCCAACGGTGATGATTTTGTCGCCTGTTTTCAATCCGGTTTTTATTTGGGCGAGGTTATCGTACACACCGTCCACATCTACTACTCTTTTGCGCACCACCAAATGGTCGCCATCGGGCTCGGCCACGTAAACTACTTTTTCGCCTTTAACATCTTGCACCAAATTAACGGGCACACAGAGTGCGTTTTTCTCTGTATAAAAAATGATTTTTAATGTGGAGGTCATGTTCGGGCGCAAGTCGGGAGAGGAGGGGAGCTTCACTTCAACCGGAAACGAGCGGGTAAGCGCATCAATATTGCGGCCTACAAAAGTAACAGGGGCTTTAATTTCTTTATGGATGTCGGCCAAATAAACTACGGCTTTGTTTCCTTTATGAATATTGGCAATGAAGGACTCAGAAATTTTAGCGTACGCTTTCAAGTCGTTGGTATTCACCACTCTGAACACTGTCATGCCCGGAGCTACATTTTCGCCCACCTTAATGTTTACGGCATCCACCGTTCCGGTGATGGGTGCCTTGATTTTGGTTTGCTCGTTTTGTTCGCTTAGCGTGGCCAGCCTGCGCTCTAAGCTTTGTTTGTTGTTCTTGGCCTGCAGGTATTGAATCTCTGTTCCTATTTTTTGGTTCCACAAATTCTTCTGGCGCTCGTACACAGTGTTGGCCAGTTCTAACTGGGCTTTTATTTCGTCAATGCCGCGCACGATCAGCGAGTTATCTACCTGCGCCAGAATTTGCCCATGGCTAACAGCATCGCCCTCGCGTGCATAAACTTGCGTTACAATGCCGGCAGTTTTGGCGCTCATCTGAATGTTGTCGTTAGAAAGGATGCTGCCCTGCGTTTGCACATAATGATCGAACGACTGCGGTGCCAACTCGGCCACACTTACTTCCTTCATTTTTCTTTTAATGGATGAAGGGTTTTCTTTCGCTATTTCTTTTTCCAGTTTTTCTATTTGCACGGCTAACTCACCCTGTTGTTTTTTCAGGGAAGCTAACTGAGAAGCTTTGTCTGCTGTCTTACTGCTGCAAGCAACCACCCACACGATGAGCGAGGCAGTAAAAATTTTTTGAATAGTAACAAATGATTTCATAGTATGTTTATTTCGGGGTTGTTCTCTATTTTGAATACATCGGTAAAATTTTTCCGAATGCTTTGTCCAGGTCTGTCTTGGCTACCAGTGCCTCGTAAAGTGCATTGTAGTAGTTAAGCTGGGCTTCTTTTAGTGAGGACTCGGCATCTACTACTTCAATGTTAGAGCCTACTCCTTGCTGGTATTTTATTTTAGTCACCTTGGCTACTTTGTCGGCTAACCCCATATTTTTCTTTTGGTATTCCAGCGATTGTATATTGTTTTGAAATGAGGTGGTTGCTTGTTTGATTTCCAGATCAATGGAAGATTTCAACATCCTGAAACTATTATCCACCTTCTGAAGTTTTAATTTTTCTTGCTGCAATTGGTAATGGTGTTGCAAGCCGCTGAACAAGGGCACGTTCAGCGTAAATCCGTATGAACTGAATTGATATAACTTGTTGGGGCCTGTGCCGAAGGGTGTTTCCTGAAACTGTTTGCTTTGGCTGAACAGGTTACTAAAACTGGTAGCTTGTTTGCTATACCCCAGTGTGGCATTGGCGCTCAGCACCGGCAGAGCAGAAAAGTATTTGTTTTTGATATTGAGTTTCTGAAGTTTCTGATTTACTTCAAGTACCTGGTAGTCGGGTCTGCTCTTCATATCCCAGTCTTTCAGGTAATCATCTAATAATAAATGATCGATGTTTAAGTCAGCAATAGAGCCTGAAATCTCCAGCGGATCATCCATCGGATAGTTCATTTGAAATTTCAGTAGATCAATACTTAATTTTTGCAGTCTTTCAAACTTCGATTTTTCTGTTACCAAATTATTCAGCGAAACCTGCACCCGGTCAACATCAATGCTTTCAGCAAAACCGTTGGCGTTTAGGGCTGACGTATTTTTTAAGAGAGAATCAACCCGCGCAATATTTGTTTCAAATAAAGTAAGCCGCTCTCGGTTAATGAGCGAAGCATAAAAAGCTTTGATTACCTGCACAATAGTTTGCTCGCGAGTTTGGTTAGTAGATTTTATAGTCAATTCTTTGAACGCATTAGATGCTTGCAGGCCAACAATATAGGAGCCGTTAAAAATCATTTGATTGGCAGAAACGGTACCCATTAAACTGTTGGTCAACTGAAAAAAGTTTTGACCGGCTACTACATCGTTGGGGCTTAATCCGGGTACGTTGAGCGATGGATTAAATTGCTGTGCCACTACATAGCGCGAAAAAAACCTGGGCAGTTTAACATTGTCGGTAGCGTTGGCGTTGGCATTAATCTGCGGCAAGCCTATGCCAACTGTTTCCCTCACTTTTGATTTAGCAATCTCCTGATCGATGATGGCATTTTGCATATTCACCGAGTTTTTTATGGCATACTCAATGCACTGCTCTAACGTAAACGACTGGCCTTGCTGCGCACGGCTGCTTATCGCAGGCAACACCACAATCGCTGTGAGGCATAAGATTTTATAAAATTGTTTCATGGGGAAGAGGGTTTGTTTTGGCCGAGTGGATATAATTTTCTTTGTATTTCAGATAAAGTTTTTTTCCTTTTTCGGTGGTCAGCCCGAATACGAAATGCTCAAACACTTGTACGTGTACTTCAGCCAAGTTGAACCGGGCAGGTGGAAATATTTTTTCGTCAAAGCACATTTCTATAATGCCCATACGGAGAGATGCAATGATGTGCGGATTCAAGTCTTCGCGGAAGTGCCCGTCTTTGATACCTTGCTTGAGGTTGCGCACTACCGAGTTGTAAATAAAATCTAACTTGTGCGTTTGCCAGATGGACCAAGCCTTGGGGTGGTACTTTTGTATGTCGAATAGCAACGGAGCGTTGATAGCGCCCAAACTCTCCCTCATACAGACCGAAAGTTTGTGTAGCTCATCAATCGCGTTTTCCGATGTTTTTACCATCTCATCATGCCGGGCTTTGTTAGCAGCCATATATTTTTTGGAAACCATCATTACTAACTCATCTTTATCAACAAAATATTGATAGAGCGTTTTCTTGGATACAGACAGGTGCCGGGCGATGTCGTCCATGGTAATGCTGCGTACACCATATTTCATGAAAAGCTTTTCCGAGCCTTCCAAAATTTTTTCTTTGATTTCGTGATCTTCCATAAGGGGCGCAAAACTGTGGAAACTTTTTATATTTTCAAAGTTTCCATAGTTTTCTTTGAACGGAATAGCGATCGTGGAGTTTTACTTTTTTTAATTTTATTTTTTTTTTAAAAATAGTTACAATCACTGGGGTTCATTCGGTTGCAGGGGCGAGCTATCACCCGGTGTGCGGTAGCACCATTTATCTTTCAACTTTTGTTTGAAGCGCGCGCGCTCTTCGGGTGTCAGGTTTTGCCACCGGCCACGCCAATGGCCACCCCAACGATGGTCGCGGCAGTGCCTTCGGCCACCAAAGCCGGAGAACAAGATTTTACTTAACACCAGCAACCCCAACGCTTGCCAGAAGCTGACCAGCGGCCCGTTGAAAAGCGTGGGCACCAGCCAGTTCCACAACTGCATGGTAAGGAAGGTAAAGGCCGTAACGGCCAACACTCCCAACAAAATCATTTTTACAATCCATCCTTTTTTCATGTCTTTAAATTTTTTAGTCTATTGTCTATGGACTCACTACTCACTACTCACTACTCACTACTCATTACTCATTACTCAATTCATCATAAACCTTTTGCAATCTTTTCCTCAGCGAAAGAATGGCATAGCGCTTGCGCGAAAGCAGGGTGTTGATTGAAATACCTGTCTCTTCCGCTATTTCGCGGAATCCTTTTTCTTCAATTTCATTCTGAATAAATACTTCGCGCTGCTCGCTGGGCAGTTCGTCCAGCGCATCGGTGATTTCATCCCACAAGGCTTCGCGCAATAATATAGACTCCGGGCTGTTGTCGAAGTCTGGCAAAATTTCGTGGAGCGTAAGCGGAGCTTCCTCTTCGTTATCGCTGAAAAGTTCAAAACCACTGTGCTTAGGCCGCGAAGCATTTTGCCGGTAACGGTCAATTATTTTGTTGCGCGCCACACTGTAAAGCCAGGATGTAGCCCGGTCTATGGATTCGATCGTTTCGAAGCCGGCCACAAACTGATAGAATACATCCTGCAGAATGTCTTCCGCTTCTTCCGCAGACGACACACGACTGCGGATAAAGCCAAACAGCTTGCCCTTCTCCTGACGGAATGTGTTTTCCTGCACTTGCAACATAGCCCAGTCCATTGCTTTCGTCTGATTTGTTGTTAAAGACGAAGCTGCGTTCGGATTATTTTAAATTGAAACAAAAATTCTGTAAAGTTGAAAACTGATTGGGTATGGCCGGTTGTGCAGTCTGTCATTCTTTAGAATGTAAGCGGGCGCATAACCTAAAAAGCAGAAAAGACAACTCATGCCGGAAATTAAATACGATACCAGCAATTTACAATACTATAAAAACGGAAACGGAGCTAAAACGATTCTTCTTTTTCATGGATTTGGACAAGACCATCACGCTTTTGATACGTGGATAGAAAGAATGAAGGGTGAATACACACTGTACGGGTTCGATCTTTTTTTTCACGGAGCAAGCGACTGGCACGGCAGCCGGCCGGTAGAGAAAGAAGATTGGAAAAATATATTGGAAATCTTTTTCCAGCAGGAGAGCATTCACGAATTTGAAATGGCGGGCTTCAGCTTGGGAGGAAAATTTGTGTTGGCTACGCTGGAAGCTTTTCCGCAGCGAGTAAAAAAAATCTGGCTGCTGGCGCCCGATGGTATCAAAATCAACTTTTGGTATCGCCTGGCTACTTATCCTTTATTAACAAGGGCGTTGTTCCACAGTTTTATTTTTAGGCCTAAAATATTTTTTGCACTCATCCATTTTTTTGATCGGTTTGGTCTGGCATCAAAATATTTATTGCGGTTTGCGTTATCGCAAATGGATACGGAAGAGAAGAGAAAGCGGGTGTACCATAGCTGGATATATTTCCGTCATCTGCGTTTTGATATGCGCGAAGTGGCTGCACACATCAATTCGCATCACATACCACTTACTGTGTGTGTTGGCAAACACGATAAAGTAATTCCGGCAAAGGATATGCACCGGCTGTTAAAGTTTGTGCCTCACGGTAAATTTGAAGTGCCTGATACAGGGCATAATCAACTGATAGAAAAGGTCTTTCCATATTTCGATAGAAAATAGTGGTGTACATTCATATCCGTAAAAAATAAAACTAAAAAATATGTCGCGATCAGCACCCCGGATGGAACAGCAAGCAGCTATTAAGGCTGGCCTGTTCCATGTCTTGCCTGTTACAGAAAATGGTATGACCTACCAAATGGTATCAGAACAGACAGACCATCCGCGCATGTGTAAACATATTTTAGTCGCTACCGATATAACTGGGAAAGTAAAATGGAGAACCACCGTACATCAGGTTATTTATATTGAGGAGTTGGAGGGCGATGTGCAAGATGTGTTTGTGGTGGATCTGTACCTGAAAGAAGAATATGTGGCAGTAAAACTTGAATATCGCGAACCGTACTATTTTAGCAAAGAAACGGGCATCAAAAAGAAGTGACGATAGGTAAACAAGCATGACAGGGTAAACAAGAAAGATTGAGCCACCTTTTTTGCAGGCAAAATGCCTGCAATGGAAAAAATCGTGTTAATTTTGGGCTTACTTTTTTACCCATGATTGTTTTCTTCCGTGCTGACGCCAACCTTCTTTACGCGGTCAGCACCAACCGCACGCTTGAAACCACAGACTACGAAAAATTGATATGGCTCTTCGGAGGGGCAAAGCCGATTTCCGACAAGGAAGTACACGGAATTTTTATTGGCCCACGCAAGGAAATGGTAACTCCGTGGAGTACCAATGCGGTAGAAATCACCCAAACGATGGGCATTGCCGGTATCAGCCGTCTCGAAGAATTTTTTGAAGTGAACGATGCCCAGGCTCCGCACGATGCCATGCTGCAACGGGTGTATAAAAATCTGGATCAGGAAATTTTTACAATCCATCATCAGCCCGAGCCGATTGTGGAGATTGACGACATAGCCGCCTACAACCGCCAGGAAGGACTGGCGCTGAGCGATGAGGAAATTGATTATTTAAAAGATGTAAGCTGGAAGCTGGGGCGCAAACTTACCGACAGCGAAGTGTTTGGCTTCTCGCAAGTGAACAGCGAACATTGCCGCCATAAAATTTTTAACGGCACATTTATTATAGACGGCAAAGAAAAAGAGGCTACGCTTTTTCAGTTGATCAAAAAAACATCAAAGGAAAACCCCAACTATCTGGTGTCGGCATACAAAGATAATGTAGCTTTTGTTCAGGGCCCGCGGGCAGAGCAGTTTGCTCCCGCCCGCCACGACCAGCCGGAGTTTTTTGAAACGAAAGATTTTGATTCCGTCCTTTCATTGAAAGCAGAGACACATAATTTTCCCACTACGGTTGAACCGTTTAACGGAGCCGCTACCGGCTCGGGCGGAGAGATACGCGATAGGCTGGCGGGAGGGAAGGGATCGCTTCCTTTGGCAGGCACAGCCGTGTATATGACATCTTACCCCCGGCTGGAAAATGGAAGGCCTTGGGAAAAAATTCCTCCCGCAAGAAAATGGTTGTACCAATCGCCATTAGAAATTCTGATCAAAGCATCAGATGGAGCCAGCGACTTTGGCAATAAGTTTGGCCAGCCGCTCATCTGCGGCAGCTTGCTCACGTTCGAGCACTTTGAGGGAAATAAAAAACTGGCATTTGATAAAGTTATCATGCTGGCGGGCGGCATCGGTTTTGGCAAAGCGAACGACAGCCAAAAAGAGAAACTAAAGCCGGGCGATAAAATTGTATTGCTGGGTGGTGACAATTACCGCATCGGTATGGGTGGTGGGGCTGTGTCGTCTGTGGCCACTGGTGAAATGAGCAACCGCATAGAACTCAACGCGGTGCAGCGTTCTAATCCTGAAATGCAAAAGCGCGTGATGAACACCATCCGCGCGATGGTAGAAGCTGCCGAAAACCCGATCGTCTCCATCCACGACCACGGAGCCGGTGGGCACTTGAATTGCTTTTCTGAATTGCTCGAAGAAACAGGAGGGACTATCCACATAGACCAACTGCCCGTAGGCGACCCTACGCTGTCTGACAAAGAAATCATCAGCAACGAATCGCAGGAGCGAATGGGGCTGGCCATCGCAGAAAAACATATTGACCTGCTGAAGAAAATTTCTGATCGCGAGCGAGCGCCCATGTACACAGTAGGCACGGCTACGGGCGATCATCAATTAATTTTTTCGGATGCGAAAGACGGGCTGAAGCCCATCAACCTGAAGGTGGAACACTTATTCGGCTCTTCGCCCAAAACAATCATCAGCGATAAAACAGAACCAATTTCTTTCGCTCCCGTCAGTTATGATCCTGAAAACCTGCACGAATATTTGTTGTCGGTTTTGCAATTGGAAGCCGTGGCGTGTAAAGACTGGCTGACCAACAAAGTAGATCGCTGCGTAACCGGCAAAGTAGCCACGCAGCAAACGTGTGGCGAACTGCAATTGCCGCTGAACAATGTGGGAGTGATGGCATTGGATTTTGTAAGCCACAAAGGGGTGGCTACTTCCATCGGTCATGCTCCGGCTGTTTCTTTGATAGACCCGGTTGCCGGAAGCAAGATGGCGATAGCAAAAGCGTTGACAAACATCGTGTTTGCTCCGCTTACACACGGATTGAAAGGTGTGTCGCTGAGCGCCAACTGGATGTGGCCTGCCAAAAATGAAGGAGAAAACGCACGGCTTTATGAAGCCGTGGAGGCCGTGAGCACTTTTGCCTGCGAACTCGGAATTAATATTCCCACCGGAAAAGATTCGCTCTCGATGGCGCAGAAATATCCCGATGGATCGGTGGTGCTCTCACCGGGCACGGTCATCATATCTGCTATTGCCGAGGTGGAAGATATCCGCAGAACGGTTTCGCCCGATCTGAAAAATGTTCCGGCTTCCAAAATTATTTACATTGATTTTTCAAAAGATGAAAAAAAACTGGGTGGTAGTAGTTTCGGGCAGATAGTGAACGCGCTCGGAAACGATGTTCCTACCATCCAACAAAATACTTATTTCATCAAAGCCTTTGAGGCAGTGCAGCAACTGATCAAAAATGATTTGGTGCTGTCCGGCCACGATATTTCTGCGGGCGGATTGATCACCACACTTTTAGAGATGTGTTTCCCTACACTGAAAATGGGAATGGACTTGAAGCTGGAAAATCTTGGAAGCGATCTGATCAAAATTCTTTTTGCAGAAAACCCGGGTGTTGTTTTACAGATAAACAAAATTGAGCAAGTAGCTAAAATACTGGAAGAAGCTGGAATTAAATTTGAAACAATCGGAGAAACTGTACAAGATTCAAGATTCAACATCAAAAACTTAAAATCTGGAACTTGGAATTTGGAATCCTTGCGCAGCAAGTGGTTTCACACTTCCTTTCTGTTAGATAAAGTTCAGCGGCCGAAAGGTCATGCCGAAAAACGGAGAGATAATATTTTCAAGCAACCATTGAAATATAAATTCCAAAACAAGTTTGACGGCAAACTTTCTACTTATCATTTAGACCCCAAACGAAAAACAAAATCCGGAATAACGGCAGCCATCATCCGCGAGAAAGGAGTAAACAGCGACCGCGAGATGGCCTATGCGCTTTACCTGGCAGGCTTTGATGTGAAAGATGTGCACATGACCGATTTGGTAACAGGCCGCGAAGATTTGAGCGAAGTAAACCTGATTGTATTTGTAGGCGGTTTTAGCAACAGCGATGTGCTGGGCGCTGCCAAAGGATGGGCAGGCGCGTTTTTGTACAACCCGCGCGCCAAAGCAGCACTCGATAATTTTTACAAGCGAGATGATACGCTGAGCTTGGGCGTATGCAATGGTTGCCAACTGATGATGGAACTGGGTTTGCTTTATCCTGAATGGCAAGAAAAAATGCACCACAACGACTCGGGCAAATTTGAATGCCAGTTTTTGACTATTGATATTCCTCAAAATAATTCAGTGATGCTTTCCAGTCTGGCAGGTACTCGTTTGGGGGTTTGGATGGCGCACGGGGAAGGTAAGTTTAAACTTTCGCCCGATTCGTCAGTCTATAGGGTTGCTGCAACCTACTCCTATGATGACTACCCCGCAAACCCCAATGGCTCCGACCGATCGGTGGCTGCCTTGTATTCAAAAGATGGACGCCATCTGGCCATTATGCCACACATCGAGCGTTCGCTCTTCCCGTGGAACTGGCCTCATTATACCCGCGATAAAAAAGCTGATGAGGTGGGCCCTTGGATGGAAGCATTTGCTAATGCCAAACAGTGGATACAACAAAAAACCAAGTAGTTTGAAATTCTTCTTCTTACTTTTTTTTAGCTTGATTTCCATGTCATCCATCGCGCAGGATTCTATTCGCAGCGTTGGTATTGACAGTTCGAAACTTCGCGACCTAAGCGACCTGTTCCGCAAAAAAAAGAAAGCAACAAAAAAGAAAGTAGAGGTAGCCGTAGCTCCCGATTTCACTTATTTGCCGGCTGCCGGCTACTCCATGCAAACAGGATTTGCCGGAGTGGTAACTGCCAATCTTTCATTCAGGCTTGCCAAGGGCAAAGATGCCAAACAATCAACCATTAATACCAGTTTCACTTATTCGCAATACAACCAAACTATTTTACCGTTGATGGCCAACGTTTGGAGCAAAAACGGAAAATGGAACTACATCGTAGATTGGCGGTATATGAACTACCCATCGCCTACCTGGGGGCTGGCCGGCAGGAGAGACCCTAATGACAAGAGTGGTACCGGAGACGGCTATACTATCAATTTTAAATATTGGAAAATCCACCAGATGATATTGCGGGCGATCTCAAAAAATGTCTTTTTGGGAACCGGTTATTATTACGACAAATACACTGATATCAGCGAATTAGATTCTCACGGCCAACCGGCTCCACCCGATACATACCTCAAAAAACAAGGACTTACCACCCGCGATGAAGTGGGCATTGGCATACCCTTTCGTTTTCTGCTCGACTCCAGACGGAACCAACTGAACCCCAATCAAGGATGGTATGTAAGCGTTACCTGGCGCGACAATTTAGTATCGCTGGGCAGCAAAAAAAATTGGCAATCGTTGGTGATTGATGTTCGTAAATATTTTCAGATCACTCGTTCAGGCAACACATTGGCTTTTTGGGCATACTCATGGCGCAGCGCAAAAGGCACTCCGTACCTGATGCTGCCCAGCACCGGCTGGGATGATTTTTACAACACCGGACGCGGCTACATTCAAGGTCGGTTTAGAAGTAATTCCATGAACTATCTGGAGGGCGAGTACCGTTTCCGTATATCGCGGAGCGGCTTGTTGGGTATGGTCATCTTTGCCAATGTGCAGTCGTATAAAGAGAATCTGATTTCAGGCAAGAATTTGTTTGCCCCGGCAGCTGGTACCGGCCTTCGCATCAAACTTAATAAAAACTCAGGCGCCAATCTCTGCATTGATTATGGAATTGGTCAGAATGGGTCGCAGGGATTTTTTGTGAACCTGGGCGAAGTGTTTTAAACTATCCTTAGGATAGTTTAAAATTTTTCTTAAAAAAATAGGACAACTTCTATTTTTCATCGGTAGGTAGCTGCAAACACCGCATCATTTTTTGCAAAATCCCAAAAAAAGGGGAGAGGTTCTGCTTCACAACTTTCCATGTTTGTTGAATAAACAACAAACTCTATGAAAAAAATAAATTTCGTCATTGCTATTCTGTTGGCTGGGATGTTTTCGTGTTCAAAAAACAGTTCCAACAATCCTGCACCGGCTTTGCAAAATGCAAAAGTGGCCGTAGTAACCATTCAACCACCGGCTGCGCTAAATACTTATGCACAGAGCAACACGTATGCAGCAACAGTTGTCGGTTATGTTCAAGCCGCCAATGGAATAGCCACATTTACATCTATGTTGGCCGTTCCGCCCGGAGGTACTAACTCAGCAAAAATACAGGCATCCAATGCACGGGTGGCGGCCACGGCTTCTACTACACAAACGTGGGTTTATACAAATACTCAAACTGGTGAATCCGCAGGGTATCAGGTTACCGATGAAGGAACTTCTTACTTATGGGAGTATTTCTACAGGGCGTCATCCACGGCAAATTGGCTTAAAGCTATTAATGCCACAGAAGCGAAAGACGGCAGTACCGGAGACCTGAAGGCGTATGATTACCAAGGTACTAATCCAAGTTTTGTTACCGCAGAATATAACTGGGTTAAAACAGCCAATCTATACACTTTTACCTATACGGATAATTCGGGTGGTGACTATTTTGTTATTACCATGAACAATGATACGTCAGGTACCATTAGTGGTTACAATGGTGTTGGCACAAATGCTGTGCTTAGTTATAAATACACATGGGGTGCAGATGGACGCGGCACCTGGACAATTTATGGCTCGGATGGCATAACCGTCAGCAGCAACGGAACGTGGTAGAAATCACGAAAACACCTATATTTGTTACATTAATTTCTATAACTAAACACAAACTATTATGAAATTGAATCAGAAAATTACTGTCGTGATGTTCGCATTTGCCGCGCTGGTTATGTTTACCGCTGGTAGCGCTTTCGCCCAGAAAGGCGAGTTCTCGGGTGGCCTTGAATTAGGTCTGCCGATGGGCAATTTTGGTGATGCAGCTAATATTGGCATTGGTGCTTCCGCAAGGTACGAAGCTCCTATTCAGGACAAACTGAATTGGACAGGTAACCTTGGATACTTGCATTTTGGTTCGAAGGGTTCAGGCTCAGGTGTTTCAGCATCGTATGGTATGATACCCATTCAAGGTGGTATCAAGTATTATTTTGACAAAAGCAACAGCGGGTTTTATGCCGGTGCCAATTTAGGATTTACCATTTTGTCCGCTTCCGTATCTGTTAATGGTTACTCAGCTTCAAGTTCTTCAACTTACTTTTCATTTGCCCCCGGTGCCGGTTATCGGATAAACAACTTGGATTTTGGAGCATTATTCCAGATCGTATCTGATGCAAATTATTTTAACATTCGCGCTGCTTACGTGTTTGGTAAATAATATAATTAGATCTCATCAAAAGAGGCTGCCCCAAAAAGGCGGCCTCTTTTTTTAGGCCAGATTATGATACACGCTCTGCACATCATCATCTTCTTCAATAGCTTCTATGCACTTCAGCACTTCGTCTTGCTCGGCCTCGCTCAGTTCTTTGGTGGTGGTGGGTACGTATTGTAGTGAAGAACTTTTGGCATCTAATTTTTTCGATTCCAGATATTTTTGAAAGTGGCCAAACTCGGTAAACTTGGTGTAAACGGTAGTCTCTTCTTCCTCCTGCTGGATGTCTTCCGCGCCTGCGTCAATCAAATCCAGTTCTATTTCTTCCAGATTTAATTTGGAAGGTTCAAACTTAAAAACACCTTTTCGCTCGAACATAAATGCTACCGAGCCGGAGTTGCCCATGTTGCCTCCGTTTTTAGAAAAATGAAGACGTATGTTGGCCACCGTTCGGGTGGGGTTGTCGGTGGCACACTCTACCACCACCGGTACGCCATGTGGGGCATAGCCTTCGTAGATAACTTCCTGAAAATCTTTTTCTTCTTTGGATGAAGCCCTCTTAATAGCCGACTCCACGCGGTCTTTGGGCATATTCACCCCCTTGGCATTCTGAATGGCCATCCGCAGTTTCGGGTTGTTGTCGGGGTTGGGGCCGCCCTGCTTCACGGCAATGGCAATGTCTTTCCCGATGCGCGTAAATGCCTTCGCCATTTTATCGAAGCGCGCAAACATCTTGTGTTTCCTTTTTTCAAAAATACGTCCCATGTGTGTTGAGGTGTTAAGCGCGGTAAAAATAATAGGAATAGTCGATAGTGCATAGTCCGCAGTTGATAGACCACAGTCTATCGCCTATTGATTATCGGCTCGGGACTTTCTATTTTTGGCTTACAACTAAACACCAATCGCTATGTCAAAAGGAATGGACAAAAAGAAAGAAACGAAAAAGCAACCGAAAAAATCGTTAAAAGAAAAGCGCGAAGAAAAGCGCGCCAAGCGCGATCAACGCAACGGCTGATACTTTCATTCGTTGGTTAAGCACTCCTTGATGCAAGGAGTGCTTTATTTTTCATTCAACTGAAAAGCAGTATGTGTATTAGATTTTTTTCCTCCCCATCGGAAAGGACGCCCCAATTTCATACGTCCATTGCAAGGAATAGAAATGGTGCACGGCCGTACCTAAATGCTCGTGCCCCAGTTTCGTGTTGGTATAGTTGGCAAAGGCTCCCTGAAAGTCGCTTTGCACAAAAAAATATTTCAGAAAGGAAGCCCTCACTCCACCACTGATGGCGCCCACCCAGCCATGGTAGTGAAAGTAGCCGGGGTCGCTGTCGCCCAGAATAGTATCAATGGTATAAGAAATCAAAGGGCCGGCACCGGCTTTCATAATAGCAGACACCTGAACTTTCTGGCGTGTTAAAATCGGCTGCCGTTTTACGACATTAAACAACAAATAATTATTTCCGTTGGTGTGTTGGATGTGAACGGTGTCAGGGTTGAGCGGCCCTACTTTGTCTATGGGTGTGCCGTGTATTTGTCCTTGCATGTGTATCATCTGCCAATCGGTAACAACATATTTTAAATGATTCCAGGCCACTTCAAAACCCAGGCCGTATTTATTGTTGAGGGCATAGCCCAGCGTCAGGTCATATTGAGGGATGCTCAGCCGGTTTATTTCCCACCATCGCCACATATCGGGTTTGTCGTGTGCTTTGGCATCAAATAACATAAAGTCGTAACTGTTGGCCGGGTTGGCATCGTGCCGGTAGATATGGATATTGCTTTTGCTATACCAGTCGCGGTTATAGCCCCACGAAAAATAAAACTGACCACGACTTGTTGTTGATGGAATGGTGGGAGTTTGAGCAGAGGAGCTTCCGTTAATGACTATCACGAGCGGAAGCAGTGCGATGAACTTTAGCAAAATAAAAAAGATATTAAAATGACTTACCCAAAAAATAATCGGGCGCAAACCTATTAAAAATATTAATACGTTTTTGATGGCATAAATAAATATTCAGTCAACCCTGTTTACGGCTTCTGCGAAAGCTCGTACTCCCGATCAATCAACAACACAGCGCCTTGGGCGGCCATCACGGCCAGTTCATCGCACCGCTCATTTTCGGGATGGCCTGCATGGCCTTTGATCCACACAAATTTGGGATTGTATTGGCGGTGAAGTGGAATATATTTTTTCCAAAGATCTACGTTGGCCTTGTCTTTAAAATTTTTCTTTTCCCAATTCCATAGCCATCCTTTTTCGACAGCTTCTACTACATACTTAGAGTCGGAGTAGATGGTGATAGATATGCCTGTTTTCTTGATAGCCTCCAGTCCGCGGATGACAGCCAGTAATTCCATGCGGTTGTTGGTCGTTAGCCGAAAACCTTCCGACAATTCTTTTTCTGCTTTGTTGTATTTCAGTATGGTACCGTAGCCACCCGGCCCGGGATTTCCCTGTGCAGCACCATCGGTATAAATTTTAATCATGAAGCAGGGAAAACGTTGCCCTTAAAAATTTTCACGGCAATGGCCAGCAGGATAACACCAAAAACCCTGCGCAGGATAGCAAAGCCCGAGTTGCCCAGCACCCGCTCAAGCCACGGAGAGGCACGCAGCACAATATAAACGAAGACAAGATTCAACAAAATACCGATCAGCACGTTGATTTCTTCATATACCGCGCGCAGCGACAAAATGGTAGAGAGCGTACCGGCTCCCGCAATCAGAGGGAAAGCGAGCGGCACGACCGACCCTGCTCCCTTGGCATCGGGGTCGTCTTTAATTAATGTGATGCCCAAAATCATTTCCATGGCTACAATAAAAATAACGATGGCACCGGCAGCGGCAAACGAGGCTACATCTAATCCAAATAATTGTAAAATAGATTGGCCGAGATACAAAAAACCAACCATCAGCAAGGCGGCAATGATGGTGGCTTTCTCGGTATGGATTCTGCCATCCCGTTTTTTGATCAGGATGATGAACGGCACCGAGCCGATGATGTCTATTACAGAAAATAAAATTAACGTAACAGAAAATATTTCTTTGAAATCCATAGAAGGCTTATGTTAAGATAAATGGGTTATGAAATTGACAACTCGTGGGTTAGTTGGCCGGAGGTTCTGTATCGAGCAGGCGATAGACCGGAGCCATTCCTTTGTTGTCTTTCATGGATGTCTTCAGGTCTTTGATGTAGCCATCTCGCACGTCATACACCCAACCGTGTATCCAAGGGCCGCCATTTCTGGCCCACGAGTTTTGAATGATGGATGTTTGGCTCAGGTTGCGCACTTGCTCGATTACATTATATTCGGAGAATGCATTTTCGCGCGCTTCGGGGTCTTCAATTTTATCGAGCTTGTCGCGGTAGATCATATACACATCTTTAATATGGCGTATCCAGTTGTCTATAATGCCGTATTGCAGGTTGCTCAGCGCAGCCCGTAAGCCACCGCAGCCGTAATGACCACAGACGATAACGTGTTTTACTTTTAAAATATTCACGGCATAGTCCAGCACGCTGAGCATGTTCATGTCCGTGTGGATAACCATGTTGGAGATGTTGCGGTGAACAAATATTTCGCCCGGCAGGCCGCCCACAATTTCCGTGGCAGGCACGCGGCTGTCTGAGCAGCCTATCCAAAGAAACTCGGGAGTTTGCAAGGCCGACAAGCGGGAAAAGAAAGTGGGGTCTTCGTGGTTTCTTTTGGCAACCCATTCCTTATTTTGCGCTAACAGGTTTTGGTAGGAGGGTAGGTCTTTCATATTAGTGCGAGTAAGGTTGAATGTATATTCAAAAATACATCAAATAAACCGAACCGATAATTGCTAAGAATGACCGGTCAAATAACCGATGGCCATGGCGTAACCCTCCAGCCCAAAGCCGGTGATCAGCCCTTTGCACTTGGCGGTGATCAGGCTCTTGTGCCGAAACTCTTCGCGTGCATAAACGTTGCTGATGTGCACCTCTACCACAGGCGTGGTGATGGCACCGATGGCATCGTGGAGCGCCACGGAGGTATGGGTGTAGGCTCCGGCATTGAGGATGATGCCATCAAATGAAAAGCCCACTTCGTGCAGTTTGTTGATCAGCTCGCCTTCTACATTCGATTGATAATAGTGTAAATCAACGGAAGGAAAACGAAGTTGCAGTTTTTTAAAATAAACTTCAAAACTTTCGGTGCCATAAACCCCCGGCTCGCGTTGGCCAAGCAAGTTCAGGTTAGGGCCGTTGAGGATCAGTATTTTCATGGGATTCAAAAACCCAAAGTTATCTTTGCGCGAACAATTTAATCAACAAATGCGAACTTTAAATTATAAACGCACAACTTTAAACCTCAATTTTTAAAATTGAATTGGCAAACATACATCAAGCAATTTGGTCAGTACCTGAAACTGGAGCGGTCGCTCTCGCAAAATTCCATTGATGCCTACCTTCGCGATGCGGAAAAGCTGGCTCAGTACAACGAACTATCGGGCTTACAGAAAAGTCCGCTTAAAATATCAACCAAAGAATTAGAAAAATTTATTGAATACATCAGCGAGTTGGGCATGAGCGCCTACTCGCAGGCACGCATTATTTCGGGTATCAAAGCGTTTTATAAATTTTTAAATGAGGAAGATCTGCTCGACACCAATCCGGCTGCTTTGCTGGAGGCACCCAAGCTGGGGCGTAAGTTGCCCGACACGCTTGCGTACACTGACATCGTGATGCTGCTCGAGGCCATAGACCTGTCTTCGCCTGAAGGTGGCCGCAACCGCGCGATGTTGGAAGTGTTGTACAGCTCGGGGCTGCGGGTGAGTGAGCTGGTGAACTTAAAACTTTCGAACGTCTATTTTGATATCGGTTTTCTGCGTGTGATAGGAAAAGGAAACAAAGAACGGCTGGTGCCCGTGGGGCGCGATGCCATGAAGTTTTTAAAAACCTACATCGAGCAAATACGGGTGCATATACCTACGCAAAAGAATTTTGAGAATTACGTTTTTTTAAACCGGTTAGGCAAAAACCTTTCGCGGGTGATGGTATTTTTGGTCATCAAAAATCTGGCACAAAAAACAGGCTTAAAAAAAACAATCAGTCCTCACACCTTCCGTCATTCATTTGCCACTCATCTGATAGAAGGAGGAGCAGACCTGCGGGCGGTGCAGGATATGCTGGGGCACGAGTCCATTACCACCACCGAAATTTATACACACTTAGACCGCGACTACCTGCGGCAAGTGGTGCAGGAGTTTCATCCGAGAGCATAAATTGGCCAAACTGTTTCACTTGTTTTAGTTACCTTTATGGCATGAAATTACCTTTTGCTTCTTTCTTATTCTTTGCTTTGGCAGGCTTCGGCCAAGAGATAAAAATTGAGTACGATAAAAAACACGACTTCTCGCAATACAAAACATTTTCTTATGGCGAAAGCCAGGTAAGCATTCCATCTGACAGGAAAGAGTTGAGCAAGGCGGAAGTAGAACGTTGGATACATAGAGGCATAACCCGCGAACTGGAATACAAAGGACTGAAAAAAATGGATTCGTTGGCCGACCTGACGGTGTCGTATGTGCTAATCAGCGAGCAGCGCTATAATGTGGAGCAGTTAGGCCCGGCCGGTGTGGCACCCAACTCCAGCGACCGCACTTGGGCAAGAAACTATGACGAAAATACATTGGTGATAGACCTGAACGACCGCAAGAATAATTTGGTTTGGCGTATCAACGCGGTAGATGATGTGATGGGCAAAGAAGCAGAACGCACCGTTGACTTTATCATCGTAAAAGGTTTTAAAAAATTCGGCAAAGCACCCAAGAAAAAATAAACTACCTGCCCGATTTCAGTTTGTTGTAAATCTCCAAGCACACCCAGGCATCCGTAGCCGCATAGCTGATTTGTTTGTCGTTCAGTAGAGATGTTTCCCAGTTGCTGGTTTGGGCAGATTTAGAAATGCGGAAGCCCAACAGCAAGCCTGTGAGCTTTTTTACGCCTTCTTCCTGTAACCCTTTCTTTCGGGCTAACTCCGCTAATTCAATAATACCTTGAGGTTCGAAACGGTTTAAGCGCTGCAGGGCTTTGATGTCATCGCGCAAAGCAATGCCCGCTTTCTGTTGGCGGTCGTTTTCAAGGAAGCGGATGATTTCAGAAGTTAACCCGGTTTTGTTTAGCCTGATCAGAAAAACTTTACCGGGAACCGCCACTTGCATCAGGGCTACTTTATTTTGATGCCCGCGAACGAAGACGGGCTTCGTCTCGGTATCAAACCCAACCACTGGCTGCGATTCGATCTCTTCAAATGCCGGAGCTACCAGTTTTAATTGATCTACCAAACACACTTCGCCTGCAAAAGCACTCAACGGAAGTTGGTTTACTTCTTCATGTGTGATTGTGGTTTTGATGGGTACGACTGACATCAATATTCTTTCTTCTTATAAATTACATTTCGCTCGGCCAGATACCTGACTACATGGTTGAAATCATCTTCTTTTTCACCCACATATTCAGGCGGGCAAATTCCTTTGCGGCTGAACTGGTGGCTGATGACTAAGTGGGCAACAGCCGTACAAGTGTAGCCTGTACTGCGTGCCATGGACATAACACCCGATGAGTCGGTGCGGTCTAACAAATTGTATTCGTATCCTTTGGCTTTTCCGTTTTCAGTGCCTTCGATGCGGATGCGCATCACGGTATATTCTTTTTCGCCCGGTTTCAGTTTCCATTTCGGAAAGAGCAACTTGGCGGTAACATCAATCGGCCGAACTTTCATTCCGCTTACGTTTACTTCTTCTTTTGAGAAGAACCCCGACTCGCGCAGCAGGCGCAGGTATTCTATACAGCCCGGGTAGCGCAAAGTTTTTTCAATCATGTGGGGGATGTTGGGCATGGTTTGTATCAGCGAACGCAAGCCGTCTGAGTTCCACGATTCCAACGTGCCCACTTCATCAAAATGAATCAACTCCGGGTCGGAAAGCGCTTCCTTCACTACCAGCGCGTGGTTTTGCACATAGCGTGCCGGGCGTACATATTCTTCGATGACATCAATGGGGGAGAAGACTGCCTTATATTCGTAGGGCCACTCGCGCACAACAGGCAAGCCGCCCACCAAACACTCGTACCGCTCAATCTTCATGCGCTGGTTGTGGTAGCCCAAAATAATATTGCCCATGCCGGGCGCTACTCCGCAGTCGGTTACAATTGTAACATTATTTTTTTTGGCAAGGTCATCCAGCAGAAACGGATCTTCAGGGAAGAATGAAATGTCAACCATATTTTTGCCGGCCTCAATCACGGCCTGCGCATTCTTCAAGCCCATAAAACCGGGCACGGCTCCGATCACCAGGTCAAAAGGCTGAAGGATGGATTTCAGCTTTTCAAGATCGGAGAGGTCGGCCACGATGCCGGAGATGGACAATGCCTTCAATGGTTTTAAAGATTCTTCATTGATGTCGGCAGCCGTTACATCAAAATTTGTGGCTAAATCTTTGGCCATGGCGCTGCCTACCAGTCCTGCGCCTAAAACGATTATCTTCTTTTTCATAATTTCGAAAAAAACTTCATGTATGAACCCCGCCAAGTTAATTGAAAAAGCAAAACATTCATCTTTTTATCGATGGGTTTTAAACAAAGCACTGAACCGGATGATCCCCTTCAATGCTCCTCACAGTTTTGAAGTTACCGCCATCACAGACAACTCCATCACCACCCGCCTGCCCTACAAAACAAAAAACCTAAACCATGTGCGCGGGCTACATGCCTGTGCGCTGGCTACGTTGAGCGAGTTTACCACCGGCTTTTTACTGATCAGCAGATTGGGAATGGGTAGCCATCGCATCATCTTACAAAAATTACAGATGGATTACCATTATCAGGGCAAGATGGATGCAACCGCACATTTTTCTATGGAAGAAGAATGGCTGATGCGCGAGATTGTGGAGCCACTAAAAACGCAGGATAGCGTGCTCGTACCTTGCGAGGTGAAGATACACGACAAACAAGGCAACCACCTCACCACGGCCATAGTGTATTGGCAACTGAAAGATTGGAAGAAGGTAAAAACCAAAACTTGACAAGTCGGTTAGTTTGTTTTAGCTTGGTAACCAAACAACGTTCATTTGTTATGCGTAAAATTGATCAACTGTTGGCCGAGTATGGCGAGAGCCATCAAAACAAAACAAACAAAACAATTCACTGGATTTGTGTGCCGCTGATTTTTTTCAGCGTGGTGGGCATGATTGCCTCCATCCCTTCGGGTGTGCTTCATGCTGTGTATAGCAGCCCGCTGGCCAACTGGGCGGTGGTGGCATTGGCGCTGGTGCTGATCTATTACATTTCGTTATCTATACCGCTGGCCGTGGGCATGGCCGCGTTTTCTTTTGTATGTCTCTTTGTAGCCCGTTGGGTATCGCATCTGGGTGTTGCTCCGCTTTGGCTGGTGTGCCTTATTGTTTTTGCTTTGGCTTGGGTAGGTCAGTTTTATGGGCACAATGTAGAAGGCAAGAAGCCATCATTTTTTAAAGATCTTCAGTTTTTACTGATCGGCCCTGCCTGGCTGATGCATTTTATTTATAAACGATTGGGAATAAGCTACTGATTGAAGAATTATTTTTTAACAGACGGATCTGCCGATCCCTTCCATCCTGTTTTCGAGCGGTTTCTTTTTAATGAGGCTCGTCACTTGCGTACTCAGTCGCATGAAGGATGGCATACATTCTCTTGGGTGCACACCGAACAACAGCAAGTAGTGGCGCAAGTTCATTTTCATATCGAACATGGGCTGGCAGCAAGTCCGCACCGTGCGCCATTTGGCTCGGTAGAATTTGCCGATTCGCTGGCACCCGAAATGCTTCTCCGTTTCTTATGGGAAGTGGAAAAAAAACTGAAAGAAAAAGGAGTGAAGAAAGTTGTGATAAGGGATACTCCTCAACTGTATCGCCCACAGGCTTCTGCCTTGCTGACGGTGCTGCTGGGTGATATGGGGTTTGCCGTGAAACGCAATGAAATTTGTGCTTCTATTGTCATAGATGCCTCTCCGTGGGAGAACAAAATTTCGAAAGACGAAGCGTATCATTTGAGGAGGGCGCAACGCGAAAGACTTATTTTTCGCCAGCTGGAGTTGACGCAGTGGGCGAGTGTTTATCAGTTTATTGACCAGTGCCGGGCAGAACGGGGCATGACACTGAGTTTGTCGGCCCAGCAGCTGGGCAACACCATTCAGGCATGCCCACACGATTTTTTATTTTTTGAAGTTTGCCAAGCGGAAGAACGCATAGCAGCCGCTATAGCTGTGCGCGTCAATCCGCGCATCATGTATAATTTTTATTATGGGCACAGCCGTGCTTCTCAGCCGCTCAGCCCGATAGTGTTTTTATTGCATCAGCAATATGCTTATGGCCAAGAGAAAGGATATCAACTGCTGGATTTGGGAACATCGTCATTAGAAAATAAAACCAACTTCAGTTTATTGAATTTTAAAACACAGGTGGGAGGGAATCTATCCATGAAACTGACTTTCGAAAAATCACTCTGACATGGATCCGCTCGTATCAGTCGTTTGCCTTTGCTACAACCATGCTGAGTTTGTAGCCCAAGCCATCCGCTCGGTGTTGCAACAGACTTACCCCAACATTCAGTTAATAGTAGTGGACGATTGCAGTACAGATAGCAGCGTTAATGTAATTCAACAACTGGTTATAGAAAATCCATCCATCTATTTTATTGCTTTACCTAAGAATAATGGAAACTGCCGCGCCTTTAATATGGCATTAGAGCGAGTAAGAGGCGAGTTTATCATTGATCTGGCTGCCGATGATGTGATGTTGCCCGATCGCGTTGCCCGGCAGGTCAGTTATTTTCAATCGGCCGATGAGTCAGTAGGTGTGGTCTTCTCCAATGCCGATTACATAGATGCCTACGGAAATATTTTACGAAACCATACGGCACACTTGATTTCAAAAAGACTGATTGACCATGTTCCGCTAGGGTGGATATTCCCTGATGTGCTGAGGCGGTATTTTATTTGCAGTCCCACCATGATGATCAAAAAAAAAGTATTGGACAAGCTGAAGGGCTATGATGAAACGCTGGCCTACGAAGATTTTGATTTTTGGGTGCGGGCTTCGCGCCATTTCCAATTTGTTTACCAAGACGAAACGCTGACACACGTCAGGCGCAATGTCAAGTCCATGTCATCAGGCTGGTATGAACCGGGCGACCGCCAGTTACATTCCACCTATCTTATTTGTAAAAAGGCAGTATCGCTTTGCCGGAGTGCCGAAGACAAGCAAGCATTAATTCATCGGATACGCTACGAGTATAAGCAGTCTGTGTTTTCCGGAAACAGACAGGAAGCAAGATTGTTCGCCCAACTTGAAAAGGAACTGACGAGCCATCAAGTACAATTTTATTTTTACAGATTTCTTTCTTGGTTGCCGCTGCCGTGGCCTTGGATAAGGAAGCAATACTATCGGTGGCGTTACGCTTAATTTTTTTTCCAAAGGCGCAACTCAATGGAGATTCGCGTTAGGTTATCGTTGAGGTTTACGGCCCCTCCGTGGATCAGATAAGGAGAGAAAACAAGTACCTCGTTGGCAACCGGATCAGGGCGAACGATTTGAAATTCTCCGTGAATCTCAGACACCGCTGGCACATTAAATTTAGTGTTGTTGATGAGCGCTCCATTTTCAGTGCGTTCAATTTTATCTTCAGGCCAGTAGTGGCTGCCGGGAATGAGCGGCAACGATGACAGAGCATTGCTGCCGGCTACCGGTATGTATAAGTTGATGCAGTTAGCGTAGTCTTCCAGCCACACATCGCGGTGCAGCGGGTTGTTGTCGTGAGAATGCGGGCGCACTACGCGGAAATGAAAAACCGATTGCCCGTCAAAAGGATTGAGAGCTATCAGCGAGATGCCACAAATGTCCGAAACCCGTTCTTCAATCCGGCTGATGCCGAGCGGAAATTTTTTGGCAGACAATAATTTTGTTTGCTCAACAGCAGCCAGATGTTGTGCTTGTGTGGTGATCAGCGTATGATATTGGTCAAGCTTAAAATGATCGGGAACAAGCAAGCCGGCTTGCCGCCAGCAGTCTGTAACCAGTGCCGTTGTCTCTGATTGAAAAGTAGTAAATGTTTCTGTGTCGAATAGCGGTGCGATGGTATAACCTTTGGCGCTCCACCGGGTAGAAACGGTTAGATCTGATGCCCGATGAAGCAAGACGTCCGGTTGCCCGAATTTTTTTTCTCCTTCCGGAAAATAATGAATGGGCTGGTTGTTTAATTCGTATTTCACTTTCTGTTGTCGCTTCCGGTGGTCATGTTGATTAAATTCTCATACCGGCTGAACCAAATCGCTCCTTCTTCTACGGCTTTGATAATGGCACAGCCCGGCTCGTGCAGGTGAAGGCATTTTGATCCGAATTTACAAAGAAGTCTCCGCTCTCGCATCTCAGGAAAATAATCTGATATTTCTTGCGCGCTCATGTCCACCAGTCCCCATTCTTTTACTCCGGGCGTATCAATGACGGCTGTGTTATCGTCTATCCAAAACATTTCGGCAAAGGTGGTGGTGTGTGTACCTTTTTCGGTGGCGGCTGATATCTGTTGGGTAGATTGGCGGATGGAATCTGAAATTTGGTTGAGCAAGGTTGATTTGCCCACACCCGAGTGGCCTGCCACCAGCGATATTTTGTTGCTTAAAATATTTTTGATTTCGTTCAGGCCATTGCCCTGTAAGGCAGAAAGGATATAAACGGAAATGCCTACGGCTTCATATTTTTTTTTCCATTCGTGAAGCATGGCCATCTGATCGTCAGTTAATAAATCTTGTTTATTGAAAATGAGCACTTGCGGAATCCGAAAAGCTTCTGCCGAAACCAAAAAACGGTCAATAAACCCGAGCGAGGTGCGCGGCTGCTGAACCGTGGCCACCAGCACGGCCTGATCAATGTTGGCAGCTAAAATATTGGAATGCCCCGTTTTTTTTACCGACTGGCGCAGGATATGATTTTTGCGCGGAAGGATTTCGGTGATGACGTTGCTGCCTTCGTCCATTTCAATGGCCACATAATCGCCCACGGCCACCGGGTTGGTTTCTTTGATGCCCTCCAACCTGATTTTTCCGCGCAGACGGCATTCATACGTTTCTCCTTGGCAGCGTACCACGTACCAGGAGCCGGTTGATTTGGTCACTACACCCTTCATTCTTTTAAAATTGAATGGCAATACTTCATGATTTTTTCTGTGGCGCCCAAGTTTTCTTGCACATACGATTTGGTTACTTCACAGGCAAGCAGAAAACTTTCGGGTCGCGAAATCATCAGTTCGTATTTCATTTTCAGGTCGGCATAGCCGTTCACTTCAAAAGCGCCTCCGCGCATAATCAGGTCTGTGGCTTCCTGGTATTTGTGATAGCTCTTGTCGCCAAAGAAAACAGGAATGCCATAACAGGCTGCCTCTAAAATGTTGTGCAGCCCTTTGCCGAAGGCCCCACCCACAAAGGCAAACTCGCCATAGCGATAGAGTTGGGCAAGCATGCCGATGTTATCAATAATCAGCACGGAGTAGCTTTCGATGTTTTCTTTTTGCTCGGAGAAACGGCAAGTTTTTACCTGAAGCGATTTTTCAATATCTAAAAGGAATGACTCGGTTATTTCGTGCGGGGCAATGATGAATTTTAATAGCCCATCATTCTCATTGATAAAAGGAGCAAGGGCCTCCATATCTTCAGGCCAGCAACTGCCGACAACAAATGTTTTTTGATTGTCTTTAAACTGCTTGACTAATGCTACTTCTTTTCCGGATCGGATGATTTCATTGACGCGGTCGAACCGGGTATCTCCGGCAACTTCTACTTGGGTGATGCCAATAGAGGAAAGTAATTTTTTGGTTTCTGAATTTTGTGTAAAAAAGTAATCGAAATTTTTTAGCAACTGGCGGAACAGGCCTCCATACTTCTTAAAAAAAATCTGGTTAGGCCGCATGATGCACGAGGTGGAGATAATTTTTACCCTTGCTTTTTTAAGAGCCTCAGTATAGTGAAACCAAAATTCGTATTTGATGAATATGGCCAGCACCGGTTGTGTGATGGCTACAAATTCCTTAGCCTGCCGGGGTGTATCCCACGGCAAATAGAAAATGAAATCAGCTTGCGAATAATTTTTTCTCACTTCGAATCCCGAGGGAGAAAAAAAAGTAAGGAGGATTTTTATTGGTGGGTATTCCCGCTTAATGGATTCGATAATCGGGCGCCCTTGTTCAAACTCTCCCAACGAGGCACAATGTACCCACACCACTTTTTCATTTTTGTGGGATTTAAAAGATGATTTTATCTTCTTAAAAATAGACCGCCTGCCGGTTACAAACAGTCGCGCTTTTTCATTAAAGGGAACGGCCACAATAAACAGAAGGCGCAGCAGATTGATAAAAACAGTATAGATAGCGCGTTGCATGTGTTACAAAAATACCAAAAGCTGCGAAGCTATCGGCTCGATAGGTGTGATGTCTTTTAAAATTATTATTTTAGCAAGTTGAAAAATCAAAAAAATAAATATACCAGCTATGAAATTAAGTAAAAGTATCTTCTTTACGGCCTGTTTGCTGACAGTAGCGCCTATGGTTTGGAGCCAAAATGCCAGCGACTTATCTCAATTTCTCAACTCCAGCAAACAAGATGCATCAAGCCTTATTTCCGGCTATACTGCTCCGATAATAAAAGCTTTTTCTTACGGCATGACCAACGGCTGGTACCATACGGCTAAAACTCACAAAAAGCTGGGTGTTGATTTCGGTGTAACAGTTAGTGCCGTTTTTGTGCCCACGTCTGATAATTATTTTACACCCAATAACTCATCTACATTAACTTTTGCCAACAACACGCATCCAAGTTTGCAAATGGCGCCTACTATTATGGGGCCTAAAGATCAAACAACTTATTCGGCTACCTACACACCACAGGGCTCATCCACACCGATAACCGTTGGATTTAACGGACCTGAAGGCCTTGATATGAAGGGCAATTTAGGTGTGTCGGCCATCCCTGTGCCGATGGCACAGTTGGGAATTGGGCTCATAAAAAATACGGATCTCAAATTGAGGATGGTGCCCACTATTAATAATGGAGGGAATTCGATCAGTATGTTTGGCGTTGGCTTGATGCACGACATCAAACAATACCTGCCGGGGGTGAAGGAACTTCCGTTCGACTTGTCTGTTATTGCAGGCTATAATTCACTGAAGGGAGCTTCGAGTCTGGCCAGCAGCAGCACATCGCCCACCAGCACGGATGGAAAAATAAGTTATACGTTTAACTCGTGGGTGGGTCAAGTGCTTATCTCGAAGAAGTTAGCGATACTTACACTCTATGCCGGTGTCGGCTATGGCTCGGTATCTACGAAGGTAAATATCACAGGCACTTACACAATTAGTCCTACAACAGGTGGAAATTTTAACATCACTGACCCGCTGGCATACACCCTGAACAACACAGGTGCAAAGTTGACCGGAGGTATGCGGATAAAACTCGGGCCGATTTATTTCAATGGCGACTACACGGTACAAAAGTACAGTGCCTTTACTTTTGGCTTAGGGGCATCCATCCGCTAATCTCTGCTGAAATTATTTTCCGGTATAGTGAGGCTTTCGTTTTTCTACGAAAGCCTTCATGCCTTCTTTCTGGTCTGCCGAGGCGAAGGTGAGGTAGAAATTTTTACGCTCAAAGGCCAACCCTTCGTCCAGTTGGGTTTCAAATGAACGGTTGATTGCTTCTTTTGCCAACTGTACTGCAATGGGCGACATCTGTGCTATTTCTTTGGCCAATGTCAGCGCCTCTTGCAGATATACTTCTACAGGCACTACTTTGCACACCAGCCCATAGAAGAGCGCTTCTTGGGCTGACAGAAACCTGCCTGTCAGAATCAGTTCCATCGCTTTGGCTTTGCCCACGGCTTTGGTGAGCCGCTGCGTACCGCCTGCACCGGGGATGGTGCCTATCTTGATTTCGGGTTGACCAAACTTGGCTGTTTCCGAAGCAATGATAGTATCGCACATCATACTGAGTTCGCAGCCGCCACCCAACGCAAAGCCACTGACGGCCGCCACGATAGGCTTTTTCGTTTTGCGGATCATATCCCATGTGCTGAACTGATCTACCATCAGCATATCTATGGCGCTTTGGTCGGCCATCTGCTTAATGTCGGCTCCGGCAGCAAAAGCCTGCTCATTGCCGGTAAGCACAATAGCCCTTACCTGCTCATTTTTATCTAATGCCTGAAGCGCTTCAAGCAGCTCGACCATCAGTTGCCGGTTCAGTGCGTTCAGTTCTTTCGGGCGGTTGAGTTCCACTAAGGCTACGAAAGGTTCTTTTTGTTCTGTAACTTTAATAAATTCCATAGATTGATGTGTTTGTACAAAGCTAATGGAATGATAGTAATTGTGGATAAAAAGAAACCCCTTCATTGCGGAAGGGGAATCTTTAACCAAGGCATGTGTGCATAAAGCACGTTCGTTAATGAATAGAAGATTGGTATAGTAACCCCTTAATTTACCCGATTGATGAAAATATTATTTGTGTGCTTGGGCAATATCTGTCGGTCTCCGCTGGCAGAGGCTATTTTTAATTCGAAAATTAACCAGCATGGACTGGCCGCTTCCTTCTACGCAGACTCCTGTGCCACCGGCAGCTACAACATTGGCGATTCGCCCGACCCGCGCACCATCCGCACGGCCTTTAAAAATAAAGTGCCCATTGAGCACACGGCACGGCAGATAACACGAAATGATCTTCATGAGTTTGATTTGATCCTCGCGATGGATGATCACAACCAACGCGATATTCTACGTTTGTGCGAACCGCACCAGTCGGCAAAAATAAAATTGCTGCGCAGCTACGATCCGCAAGGAGAAGGCGAAGTGCCCGATCCTTATTATGGCCAAGAGAAAGATTTTGATGAGGTGTTTGCGATGTTAGATCGAACAATCGAAAAGATGGTCAAAGATTTAACAGCTTAATATTTATTTTTTCAGCCACCCGTTGGCATCCATCCAGTTTTTCAAACGATCCATCCATACGTCAGGTGTAGTGGGGTTGTGCATACCAAAGCCATGCCCACCTTTTTGATAGATGTGCAACTCAGCTTCTACATGGTTTTTGATCAAAGCTTCATAAAAGAAAATACTGTTGGAGGGCTTCACCGCTTCGTCATCGCTGGCGTGCACCATAAAACTGGGTGGAGTGTTTGAGGAAACATGCAGTTCATTCGAAAAAAAATCTATTTTTTCCTGCGTGGGCTGCCTGCCGATCAATTGCTCGCGCGAACCGGGGTTGGTGATTGATTCCTGAAAACTGATGACAGGGTAAATCAACACCATAAAATCAGGGCGCAGGTTTAGGTTGCCCGGGTTTTCGATAAATGATTTTTCAAAATGAGTTCCGGCAGTAGAAGCCAGATGGCCTCCGGCCGAAAACCCCATAATACCTATTTGGTGCGGGTTGAGATGCCATTCAGCAGCATGCTCTCTCACCAATTTGATAGCTTGCTGGGCATCTTGCAGAGGTGCAGTTTCTTTGTTGACTTGAGCGGCATCATTGGGCAGGCGATACTTCAGCACAAAGGCGGCCACACCCATCTCGTTCAATTTTGCTGCCACCGCGGTGCCTTCGTGCGCAAAGGCATTGACGGCATAACCTCCGCCCGGGCAAATGATGATTGCCGTGCCGGTTGCTTTTTCCTTTGCGGGAAAGAAGGACGTCAGGGTTGGCTGGGTGATGTGACTGATGATCTTAATGCCTGCATGATCGGTTTCTTGCTCTTTATTTGCCGAGGGTTTGCTGTTGGGGATTTCGCTCGCATATAATTTGATAACCGATTGCGACATAGAACTAATACTTAGGAAAACAAAAAACAGGGTAAATAATTTTTGATAGCGCATGGTGAATTAAAAATTAAAAAAACTCAAATTTTATTTCAAACGATGCAACCGCGCCAACAACGGAGGATGCGAGTAATGAAAAAAAACGTAAGCCGGGTGTGGGTATAACTCACTAAGCGTATCTACCGAAAGTTTTTTCAACGCTTGGGCCAACGCCTGTCCATCATATTTTTCTTTGGCATAGTGGTCGGCTTCAAACTCATTGCGCCTGCTGTAGAGGTTCATCAATAAACCGGTAATACCTGAGACAGGGCTGAACAAAATAGTGAAGGCAATCAGGTTGAGGTGAATGGCCCATTGGCTTCCGCCCAAAGCTACGGAAACCGTTTCGTTCGACACAACCAGCGACAGAACCCAAAGCGTAAAAAAGATTTGAATGACAGACAGCACGTAACTAAACACAACATGCTTTTTCTTGTAATGGCCCACCTCGTGCGCTAAAACAGCCACCAACTCTGGCGTGCTGTGTTTTTCTATTAACGTATCGTACAGCACGATCTTTTTCTTTCTGCCGATACCCGAAAAAAAAGCGTTGGCTTTGTTAGACCGCTTAGAGCCATCTATCACAAAAATGTGATCGAGCGGAAAATTTACTTTGTGGGCAAAAGATTCAATAGCCGTTTTTAATTCGCCCTCCGGAAGTGGTGTGAGCTTATTGAATAAGGGCAACACCCAAGAAGTGTAAAATATGTTTACCAATAGAATGAAAAGCGAAGCGGCTACGCCAAACCAAATCCAAAAATTACTACCCAATTTGTCAATCAATAACAGCAAAAGGGAAAGCAACACGCCACCTACGACTGCCCCGAGCAAATACCCCTTCAACTTATCCAGCACAAAAGTCTTGCCTGTTGTTTTGTTGAACCCATATTTTTCTTCGATGACGAAAACAGAATACCATTGAAACGGAATCGTCATCCAATCAGACACAATAGCCAGCAGGCCAAAGAACAATAATGCCAACGGTATTCCCGACAAGCCAAGAAGACTAAGTTGTCGGTCGAGCCAGCCAAAGCCGCCTAAAAAGAGTACTGCTAACAGCAACACTAAACTAAATGTAGAAGTGATCAACGAAAAAAATGTACGCTCACGATGGTAGGCCAACGATTTAGCATATTTCTCTTTGTCATAGAAACCGGCTACCTCATCGGAGAGGTTGTTGCGCTGATGCCGGAGGTTGATGAATTCGAGGAGTGATTCCAATACAAAAGAACCTGCCGCGATACCGACAATCAAGTATAATATTGTTTGCGATGTCATAATTAAAATTAGCTGCAAATTTAGAGTATTGATTTGAAGAAAGAATTTATATTGCAGTAACATAACCACGACACTATGAAAAAGATACTACCCCTTATTCTGATGCTCACTTCATGTTTGGCTTGGGCACAGAAAGACAAGCAACAAGAACTCATCAAATCAAAAGTAAGTGCCATCGAAAAAAAGGTAATCGCCTGGAGGCGCGACTTCCATGAGCATCCTGAGTTGGGCAACCATGAAGTGCGCACGGCCGATATTGTAGCCAAGCATCTTCAATCGCTAGGTATAGAAGTAAAAACAGGTGTAGCTAAGACCGGTGTGGTGGGATTGTTAAAAGGCGGGCTGCCGGGGCCGGTAGTGGCGCTGCGGGCAGATATGGATGGGCTTCCGGTTTACGAAAAAAATGACCTGCCTTTTGCCTCTAAAGTAGAAACAGAATACAACGGACAGAAAACTGGCGTGATGCATGCCTGCGGCCACGATACCCACGTAGCCATGCTGATGGGGGCTGCCGAAATATTAGCTTCGATGAAAAAGGAACTGAAGGGCTCTGTAAAATTTATTTTCCAACCCGCTGAAGAGGGTGCTCCGGCAGGCGAAGAAGGCGGGGCAGAACTGATGGTGAAAGAAGGTGTGCTGGACAACCCCAAAGTAGATGTTGTCTTTGGCTTGCACATCATTGCAGGAAGCGCGGTGGGCACCATTACGTATCGGCCGGGAGGGGAGATGGCAGGCGTGAATGACATGAAGATCACCGTAACAGGCAAGCCATCGCACGGGGCATCTCCCTGGCAGTCGGTGGACCCGATTGTTACCTCAGCCCAAATCATCACCAATCTCCAGACCATCGTCAGCCGTAATGTAAACATCACCGAAAACCCGGCCGTGGTTACGATCGGTTCTATCCATGGGGGCAACCGCTCTAATATCATTTCCGAAAAAGTAGAGATGCTCGGCACTTTGCGCACCTTCAGCGCAGAAGACGAAAAGCTGGTCATCAAGCGGATCAACGACATTGCCACAAAAACAGCCGAAGCAGCCGGTGCCACAGCAGTAGTTCAGATTCCTTATTCTTCGCATTACCCGGTAACTTTTAATAACATAGCGCTGACACAAAAAATGCTTCCGTCCTTGCAAAAGTCGGCCGGTGCCAACAATGTGATAGTGGTGCCACCTGCTACCGGCAGCGAAGATTTTTCATTCTTTGCAGAGAAAGTGCCCGGTTTGTTTTTGTTTTTGGGTGGTATGCCCAAGGGCACCGATCCTAAAAAGGCGCCCTCTCATCACACACCCGGTTTTATGATAGACGAAAGTGCCATGAACTTGGGTGTGCTGACAATTTGTAATTTGGTGGTGGATTATGCTAACTTAAAGTAATACAAGAACCTTTCTATGGTGGCCGTTACTTTTTAGTCGCGGCTCACCAATTTTTCTTCTGCCTTCGCAACTATGCCAAATCCGAAAGAGGAAATATTTTTTTGAAAGACAGATTGTATTTCGGGCAGGCATAAATTGCCGATGCTGCCTTCGTGTGTGTGATTGATTTTTGTGGAGTAGCTAAACTTTCCGGCTTCAATGTCTTGCCCTATTTTTTTGTAGGCATCGCGGAAGGGCATCCCGGCAAGCACGAGTTTGTTTACTTCCTCTACACTGAAAAGGAATTTATATTTTTCATCTTCCAAAATTTTGTCTTTTATCTGGATAGAAGAAATCATAAGTGCGGTCATGTTAAGACAGTCAGTTAAGGTCTGGAAGGCCGGAAAAATTTTTTCTTTCAGTAACTGAAAATCGCGATGGTAGCCTGAGGGAAGGTTGGTTGTCAATAGCGCTACATCGTTGGGCAAAGCTTGCAGTTCATTGCACTTGGCACGTATCAACTCAAACACATCCGGGTTTTTTTTGTGAGGCATGATGCTGCTGCCGGTAGTTAGCTCATCAGGAAAGGAGATGAACCCAAAATTTTGATTCATAAAAAGACAAGCATCCATTGCCAGTTTAGATAAAGTAGAAGCAACGTTTGACAGCGCTTGGGCTACAATTTTTTCTGTCTTACCGCGCCCCATCTGTGCATAGACTACATTGTAGTTCAGGTCATCAAAGCCCAGCAGTTCTGTTGTCATTTTCCGGTCGAGTGGAAAAGACGAGCCATAACCTGCGCCAGAGCCCAACGGATTTTTGTTGACCACATGATAGGCCGCCTGCAACGTAATCAAATCATCGCTTAAACTTTCAGCATAAGCGCTCAACCACAACCCAAACGAAGAGGGCATGGCCAACTGCAAATGGGTGTAGCCCGGCAGCAATTTTTGTTTATATTTTTCACTTTGATCAATCAGTAAATCAAAAAGATTTTTAATGGATGTGGTGAGTTGCCGTATTTCATGGCGAAGGAAAAGTTTAATATCTACCAGCACCTGATCGTTGCGGCTGCGGCCACTGTGGATTTTTTTGCCCACATCGCCTAATTTTTTTGTTAACAATAATTCAATCTGTGAGTGTATATCTTCCACTCCCTCCTCAATTAAAAAATTTCCATTTTGAATTTCTCGATAGATATTTTTTAATTCTTTTTTGAGGATGTTTAATTCATCTTTCGTCAATAATCCGATGGATGCCAGCATTTGAATGTGCGCCAACGACCCCAGCACATCGAAAGGAGCGAGGTAGAGATCCATCTCGCGGTCTTTGCCCGAAGTAAAATCAGTAACTGATTTCAGGGAGTCTTTATCTTTTTGCCAAAGTTTCATGGTACAAGTTACAAGTTACAGGTTACAAGTTACAGGTTACAAGTTACAGGTTGCAAGTTATTGATCTTCATTCCAATGTTCATCTGCCCATTGAATGAATTTGTTTATTTTTTTGCTAAGTGAAATATATTCTTCAACCAAGTTCTTGAAATCTTCTATATGTTTTGTTGATCCAGTTTCTAAAATAAATTCAAGGTGAATGATAGTTTCATCGCACTCAGCGTGACTGTAAACAAGATACTTTATGAAATCAGCTTTGTATCTTTTTCTTCCATACCCTTCAACGATCAACGAAGTTATGGCTTTAGAAGAACGCCTCAATTGACTCCCTTCTTCATACGTTTCGAATTTTGGGAGGGTCAGAGAAGCTGCATGAGCAGCAATCGCCAGTTTCTTTGAAACGACATATATTTCCAGATCACGATAACTCTTCAATTCTATTTTTTAGATTTTATAAAACTTGTAACTGCCAATCTGTAACCTATAACCTGAAACCTGTAACGTTTAACTTATTGCGAAAGATTCTCTATCAACTTAATATATCCATTAATCCCGTTGTTGATCTCTTCGAGGTAAATGAACTCATCTGCGCTGTGCGACCGGGCTGAGTCGCCCGGACCCAGTTTGATGGAAGGCACCGGAATCAAAGCCTGATCGGAAGTAGTGGGCGAGCCATACATTTCGATGCCGAGCTTCTCGGCTACACGTATCAACACATGGCCGGTATCAATTCCCTTGGGTTTCAGTCGCAGCGAGCGGGGCGTTACTGTGCACGATACATTTTTTCTTACAACCTCCAACACCTCTTCCAGCGTGTAGGCATCGGTTACCCGGCAGTCCACAGTAAACGTACACTCGGGCGGAACCTGATTGTGCGCTTGCCCGGCCTGAATGACCGTAACAGACATTTTTACTTTGCCTAAGGTTGGCGATATTTTGGGAAACTGAAAGGTGCGAAACCATTCGATATCTTTTAATGAAGAATAAATAGCGTTCACACCCTCTTCGCGTGCCGCATGACCGGCTTTGCCGTGCACAATACAGTCCAACACCATCAACCCTTTTTCTGCGATAGCCATTTTCATCAACGTGGGCTCGCCTACGATGGCAAAATCTATCGGAGGTAATTCTTTCCACACCAGTTCAATTCCGTTTGTTCCTGAAATTTCTTCTTCTGCCGACCCAACAAAGACTAAGTTGTATTTCAGGTTTTGTTCGTGGTAGAAGTAGAGGAATGTCATGATCAGCGACACCAACGGCCCGCCTGCATCGTTGCTTCCAAGGCCATAGAGTTTGTAGTCAATCACCTCCGGCTGAAAAGGATTGCGTGTGTATGCGGGATTGGGTTTAACCGTGTCGTGGTGCGAGTTGAGCAGGATGGTAGGCTTGGCCTTATCAAAATTTTTGTTCTTGGCCCACACGTTATTTCCCTTGCGGAAGCTTTCTACATCGTAATGTCGAAAAAAATTTTCGAGCAGGGCTGCCGTTTTGCCTTCGTCTTTGCTGTAAGATGGAATACTGATCAGTTGTTGCAACAAATCTGCCGCCAGCGGGTACAGGTGTTCGTTCATCAGGCGGTGATTAAAGTACCCTTTGTTTCGTAACCCAGATTGGCAATGAGGTGTGTGTGTTCACCAATCAATACTTCTTTTACACCCGACCGGATGGCCATCAATGCGTTTTCCAATTTCGGAAGGATGCCGTCATGAAACGACCCGCTCTTCAGCAGTTGCTGATAGAGTTCGCCATTCAAATGGCGGATCACCGATGTTTCATCATTTACATCTTGCAGCACACCTTCTTTCTCAAAACAGAAAATCAGACGGATGTCGAAATGTTTGCTTAACGCGATAGCCAGCACCGAAGCGATGGTGTCAGCATTGGTGTTCAGTATGTCGCCATCGGCATGGGTAAGCGGGGCAAAGACAGGCACTACATTTTGTTTCAACAGAAAATACAAGAATGAGGAGTTGACACTTTCGGGCGTGATGTCGCCCACAAAACCATAATTGATTTTACCCACCGGCCGCTTGACGGCTTTGATCAAGTTTCCGTCTGCGCCCGTAACACCGATGGCATTGCAATGAAGGGTTTGCAGATGGGCTGTGATTTGTTTGTTGAGTAAGCCACCATACACCATCGTAACGAGGTCGCGCGTTGCCAAGTCAGTAATTCTCCGACCATCAATATACTTTGATTCGATACCCAGCCGATCACCGATTTTGGTGGCAATCTTTCCGCCTCCGTGGATTAAAATTTTTGGCGACTGGATAGAAGCAAAATCTTTCAGGAAATGATTCAATGATTTCTCGTCATCCAATACATTCCCTCCTATTTTTATGATGTACAATTTGTTCATAGTCTTTTTTTAGTCTTGAGTTATAAGTTTTAAGTTATGAGTTGTAAGTTATAAGTTGTGGGTACTGTGTGCGAGCCTTTCACACAATACCACCTTCACTTCTGACTTTCTGCTTTCTACTTTCTACTTTCTACTTTTTACTTTCTACTTTCTACTTCTATCCTTCAGCTTTTCAAAATTTCGCTCAACACTACTTGGGCGGCCCACACACGGTTAGCTGCTTGCTGTGTTACCAAGCTGCCGGGGCTGTCGAGCACCTCATCACTCAGTTCTACATTTCGCCTCACGGGCAGGCAGTGCATTACCTTTGCCCGGTTGGTGGCCTCTAATTTTTTATGAGTGAGCATCCATTTCGGGTCGTTGCAATAAATGCGACCATAGTCGGTGTAGGTGCTCCAGTTTTTTACATAAACAATATCTGCATTTTTCAAGGCCTCATCCTGATTGTGTGTGATGGTGGCTCCTTGCGTAAAACGGCTGTCTAATTCATAGTCTTCGGGATGTGCAATGACAAACTCGGCTTGTCCCCATTTGTTTACCCATTCGGCAAAACTGTTGGCCACACATTGCGGCAATGCTTTAACATGGGGCGCCCACGTCAATACAATTTTTGGTTTTCTTTTTTCCTGAAATGTTTCTGTTATCGTGATGAGGTCAGTTAAACTCTGCAACGGGTGCACGGTGGCGCTCTCTAAACTTACTACCGGAATACCGCTGTATTTTACAAACTGATTGATGTACAGTTCATGGTAATCTTCTTCTTTATTTTTTAGAGAAGGGAACGTGCGGATGCCGAGCACATCAAAATATTTGCCGAGGATGGGGGCGGCCTCTTTCACGTGCTCTACGGTAGTGCCGCTCATGATGGCTTCTTCTTCAAACTCCAGCGCCCAACCGTCTTGCCCCACATTAAATACAATTGCTTCCATCCCCAGATTTTGGGCTGCAATTTGTGTGCTCAGCCGCGTGCGCATGCTGGGGTTAAGAAAGAGCAAGCCCATTCTTTTTCCCTTTCCTAACGTATGATCTTTTAATGGATTGACTTTATAGGCCAATGCTTTCTCGATCAGAGAATGAATAGAGGACGCATCGTGTACGGATAAAAATTTCTTCATCAGAGTGCTTGGGTAAGAGAATGTAAAAATAACAAGGCTTCTTCTTTCGACAGCGCGAGCGAAGGCAAAAGTCGCACTACATTGGGCTTGGCTTCTCCGGTAAAGATATGGTGCTGAAACAATAAGTCGTTGCGCAAATTAATGTGCGTCTCCGGCAAATCGAAACCGATCATCAGCCCCTGGCCGCGCACATTTTTGAATAAGGAAAATTTCTTCAGGCCATCGCTTAACAAATGTCCGATGGTGTGGGCGTTAGCCATCAGGTTTTCAGTTTCAATCACTTCCAGCACAGCCAAGGCTGCCGCACACGCCAGATAGTTGCCGCCAAACGTGGTGCCGAGCATACCGCTCCACGGTTTTATTTCGGGTGCAATCAGTACGCCACCTACCGGAAATCCGTTGCCCATTCCTTTGGCGATGGTAATCAGATCGGGACGGATGCCGGAAAATTGATGCGCGAAAAATTTTCCCGTGCGCCCGTAGCCCGACTGCACTTCATCAAGTATCAACAGGGCGCCCGCCTCCTTGCATTTTTTTGAGAGGAGTTGGAAGAATGAGTCTGTTACCATCTGAATTCCACCCACACCCTGAATGCCCTCGATGATTATCGCAGCTACGTCTTGGTTGATTGCGCTGATAAATGAGGCCTCGTCATTTAATGGAAGAAAAACAATGTCGTGGCCGGCATTGAATGGAGCTACAATCTTGGGATTGTCGGTGGAAGCCACGGCTCCCGATGTTCTGCCGTGAAATGCTTTTTTAAAGGCGATGATTTTTTTCTTCCCCGTTACAAACGAGGCAAGCTTCAGCGCATTTTCGTTTGCCTCTGCTCCCGAATTGCAAAGAAATAAACTGTAATCAGGATACCCCGACACCGCGCCCAATTTTTCGGCCAGTTTCTCTTGCAGCGAATTTTTAACGCTGTTAGAATAAAAAGAAATACGATCTAACTGATTTTTTAAAGCAGCCACCCAGTGCGGATGGTTATGCCCGATTGAAATGACGGCATGGCCGCCATACAAATCCAAATATTTTTTCCCGTCATCAGTCCATAGCCACGAACCTTGTGCTTTAACTGGCTCAATCGGGAAGAGGGGATAGACATCGAATAGTTTCACGCTGGTATTTATGTTATGAGTTTGAAGTTTTGAGTTTAAAGTTTTGAGTTAGTCTCTTACTTTCTTAATCAGAGAAATAAGCATACCTCTGATTTCACCTATTTCGTTTGTGAACGATTCAAATAATGCATTATCTAGCAAGTCCAGTTCATGAGAAAAAAGAACTAAATATTCTACCTCATTAGCTGACCCTAATGATATCTGAAGGAACTTGGCAAAATCCTTATTTGAAAATTTTCCGCTTCCTTCAGCAATATTTGTTGGAATAGAAATGGATGCTCTCCTCAATTGACTTGTAATATTGAATTGTTCTTCCTTAGGAAACCCCTTGGATACTTTATAAATCTCTATCGCAAGAGAGTGGGCTTTTTGCCAGACCTTTAAATCTTTATAATTCTGCATAACACGATCTACCCCGACCCTTAAACCCATAACTTATAACTTCGAACTCATAACTTACCACTTCAAACTTATAACTCATGTCCTTATTTTATTAATCTTTTCAAACGAAGCAATAATTCCTTTGATCAAGGCGGAGCTTAGTCCCTGATGTTCCATTTCGTTGAGGCCGGCAATGGTGCAGCCTTCGGGTGTTGTTACTTTGTCTATCTCTATTTCGGGGTGCGATTCGCTGGCGAGCAGGAGCGAGGCCGCACCTTTGGCTGTCTGTGCGGCCATCAGTTGTGCTTCATCGGCATCAAAGCCCATCTGTATTCCGCCCTGTGTTGCTGCCCGCACGTACCGCATAAAGAAGGCCACACCGCTGGCTGCTAAAACAGTGGCTGCTTTCATCAGCCGTTCTTCGATGATGAGGGTTTGCCCCAGCCCGTTAAAAAGTTTTTGTACTTCTGGCAAATGCTTTTCATCACCGACTTTGGCACAAAGGCATGTCATAGACTGGCCGATGGCAATAGCCGTGTTGGGCATGGCGCGCACTACACTTACCTTCTTTTTTGCATGAGATGCTATCTCTTCGGTAGATACACCCGTGATGGTAGAAATCAGCAAATGCTTGTCGCTGAGCGATGCAGCAGCCTCGGTAAGCACTCCAGGCAGTTGCTTGGGCTGCACGCAAAGAATAACGGTACGACATTTTTTGATCGCCTCATCATTGTTGACAGTCAGTTGAAAACCTTCTTTCTTGAGGTGTTCAATCTTAGAAAGATTTCTGCGTGTAATAATGATGGCCGATGGCTTTGCCAATTTTGATTTGGCCAGCCCTTGGGCGATGGCCGTGCCAAGGTTTCCGCCACCTATGATTGCAATGTTTGCCATATCAGTAGCGTATAGATTTTAACTGAAGTCCGTCAGTTTCCAGGAAGCCAAACATCAAATTCATGTTTTGAATAGCCTGCCCGCTGGCGCCTTTCAGTAGGTTGTCGGTAGCAGAGTGAACGATGAGTTTGTTCTCTATTTTTTCCAGATGGATAAGACATTTGTTGGTATTCACTACTTGCTTCAAATCAATCATTGTTTTAGAAATGTGAGTGAACGGATGCGTTTCATAAAAACGTTGATAGAGTGAGGTGATCTCATCCAAACTCTTTTCGCAGCTCAGCACAGACGACACAAAAATTCCACGGGCAAAGTCTCCGCGCCACGGCACAAAGTTGATGGCTTCCTTGTAGGAAGGCTGAAGGCCGCTGATCGTTTTTCTGATTTCGCCCAGATGCTGGTGGGTGAGGGTTTTATAGGCCGAAACATTGTTGACGCGCCAGGTGAAGTGCGAAGTCTCCTGCAATTTTTGCCCGGCTCCGGTTGATCCGGTAATGCCCGTGGCATGCACTTCGGTTAGCAGTTTTGCGTGGGCGAGGGGCAGTAGCCCCAGCTGAATGGTGGTGGCAAAACAGCCCGGGTTGGCAACGTTGGCGGCCGATTTAATTTTGTCGCGCTGTAATTCCGGCAGGCCGTAAACAAACTCTCTGTTGTCGGCTTTGTCGCCCAGCCGGAAGTCGTTGCCCAAATCAATGATGCGTACCGATGCAGGTATTTTATTTTCGGCCAGCCATTTTTTGCTTTCTCCGTGGCTGAGGCACATAAAGAGAACATCGGCATCGGCTGAATGATTTTCAGAAAATTTCTGATCGGTATCTCCGATCAAATCAGTATGGGTTTCGTAAATGTATTTGCCTGCCTGACTTCTGCTTTGCGCAAAAAGCAATTCGGCATGCGGATGCCCCAGTAGCAGGCGAATGGTTTCTCCGCCCGTATATCCGGCCGCCCCGATGATGCCCGCTTTGATTTTTGTTTTATTCATAAATAATGAGTTAAAAGTTAAAGCGATAAGCCGCACTTTTTACTTCGTGCTGTCAGCTTCAGACTTCACTTGATGATAAATTGCAATTTGGTTTCCGAATATTTTTGTAAAGCCTTTTACGTCATCGCCCGTCCAACCGAGATTCATTTCACCATACTTGCCGAATTTGGCCGACATCAGATCATAATCAGATTCGATGCCGTTGATTTGAAACCGATGAGGGAAAAGGGTAATGGAAACTTTGCCCGATACATGCTGCTGCGAGTCGGTCAGAAACGCTTCGATATTGCGCATCACCGGGTCGAGGTACTGCCCTTCGTGCAGCCAGTTGCCGTAAAACTGGGCAAGCTGATCTTTCCAGCTCAACTGCCATTTGGTGAGTACATGTTTTTCAAGTGCGTGGTGCGCTTTAATAATTACCACCGGTGCGGCTGCTTCAAAGCCCACTCGTCCCTTAATGCCAATGATGGTGTCGCCTACGTGTATGTCGCGCCCGATACCATACGGAGCTGCTATATGTTGTAAGTACTGAATAGCTTCGGTAGGGTGTGCAAATATTTTTTCATTAACAGCCACCAACTCGCCCCGCGCAAATGTAAGTGTTACGTTTTCGCTGCCGGTTTTAGTTATTTGTGTAGGCCAAGCCTCTTCGGGAAGCATACCCAATGAGTTGAGTGTTTCTTTTCCACCTACCGAGGTGCCCCAAATTCCTTTATTGATAGAGTAGCGCGCTTTTTCTGCACTAAATTCTATGCCGTGCTGCTTCAGGTAGGCCACTTCTTCTTCGCGGCTTAATTTTTTATCGCGAATGGGTGTAACGATCTTCAGCCCGGGTGCCAAAATTTGTATGATCATATCAAAACGCACCTGGTCATTGCCTGCACCGGTGCTGCCGTGTGCCACCGCATCGGCTTTTAGTTCGTTGGCATAATTGGCGGTGGCCAGCGCCTGGCTCATGCGCTCAGCACTGACGCTGAGCGGATAGGTAGCATTTTTCAATACGTTGCCATAGACCAGAAAACGGATTACTGTATCGTAGTAGGTTTTTGTTTCGTCTATGGTTTTATGCGAGGTTACGCCAAGCTGATGAGCGCGGCTTTCAATGGCCTTCACTTCTGCCTGATCGAAGCCACCCGTATTGACGGTAAGTGTGTGCACTTCATACCCTAAGTCTTTGGCTAAATGAATGGCGCAATACGAAGTGTCGAGGCCGCCACTGAAGGCGAGTACAATTTTTTTCATTGAATTGATATTAGGATCTTGTTTATGTTGATATAAGATGGGCTACCAAAAGAGCCCGAACAACGAAGGTTTCTTCTCTTCGCCCGGCTCATTTTTCTTTCGCCAGCCTTTGAGCAAAACAAATTGTTTGAATTTCACCCACCGCTCAAACACGCGGTTGTCGCCCCGCAAGCTTCTGCCCCAAAAGTTTTCGGGTTTAGCTTCGTGGGCTTTTTTCTCGGCTGCTTCCCGGGCTTTTTCTACGGGGTCGTACAACATGGCGGTGCACATACAGTTTTTGCGTTCCTTGCTTACGAGTATCTCATAGTTTACACAGCTTTGGCATCCTTTCCAGAAGTTGTCGTCAGAGGTAAGCTGCGAATAAGTTACCGGCTCGTAGCCCAAGTCGGAGTTGATCTTCATGACCGCCAGGCCGGTGGTGAGGCCAAAAATTTTGGCATCAGGATATTTTTTGCGCGAAAGCGCGAAGACTTTCTGCTTAATCAGTGTGGCTACACCCGTTTTTCTAAAGGCAGGGGAAACAATGAGGCCGCTGTTGGCTACAAACTTTTCGTGCTCCCACGATTCGATGTAGCAAAAACCTACCCACTCGTTCGATTGTGTAAGAGCTATCACCGCCTTGCCTTCACTCATCTTTTCTTTGATGTAGTCGGGCGAGCGTTTGGCAATGCCCGTGCCGCGAGCCTTGGCAGACTCCGCCATTTCGTTGGTAATGATTTCAGCAAAATACGCATCGGCTTCGGTTGCCTCGCGTACGATTATTGAGTTGTCCACTTTGTTAATAAAAAAATTGTCAGTTGAAAATTAATAAACGCAAAAGCCAAAGCGCCTGGCACCTTGCTTTTTCTAAATAATTTAGAGGGTGTTATCAGATGCGGATGCCCCGATGGGGTCGCCTGCTAACATGAAAAACTGACAAGTGAAACTTCATTGCCCGGAGGCAAAAGGTAAAACCGCCATTGAGGCATTGGTTTTGAAGGGTAGTGAATTCTTTTTCCAATTCGCGTTAGTGGTTGGTTAGAAAGAAGGCATTCAGAATGTGTTTTGTTTTTCGCAAAATTAAACGAGAAAATTTTAAATAAGTCAATACCTTTGTAAAAGTTTTTATTAAATATGCCTTGCAAACGTTTGGATTGGAATAAAGAGACTAACCTATGGACACACTTTTAATTCAAGTAAATAGCGATGTGGCATATAGGCTTTTGCAGGATTTGGAAAACCTAAACGTAATCAAAGTTCTAAGAAAGGAGAAGGCTACAGGCCGAAAGCTTTCTAAGAAGTATGCCGGAATGTTGCCCAAAGCAGTGGCAGAGGAATTACAAAATTATGTAGAAAAAAGCAGAGAAGAGTGGAGTCGGAGAGATTTTTGATTGATTCAAATTCGGTGATTGATTATCTCGGAAACAAATTGCCATCCAAGGGTGTCGTATTTATGAACGGAGTTATAGATGCAGTTCCAAACATATCAGTAATAACGAAGATTGAAGTGCTTGGCTTTAGCGCAAATAAAAAACACACTCAATTATTAGAAGATTTTATAGCCGACTCAAACATCATTCTATTGACTGACCCCATTATTAATAAATGCATTGAACTACGTAAAACTTACAAAAAAATAAAGTTGCCTGATGCAATAATTGCAGCCACTGCTTTAGTCAATCAATGGAAGCTTATTTCAAGGAATGTTGAAGACTTTAAAGCCCTAAGCGAATTGGAAATAGTCAATCCACATTCTTTGTGATTATCGTAGATTTGTAAATAAATTAAATTGAAAGAGAAGAAAAGCTAAAATTTATGAGTAAAAAAATAGTTCGCGTTGGCAACATCGAATGTGGCGCTGACGATCTTTTTGTGATCTCAGGCCCGTGTGTGATCGAAGACGAAAAAATCATGATGACGACAGCCGAAAAACTAAAAGAAGTTTCGGAAAGAATGAACATCAAGATCATTTATAAGTCTTCCTTCCAAAAAGATAACCGCAGCAGCCTAAAGTACTACAATGGTCCAGGCCTAGACAAGGGCGTGAAGATTCTGGCAAAAATAAAAGAGCAATTTGGATTCTCCCTGCTCACCGACATACACTATCCCGAGCAGGCCGTTGCGGCAGCTGAGGTGGTAGATGTGCTGCAAATTCCGGCTTACCTCTGTATGCAAACGGCATTGATGGTGGCCGCAGCCAAAACAGGCCGGGTTATCAACATCAAGCACGGACAGTTTCTCGCCCCCGACAACATGAAGCATCCTGTTACCAAATGTACCGAAGCCGGCAACGATCAAATCATCCTGACCGAAAGAGGCTATACGTTTGGCTATAATGATTTAATAGTTGACCCGCGCAGTTTTTATCACCTAGGCAAACTGGGTTACCCCGTAGTGTTCGACATTACCCACTCCATTCGGAAATATGGTATTCCCAGCGCTGACGCCAAGGGCGGTGCACGCGAATTTTTACCCGTACTTTCACGCGCAGGAGTTGCCTCAGGTGTAGATGGTGTATTTATCGAGACCCACCCCGACCCGGAAAAAGCATTGTGCGATGCAGCCAGCCAGCTTTGCGTGTACGACCTCGAAGAGTTTTTGAAACCCCTCATCGAACTACATACCATCGAAGTAAAGTATCGTCAACAAGATGTTGTATTAAAATAAGTATCTAAAAATCGTAAATCTAAAATCTGAAAATTTAAAGTATGGAATTATACCTCGACTCAGCCGACCTGAAAGAAATTGAAGACGCTTTTCAATTAGGCTTCCTTACCGGATTAACCACGACACCCACATTCATGCACCGCGGTGGTGTAACCGACATTGATGGACTGATTGTGAAACTTTCTAAGATCGTTCCGGTGCTTCAAATTGAAGCTCTGGGCGATACAGCCCAAGATGTGCTGAAAGAAGCTAAGCGCCAATTGAACTTGGGACTGGATCCTCAAAAAACAGTTTTCAAAATCCCTGTTTCGTTGGAAGGTGTAAAGGCGTGCAACCTGTTGCGCAAAGAAGGATTACTCGTGAACGTACATTTAATTTACACATTACAGCAAGCCTACATGGCCATGCAGGCCGGAGCCTCTTACGTTTGCCCGTTGGTAGGCCGCTTGCAAGATCAAGGACATGATGCACTTGACTTGGTGCATCAATGTGTATTTGCCGTAGATCACTATGGCTACGATACCAAAGTGATGTTTTCTTCTGTGCGCAATGCCGAGCACGTGCGCAACGCCATTAATATAGGCGTACACACTATTACCGTGCCTTGGAAGATCATGAAATCCCTCACCGAAAATAATTTTACTGCGCTGGGTACGCAACAATTTATCGAACACACCCGCCTGATGACGGTGAAGGTGAAAGATGCCATCAACAAAGTAAATCCGGTTGTTGAGGCGAGCACATCGCTGTCTGATGCCATTGTGAAAATGACAGAGTATGGTTTTGGTGCCATTACCGTAACGAATGGAAGCGGCCAGGTGGTGGGCGTATTTACCGATGGCGACCTGAGAAGAAAAATCCAACAAGATGGCCGCAATGTATTGAGCCAAAAGATGGGCGACTTCAAATACAATGCTCCCATTTCCATAGATGCCAACTCACTATTGACAGAGGCAGCTGATATTTTCAAAAAATCTAAGGTAGATACCATTCTTGTAACAGAGAATGGCAAGCCTGCCGGCATGTTGGATATTCAGGATCTGGAAGTCGATTGAGTTTGAATAATCCCGATACCATTTTTATGGAACTGGGCGGCACATTCTGCCGCCCTTTTGCTGATCTTAAAAATAGGCTCCCTTCCATCAAGGCCTATATTTTTGATTGGGACGGTGTATTTAATGATGGAGTAAAATCAAGCCAAGGCGGAAGTTTGTTTAGCGAAGTAGATGCCATGGGCACTAATATGCTACGCTTTGGTCACTGGCTCAGCCACGGGCAGCTTCCCCGGGTTGCCATTATTACGGGAGAAGAAAATCCGGCCGCACAGCATCTGGCACAACGCGAAAAATTTGATGCCATCTATTCCAAATGCTCCAACAAGCTCATTGCCTTCGATCATTTTTTGAAAACCTATGCACTGCATGAAGAGGAGGTAGCTTTTGTTTTTGATGATGTACTTGATCTGGCTGTGGCCGATCGCTGTGGTCTACGTTGCATGGTAAAACACCACGCTTCTCCTATGCTGCAACAGTATGTTATGCTGGAAAATCAGGCTGAGTATATTTCTTCCGGCCATGCTCACGGAGTGCGCGAAATTTGTGAGTTGATTTTGTCAGCAAATAAAAAGTATGATGAGGCAGTCAGCTTAAGGAGTGCATTTGCTCCGGCTTACCAAAACTACTTACAGGAAAGACAACGAACCAATGTAAAAAATTTTGTTTTGAAAGAGGGGAAGATAGAGGAGCATGGAAAAACTGATTAATGAGTTTGGCTATCTGGCGTTGATGGTCGGTACTTTCTTTGAAGGTGAGACCGCCATTCTGACGGCATCGTCTTTGATACACCGCGGTATTTTTGCTTTTCCTTGGACTGTGTTGGCTGCTTTTTCCGGCTCCTTCATCAGCGACTGGGCTTATTATCTGATCGGCCGACTGAACGGCCAGGTGTTTATTGCCAAGCGACCTAAGCTGATGGAAAGGGTAACGCCCGTCACTAATTTTTTTCATCATCATAAATTTCAAATACTTTTCAGCTACCGTTTTCTGTACGGTTTCCGGATCATCATCCCGTTGGTGATTGGCATGAGCGGGCTTCGGCCAACCAGCTATCTTTTTTATTCTATAGTTACGGGCTTGCTGTGGGCTACGGTAGTCAGCACATTGGGATATTGGGCGGGGCGATTGCTCAATGTTGATTTGCAAACATTTGAGAAAAATTTTTTACTCATCATGTTAGGGTTCGCCCTGTTTGGGTTGCTGATCGGGTACATCGTTAAGAAAGTGGCTGCCAAAAGCATGGGCTCAGAGCCTCAGAAATAAATGGGGTGAAAAAAAAATCCCCGGTCATTCCATTCTATAGCCGGTGCAGGAAATTTTAGAAGCACAAAAGGCCGGAACAAATAACTGAAGACTTTGTTTTTCTTCATCAACTCGGCAGCAACAACATCTGCCGACAAAATAAATCTTTTCGTACGCGCAACCGAGGTGTAATCAAAAGTTTTACCGGTGACATCTTGCCAGACATTGTCATGCCCGCCTAACATTCCCTCAGCACCATAGCCAATAGATAAAGCCAGCCAATCAGGAAAAAATGTAGTACTAAAAATTTTGTTGACACTTACAGATACCCAATAGGTTTGGCCATTATAATCCTTTAGTGCTTGCTGAGCAAATGTATTACCCAGCAAATCTGGCCGCAGCCAATGAAAGGCAGTAGTGTGAAAAGAAAATTTTGGTAATGTGCTCGCTACGGCACGATAGGAGATATGCGAGTAACAGTACAAACTACCTAATCCATTGGCCAGCAGATCGGCAGGAGAGGCTCCGTAATTTTGAGAAAAGCCATCGAGTATTTCGATGGGCAACAGCAACAGAAAACCAGAAAATGAAATCCATTTTTTTCTCTGAATAGGATTTAGATGATGAGAATTTCCTAATACTTGATAGAAATACAAACCTAGATGAAATGAAGCAAAAAAATGCCCCAGCTTGTCAAGATATTGCCACTCTAATAAGTCATCAAAAAAATGAAACGCTGTAAAGCTTCCGTACCAGGCTGTTGACAGCCAGATCATTGAAACTACATACAAGCCTAAAAATAGAAACAGCAAACTTTTTTTTGAAGTTGTCATCCGCTCTGGTCAGCATTTTTTTTCTTGAAGTAAAAATAAAACGGTATGCCGAGCAGGGTTAATGCCAGCCCAAACAAAGAGTTGATGAGAGGTGTGTTTCCATCTATGTAGTTTTTTATATCGTTGAAAAGTGTCATGACAAGGAAGATACAAGCAGAAAAAATAAATAGAAGAGGCGCAAACGGATAGCCCCATGTTTTGTAGGGACGAGGTACATCAGGCCACTTTTTGCGCAGCACCATGACGCCCGCAGCACCCAGTGCATAAAAAAGCCAACTGACAAATACCAGCGTATCGGTAAGCATATCAAACGATCCGCTCAAGATTAGCAATGTTGTCCATACTGCGTGCAGCAACAAGGCGTTTCCCGGAGTTTTAAAAGTAGGATGGATTTTTCCGATGGAAGCGAAGAAACGGTTTTCGCGAGCCATGGCAAACGTAACGCGCGCTGTGGCCAAAATATTTCCGTTCGTACACCCGAAGGTGGAGAGGATTACCATCAATGCAATTAGCGCACCGGCTCCAAACCCAAACGCATGGCTGGCCGCATCTGAACCTACAAAGGATGAGTGGGCTATAGCATCAATGGGCATGACATAGATATAGGCCAAACTCATCAATATGTATATGCCGATAGTGATTAAAAGGCCTATGGAAATGCCCAACGGCAAGGTGCGCTGCGGATTTTTTATTTCTCCGGCCACGAAGGTGATATTATTCCATCCATCATAACCCCAAAATGCACCCGAAGTGGCAGCCACGATAGCAAAAGCCAGAGGCCAGCCTGAGTAGGGAGAGGGATGATTGAAGTGGGCGAAAGATCCTTTTCCGAAAACAAAAATGCCTACTACCAGAAAAATAATGGCAGCAACTTTTAAAAATGAAAAAAGTATTTGTACCCGGTCGCCCATTTGAGTGCTGCGGTAGTTAACGAATGTCAGCGCCCAAACGAGAATGATCGTCAATCCTTTCACGCCAATATTTTCCAACGGGTAAATCGTGCCGATTCCGGGAAAGTACAGATGAACGATATGCTCTGCTTCTTTGGGCAGGCGGGGAAGATGAATAAAATACTCGGCATAGATTGAGAAGACATAGGCAATAGAGGCAACACCTGCTGTGTTAAAAACTGCAAATGCAGACCACCCGTATAAAAAGGCAATGAAGTCGCCATACATGTGCTGAAAGAAAATATACTGGCCGCCTGTTTCGGGTATCATGGCGGCAGCTTCTGAATTGGTGACAGCGCCCAGAAATGAAATTCCACCGGCCAATATCCACACGCTCACCAGTAGCCAGGCCGACCCCAATTGAGAGGCCATCAACGCAGGCTTCATGAAGATGGCAGAGCCGATGATACCACCCACCACCAGCGAGATGGTAGATCGCAGTCCGAGCGTACGGGCTAAAGATTCTTTCATGAGGCAGGAGAAAGATAAAAAAGTTTAGGAGTCCTGCCAAGTTTCATGTGATGAAGGTATAAGAGCTGTGTTCAACTAATTAGTGCAACTTTTGTTTTTTTGTCTTACATGTTAACTTGGACTATTCACAATTTCCATATAAGAAACACAGTTAAAAAAAGTATGGAACAGATATGAGTCTATAGGTATTGGTTTAGTTTTTCTTTTTTGTTTTCTGTTCTATGGCTTTCAAACTTTCTAAATAATTTTTTTCTACTTCGCTCAATGTTTTAGTCTGATATTTTTTATATTCAGTTGTAGCTTTTTCTATGGCTTTGTTGTGGCTTACTGTTCCTGCTCCTTGCAATAATTTTTCTCCGCTCATTATTAATATACGGTCTAAATGTATCGCCCAGTCTTTCATTGTCATTGCTTCTTCACGTTCAGCTTGTCGCTCGGCAAAATCCAAATAACCCGAGACTATTTGCCCTAAGGCTCGTAATTCTTTTTCGTCCAGATAATTCTTTGCCACCACTACATCTTTCAAATGCGGACGATTTCCTGTAAAGGTCATCAATCCCATAAATTCTTTTTCGGCATCGGCACGATTAAAAATTATTTCGGCTGCTGTTTGTCCATGAATGGCATAATGAATTTTGTTTTGTACTTTTTTAAAAAACTCAATGGATATATTGACTTGGGGATCATAGTCTATACTGGTGGCATAAATATCTAACACCTGACGATAAAATACTTTTTCTGATGCGCGAATGTCGCGTATGCGTTGCAAGAGTTCTTTCCAATAGCCACCACCACCTAAATTTCTCAGGCGCTCATCATCTATCGTAAAACCTTTGCGTATGTATTCGTTGATGCGTTTGGTTGCCCATTGACGAAATTGTGTACCACGCACTGATTTTACACGATAGCCAACCGATATAATGACATCGAGATTGTATAGCTTTAAATTACTTTGCTGTGTTTTGCCTGCAATAGCACCATGCTGAGTGGTTATTCGGAAATTCCGAACAACCTCTTTTTCGTTTAATTCTCCCTCTTCAAAAATGTGTTTAATGTGTTCGCTGATGGTTGATTTTGCTTTATCAAACAACAAACTCATTTGTTCTTGTGTAAGCCAAACGGTGTCGTCTTCAATACGTACATCCACTGAAATATTTGCGTCATCAGTTTTAAAGATGATAAACTCTGATGATTTGTTGTGTGTTTTGTTTTTTGCCATTGCAAATTATTTGAAGAGAGCACTAGGCTTTCTTACAACCACGATAGGCTATTTCGTATTGATGTAGTTTAGAAATTCGCGTTTGATGTTTTCTTCTTTAAACTTGCCTGAAAAATATGCTGTGCCGGTTTTGCTGTTGGTGTCAACCACTCCGCGCGAGGCTACGCACAAGTGGTTGGCGTCCATCACCACGGCTACATCGGGCGTGTTGAGCACACGCTCCAACTCTTTGCCGATTTGCACGGTAAGCCTTTCTTGCACTTGCGGCCGCTTGGCAAAATATTGAACAAAGCGGTTGATCTTACTCAAGCCGATCACTTTGCCGGATGAAAAGTAAGCTACATGGGCTTTGCCAAAAATAGGTACAAAATGATGCTCGCAGTGCGAATAGAATGTGATGTCTTTTTCTACTAACATCTGATCGTAACCGTACTTGTTTTCGAATAACCGTGCATTGGGCCGGTTGGCAGGGTTTAGCCCGCTGAAAGCCTCCTGCACGAACATTTTGGCAACTCTTCGCGGAGTGCCCTTTAGACTGTCATCGGCTAAATCCAAGCCCAGCGTAAGCATGATCTCGCGAAAATGTTTTTCAATCCGTTCTATTTTTTCTTCGTCAGAAAGAACAAAAGCATCTTGGCGCAAGGGCGTATCGTACGATGACACCGGATGCTCTTCATCCAGATCCAATGCCGATGGCTTAATGGGCTGGATATTCAACGCAATTTCTTTCCGTCTCATATAATTTAATTTTTAGTTCATACTTACTGTCAATGTGCTGCCGCAATATGCGCCAGATGACGATGGCAATGTTTTCGGCAGTCGGGTTCAGATTTTTGAAATAGACCGTATCGAGGTTCAGATTTTTGTGATCAAATTCTTTGATGACATGCTGGCGTACCAAATCGCTAAGTTTTTTCATATCGAAAAGATAGCCAGTGTCGGGGTCGGGGTCTCCTACGAGGCTTACTTCCAATTCATAGTTATGACCGTGGAAGTGAGGGTTGTTACACTTGCCAAACACCTCATTATTTTTCTCATCGCTCCAAGCCGGATTAAAAAGCCGGTGGGCGGCATTAAAATGTTCTTTTCGGGTTACTTTAACTTTCACAGGAAACTATAAAACATGAAATTACTTAAAAAGTTCGATCGCTGTTGCAGAGATGAACAAAACGCCTGAGTAAAAAAAAGACCTCGCTCAGTTTTGAGCAAGGCCAGAGTTTTTTCTATTTTTCGTAGATTAACAATACTCGTCAAACACTTCCAGCAAATGTTCGCCTATCATCTGGGCGTTGCGTCCTTCAATATGATGACGCTCGATGAAGTGCACCAGTTCCCCATTTTTGAACAGGGCAATGGAAGGAGATGATGGCGGATAGGGCAATGTATATTCGCGTGCTTTTGCTACAGCTTCCATGTCCACTCCGGCAAAAACGGTAGTAAGTTTGGCGGGTTTTTTGGCGGTATGTTGCAGTGCCCATTTAATGCCGGGCCGTGCTGCGCCCGCGGCACAGCCGCATACAGAGTTAATCACCAACAGGTTGGTGCCTTGCTGGCTTTTTAATTCGCCATCTACATCTGCGGCTGTCTTCAGTTCTTTAAACCCGGCAGCGGTGAGTTCGCTTCTCATCGGGGCTACAAATTGTTCGGGATACATACTTGTTATTTAGGATTTATGATTTTTTGATTTTAAAATTTTGATTCATTTCGTCTATCAACAATTGGTCTTCTTCAAAAGTTTCAGTCTGCTTTGGAATTTTGTGTTACATAAATCCCAATTCTAATTTGGCCGCTTCGCTCATCATATCTTGCGAGTAGGGAGGGTCAAATGTCATTTCTACCTTCACTTCGTTGATGCCTTCTATGTCTTTTAGTTTTTGTTCTACTTCTCCGGGTATCACACCGGCAGCCGGGCATGAGGGTGAAGTCAATGTCATCAACACAAAAACATTGTTGATGGGATATACATTGATTTCATAAATCAACCCCAGTTCGTAAATATCTACAGGAATTTCGGGGTCGTAAACGGTTTTTAGTGCGGCTACTACCTTATCGCGCAAGTTGTCTATTTCCTGTGTTTGTGTTTCTGTCGGGTTCATTGCTTCGTTCATGATTTTTCTGCCAACTGGGTTTTAAAAGCCAACGCATACAATTTCATTTGTTTAATCATGGCGGCAAATCCGTTGGATCGCTGCGTGCCGATAAACCGATCCATGTTTATTTTTCCCATGAAATGTAAATCCGAATTTAAAATATCTTCCGGCTTTTGCCCGGAATAGATGCGTACCAGCAAACTCACCAACCCCTTGGTGATGGCCGTATTGCTGTCGGCTTCAAAGTAAACAAAGCCGTTATTATATTTTGCGGTCAGCCATACTTTAGACTGGCAGCCCTTCACAATATTGTTTTCAGTTTTGCCTTCTTCCGGTATGGCTGGCAATTTTTGTCCCAGTTCCATTAGGTAAACCAACATCATTTCGGTGTCGCCATCGAGCAACGAAAATTCGTTGATGATTTCGTCTTGTACTTGGGTGATTGTCATTTAAAAACTTCTTTCTCCAACTTAGAAACACGTTCGTGTAAGTGAGCAATATTTTCTACCTCATTAGCTAATTTCAAAAATACTCGTGTATTTCCCTCAGAAACTAAATTGAGTTTTACTATTTCGGTCTCCACTCTTCCTAAGCGTGCATCTACGCTTGATAATTTTTGATTAGTTTCTTTTTGCCTCACAACAAATTCATCAACCTTGATTAGCAACTCAGTAATTATTTCAACTAAACGTTTTTCATTTTCCATAAGATAACTGAGTTAGTTTTCGTAAACATTTTACCAAGTTATCAATTTCTTCTTTCGTATTATAAACAGAAAACGAAGCGCGCACAGTGCCTTCAATACCAAACCTGTCCATCAAAGGCTGCGTACAGTGGTGGCCTGTGCGCACGGCAATACCTTGCGCATCGAGCAACTGTCCCACATCAAAAGGGTGGATACCCTCTATGTTAAATGATTGAACTGCTACTTTCTCTTTAGCCGTACCGATCAATTTTACGGACGGAATAGTAGCCAGATTTTCGGCTGCATATTCAAGCAATTCCGATTCGTGAGCTGCTATATTTTCTTTGCCCAGCGAATCTATAAACTGTACTGCTTCATGCAGGGCAATGACATCGGCAATGTTGGGCGTACCGGCTTCAAATTTATAGGGCAGTTCGTTGAACGTGGTGCGAGCAAAAGTTACGTCACTGATCATTTCTCCTCCGCCCATGTAGGGAGGCATCTCATCTAGAATTTCTTTTTTGCCATACAAAATGCCCGCTCCCGTAGGGCCATACATTTTATGAGAGGAGATGCAATAAAAATCGCAGTCCAGGTCTTGCACATCTATTTCAATATGAGCTGCAGCCTGCGCCCCGTCAATCAAGACAATAGCCCCGGCCTGATGCGCGAGCCGGATGATTTCTTTAACCGGATTGATAGTACCCAAACTGTTAGAAGCATGATTGACCGAAACTATTTTTGTTTTGGTACTGAGCAGTTTCCGGTAGGCATCCAAATCCAATTCACCGGAATCAAAAACAGGGATGACATGGATTGTTGCCTTTTTTTCTTGGGCTATCAATTGCCAAGGCACAATGTTGGAGTGGTGCTCTAATGCAGAGAGGATAATTTCATCTCCTTCTTTTAAAAAAGCACGGCCGTACGAAGAGGCCACCAGATTAATGCTTTCTGTTACCCCACGTGTAAAAATTATTTCGGCAGTTGCACGGGCGTTGATAAAGTGCTGCATGGCGAGGCGCGTTTCTTCAAAAGCCCGTGTGGCGCGCTCGGCCAAGGTGTGGATGCCCCGGTGTATGTTGGCGTTGTCGTGCTGGTAGTAATGGGTCAACGCTTCAATAACCTGCTTAGGTTTTTGATTGGTGGCAGCGTTGTCGAAGTAAATTAATGGTTTGCCGTTTACCTGCTGATGTAATACAGGAAATTGTAATCTGATTTTTTTTATATCCAACAAAGAGGAGGTCAACGTACTCATATCAAAAATCTTTATGTAACCTATCGGAGATCAGCGCATCTAAATATTTTTTCAATGACTCATTTTTAATGGGTGCTAATGTTTCGGCTGCAAACGCATAGAGCAACATGGCTTTGGCAGTTGCCTCCGGAATGCCCCGCGACCGTAAATAAAATAAAGCCTCTTCGTCTAATTGTCCGGTCGTGCATCCGTGCGAGCATTTCACATCATCAGCCCAAATTTCAAGTTGGGGCTTGGTGTTAACGGTGGCCGTATCGGTTAATAAAATATTTCGGTTAGACTGAAAGGCATTGGTTTTTTGTGCCTGCGGGCGTACATATATTTTGCCGTTGAAAATGGCTTTCGAGTTGTTATCCATCACACCCTTGTATAACTCGTTGCTGAATGAGCGCGGCTTGCGGTGATCTACCACTGTATGGTTGTCGGCTAAGGTGTCTCCGCTCAGCAGGTAAAGACCGTAGAAATGCGATTCGCAATTTTCGCCATCTATGGCGATGTTAAAATTATTTCTGATCATTTTTCCGTTCAGCGTTAGGGTGAACGTGTTGAGCTGGCTGCTGTCGGCTTGATAGATAGCGGATGTGGCAACCTGGTACAGATTGCCTTCGTCTTGCTGGATTTTTATGTAGTTGAGCGAAGCGTTGCTGCCAACGACAATCTCTTCGCCAAACGTATGGAAAATATTTTCTTTGCCGATAGAACCTGATTTTTCTATCAAACTAAGTTCGCTGCCGGCTTCTGCAATGACCAGTGCTTTGGTGTGGGCAACTACCTGAGAAACCGAAGCATCGTGAACGTGAAGGATGAAGATGGGCTTCTCTATTTTTTTATTTTCTTCTACACGAACAAAAACACCTTCTTGCCAGCAAGCGGAGTTAAGCGATGCATAAGCATCATTTTCGATGTTGATGTACTTGTCCCAATGTTTTTCTATAGTCTGCTTTTCTGATTGCCAGGCGTCAGAAAGGGTTTTGATGGTTAATCCGGTTTCGGGCTGGTGGATGTTGGAATGTTCAGGCGAAAATTTCCCGTTGATCAGTACGATTACATAAGCATCCAATCCATCAATCAAAAATGATTGGATGGAGTTGATTGGGCTGTCAACTGTTTTTACAGGCCACGTAAATTTTTTCTCTAAAGCTGTCGCGATGGGGGTGAAGCGGTACTCTTCGTTTTTTTTATCGGGCAAACCAAATTGTTGAAAATACTGAAGCGCCTGCTGCCGTTTTTCAGGAGCTACATTTAATTTACTTGAAGAGAACGCAGAGGTTATCTCTTTCACAAAATCTTTTTCAGTAGCAGTGCCTTCCATTTTATAAATATCAAATCAGTAAATGTCTAATTGACCAACTCTTCATTTTTAATCCAATCGTATCCTTTGGCCTCCAGTTCTTTGGCCAGCTCTTTGCCACCCGATTTTACGATGCGGCCTTTGTAGAGCACGTGCACAAAATCGGGCACAATGTAATCGAGCAGGCGTTGGTAATGGGTAACCACAATGGTAGCATTGTTTTTGGTGCGAAGTTTATTTACCCCGTTGGCAACAATGCGCAGGGCATCAATGTCTAAGCCCGAGTCGGTTTCATCCAGTATGGCGAGGCGGGGTTGCAGCATGGCCATCTGAAAAATTTCGTTGCGCTTTTTTTCTCCGCCCGAGAAGCCTTCGTTCAGCGACCGGCTCAACAGCGACTGCTCAATTTCCACCAGTTTCATTTTTTCTTTCATCAACTGAAGGAATGAAACAGCATCGAGGGCAGACTCTCCACGGTATTCGCGCACTTTGTTCAGGGCGGTTTTCATAAAGTTTACTGTACTCACTCCTGGTATTTCTACCGGATATTGAAAGGCAAGAAAAATTCCTTCCCCGGCCCGCTCATTGGGCTCAAGTTCCAGCAGATTTTTGTCTAAAAAAGTAACTTCGCCATCTGTTACTTCATAGTCTTCGCGGCCAGCTAAAACTGATGCCAGCGTACTTTTGCCCGATCCGTTCGGCCCCATGATGGCGTGCACTTCTCCGGCATTTACTTGCAATTCGATGCCATTCAGGATTTCTTTTTCACCGATGCGGGCTTTTAAGTTTTTTATTTGTAGCATGATGGATTACAGATTACATATTTCAAATTACAGATTTTGGTTTCCATAAAAACTCACAGGTTTGTTAACATATTTCTGATCTTTTATATCAGAACTATTCAAATAAATAATGAACTCGGCTATTTGTTTGGAAGTTTTCATAGCTTCTTTTCGTAAAATTTCTAACTCTTCTTTATTTCATGAACAGGGAGAGCAAACACTCTTGCCTTTTGCCAAATTTCTAAATCTTCCAATTCTTTTATCATAGCCATAAATTTGAAATCTGAAACTTTAAATTTTTTTATCCGACACTTCCTTCCAAAGTCAACGCCAGAAGTTTTTGTGCTTCTACCGCAAACTCCATCGGTAATTGGTTCAATACTTCTTTGGCATAACCGTTTACAATCAGTGCTACGGCCGCTTCTTCATCAATGCCGCGCTGCAGACAGTAAAAAATCTGATCTTCACCTATTTTAGAAGTGGTGGCTTCGTGTTCAACCTTAGCTGTATTATTTTCTACGTCAATGTAAGGAAACGTATGGGCTCCGCACTGGTCGCCCATCAGCAGCGAATCACATTGCGAAAAATTGCGGGCGTTGGTGGCACGCTTCATCACCTTTACCTGGCCGCGATAACTATTTTGCGATTTGCCTGCCGAGATACCTTTAGACACAATGCGCGAGCGTGTGTTTTTCCCGATATGGATCATCTTCGTGCCGGTGTCGGCTTGCTGAAAATGATTGGTAACGGCTACTGAATAAAATTCACCCTGCGAGTAGTCGCCTTTTAAAATACAAGAAGGATATTTCCAGGTAATGGCCGAGCCGGTTTCCACTTGCGTCCACGAAATTTTTGCGTGGTCTCCGGCACACAGTCCACGCTTGGTAACGAAGTTATAAATCCCGCCCTTACCGTCTTTGTCGCCCGGATACCAGTTTTGTACGGTGCTATATTTTATTTCAGCGCTCTTCATGGCAAACAGTTCCACCACGGCAGCATGCAGTTGGTTTTCATCGCGCATGGGCGCAGTGCACCCTTCGAGGTAGCTGACATAAGCGCCTTCATCGGCAATAATCAGAGTCCGCTCAAACTGCCCGGTGTTGGCTGCATTGATGCGGAAGTAAGTTGACAACTCCATGGGGCAGCGCACGCCCGGGGGGATGTAACAGAACGAGCCATCGCTGAAGACAGCCGAGTTAAGTGCGGCAAAATAGTTGTCGTTTGCGGGCACTACACTTCCCAAATATTTTTTTACCAACTCCGGGTGCTCGCGCACAGCTTCGCTGAACGAACAAAAAATAATGCCGAGTTCTTTTAATTTTTCTTTGAAGGTGGTGGCCACCGATACGCTGTCTATCACCGCATCTACGGCTACGCCCGTCAGCCGCTTTTGCTCGGTCAGAGAGATGCCCAGCTTTTCAAAAGTTTTGATTAGTTCGGGGTCAACTTCATTCAGGTTTTTAGGTTTTGCCTTTTGCTTGGGAGCCGAGTAATAAATAATATCCTGGTAGTTGATGGGCGGATAGGTAACATTGGGCCATTTCGGTTCTGTCATTTTCTGCCATTGCCGGTAGGCTTTCAGCCGCCACTCCAGCATCCATTCGGGCTCTTGTTTTTTGGCTGATATAAAACGGATTATTTCTTCGCTGAGGCCCTTGGGAGCTTCATCGGCTTCGAGGTTTACAGTCCAGCCGTGCTCATATTCTTTAGAGGTAAATTCCTCTAAAATTTGCGTGTCTTTGCCCATTTGGATAGCCTATTTAGACTAATTTTAAACAAAGATATAACAAAATACGGGGGTGAGAGTTCATCAAATGGAAATTATTTGAGTGGCTTGAATACGAATAATTTCAAGCGATTAAGACTGTGGTTTAAGAGGGTAGGTTTTTTTTGACGAGGTAAGCCTTATGTTTTTGTATTTCAGTTAGTAGTTCTTGAAACGGAGGCAGGAAAGAGATCAACTCATCCAGCTTGCTGGAAAAACAATCAAACACTACGATGGATATCGAAAATTTATCAAGATTTTGTTGGTACTGAATGTTCTTATCGATTGTCAAAAGTATGTCGAAATTATTTTCAGCACATAAAGCCATCAGCTTGCCATTCTTAATTCCTCCCCACTTCATTTCCCTCACGGTAAACACTTCATGATTTACCAAATGTCTTTTCAAATGTTTGGTTACACATTCATCAAGCAAAATTTTCATGGAGTATATTGGAAGATGATTCAATTAACTTTTGTGACATTTCCAGCAACTTAAGAACCTGCTCGCGTTGAACGCCCTCAAAGTCATCCAAAAAATAGTCAATACTTTCTCCGGCTTCCAAATAATCAAAAAGGTTTTTGATGGGAACCCGCGTGCCATTAAAAACAGGCGTGCCGCCTAATATCTCCGGATCGATATTAATGATTTTGCTATCCATGTATAAGTTTTTCTTAAAGTTAGCCTTTTGCTATTTCTCAGTCAACTTCAAACTCCTGTCCAAACTTTCTTCCAACGAAATGATGGTATCTGTTCTCTCGATTCCTTCCACCTGCTGCATTTTATCGTAAAGCACTTCTTTGAGATGGTTGGTATCGCGGCAGTGGATGCGCACAAACATAGAATAGTTGCCCGTGGTGTAATGGATGCTGGTAACTTCGGCTATGTTTTTTAGCTTGGTCAGCACTTTTTCGTACAGCGCACTCTTCTCTAAATAAATGCCGATAAACGCAGAGATGTCGTAACCCAGTTTAGCGTAGTTGATGCGGAGGGTGGTTTTGCCGATTACGCCTGCTTCTTCCATTTTGTTCATGCGTACATGCACCGTGCCGGGCGATACGTTTACTTTTCGGGCTACTTCTGTATAAGGCCGCTTGGCGTCTTCAATTAACAGCTCTAGGATTTTCAGGTCTGTATTATCAAATTCGTAATTATTCATGTAAAATAATGTTGAATATTATGTTTTATTCAAAAATAGATAAATAAATTAAATATAATATATTTTTTGCATTGTTTTATTGAATTATACGCAACATTGGTATTCCTTTGCTAAAGAATTTACAATGAAGGCAGCGAAAAAAGCCCTTTAGTGTTCTTTAAAATGTAGGGTGTTGAAACTGGCAGACATGCCCTCCTGTCTCGAGGGTGAGGATCACAGG
>JAFDYX010000015.1 GCA_018267215.1 Bacteroidota bacterium
GCAAACCTGCATGATCTGTCGTTCGACATGCCCTTCGGAACATGTCGAACAGCGAAATTGTAGAAAAGGAAGAAGAATATTTATACAGCAGTTGTGGCGACCATTACGGTACGCGCAAAGGGTTGCTGGTTTTATCTGAAGATAGCTGAGTTCGGCAGGTTGCAAACCTGCATGATCTGTCGTTCGACATGCCCTTCGGAACATGTCGAACAGCGAACTCTAAACCTTGTTAAGGCGCTGCTTTGGCCTTTAATTCGTCAGCATCGTCAAATGTTTTTGATTTTAGCAACAACGAACAGGGAAAAGATAAAGTAAACAGCAAATGTTTTGCATACTTGAATTTGAGTAACAACTCGGCCAACCAAGACAATTTGCGCTCGGTAAGTAAGTGAACATTGTCGAGGTTGTAATAAAATTTTTTATTCTTCTCGGCTAATTTCTGAAAAGCAACTTTAGTATAAAAAGCAATGTGCTGTCCGTGCTCAGGAGCATAATACCACCAATCATGGATGCGCGGAATGGGCTGGGGCAATAACTCGGTGGAAAGAATGATGTTGTCGGCAATGGCTACAATTTTTTGAAGTTCATCGCTTGGGTTTTCAAAATGCTCAAAACTTTCAAAGCTTGTTGCCACATGATATTTTTTATCCGGTGCAGATTCAAAACCTCTGGCTAACTCATTTTTTGTGAAAGGGTCAGTCCAATAAAAATCGAATCCCTTGTCTCTCATTAGCCGTGTAAACAAACCAAATCCACCCGCGTAGTCCACGAACTCTTTTTTGTGGTCAAAAAAAAGTACTAATAAACTCGTTACGATACGCGATAGCCGGAGGTTTCTCAACACAATTCCGGTATCGGTTAAATTAATAGGGTTTTGGTAAGCCTCCGTCAGCCAGTAGGGTTTCTCGGTTTGCATAAAACCACACGACTTACAACGAAAGTAGGAAACGTCATACTTTCGAAGTACGATCGTCTTGAACGCGAGTTCCGCTTCACCCCCGCAAATTTTACATATCATATTTTCTTTCATAAATAGCTCTTGCTACAAACCCCAGCGAAGCCCAATATACCGAAGCTAACGTGGGCGAATCCAGCAACAAATTAAATAAGCCTACCATACTGATAACTACAAACCCGATGAAGAGGCTGAAATCATTTCTATGCTTTACATAATATGACCGGTACAAATAAAACTCGCGGAAGACCTGCCGGTAAATGAGGAGCATGATTAGCGGAAAGAGAACACCAAACCGCACAAAAAGTGTAATGAATGTATTGTGTAAGCCGCTGACATGCGACCAGTATTCGTCAGTGGTGCCGTTGCCGGTATCTTGGGTAGTAGCCCCTTCGGTATAAGGCAGCAAGGGCGTGCCAATGCCGATGCCCAATAAATTTTGAGGGAAATTTTCTACCACCGTGCGGTACCAAAGAATCATGCGCCAACTGGTATTGTAATCCAGTTGGAAAAGCGGGTGCTGGCTATACACATATTCTACATCTCCGAAAAACAGGGTGCGGTTTGTAGCATACAATTTCAGGTAAGGGCTGGCCAGCGAGAACAATATGATAAAAGAGAGGGCCAGGCTTACAACCAGTAATTTAAAATAGGCATACTTTCGGATGAACACCATCGCGGCAATAGCGGCCATGATCATAGCTACGGTAGCCGAAGTGTAAGCAAGCAAATACAGACCCAGGCCAACCATGAGCATAATCAGGGGAAACAGTTTCCAACTTCTTTGTACAATTGCCAGAAGAAATGAATAAGAATTGCGGTCTATTAAAAAAGGCCAGCGCAAAGCCAACGCAATGCCGGCATAGGCATAAATTTTATTTCTGATCTTCTTAAAAAAATAATATTGCTGCGTGTATAGATGATAGCCTATAAAAAAACTAAAAGCAGAATAAACAATGCTAAAATTTCTGAAGTAGTAATACCAGTTTGTTTTTAAAAAAAGGCTGACAAACGCATAGATCAAACCCAACAGAATGAATGCCAACACACACCGGTAGATAGTATTGCGCGGCAATATAAACCTGCCTTGTTTTGTAAATGAATAGGTAAGAAAAAAATAAAAGCCAATCAGACTGAGCAGCTCATTGAAAAACAGGACGCGCTCGAAAAAAAAGTAATTCGCTCCATAGAGTGTAAGCAGCAGCAGGATGACAGAACTCTTCTTGATTTTCAAAGTATATTTGAGAAATTTTTTTGTAAATATAACGAACAGGATTACAGACACGCGATTCTGTACAGCTTATGCGTAAACAAATTATCAGCCTCGATATCAGTGTGATTGACTACAACCAGGCATTGAACGAGGTGCTGGAGTTGGGCAGGAAGCAGCAGCCTTCCTACTCCTGTTTTGCCAATGCGCACATGGTAACGGAAGCCCACCGGTCTGCGGTGTTTAAAAATCAAGTGAATCAATCAAATTATACTTTTGCCGATGGTATGCCGTTGGTATTTGCGCTTAAAAGATTGCATGGACTGCAGCAATCGCGCATTGCCGGCATGGATTTTATGAAAGACGCGATCCGCCTGTGCGAGCAACAAAAACTATCGGTATATTTTTTGGGTTCTACAGAAGATACCCTTCACCAACTTCAAGTAAAATTAAAAAATGAATTTCCCGAACTGATCATTGCGGGTAGGTACTCCCCACCTTTTAGAAAATGGACAGAGGGAGACAATAATCTTTTTGCCGAACAGATTAATAACTCCGGGGCAAACGTAGTTTTTGTTTCGTTAGGCTGCCCCAAACAAGAAGCTTGGATGGCCGAACATTACCAAAAAATAAAGGCAACCCTGCTGGGCGTGGGGGCGGCTTTCCCTGTGCTGGCAGGCATCACCGGCCGCGCTCCCCGGTGGATGCAACGTGCCAGCCTGGAGTGGGTTTACCGGTTAGGGCAGGAGCCCAGGCGGTTGTTTAAACGCTATGCAGTTACCAACACATTGTTTGTCTATTATCTGATCGTACAATTTTTTGCGGTCAAACAAAAAAACAATCCGAAAGCACTTCCCAACAATAACAACGGTTAAACCATTGGGCGCAGCGAAAGTCATACGGGTTTTAAAACCGGTTATACTTTTATGCGCTTTGAAAAACTTATCCGCAAACTATTTAAAACAAACACCCGAAAATATGTTTTGTTGCCCCTCGTGGTGGCAAGTTCATTTTTTTACTATTCGTGTAACAAGAACGAAATCAACATACCTGAAAATTTATCGCTGGCAGAAACAAAAATTTTCTTGCTTCAACAAAGCAACCAAAACATATTGATTTCATCTGTTGATTCATCTCTCTTTGCGTTTTCTGTGGTGTACGAAAACGGAAAGACCTTTAACATCGGTAAAGATTATGTAAAGCAAACACAAAAGAACATGGCCACGTGGAGCACCAAGATTACGCTGGTCGATAATACTGTGTTTGTACTTCCCTCTATAGGTACTTTCAATATAGCCGACAGTGTGGTGGTGAACCCCTTTGGCACTGCCCCACTTTCAGCATTAGCTACGATCACTATGCCGGTAAAAGGAAAATTTGCCGTTACAGTGTTGGGTAAGCCCAACGGAGGGATTTCGATAACCAAAACTTTTAATTCGTTTGATAACTACCACCAGTTTCCGATTTTAGGGTTGTACAACAATTATGCAAACCAAGTGTTGGTGCAGTTTCTCAGTGCCGCGGGCACAGTACGTGCCAGCCAAACCATTACATTACAGACGGATGCCGTGCCCAATAAACCGGTGCTCAACATTATGGCAAACAATCTTTCGCCCACCGACCAGTCTATTTACTCTGTATCCGCCAGCGGCTCGTTAACAAGTCTTTTCCCCATGGGTTTTGATCAGAAAGGCGAAATACGATGGTACTATTCGGGCGACTTGTTTGAATTATTTGGCAAGTTGGCCAATGGAAATTTAATTGTAAACTCTGCACAAAATTTACGCTTTTACCACTCACCCGGTCTGAACGAAATCACGATGACAGGTCAACTGGTGAGGTACTACCCGGTGCCTAATTATCAGCACCACGATGTGTGGGAGATGCCCAACGGCAATTTGTTGGTGGCCACCAACTCGGCTCCCGTGGATTTCTCCAGCCCGCAGTCGCGCGAAGATATGGTTGCCGAAATAAGCCGCACCACGGGCCAGATTGTACGCACTATAAATTTTGGCAGCGTCATAGACCCATCGCGCCAAACACTGCCCAGCGAAGACGGCCCCGGAGATTGGATGCACCTGAACCGCGTGATGTACACTTCGGCAGACAGTTCTTTGCTGATATCCAGCCGCAGCCAATGTGCCATCATAAAAATGAATTATGTTACACAGCAAATCAAATGGATTTTAGGAGCACACCAGTTTTGGAATGCCCCGTGGTCTGCTTACTTGCTTACTCCGGTTGATGCGAACAGTGTGCCGGTCAATGCCGATTCGCTCGATTTTTGGTCGTACGGCCAACACCAACCGTGGCAGTTGCCCAATGGCAATATTTTAATGTATGACGATGGCGACTATCGGAATTACTATTCCAATCCCAACGCGCTTCTTCAAAGTTACTCGCGCGGGCTGGAGTATAAAATTGATGAAAAGAAACGCACCGTACAGTTGGTATGGCAATACGATAACGACCAATCGGTTTTTACAGAGTTTACTGGCACCATTATGCAAGACGAGGCAACAAACAGTCGGCTGATAGGCTACATGAGCAACTCAACAGTTAGCAAAGGAGCTACTCCGCAAATTTTACAAATTGATTCTCAAAACAATATTTTATTTCAAGTAACCGTTAACCTTGGGCAGAATTACTACCGGGCTTTGAAGTTCAACCTATACGATGGAATGAACTGACAGAACCCGTTGCTGAGTATAGGCAAATAAGGAGAAAAAAACAAAAAGTTACTTTTGCAGAACAAACATTATTACTGTTTTTAAAAAAATTCATGCAAGAATCCATTTTCGAGCGTACTATTAAGTTGGTAGTCTTTTTGGGAGATCTGTTTTTTCTGAACATGCTCCTGATCGTACTTTATTTCAGAGGGCACTTCATTATTCATCCTATTGACCTGCCGTGGTTTATATTTCTGGCACTTACCAACATCTCCTGGCTGGTAGTTTTGTTTTATACCAATCCTTATAAAATTTTCCGAATGGCAAAAACCGGAGCTGTCATGCGAGATATTTTCTTTGCCGTGTTTCAACATTTTCTGATTACCTCTACGCTGCTTTATCTTTTTGAATTTGAACAAGTACATTTTTGGAGTTTGGCATCCGTCTATTCCGTTTTCCTGATGGCTGTGCTGATTTGGCGGCTGGCTTTCATAGTTTTTTTACGAAACCAGTTTGTCCGTGGGTATCATGTGCAGCAAGTGGCTGTGCTGGGTTACGGCTATCTTGCCATACAACTTCAGCGTTATTTCAATCAGCATCCAGAGTATGGCTATTGCGTGTCAGGTTTTTTCGATCCTTACCAAAAAACCGAAAAGAAGGTAGGAGATATGCAGGCATTTTACCGGCACGTGGCCGACAACCAAATAGGCGAAGTATTTTGCTGTGTGCCCGATGTTTCGCATGTGCAGGTAAAAGAGGTGATCAACTGGTGCGAAGATAAATTCATCAAAGTAAAAGTGTTGAATGAGTTCAGGGCATTTACTTTAAAAGGTATAGAACTGGAACAATACGACAACATCCCTGTATTGCGGGTAACAGCTCTGCCGTTAGATGATAAGCGCTACCAATTGCTCAAACGGATTTTTGATGTGCTCTTTTCTGTCATCTTTTTTATCACGATCGGGTGGTGGTTGTTTGCACTGATCGCCATCCTCATCAAACTAAATTCTCAGGGCCCGGTTTTCTTTAAGCAAAAAAGAGCCGGGCAAAACAATACACCATTTACATGCTATAAATTTAGGACGATGCACGTCAACGATCAGGCAGACAGCGTGCAGGCCACCAAACACGACCCACGGGTAACAAGGATAGGTGCATTTTTGAGAAAAACCAGTTTAGATGAACTGCCTCAATTTATTAATGTTATAGCGGGAGATATGTCTGTAGTAGGACCCCGACCTCACCCGTTGCTATTGAACGAGCGCTTTGTTAGCCGGATCAATAAATTTATGGTCCGTCACTCCGTAAAACCCGGCATTACAGGCCTCGCTCAGGTAAAAGGATATCGGGGCGAAACACAATTGCTACACGATATGAAGGGCAGGTTTCGTTTTGATGTGTTTTATATTGAAAACTGGTCTTTCGTTTTTGACCTGAAAATCATTTTTAAGACCGTGGTAAACATCCTTGATGGCAGCGAAAAAGCCTACTAACTAATTTATAATAACCTCTAAACCCTTGTGCCGTTAGGCAGTCTTATTTTAACTAAAAAATTGATTCTAAAACTATCTGTACCTTTGTCGGGTTCTTCATTTTGATAAAATAGGCAACAGACAAGAAATAGAGAGAAACTAAGCACGCACTCTATAAACTAACGAGCGGAATTGCAAAAGAGGAGTGAACCATAAAGGAGAGGCAACTATTTACTAAGGTTTACCGTTTACGAAAGCCACGAAATACTTATTAAATAGGATAAAGCAGATGGGTTTGTAAAAATCTATGAAACAAGCCATACAATTGGCTTATACAAATTCGTTAGCGACACACACAAACCCCTGACTCATATGTCAAAAATCAGTGCCACTATCATTACCTACAACGAAGAAAAACGAATTGAGCGGTGTATTCAGTCATTGAAGGCAGTAGCAGATGAAATTGTGGTGGTGGACTCCTACTCCAAAGATGCTACTAAAGAAATATGTACTAAGCAAAATGTACGTTTTATTGAGCACCCGTTTGAAGGCCACATCGAGCAGAAAAATTTTGCGTTGGCACAAGCTACCTACGAACATGTTCTTTCGCTGGATGCTGATGAATATTTATCGGATGAATTGATAGACTCCATCTTATCGGTAAAAGAGACCTGGCCACATCAAGCTTATAAAATGAACAGGCTGTCAACGTATGGTGGAAAGTGGATCAGGCGCGGCAATTGGTATCCGGATGAAAAAATCAGATTGTGGAATAAAAGTGTAGGAAAGTGGGGAGGCGAAAATCCGCATGATAAAGTGGTGCTTTATAACGGAACAAAATCCCTGCACCTGAAAGGAGATATTTTACACGAGGCTTATCAAAATTCATTTGATACCTTAAAAAAAATACAGTGCTATTCCGATATTTTTGCCCGTGAAAATGCCGGAAAAAAAACCAGCTCTGTAGGCAAGATTATTTTTCGGGCCAGTTTTACTTTCTTTCGGAGTTACATCATCAAGCGCGGCATTTTTGATGGCTACGAAGGGCTGATGGTGGCCATGGCCGAGTCCAACCATACCTTTTACAAGTACGCCAAGTTATACGAAGCCAACCGCAGGTTGAAAGAACAAAACAGCTCTGCAAAAAAATAATAGCTCAGGTCGGACACTGATAATTTCCGATGTTAATGCTAATTTTGCTGTTCAGTTTTTCTCAATGCCCAAATCCGTTTTTGTAACAGGCTCAGCCGGCTTCATCGGTTTTCATTTTACTAAAAAATTGCTCGCCCTGAACTATCAGGTGGTTGGCTATGATAATGTAAATGACTACTACGATGTGTCCATAAAGGAAGCACGCCTATCCGTTCTCAGGCAGTCGCCCCATTTTACTTTTGTAAAAGGCGACTTGAAAGACCTGCCCGCCTTACAAAAAATATTTTCGCAGCAAAAATTTGATTATGTGGTTAACCTGGCCGCTCAGGCCGGAGTGCGGTATTCCATTACTAACCCCCAGGCATACTTAGACAGCAACGTGCATGGCTTTCTCAATATTTTGGAAATATGCCGGCACCACAATGTTTCTCATCTGGTGTATGCTTCCTCCAGTTCGGTTTATGGTGCCAACACATCCATGCCATTTTCGGTCAGGCAAAATGTAGATCACCCGCTTTCGCTGTATGCGGCTTTCAAAAAAGCCAATGAGCTGATGGCGCATTCGTATTCTGTTTTGTACCATCTGCCCACCACAGGCCTTCGTTTCTTTAATGTATATGGCCCCTTTGGCAGGCCTGACATGGCCTTGTTTCATTTTACGCAATCCATTTTAGAGAGCAAACCGATTGACGTGTATAACTATGGCAAGATGAAACGCGATTTCACCTACGTGGACGACATTGCTGAGGGCATTGCCCGTGTGATGCCCCACATCCCTGCGCCTGACTCTTCGTGGAATGGCAACGCCCCCAATCCGTCTACCAGCTTTGCTCCTTTTAAATTGTATAACATCGGCAACCATAGCCCCGTAGAATTACTTTATTTTATAGAATTGATAGAAAAAAAACTGAATCGCAAAGCTATTTTAAACCTGATGCCCTTGCAGGAAGGCGATGTGCCCAACTCATTTGCAGACGTAGAAGAACTGATAAACGATGTGGGCTTTGCCCCCAATACACCCATTGAAAAGGGCGTTTCAAATTTTGTAGATTGGTATTTAGATTTTTATCACATTAACTGAATTTCATGGAGAAAATAGGAATCATCGGACTGGGATATGTTGGCTTGCCGTTGGCCGTAGAGTTCGGAAAAATTTTACCGGTTGTAGGTTTTGACATTAATCAATCGCGGATTGATGAACTGAAAAAAGGAATAGACCGTACGCTCGAAGTAGATAGCCATGAATTAAAAGAAGCCAAGAACCTTTCATTTTCATTTGCCCCGGCAGACCTGAAAGAAGTAAACTATTTTATTGTAACCGTACCCACACCGGTAGATGAGTTTCATGTGCCCGACTTGCGGCCGCTCCAATCGGCCAGCAAAACAGTGGGGGCCGTATTAAAAAAAGGAGATGTGGTCATCTACGAATCTACCGTTTATCCCGGCTGCACCGAAGAGGTGTGCGTACCCATACTCGAAAAAGAAAGCGGATTAAAATTTAATATTGATTTTTTTGCGGGCTATTCGCCCGAGCGGATCAACCCGGGCGATAAGCAACACCGCTTGCCCACCATCAAAAAAATTACAAGCGGCAGCACACCTGCGGTGGCAGATAAAGTAGATCAGTTGTATGGAAAAATAATCAAGGCAGGCACACACAAAGCTTCTTCCCTGAAAGTAGCCGAAGCTGCCAAGGTGATCGAAAACTCGCAACGCGATTTAAACATTGCCTTTGTTAATGAGCTGGCACTCATTTTTCAAAAAATCGGAATAGATACGCACGAAGTGCTGGCAGCAGCCGGCACCAAATGGAATTTCCTTCCTTTCAAACCGGGATTAGTGGGTGGGCATTGTATCGGAGTGGACCCCTATTACCTCACACACAAAGCAGAAAGCTTGGGGTATCATCCCGAAGTAATTTTATCGGGCAGGCGCATTAACGACAACATGCCGGTTTACATTGCCAATGAGGTGATTAAGCTGATGGCGAAAAATCAATTACCTATTTACAGTGGAAAAATTTTAGTGCTGGGCCTCACCTTCAAAGAAAACTGCCCCGACATACGCAACAGCAAAGTGGTGGACGTCATCCGCGAGCTTTCGAGTTTTGGCGCCAACGTAGATGTTTACGATCCGCAGGCCGATGCCGAAGAAGTAAAGCATGAGTATAACCTCGCTTTAGTTAAAACATTAGATAAAAAATACCATGGCATTGTGCTGGCGGTAAGCCATCGCGAGTTTGCTTCGCTCGATTGGAACGCCCTGAAAGAACCCCATGCCGTTGTGTATGATGTAAAAGGATTTTTAGACCGTACTTTAATTACCGCACGATTGTAATGACACAAAAAAAGAAAATACTCCTGACGGGTGGAGCCGGCTATATCGGGGCGCATACAGCCGTTGAACTTATTCGTCAAGGTTTCGACACGGTGCTGATTGATAATTTTTCGAAAAGCGACCAAACCTTGCTGAAGGGAATAGAAAAAATTGTAAATCAAAAAATCAATTTCTACGAAGGAGATTGCTGTGACGGAGAGTTTCTTGACTCACTCTTTTCTAAAAATAAATTTGATAGTGTCATTCACTTCGCAGCTTACAAGTCGGTAAAGGAATCGGTACTGCACCCGCTGAAGTATTATGAAAACAACTTGCGCTCACTTACTACGCTGTTGGCTGCTATGGATAAACACAAAGTGAACGAAATGATTTTTTCTTCTTCGTGCACAGTATATGGCCAGCCCGATATTATTCCGGTTGATGAAAACGCCCCGTTGAAAAGAGCGGAGTCACCGTACGGAGCTACCAAGCAAATGTGTGAGCGGATGCTGGAAGATGCCGTGAGTGCTAACAAAAATTTGAAAGTCGTTTCGCTCCGCTACTTCAATCCCATCGGGGCGCACCCGTCAGCCCTCATTGGCGAAATGCCCACCGATGTGCCCGATAATCTGGTGCCTTATGTTACACAAACTGCGGCCGGCATCCGGCAAAAGTTGACAGTATTTGGAGATGACTACCCCACACCCGATGGCAGTTGCCTGCGCGATTTTATACATGTAGTGGATTTAGCTCAGGCACACGTTAAAGCAGTAGAGAGAATAAATGAGTTGCCTAACCGGATGGAGTACCTCAACTTGGGTACGGGCGAAGGAGTTTCTGTGTTGCAGTTGATAAAAAAATTCATCGAGGTAACGGGCGTAAAACTGAATTATGAAATAGGCACGCGCAGGCCGGGCGATGTAGTGAAAACCTATGCTGATGCCAGCAAAGCGTACAAACTCCTTGGCTGGAAAACACAATTGAGTTTGGAGGAGGCGCTGAAAGACGCCTGGAGATGGCAGAAAAAAATTTCAGTCTGATGATGCACATTAAAATGGTTGACCTGCAAGGTCAGTATTTACGGATCAAAAATGAGATAGATGCGGCTATTCAGGAGGTGCTGCTATCCACCGGATTTATCCAGGGGGAGCAAGTAAAAAATTTTGCTGCACATCTTTCGTCATACAACCAAGGTGCGCATGTTGTTCCCTGTGGCAATGGAACAGATGCATTGCAAATTGCAATGATGGCGCTGGAACTGAAGCCCGGAGACGAAGTGATACTGCCGGTGCATACCTATGTGGCTACGGCCGAAGTCATCGCACTGCTCGGCCTCACTCCGGTTTTTACAGAAGTAGATGAAGAAACATTTAACATTGACCCCAAGCAAGTTGAAGAAAAAATAACAGATAAAACCAAAGCTATCGTACCCGTGCATTTGTATGGACAGTGTGCCGACATGACCCCGCTCCTCAAAATCGCCCAAACCTACAACCTCTATGTAATCGAAGACTTGGCGCAAGCTATTGGCGCTACCTATACTTTCCCTAATGGAGAAAATAAAATGGCCGGCACGATGGGGCATGTGGGCTGCACATCTTTCTTCCCTTCTAAAAACTTAGGTGCTTATGGTGATGGAGGCGCTATCCTTACCACCGACAAAATATTGGCCGAAAAAATGCAAATGATTTGCAACCATGGCCAGCGGGTTAAATATCACCACGATGTGATTGGCGTGAACAGCCGACTAGACACATTGCAGGCTGCTATCCTCGATGTGAAACTAAAATACTTAGACGACTACACCCATCGAAGAAATCTTGTGGCCGGCTTTTACGATAAGCAATTACAATCAGTACCCTTTATAAAAATTCCGGTTCGTGCGGCAAACTCCACACATGCTTTTCATCAATATACGTTGCGCACTGTTGGCATTAACCGTGATCACTTTAAAAAATATCTTGAAGAAAAAGGGATTCCCACGATGATATATTACCCGGTGCCACTGCATCTGCAGAAGGCTTACCGAAGAGATGGTTTTGGAGAAGGCTCGTTTCCGGTAACAGAAAAGTTATCACAAACGGTGATCTCCCTGCCCATCCACACCGAAATGACAACCGATGAATTGTCGTACATTTGCGACTCGATTAAAAGCTATCATGGCTGAAAAAAAATACTCGGCACATCCCACGGCTGTTATTGATGAAGGTTGCGAAATAGGCGAAGGCACTACTATTTGGCATTTCACTCACATCATGTCCGGCTGTAAGATTGGTGAGCGTTGCAACCTCGGGCAAAATGTGGTGGTACTCCCTCAAGTAGTTTTGGGCAACAATGTAAAAGTGCAAAACAATGTTTCTATTTACACCGGTGTGGTCTGCGAAGACGATGTTTTTCTCGGCCCTTCCATGGTGTTTACTAACGTAGTGAATCCGCGCAGCGCCATCGTGCGCAAAAACGAATATAAAAAGACGGTGGTAAAAAAAGGAGCAAGTATTGGCGCCAACGCCACTATTGTATGTGGCCACGACATCGGTCGGTATGCGTTTATTGGAGCAGGAGCGGTGGTAACTAAAAATGTGCCCGACTATGCGCTGGTAGTGGGCAACCCCGCACGCCAGACAGGATGGATGAGCGAATATGGGCACAAACTAAAATTTGATAAAAATGGAGAAGCCGTTTGCCCCGAGAGCGGTGAAAAATATCTATTGAAAGATAACACAGTCAAAAAAGTAGGATGAAAAATTTTGCACTGATAGGGGCAGCCGGCTATATCGCCCCCCGGCACTTGCAAGCTATTAGAGACACCGGAAATAATTTGGTGGCCGCTCTCGATAAATTCGATAGCGTAGGCATCATGGACTCGTATTTTCCGCAAGCAGATTTTTTTACCGAGTACGAACGGTTCGATCGCCATTTGGAAAAGCTGAGGCGCAATGGCCAGAAGATTGATTACGTCAGTATTTGCTCGCCCAATTATTTGCACGACTCGCACATCCGTTTTGCTCTCCGCCAGCAGGCCGATGCCATTTGCGAAAAGCCGTTGGTGCTGAACCCTTGGAATGTAGATGCGCTTGAAGAAATTGAAAAAGAAACCGGCAAGCGGGTGTCCACTATTTTACAGTTGCGCCTGCATCCTAACATCATTCAATTAAAAAAGGAAATAGAAGCATCGCCTGACGGAATGGTAGATGTAAACCTGACCTACATCACCTCGCGCGGCAAGTGGTATCACCACAGTTGGAAAGGAGACGAATCGAAATCGGGTGGCATAGCCACCAACATCGGCATTCATTTTTTTGACATGCTGTTGTGGGTTTTCGGAAAAATGAAATCATCCACAGTCGAAAAATATGAAGACGACAATGCCTCGGGCATATTAGAACTGCAGCGTGCCCGGGTGAAGTGGATGTTAAGTATAAACGAAAACCACTTGCCGGCCGAAGTAAAACAAAAAGGAAAACGTACGTACCGTTCGCTGAAAATGAATGGAAAGGAAATTGAATTCAGCGATGGGTTTACCGATTTACATACGAAGAGTTATGCCGAAATATTGGCAGGCAGAGGTTTTGGATTATCCGATGCACGCGCCTCCATCGAGTTAGCCCATGCCATCAGAACGAAATGAAACTGAATCGAAAAAAATGAAAGGAATCATTTTGGCCGGAGGGTCAGGCACACGGCTTTATCCGCTCACCAAAGCGGTGTCGAAGCAACTGCTACCGGTGTACGACAAGCCCATGATTTACTATCCGCTGTCGGTGCTGATGTTGGCCAACATTCGCGAAATCCTGATCATCACCACACCACACGAACAAATATTATTTAAAAATCTATTGGGCAATGGCGAACAATTTGGCTTAAAGCTTGAATACCGCGTACAGCCTTCACCCGATGGGCTGGCACAAGCTTTCATTATTGGCGAGTCGTTTATTGGAGATAGTCCCTCTTGTCTTGTCTTGGGCGATAATATTTTTTATGGTTACAATTTCTCGCATCAATTAGAAGAAGCCGGAAAATTAAAAACGGGCGCAGCCGTGTTTGGCTATTATGTAAACGACCCGCAGCGCTACGGTGTAGTAGAATTTAACAAAGAAGGCAAAGTCATTTCGATAGAAGAAAAACCGAAAGAGCCCAAATCCAATTACGCCATCACCGGCCTTTATTTTTATGATCATACCGCAGCACAAAGAGCAAAGCAAATTAAGCCTTCGCAGCGCGGTGAGTTGGAAATTACCGACCTGAACAAAAGTTATTTAGACGATGGTCAGTTACAGGTAAAACTTCTGGGACGCGGTATGGCCTGGCTCGACACCGGCACACACGAATCATTGGTGCGGGCATCTACATTTGTAGAATCTATCGAAGAGCGGCAAGGGCTGAAGATTGCCTGCTTGGAAGAAATTGCTTTTCGCAAAGGCTATATTTCGCGCGAACAGTTGTTAGAGTTGGCCAAGCCACTCAGTAAAAATCAATATGGCCAATACCTGATCAAGATTGCTCATGAAAAATTTCAACCGTGAGTAAGATAAAAATAATTGAAACCGGTTTTGATGGGCTTAAGATTATTGAGTGCACAAAATTTGGTGACGACCGCGGGTATTTTATGGAATCGTATAACTACCGCGACCTAAAACAGGCCGGCATAGATATTCACTTTGTGCAAGACAACCAGTCGCGTTCTAAAAAAGGAGTGTTGCGCGGGCTGCATTATCAAAATGCACCGCATGCCCAAACCAAATTGGTGCGCGTACTGGCCGGGAAAATTTTAGATGTAGTAGTAGATCTTCGAAAAGAAAAAGCCACGTTTGGAAAAGTATTTCAACTCGAGATGGAAGCATCTTCACAACAACTTTTAGTGCCGCGTGGTTTTGCTCACGGCTTTGCCGTGCTAAGCGATTATGCCGACATCTTGTATAAAAGTGATGAATTTCATTATCCGGATTTTGAAGGAGGCATTATTTACAACGATCCATCGCTTGGTATTGATTGGCAGATACCCGAAGCAGACCGGATTATTTCTGACCGCGACAAGAAACACAAATTGCTCCAACACGCTCAATTTAATTTTTGATGTATGCCAACATTGTTAATCACCGGAGGGGCAGGATTCATCGGATCTAATTTTATTTTACATTTTTTAAAGGCTAATGAAGGAACCCGTGTCATCAATTTTGATGCGCTGACCTATGCAGGCGATTTACAAAATGTGCAAGAAATAAGCAGCCATCCACTCTATACTTTTGTAAAAGGAGACATTACAGATCGCAGGCAAGTAGAGAAAGTATTTGATGAATATAATGTAGAAGGCGTTATTCATTTTGCGGCCGAGTCGCACGTAGATAATTCTATTTCCGGCCCTGAAGCATTTATCAGAACCAATATCAACGGCACGTTCAACTTGTTGGACACTGCCCGTCATCGTTGGATGAAAGCCCCGTTTCAAGTTCATGCCGGAAAAGAAAAAAACCGTTTCCTCCACATCTCCACTGATGAAGTCTTTGGAAGCTTAGGTGCCACCGGCCTGTTTTCGGAAACGACAGCTTACGCACCCAACAGCCCCTACTCAGCATCGAAGGCTGGCAGTGATATGTTAGTGCGCAGCTACTTTCACACCTATGGACTAAATGTGGTAACCACCAATTGCTCTAACAACTACGGGCCGCGCCAGCACAAGGAAAAACTGATCCCCACCATTATCCGAACGGCCTTGGCGGAGAAGCCCATTCCTATTTATGGTGATGGAAAAAATGTGCGCGATTGGCTGTATGTGTTAGATCATGTAAAAGGAATTGAACTGGCTTTTAAAAATGGAAAAGCGGGCGAAACGTATAACATTGGCGGAAAGAACGAGCGCACCAATAATCAGATTGCTCAAACCGTATGTGTTATCTTAAATGAGTTGCGCCCTCGAAAAAACGGAAAGCCTTATCAGGAATTGATCACTTATGTGGCAGACCGTGCCGGTCACGACAAGCGGTATGCTATTGACGCCACAAAAATAGAACGCGAGTTGAAGTGGAAAGCAGAAGAAACTTTCGAGACCGGCATCAGGAAAACAGTAAAATGGTATTTAGAAAAATTTAATTAGAACCGATATGAAAAATGTATTTCTGTTCTTGTCAGTAATCGTAGCGTTTTCGTGCAACCGGAAACAGGCTTCGATCACCTATCCCGCTTCACCCAAAGGCGATGTGGTGGACACACTCTTTGGCACAGCCGTAGCCGATCCTTACCGATGGATGGAAAATGATACCTCTCGGCAAACGGCCGATTGGGTAACTAAAGAAAATGAATTGACTTTTAATTATTTAAAGGCGATTCCGTTTCGTGAGCAAATCCGTGCCCGTCTTGAAAAGGTGTATAACTATGAACGACTCACAGCACCTTTTCAGGAAGGCGAATATTTTTATTTTTATAAAAATGACGGCCTGCAAAATCACAGTGTTCTCTTCCGTAAAAAAGGTGAGAATGGAACGGCAGAAATTTTTTTAGACCCCAACACATTTTCTAAAGACGGCACCACGCGGCTTGCCGGTATTTCTTTTTCCAAAGACGGATCAAGAGTTGGCTTTCAGATTTCCCGTGGTGGCGCTGACTGGACGGACGCTATCATCCTCAACACATCCGATAAAAAATTATTGGAAGACACCCTGCGCGACATCAAGTTTAGTGGTATTGCCTGGAAGGGCAACGAAGGATTTTATTTCAGCACCTACGATAAACCGAAGGGCAGCCAGCTTTCGGCCAAGACTCAAAATCATAAATTATACTATCACCGAGTGGGCACATCGCGAAGCAGCGATCAATTGATTTTTGGTGATGACAACAATCCGCGCAGATATGTGGGCGGCTACCTCACCGAAGACGAACGCTTTTTAGTGATCTCCGCGGCCAACAGCACCACCGGCAACGAACTGTATATTCAAGATTTAAAAAACCCGACAACTAAATTGGTAACTGTTGTAAACAATTTTGACAATAACCATAATGTGATGGCTAACGAGGGCGACCGCCTGCTGATTGAAACCAACCTGCATGCGCCCAACACCCGTGTAGTAGAAACAGATTTTAAAAAACCAACACCCGAAAACTGGAAAGACATTATCCCCGAAACTGAAAATGTGATGAACGCCAGCGCTGGTGGCGGTAAAATATTTGCCAGCTATCTGGTAGATGTAAAAACGCAAGTGAAACAGTACGACCTGAAAGGAAAAATAGAGCGCGATATAGAACTGCCCGGCATTGGCACCGCCTCAGGCTTTGGCGGAAAAGTAAATGAAAAGGATCTGTATTATTCGTTCACCTCATTCACTTACCCGCCCACCATTTTTAGATACAACATTGCATCGGGCAAATCTTCGCTTTACGAAAAACCAAAAATTGATTTTAATCCCGAGGCGTACGAAACCAAACAGGTTTTTTATAACAGCAAAGACGGCACGCGTATTCCTATGTTCATCACTTACAAAAAGGGAACGGAACTGAACGGAAAAAATGCTACACTCCTTTATGCTTATGGTGGATTTAACATCAGCCTGACGCCAAGCTTCAACACCTCGCGCATTGTGTGGCTTGAAAACGGTGGTGTATATGCGCAGCCCAATTTACGGGGCGGTGGAGAGTATGGAGAAAAATGGCATACGGCAGGAATTAAAATGAACAAACAAAATGTGTTCGATGATTTTATTGCCGCAGCCGAATACCTGATCAAAGAAAAATATACATCCAAAGAATTTTTGGCCGTTCAGGGCGGCTCTAACGGAGGGCTGCTCATCGGAGCAACCATGGCACAACGGCCTGACTTAATGAAAGTGGCACTGCCTGCGGTGGGCGTAATGGATATGTTGCGCTACCACAAGTTTACGGCTGGTGCGGGCTGGGCTTATGATTATGGCACAGCTGACGACTCCAAAGAAATGTTTGAGTACCTGAAAAAATATTCGCCCGTTCATGCGCTGAAGCCCGGAACGAATTATCCGGCTACGTTGATCACCACTGCCGACCATGACGACCGCGTAGTGCCGGCCCATTCATTTAAGTTTGCTGCTACGCTGCAAGAAGACAACACAAGCAATAGCCCCGTGCTGATACGCATCGACACCAAATCGGGGCATGGGTCATCTAACTTATCGAAGGCCATAGAAGTAACGGCCGATCAATATGCATTTGCGTGGTATAACATGGGCATCATCCCACCGATGGCAAAAAAAGAAATGTAATGACCGGTGCATTAAGTTGCTGATAACAGGATTCAATGACGTCTGCTAAAATCAATATCCGCACAGGCCAAAGGAAAGACCTTCCGCGTGTTTTGGAGTTGATCAAAGAGTTGGCCGAGTATGAAAAAGCCCCTCTCGAAGTAACAAACACTTTAGAATTGATGGAGCAAGATGGCTTTGGTGCCAACCCGATCTACGGTTTTTTTGTGGCTGAGGATGAAAAAGAAATTGTGGGGCTCTCGCTTTACTATTGGCGCTACTCCACATGGAAAGGCAAGCGGCTTTATCTGGAAGATATTATTGTAACAGAAAAAGAACGGGGCGCTGGCATTGGCAAATTGTTGTTTGACCGCACCATGCAACATTCTCTTGATTCGAATTGCACAGGCATGATGTGGCAGGTGCTGAATTGGAACGAACCCGCCATTCGCTTCTACAAAAAATACAGTACCAAACTGGATGACGGATGGACGAACTGCCAGTTAGAGCGCGAGCAAATAAAAAATTTGCTGAAAGCAGATCAGAAATAATTCTGGATCAATCAGTTTTTGCAACGTTGATGGGACTCCTTCTCCGCGGAGTCTCCTGAAGGGAGAGAATGAGCGAGGTAGGGACTCCGCGTGGTGGTGAAGACATTGGTTGGTAGAATGAAAGTAAGGTACAAATAAAAAGCAGAGTCCGCGAGGCGCGAGACTCTGCTAATAATAAATAGTGACCCACAGCAAGTCAGATTAAAAAATTCGACTGACACATTTTTTTAAAAAACACTTTTTCTTTTTCATTTTTTTTTTTTAATAATTTTGACTTACCTAACCGATGAAGCGATCACGCATATACTCAGTTGTTTCTGTTTGCCTATTGCTTAGCCTCAACTTATTTGCGCAAGAGAAACCTGATCTGCAAAAGCTGATACCAAGAAAACGAATTCACGTTTCATTGAGAGACATTGTCAATAAATTAGAAGTATTTGCCGGAGCGAATTCCTCACTCAATCATGGCAATAAATTTATAGACAACCATTATAGCCCATACTTCAAGAATAATAGAGAGTTGAAAATGGGGTACTCTTTTGGAGTAGGTGTTAGTCCTGTTGTTAATAAACGATTAGAAATTCTGCTAAGGGTAAGTTGGGATCAAACAGGGACAAAAGCAAAGTTCACAACTAAACCTAAGGATACATCTGCTACTCATAATCTGATTCAAAGTGTTGAGTCTACATACACATATCAATATCTTACATTATCTATAATTCCAAAAATTAACTTCGGCAAACAGGGAAAATGTGCATTGCTCGTTGGCGGATATTATGGAAAAATTCAAAGCATAAAAGGTCATTTTGTGCAGGATAACCTTAGTAAAAACTATCACATTTTTTCTGAGGCATCATTCAATGGGAGATTCATATATGGAGTTGATAGCCAAAATGGGGGTATAACATCCTTTGGTACTGCAAGCAGTACCACTAGTATTCAAAATGATGACTATGGTCTTGTTGTTGGATTCAGCTATCAAGCTTGGCAAAAAAATAAGCACAGCCTGTCTATTCAATTGATTGATAATTTTGGGCTACAAAATATAAATAAGAGTTTTGGGTCATTTTTGCCAATACCTCCAGAATTGAATAATTCACTTTGTTTGCTGATCAACTACTCGTTTATCAGAAACATTCCTCATAAATACTAAACGATTTTCTGATTGCTATTGATAACCCAAACCATATGAAAAACGTAATCTTACTTATTGCTTTATTGATTTTTGTAAATATCACATTGATCGGACAAACAATATCGTTAACTTCTACTGCATCACCAGTCAATGGCACTATTTGTCCAGTAATATCTAATACTTACTCCATAGACAACATTCCATCTGGTTGCACACCAAACTGGACCTTCACAAACGGGCAAATAGTTGGTACAAACAACAAGCAAAGCATAACGATTATTTGGAACGACACGCCAGGTGCAATTGCTACACTGTCAGTATCATTTTCAAATTGTACTAAAGAGAGTGATAATAAAATAGTTGTTGCTCCTTGGTCTGCACTGATCCTTTCTGTGAATGGCCAATCCTTTAGTTCTAATAACGGTCCGGCCAGTATAGATTACTGCAACACCAAAACAGTGCATATTACAGTGCCGCACATGTTCGTTCAGGGTACGGGCGGTATAACCCAGCCACCGGTACAAGAAGTAATTTATTCTTGGACGTTGCCACCAGGCTGGTATGCCGAGGGCAACATCACCAGTACACCGCTCAATGGCATCACCATCCACCCAACAGCTTGTGCTGTGCCGGGCAATGTGCAAGTAGTGGGTGCCATCAACGACCGGTGTGGCTCGGCCGGTTCATCAGCACCCATGAGCATCTCCTTATCAGGCTATAACCCCACAGTTACTATTGCCGTACCCCAAGGCTATACGGGCAGCACGGCTTGCAATACTACACCTGTTACGTTTACAGCTTTGTTAAATCCTTCGTTAGGGTGTGTGCAAAGTTATGCTTGGTCTTATCCGGGCTCGTGGCAATTGATAAGTCAAACTGGCAATACGATTAAACTCAAACCGAGTGGTACACCTGCCGATTCGGGGCCGATATCAGTTAGTATAAGTTTTACTTGTGGCAGCGTGATTAATTCTGCTCCGTACACGCCTCCATTTGTTTATCCCACGGTTACCGGCCCTGCTATAATCTGCTCTACGGCAACATATTCTATTAACAATAACACAGCCTCCAACCAAGTAAAGTGGTCGGTAAATTTATCGCAGGCACTAAACATAGATCCTAACACGGGCACAGCCACAGTGCTTGCCTATGGCGGGCCTGCTAAGATTATGGCCACATTTACCAATGGCTGTACGGTGCCCATCACTCCTTTAGACATATATGTAGGGTTGCCATCATTCAATACAATTTCAATTGATGGAAACATTCAGGCTTACCCCTTTTGTGATGCTGGAAATATTCCGTACACGGCACTTGTAGATCATATAGTGGAAATCAGTGTGAGTGGAAATACCTCACCCCCGGTCATGACACTGAATAAAAATAGTGCAGTTGTGTCAGGCTCATCGTTAAGCCCCACTCGTTTCAATTTTATCTCAAAGAGCGCTTCAGCCAATTTCACTATCTCACTTTCAGCAAAAAATACTTGTGGTACAAATAATCAGTGTATGAGTTTTTGTAATCAAAATTGTATGGTAATTAATGCGCAGGCCACGCGCCATACTACAATAAACATTTTTCCTAACCCAGCTGCCTCATTTATGACAGTTCAGGTTAAAGATAGCCTTTCGTCAGACCTTAGGAGTACTTGGCAACAGGCTTACCAATTAAAGTTGATGGATAATTTTGGATCTCCGGTTTATTCTGCTCAGTCAAGTGGTGAGAACATAAATATTCCTGTTCATAATTTCTCTCCAGGTATTTACTATATCCATGTTTTACAAAGAGATGCTGTTATTCGAAGGCAGGTGATTATTGATAGGTAAAATTTTGTTTTTTATGATAGCCCTGGTGATTGCTTGTGAGCAGTCAGATTAAAACTCGACTGACGCCAGCGTTAAAATATTTCTAAAAGCTGGATGAAAAATAAATAGGGCGTGCACCTCTGCACGCCCTAACCCCAAAAACCATCCCGCCCTATGGGCGAGATTTACCAAACCCCACTAACCAACATTCTTACTAACCTTTATTGATAAACTCAAACTCCACTTCGTTTTTTACATCAACGTAAATAGATGAATTCTTGTTCACTTTTCCCGATAAAATTTGTTTCGACAGTTCGTTTAACAATTCGCGCTGTATCACCCTTTTCAACGGGCGCGCCCCAAACTGGGGATCAAAACCAAGTTTGGCCAGCCGGCTGAGCGCATTTTCAGATATTTCTAAGCTGATGCCCGTTTCGGCCAATCGCTTTTTAATTAATTCAAACTGAATGTGTACAATCTTCAGAATGTCTTTCTTCGTCAACGGCCTGAACATAATCATTTCATCAATACGGTTGATAAATTCAGGGCGCACCGTTTTCTTCAATAACGCTACTACTTCTTCTTTCGTACTTTCGATGACGTCAAAATAATTTTCATCGGTAATTTTTTCAAAATTTTCCTGAATGATCTGCGAGCCGATGTTGGTGGTCATGATGATGATGGTATTTTTAAAATTTGCCACCCGCCCTTTGTTGTCGGTCAGGCGGCCGTCATCAAGCACCTGCAACAGAATGTTAAACACATCGGGATGTGCTTTTTCAATTTCATCCAGCAAAATCACAGAATAAGGTTTTCTCCTGACGGCCTCTGTCAGTTGACCACCTTCATCGTAGCCCACATAGCCCGGAGGCGCACCGATCAGCCTGCTGACGCTGTGCCGCTCCTGGTATTCACTCATGTCTATGCGCACCATGGCGTTTTCATCGTTGAACAGGTATTCGGCCAGTGCTTTACTCAGTTCCGTTTTGCCGACACCGGTTGTTCCCATAAAAATAAACGACCCGATGGGGCGCTTGGGGTCTTGCAGCCCCGCGCGGCTTCTGCGCACAGCATCGCTTAAAGCTTTTATGGCTTCTTCTTGCCCGGCCACGCGCTTGCTCAGTTCGTCTTCCAGGTGGAGCAATTTTTCGCGCTCGCTCTGCAGCATTTTCGAAACCGGTATGCCCGTCCACTTGGCTACTACTTCGGCTATATCTTCGCTATCCACTTCTTCTTTCAGAAGTGAATGTTCGCCTTGCATTTCTTTTATTTTAGTTTGCAGGCTTTTTATTCTTTTCTCAGCCTCTGCTAATTTGCCATAACGGATCTCGGCTACTTTACCATAGTCGCCAGCTTTTTCGGCTTGCTCGGCTTCAAACTTCAGCTTATCCATCGCTTCGGTTTCCCACCGTATTCCCTGCACTACTTCTTTTTCGCTTTCCCATTTTGCTTTCAAGGAATTACGCTGCTCACTCAACTCGGCTATTTCTTTGCTTAGAGAGGTTTCTTTTTCTTTGTCCTTCTCGCGTCTGATGGCTTCGCGCTCGATTTCCAGTTGCATGATTTTGCGGTTAAGCTCGTCAAGCTCTTCCGGCAGAGAGTCCATCTCCAGCCGCAGCTTAGAGGCAGCCTCGTCCATCAGGTCAATAGCTTTGTCTGGAAGAAAACGGTCGCTAATGTACCGGCTGGAAAGTTCTACAGCCGAGATGACGGCATCGTCTTTGATGCGCACCCCGTGGTGCAGTTCGTACTTGTCTTTAATGCCACGCAAAATGGAAATAGAATCTTCTACACTCGGTTCATCCACCATCACGGCCTGAAATCTTCTTTCCAGCGCTTTATCTTTTTCAATATGTTTTTGGTATTCTTTTAAAGTGGTGGCACCAATGGCATGCAGCTCACCACGGGCTAAGGCAGGCTTGAGCAGGTTGGCAGCATCCATGGCTCCTTCTCCGCCCCCGGCACCAATCAGCGTGTGTATTTCGTCTATGAAAAGAATGATCTCTCCGTTAGAGTCGGTTACTTCTTTGATGACGGCTTTCAGGCGTTCTTCAAACTCACCTTTATATTTGGCACCGGCTACGAGCAAACCCATGTCGAGCGAAACCAATATTTTTGTTTTCAGGTTTTCGGGCACATCACCATTTACGATGCGCTGTGCCATGCCTTCCACGATAGCGGTTTTACCAACACCGGGCTCTCCCAATAGAATAGGATTATTTTTTGTTCTGCGCGAAAGTATTTGCAGCACGCGCCTGATTTCTTCATCACGGCCGATGACGGGGTCAATCTTTCCTTTCTTCGCTAAGTCATTCAGGTTTTTTGAATACCGCTCCAGCGACTTGTATTTAGCTTCCGCATTTTGATCTGTTACCTGACTGTTGCCGCGCAGTTCTTTGATCGCTTTTTGCAAAGCAGAACGATCGAAGCCCACATCTTTCATGAGTGTGGAAACTTTGTCTTTGGTGCTAAGTAGAGCTAGCAACAAATGCTCGATAGAAATGAAGTCATCTTTCCATTCGCGCAGTTCTTTTTCTGCATTTTGTAAAACGGTGTTGGCCGCTGGCGAGAGATATGCCTGTTGCCCTGAAACACGCGGATATGCGTTCACCATCTCGTCCAGTTTATTTCTGAGAATGGTTTCATTCACATTCATTTTCTTCATTACATAAGCAGAAACATTTTCGTCTGTTTCCAGAATGGCCTGCAGCAAGTGCCCCGGTTCAATGGCTTGCTGTTGGTTGCCAGTGGCAATGGCAGCAGCTTTCTGTAATGCTTCCTGAGATTTTATCGTAAATTTTTCGAAGTTCATAGTTTGATATTATGCCAGGCCATCATACAAAATACTATCCAGTTACAACACTGCGCTTATTTTAAGAAATTATGACACGGTTAGTTGGTTTTTGAAAACAAATTTCAGCCAAATTGACTTGTATTCTGTTATCTTAGAAGTCAGAAAAAGATAGAGTATGCCTCACAAATCAATCATAAAAAATGACAAGCATCTGCTCGTTGAGGTGGCTTGGGAGGTCTGTAATCAGGTAGGAGGGATACATACCGTCATCCGCTCGAAGGCACCGGTAATGGTAAAAGACCACGGTACCAATTTTTGTATGGTGGGCCCGTATGTCAATAAAAATATTCTGACCGAAATAGAATTGATTGACGATGCGGGGGATGTGTTTGCATTAGCGGCTGCCAATTTGCACAAAAAAGGATATGATGTAGTGTATGCCGAATGGCTGATACCCGGCAAACCCCGTGTAGTGTTGATGAACCCATTGATAGAGGAAAAAGCGCTGAGCGTAGTAAAATATTTACTTTGGAAAAACCACCAGATACAAGTGCCTGACGGCCATGCGCTGGTAGATCAGGTGGTAGCATTTGCCTTTCTCACCAAATTGTTTTTTGATGAGCTGGTGCGGCTGAAAGGAGACAAGCCCATTGTTGCGCATTTTCATGAGTGGATGGCCGGGCTGCCGATCTTAGATATCAAACGGGAAGGATGCCCGGTGAAGACAGTCTTTACCACACACGCTACGCAATTAGGGCGTCACTTGGCCATCAATTCGCCTTTGTTTTACGCGCACCTTCCGTTTTTTAACTGGATAGAAGAAGCTAAAAAGTTTGGTGTGGTGGCCGAGGCCTCCATCGAATTTAGCTGTGCTAAATATTGTGATGTGCTTACTACGGTAAGCGATGTAACAGCACGCGAGTGCAAACATCTGTTGAAGCGCACACCCGATGTTGTTACGCCCAATGGTTTAAACATCCAGCGGTTTGAAGCACTCCATGAGTTTCAAAATTTACACGCCCGCTATAAAGAAAAAATCCATGAGTTTGTAATGGGTCATTTTTTTCCATCTTATTCATTTCATCTGGATAACACACTTTACTTTTTTACCTCGGGACGGTACGAATATAAAAACAAAGGCTTCGACCTTACCTTGGAAGCGTTGTACCATCTTAACGAACAATTGAAACAAGAAAAATCTGAAGTTACCATCGTAGTGTTTTTTGTTACCAAGCGCGAATATATCAGCATCAAACCCGAAGTGCTGCAGTCCAGGGCGGTGATGGAAGAGATTCGCGAAGTATGCCATGCCATTCAGCAACAGGTAGGCAAGCGTTTTTTTATTGAAAGCACTCAACGCACGGATCATCATTTGCCTGACCTGAATCTTTTTATAGATGAATACTGGGCGCTGCGTTACCGCAGAACGATTCAGACATGGAAGAGCAAACGCCTGCCCACACCGGTTACTCACCGGCTGGTGAACGAAGAGCAAGACGACATCGTCCGGTTTTTGACCCGCAGAAACTTGGTGAATAGACCTGAAGACAAAGTGAAAATTATTTATCACCCGGACTTTATCACATCCACCAACCCGTTGTTTGGATTAGACTACAGTCAGTTTGTGCGCGGATGCCATCTGGGAATTTTTCCAAGCTATTACGAACCCTGGGGCTACACCCCGTTGGAGTGCATGGCCAGCGGTGTGCCGGCCGTAACGAGCGACCTGAGCGGCTTTGGCGATTATTTAATGAAGAACATGCCAGACCATGAAAAAGGAGGCATGTTTGTAGTGGAGCGTGGCAAGCGCACTTTCGATTGGAGCGCTAAACAACTGGCAAACTTTCTGTATAAATTCTTGAAACAGAGCAGAAGAGAGCGTATCACACAACGCAACAATGTTGAAAACTATTCTTCAGCCTTTGACTGGAGCCAGTTAGTGAAGCACTATGAAGATGCTTATGAGAAGGCACTTCATGCCCACTAAGACATTTTTCTACATATAAATTGCGTCAGTTTGTTGACGGAATTTGTATAAATTGCGTCAGTTTATTGACGGAATTTAAAAACCTCATATACTTTTTTGCCATCCACCGACTTCTGTTGAAAAGCAGGGATGTAGTTACTTCACCCGTTCTACGCCCTCGGCAAAATAGCGGGTGTCGCCACGCCAGGGAAAAATGGCATATCGTTTTACATACTTCAGGTTGATGCGCTCCCCACTCAGCGCCACTTGTTCTAATTCTTTGATCAGGTCAGTCTGGTCGCTCTCTACCGAGAAATCAAAAGTTTCGGCTATCGGGCTCGTATTTTTCAGTGCGCCAAAAGTTTCCAGGCTCAACTTGCCTTCATAGGTTTTAAAGAGCATACCCTTTTGCGTGAGACGAATCATTTTGCCGGCCATGACACCGCGCTCATACACGCCCCAGTAGGTAAAGGAAAAATAAATAACGCCCACAACCAGCAGTGCCAGTAACAAGCGGATAAAAATTTTCTTTAGTGTACGTTTGAAGCGCTGAAAAAAACTTTCATTCTCCATAATCTATTTTGTTCAAGGAAAGGTAGCACTTCGCTTCAATTTTACATAGAAAAAAATAGCAATGCCTATCAACAAAATAGAAATGAATTGCGAGATGGAAAGCACGTTTTCGATGACGAACCCCCGTTGGGTATCGCCCCGAAATTGTTCGATAACAGCCCGCCCGGCAGCGTACAAAATCAGGTAGCTTAAAAAAGCTTGTCCGTTAAATGTTTTGTTGCGATGGATGAACAGCACGATCAGCAGTATTGAAAAAATAAGTATCGCTTCGTATAACTGAGTGGGGTGCAACGGAGTGTTGAGCGGCTGCGCCTGGCACACGGTGTCTGTAAAAATAACACCGGCCCAGCTCGTGGTGGGCTTACCATAACAGCAGCCGGCATTAAAACAACCGATGCGCCCCAAGCCATGCACGATGCAGGTTACAGCCGCCATGATATCCAGCATACCCAGTATAGGCAGTTTGTTTTTACGGAAGAACCATAACATGAGCGGAATATCGGTGAGCAGAGAACCATAGAACACAAAACCATTTTGACTGAATAATTCAGCGGGATGGGAAAAATAATAACGCGGGCTTTCAAAAATGAGAAACACTTTGCCGCCCACAACACCACCGATAATCAATAATAGAAAAAGCGAGTTTGCCTGATCGAAGGTGAGCCTATACTGCTTCTTTCCCTGCCGCCATAAAAACAAACCACCCAGCACCGCGCCCAGTGCAATAAAGAATCCATAGGTGTAAATAGTGAGGCTTCCTATTTTAAACAGGACGGGGTGCATCTAGGCTGGCGAGCAGGTTTATAAAGATTTAAGCAAAAGGAAATTATAGATACTGGCACCATCACGATAAGCGAGAACAATTTTTCCCTGATCGAATCTCAGCACCCGGCATCTTGCAAATTTCCTCGAGCTACTCACTTCTAAAAGTCGCGCTGGCAAATCCACATAGATAAATCCTTTTTCGATCTCATAATTTTTAAGAGAGATTTGAAACTTATCAGGCAAAGAAGTGCTGTTGGATGAAAAATCGTGGATAGCAGCGTCATTTAAGCGCATACCAGTTTTACTGGCCAGTATATATTTTTTTTCATCCTGCAATAATTCTTTAAATTTTACAGAGTCTAGCAGTTGCGAGCAGTACACCGTGCCCGAAATTTGTGCGCGGTATGTTCTTGTTAAGCCGGTGGGTACATTGTTGCCCTGAAAAGTTTGTTGAGTCATGAGGTAAACCAAATTGCCACCCAATAAGGCGGATGCAATTTTCAATTTATCGTAAGCCCGGTTTTGTATGTGGTTAGCGCTTGAGTACACGGTAGCTGCGGTGGCTTTTGTAGTAATGACATCAATTTTATGCAGTCCTCTCGTTTCATATTCTGATGTGGCAACATCCACCTTTTTCCAATCGTTTGCATCGGTAATGTTGGCCAAATTTTTCATATCGTTGTACTTTTCTGTTCGGCCACTTCCATAGGATATCCAGGCTACTGCGCCTTTTTCAATTTTATAAACTACCGACTCATTTGGATTGGTGTAAGCCACTGTTTCGGGTGTTACTTCTTTAACACTACAAATGATTGACCCCCTCATGGTAACAATCGTATCTGATTTTTGTGAGTAAGAATTGGCAGCGGACACCATGATGATAAATAGTATCAAAAATAGCTTGTTCATAAATTTTAATTTTGTTTTTAGAACCATTGACTATTTAAAAATAACAGATTCTGTGGAATACGAACGGGCTTTTTAATATAAAGGTTTTTTAAACAAATAAACCTACACCGTCATAATTTCTGCTTCCTTCTTGCGCATGAGGGCGTCAATTTTGGAAATGAAATCGTCTGTCAGTTTTTGCACTTCGCCTTCGGCATTTTTTACATCGTCTTCCGAGGCGCCTTTTATTTTCTTCAGCGATTCGTTGGTGTCTTTGCGGATGCTGCGTGTGCTTACTTTGCCGTGCTCGCACTCTTGCCCCACCTGCTTCACCAACTGTTTTCTTCGCTCCTCGGTGAGCATAGGTATGTTGATGATTACTTGCTGCCCATCGTTTTGCGGGGTGAGGCCGATGTTGGCGGCCATGATGGCTTTTTCAATTTCCTGGATCAGATTTTTCTCCCACGGCTTGATGAAGATGGTGCGTGCCTCGGGCGTGGTGATGGAAGAAACCTGATGAAGCGGGCTCAGGGCACCGTAGTATGACACCAGGATGCCGTCCAGCATAGAGGGGTTGGCTTTGCCCGCCCGTATTTTGGCCAGCTCACCGGCCACGTGGCTCAAGGCCTTGTTCATTTGGTCTTTGGCATCTTCGAGGTAGAGTTCTATTTCTTCCATAAATTAATTTTTTGATCTGCGATTTTAGATGGCGTGTGTTCCAATCTAAAATCATAATTCTATAATCTAAAATTAGCTAATCAATGTTCCGGCTTCCTCGCCTTGTGCAATCTTTAACAAATTTCCTTTTTTGTTCATATCGAAAACGATAATCGGCAATTTATTTTCCTGGCAAAGTGTGAAGGCCGTCATATCCATGATGTTCAGGTTTTTTTCATAAGCTTCCTGAAAAGAAAGCGTTTTGTAACGAACGGCATCCGGAAATTTTAAAGGGTCTTTGGTATAAACGCCATCTACGCGTGTGCCCTTCAGCACCACATCGGCCTGTATTTCGATGGCACGTAAACTGGCGGTGGAGTCGGTGGTAAAATAAGGATTGCCAATACCTGCCCCGAAAATCACGATGCGGTTTTTTTCTAAGTGGCGGATGGCTCTCCGCCTGATGAAGGGCTCGCACACTTGCTCCATTTTGATGCCCGCCATCAGCCGGGTGTAAAGGCCGTGGCGCTCCAGCGCACTTTGCAGCGCCATGGCATTGATAACGGTGGCCAGCATGCCCATGTAGTCGCCCTGCACGCGGTCTATGCCCAAGGCTTCGGCTTGCCCCCCGCGAAAAATATTGCCTCCTCCTATGACGATGGCGAGTTGCACATTCTTTTCCTTTACCGCCTTTATTTCTTCACAATATTGCTCCAGCACCTCGGGGTCTATGTTGCTGTTTTTATTGCCCATCAAGGCCTCGCCACTGAGTTTTAAAAGAATGCGTTTGTATTTCATCTCTACAATTTATGAGGTATGGTTTGCCGGTTATTAATCTTACAAAGATGAAGGGGATTTTCAGGTTTTGCAAAGCCCGGGTTTCACCTTATTCTTTCTGAATCTTTCACCAGCTTTTCATCTCGTCTGATAAACCGGTTAGCAATAGCATTGCAGACCATGGCTGCGAAGGGCAGGTAAAGTCCCAAACCAAATTCGCCCGCAGCATGGTTGTTTTTAGAGAGGCTCATGGCAAAATAAACGGCAGCGAAACCGCAGCCGGCCATGAGCAATGAATTGAGGGCGCCCAACTTGAGCTGGAGCAGCCGGTTTGTATATTTCTGAATGGAGATAACAGCTACGGTAGCCGCAGCCAACGCCAGCATTGCGATGAAACTGTAAGGGAGATAAATTTCTGATACATCTTTGCCCAGTTGGGCGCGGTAGTATAACGGGTAGAGCGTAAGACGGGCATTTTCAGTTTGTACTTCCCACACCGGAAAAAAAATCATGGCCACCAGACTAACGGCCGCTACTACCAGAAATATTGTTTGAACTCGTTGCCACATAGATTGAAGGTTTCATGGCAAAAATAGGCATTCAGATTTCTTTCTTTACATATAAAAATAAAAAAGGAGGCAAAACCTCCTTTTTTGAAAACAATAAATTGTAATCTGTCAGCCTAAATTATTGAGCTGTGTTTGCAGGTCAGCAAAAACCTGCGATAGTGCTTGCTGCGATTTGTCATTGTATTGCACATAAGGTACTTGCTCCCCGCTGTTCGGATCGGTAACCCAAACCACATGGCCGGCTGTTCCGCCATCAATGGTTATAACGATTACAATATATTGGTTCATGTCGTTCGAGGTGGCTGCGAGCGTGCCGTCAATCGTGGTGTTGAATTTCACATTTTCCAATTGAAGGTAGCCCGAAACTTTGTTGGGGTTGCCATTGGCTTGATCTGCAGCAGAAGCATACGAGGCGGTAATGCTCGTGCCGATATAAACCGTAGAGCCTTTAGTGAAACTGAAAGATTCAGTCGCAGAAAGATTCTGACTGTTATCAAAACTAAAAGTAATTGAATAGGGGTTAACGTAAAATGTAATGCTTGCTTTGTTGGGGTTGCCGGTGTTGTCATAACCCGAGGCCGTCAGCGATAAGCCCACTTGCTTGGTGCCGCCTATGGGCTGATAAATAGCCATCTCAATGCCGGTAGGGAAGTAGTCGGTGCCAACCTGAACTTCTGTATAAGCAGTAATTTGAAGTTCGGTATCATTAGTGGAGGAGGTAGTATCTGACGGATAATCAATTTTAATGATATTCCCACCGGAAGTGTAATTCCATTTATGGTTGGCTTTGCTCCAAGAGTAGGTGCCTACCTTGTTAGCAAAACCAAAAGGTGTACTTCCGGCTACGCGCTCGGTAGCAGTGCTTTTTAAAAGCATCAGGCGGATAGAGGAAAGTCCGGCACTCAAAGCACTCTTTACATCATTAATATTTTGTATTGAACCGAAAGAACGGATTCTCCCTAAGGGGCTGGAAACATTGCTAAGGCTTGCAAATGAATTGAGTGCCACGTTTCCCGGTGCTGTGTTCAGTCCGTTAACAGCCGCAGCTACATCTGTATTGACAGACGAAAAGGTTGATTGTGCCGAAGCGGGGCTCACCGCTGCTGGCGAACTGCTTTTGCTGCACGACAGTGCCACCAGTGCAAATGCAATGGCAGGCACCAGAAAGATTTTGTTTGTTTTCATGTGAAAATTTTGGGTTTAATTCTGTATGTGTACACAAAGGTAAGTCAACTTGAGGAAATAAAAATCCCTGCTTTAGGGGATAAAAAAAACAGGTTTTTTCACCTGATATACCAAAGTCTGTCTTCTGTAAGTTGATTAACTTGGGGCAATTTATGTTTTGTATTAATCTCCTCACATGAAAGATGCTTACGTTGTTGACATCCTCCGCACACCGGTAGGAAGATACGGTGGCTCGCTGGCTACTGTCAGGCCGGATGATTTAGCTGCATTGGCAATCAGAAAATTAATTGAGCGCAACTTGCAGATAGATGGAAGTGCTATTGAGGATGTAATATTGGGTGCCGCTAATCAGGCTGGTGAAGACAACCGCAACGTGGCGCGCATGGCTGCCTTGCTGGCGGGTCTTCCCACATCGGTGGGCGGAGTGACGGTAAACAGACTCTGTGCCTCTGGGCTGCAGGCGATCATGGATGCGGCACGCGGAATTTTTCATGGCGATGGCGAAGCTTACATAGCCGGGGGCGTAGAGAGCATGTCGCGTGCGCCATTTGTGATGGGCAAAAGCGAAGAGAGTTTTTCGCGCAAAGCCGAGATGTTCGACACCACCATCGGTTGGCGATTTGTCAACTCAAAACTTTCCCGGCTGTATCATCCCTACAGCATGGGCGAAACAGCCGAGAACGTGGCGGCCAAGTGGCAGATCAGCCGCGAAGCGCAAGACCACTTTGCGTTGGCTTCACAACAAAAATACTTTAAGGCACAAGCAGAAAATAAATTCAAAGAAGAACTGATCGGTATAGCCGTTCAAAAAGGAAAAGAAAATTTCATTTTCGAAAAAGATGAATACCCACGCGAAACATCGCTGGAAAAATTAGCCGCACTCAAACCTGCTTTCAAAGAAGGAGGAAGCGTAACAGCCGGAAACTCATCGGGCATCAACGATGGCGCGGCTGCCGCCATGATCGTGTCGGGCAATTTGGTAAAAGAAAAAAATTTAAAGCCACTGGTGCGTGTGGTGTCTTTTGCCGTAGCGGGTGTTGACCCGGCTTATATGGGCATAGGCCCTGTGCCGGCAACCAACAAAGCATTGCAACGGGCCGGTTTGAAAATTTCTGATATTGGGTTGATAGAATTAAACGAGGCCTTTGCTGCACAATCATTGGCCTGCCTGCACGATCTTCATCTTGATCCGGCTCTTGTGAATGTGAATGGCGGGGCTATTGCCATCGGTCACCCGCTCGGTTGCAGTGGCGCACGCATCAGCGCTACACTTATTTACGAAATGAAAAAAAGAAATGTAAAGTACGGACTGGCTACTATGTGCATAGGCGTAGGGCAGGGGGCAGCTATTATCTATGAAAATGTGTAGCGGTAAAATATCCATTCGGTAACCATCGTGATCTTATTTAGATCGTCTCAGTACCATTGAAAAGCAGATTGATCATATTGTCCGACTTGTGGGGTAAGCAAAACTCGGATTGGGTTACCGATTACATAGAATTATTGCAAAATAAGTTTGATGTGCATTTTTATGATTGTTGCGAGTTAGGTGAAATTGATACAAGAAGACAAACACAAGAATTGATCCACCAGCTTTTTTTGATGGGTGGCATTGAAAGGGCTATCAAAAATTTATTAGAAAAGGAAAAAGAGGAAGTATCTGTCATCGGGTTTAGTCTCGGTGGACTCATTGCTTGGAAAGCGGCTCTGCTGGGCTTGAAAGCAAAATATATTTGTGCTGTGTCGTCCACCCGGCTTAGATACGAAACAGAAAAACCACAAGGTGAAATAGAATTATTCTTTGCCGAAAACGATCCGAATAAACCCGGAGAGGATTGGTTCAGGCTTCTGCGGCTAGAAAAATATATTATCGAAAAAGAAAACCATGAGTTTTACAAAAAGAAAAATAGGGTTGAAAAAATTTGCCAGAAATTGATTGCCGGGAAAAATTAATCAGAGTCAGGCGAAAGATACCCAAGCAGTAAAATTCTATATTCATCGCTCTCACAATTCAATTTTGAATGAGTAACTTTAACGAATAAAAGAAAACATTATGGCTATCCGCAGACCTTTTCATCTGAATCAATGGATTACCGAAAACCGCGATCTGTTGAAACCACCCGTAGGAAACAAAAACCTATATGCCGATGCAGGCGATTATATTGTGATGATTGTGGGCGGCCCCAACGCCCGAAAAGATTATCACTTCAATCAGACAGAAGAATTGTTTTATCAATTGCAAGGTCATATCAATGTGCGTATTCAGGAAGATGGAAAAGCAGTTGACATCCCGATCAAAGAAGGCGAAATGTTTTTGCTGCCGGCCAACACACCGCATCGGCCGGAGCGCCCCGCTAACACGGTAGGCCTTGTTATTGAATGTAAGCGTGCCACCCAAACGTATCAGGATGGGCTGATTTGGTTTTGCGAAAAATGTAATAACAAGCTGCACGAATATCGCTTTCACCTCGACAATATTGAAAAAGATTTTTTGCCGCGCTTTCGCGATTTTTATGGATCGAAAGAATTGCGCACCTGCCAACAATGTGGCACGGTCATGGAAACTGATCCACGGTTTGTTTAATTTATTCCATGAAACAACTTGTTTGCATCGCTTGCTTATTGCTGTCCGTAGCATCGCAGGCGCAAGAATACAAGAAATTTAAAGTAGGCATTGGTGCGGGTGGCGCGGCCATCCATAGTGCGGGTGGCTCTGCGTTTTTTATTGAGCCGGCCTATCGCCTGAACGACAATATTGCTGTCGGGTTTAAAATGGAAGCGTTATTCGTCTTGGGTGGAACGAACATTCCGGCCTACATCGGCTCTCAAAGTATCAATGCGCAGTATTATTTTTCAGGCCGCACACTCCATCCCTTTGTAGGAGCCGGTGCAGGCATCTATAACATGAATAATAAAGATTTGTTTCTCTGCGATTGTAGTTCCAATTACGAAAAAAATATAGTCGGGTTCTATCCACGTGTCGGGTTTGATTATGGCCACTTAACATTTAATATAGAATATAATTTCATGCCTCCGGTTAAGAATGTTTCAGGAAGTATCATCCCGAATTCTGGTCCCGGAGCAGTTACGGTTAAAATGATCAATGCCAATTATATGGCGGCTAAAGTGGGCTTATCGGTAGGTGGAGGCAAAAAGAAAAAACCTTGAAGAAAACAGCTTATTATGCTTCACCTGTGGGTGAGCTTTGCATTGAGTCAGAAAATGAAAAAATCGTTGCCATCAGTTTCAACAAAGACAGCCGGCAAGAAGTAAATACTTCTCCTGTTATTGATCTGTGTATAGCCGAACTGGAAGATTACTTTTCAGGGAAAAGAAAATTTTTCTCTTTTGAAATGGAACTCCGAGGAACAGACTTTCAAAAAAGAGTATGGAATGAGTTACTGAATATCCCTTTCGGTAAAACTATTTCGTACGAAGAGCTGGCTATCTGCGTGGGTAACATCAAATCTATCCGGGCGGTTGGTTTGGCTAACGGCCAAAACCCCATAGCCATTGTAGTACCGTGCCATCGGGTGATCGGCAAACGGGGCGACCTGGTAGGCTACAGTGGCGGCTTGGAAAATAAAAAATGGTTGCTGCAGCACGAAGGTGTGTTAACACCACAACTGTCAATGTTTTAATATTTTTGTTTGTATCATGAAATTTGAAAATACACGTTCCTTCGCCAAGCGGCTCGATCAGGAAGATATACTTCGAAAGTATCGCTCAGCGTTTCATCTGCCTAAGGTAAATGGAAAAACCGCCATCTATTTTACAGGCAATTCGCTGGGACTGCAACCGAAATCAGTTCAAAAATTAATAGAAGAAGAATTGACCGACTGGGCAGCGTTGGGTGTAGAGGGGCATTTTCATTCGCGCAGACCGTGGCTGCATTATCATCAGTTCAGCAAAAAATCATTGGCAAAATTAGTCGGTGCGAAACCGGGCGAAGTAGTGGCTATGAACCAGCTAACGGTTAACCTACACCTGATGCTGACTTCGTTTTATCGGCCTACTAAAACGAAGTATAAAATCATCACCGAAGCAGGTGCATTTTCTTCCGATCAATATGCCGTAGAGTCGCAGGTAAAGCAGCACGGTCTTAACCCGGCCGATGTAGTTATAGAGTTAAAGCCGCGACAGGGCGAACACACACTGCGCACGGAAGATATACTCGCGGCCATCAAACACCACCAAAACGAATTGGCGCTCGTACTTTTTGGTGCCGTACAATATTATACAGGTCAGTTTTTTGAATTGAATAAAATAACGAAAGCCGGTCATTCGGCTGGCGCGTATGTCGGCTTCGATTTGGCGCATGCCATTGGCAATGTGCCGTTGCAGTTGCACAAACACAATGTTGACTTTGCCGTTTGGTGCGGCTACAAATATTTAAACTCCGGACCCGGAGGCATGGCCGGCCTTTTTGTGCACGAGCGTCATGCAAAAAACAAAAACATGGTTCGACTGGCAGGCTGGTGGGGGCACGATGCGTCTGAAAGATTTCAGATGAAGAAAGGTTTTAAACCGATGCCCGGTGCAGATGGCTGGCAGCTTTCCAATTTTCCGGTGCTTACCGGGGCAGCTCAGTTGGCTTCGCTCAAGATTTTTGATGAAGCCGGTATGAAATCGTTGCGTGCAAAAAGTTTGATGCTCACGGGCTACCTTGAATTTTTATTGAAGGAGATTCCTCACAACGCTCATTATTTTTCAATCATCACACCAAAAAACCCGAAGGCACGCGGATGTCAGCTTTCGTTGTTGATGAAAAAAAATGGAAAGAAGGTATTCAATGCCATCTCCCGTGCCGGTGTGGTGGCCGACTGGCGCGAGCCCGATGTGATACGCATTGCACCCGTTCCGTTATACAATACCTTTGAAGAAATTTTCTTGTTTGTAAAAATATTTTCTGATGCGCTCTCATAAACATATAGCCATAGCCGGTGCCGGATTAGTGGGGTCGTTATTAGCCATTTACCTTGCTAAGCGCGGATACCGGGTTTCTGTTTTTGAGCGGAGAACAGATATGCGCAAAGTTACTGCCGACCGCGGCAGATCTATTAACCTCGCGCTGAGCAACCGCGGGCTCCGCGCCTTGGAAGAGGTGGGCTTGGCAGATGAAATCCGCAGGGTGGCCATCCCCATGCATGGTCGCACCATGCACAGCGTGAGTGGCAACCTCTCGTTTCAGCCTTATGGTAAACAAGGACAGTTCATCAATTCCATATCGCGCAGCAACCTCAATGTGGTGCTGATGAACAAAGCCGAATCGCTCGGGGTACAGTTTTATTTTGAAAAGAGAGTAGCATCCGTTGATTTTGAAAAGACAGCGCTCCATTTTCAATCGCCCGATGACACACCCATGATGTTTGATGCCATCATCGGTGCCGATGGCGGCTTTTCGGCAGTGCGCGGAGCGATGCAGGTAACAGACCGGTTTAATTATTCGCAACATTATATTGAACATGGCTACAAAGAGTTAACGATCCCACCGGCAGAAGATGGATTTCAATTAGAAAAAAATTCTTTACACATCTGGCCGCGCGAAAGTTATATGCTCATTGCGCTGCCAAACATTGACGGGAGCTTTACGTGCACGCTCTTTTTCCCTTTTGAAGGAAAACTTTCTTTTGACACCCTGCGCACACCCGATGAAGTCCGCTCATTTTTTCAACAGCAGTTTCCGGATGCCTGCCAACTTATGCCCACACTGGTTGATGATTTTTGCAACAACCCTACTGCCTCGCTGGTTACGGTAAAGTGTTTTCCGTGGGTAAAAAACAAAATACTCTTGATGGGCGATGCGGCACATGCCATCGTGCCTTTTTTTGGCCAGGGCATGAATGCCGGTTTTGAAGATTGCCGCGTACTTAACCACCTACTCGACAAAAATGCCGATCAATTAGAAAATACATTTGCTGCTTTTCAGACAGAACGCAAACAACATACCGATGCCATCGCCCAACTGGCACTCGATAATTTTATTGAGATGCGCGACCTGGTAGGAGATGAAAAATTTTTGTTGAGAAAGAAAATTGAAGCCAAACTGCACGAGCTGTACCCGGAAAAATGGATTCCGCTTTATTCGATGGTAACCTTTTATGAAGATACCGGGTATGCAGATGCCTTGTCAACAGGGCAAAGACAAAAACAAATTATGGACGAAGTGATGCAGACCCCGGACATAAAAACAAACTGGCCATCGTTGGATTTTGAAAAGATCGTGAGTAAATTGTAAGCATGCCCAAAATTTCGGAAACCGATCTGATCCTCAATGCAGATGGCAGCGTGTATCACCTCAACCTGCTGCCTAAGCACATTAGCGATACCATTATTGCCGTGGGCGACCCCAGCCGTGTGTATATGGTGAGCCAGTTTTTTGATGAGGTAGAATTTGAAATGAATAAACGCGAGTTTATTACCCACATCGGGAAGTATAAAAACAAAAAAATTACTGTCATCAGCACGGGCATAGGCACTGACAATGTTGAGATTTTTTTTAATGAATTAGATGCGCTGGTGAATGTGGATTTAAAAACACGCGAGCCGCGTTTGCGCAAAAAGAAATTGAAGGTCATCCGCATCGGCACCTCGGGGTCATTGCAGGAAGATGTGGCGGTGGGCACCTCTTTGGCCAGCGAATATGGCGTAGGCCTTGATGCACTGATGAACTTTTATGACTTGCCGATGAATGATGATGAGGCCGGCCTTGCCCACGATTTGCAAAAAAAAATCAAGCTGCCTTTTATGCCTTATGTGGTGAAAGGATCAGACGAACTGCTTCAAAAAATCAGTTTTGACATGACGAAGGGCAACACTGTAACTACGCCCGGCTTCTACGCACCGCAAGGGCGCACGTTGCGCATTGAAGCACGTCTGCCTCATTTACTCGAAGATTTAAACTATTACCACAAAGGAGATTTTTGGCTTTCCAATTTTGAGATGGAAACTTCCGCCTACTACGCGCTGGCACGCATGCTGGGGCACGAGGCGCTGAGCATAAGCGCCATCATGGCCAACCGCATCAAAAATAAGTTTGCAAAAAATGCCAACCGCATCATGGAAAACCTGATCGAGAAAGTTCTTGAACGAATTTAATTCTTGTTCGTCAGCTTAACGGAAAGAAAATCTCTAAACAATCATTTTCTATTTTTACTTCATCAGTCAGGCGGCCTTTCAACTGAGGAGCCGCAATGCCTTTTTCAAATTTTCTGGTGGAGGTAAACACCCGGGCTTCATCCCAAAGATTTGAGTTAATGAATAACTGAAGCGTTTGCGCTCCGCCTTCCACTATAACAGACTGTATATTTTGCGCAGCCAAATCTTTTACCATCTGATGGATAAAATCTTTTTCATCTAACCGGATAAACAGAAGGTTGGGCTGCACTTCATGTTTCAACACATTGTAACAAATTGTTTTTACCTGTTGATCAAAAAGCTGTAGGCGCGGGCTCAATCTTAAAAACCGGTCTATGACAATGCGCGTAGGGTTTCGCCCCGACCAATTGCGAACGGTGAGGCCGGGGTTATCGTGCGAGGCTGTTTTTGTTCCCACCAATACGGCATCTTCTTCACTTCGCCATTTGTGCACCAGCGCGCGCGATGAATCGTTGCTAATCCATTTCGATTCATAATTTTTTTGTGCGATGAAACCATCTTCGGTTTGTGCCCACTTTAAAATGATGTAAGGCCATTGCTTTTCCATGAACGTAAAAAAGCGTTTGTTTAATTCTCGTCCTTCTTTTTCTAAAACTCCAACACTTACTTCAATGCCGGCCTCTTTTAGTTTTTTAATCCCGTTACCGGCTACCAAAGGGTTGCTGTCCACATTGGCGATCACCACTTTTTTAATTTGATGGCGCATGATCAGATCAACACACGGAGGAGTTTTGCCGACATGCGAGCAGGGTTCCAAGTTCACATAAACAGTACTTTCTTTTAGAAGCGATTTGTTGTTGACAGATTCGATGGCATTGACTTCTGCATGGGCTTCGCCATATTTCTTGTGCCAGCCCTCGCCAATGATGGTATGATCATGCACCACCACGCATCCCACGCGCGGATTAGGGCTGACATGGCCAATTCCTGATTTTGCCAATTCCAGGCAGCGCAGCATGAAAAATTCATCGGGTGTCATCTGCTTTTATTATCATTGCAAAGATGAAGGGGAAGATGGCCAATTCCAAAATAGTTTTTGATTCAATCCTATCTCAGCTGACTGAAATAGATAGCGCGGAAGCGTATGCGATGGCCGCACTTTTATTGTGGCACGACTACCGGCTTTCGCTGAGCCAAATCCTATCCGGTAAAGAAATTGTGCCAAAAGATTATTCAGAAATTATTTCACGGATCAATCAGCACGAGCCTATTCAATACATTTTGGGAGAAGCAGATTTTTATGGCCGCACATTCATCGTCAACCCTTCTGTACTGATACCCCGGCCAGAAACCGAGCTGCTGATTGCAGAAATAAAAAAATACAATTTGCCCTCTCCCAAAATTTTAGATGTAGGCACGGGCAGCGGATGTATCGCCATTACTTTGAAAAAAGAAATACCCTCCGCGCAAGTGTATGCGCTGGACGTGAGCGCAGAAGCATTGCGTATAGCCAAAGTAAATGCCGCTAGGCTTCAGGCAGACATTCATTTTTTACACAACGATTTTTTGAAACATGACTTGTTCATTAGTGAGGTAGATATATTGGTGAGCAATCCGCCCTATGTGGCTAAAGCAGAACAAAATTTAATGAAGGAAAATGTACTGCACTACGAACCACACCTCGCCCTTTTTGTTGCCGACAGCAATCCACTTATTTTTTATCAATCCATAGCAGAAAAAAGCAAAGACCTGCTGAAACCCAACGGAAAAATTTTTGTGGAGATAAACGAAAAATTTGGAGCTGAAGTAAAACAATTATTTGAACAAGCCGGATTTGTTCAAACAAAAATTGTGAAAGACATAGATAGTAAAGACCGTGTCGTAATGGCAAGCCGCCATTAGTCGGGCTCGAAGAAACATACCGATCCGCCCACCCAGGTTTTATCTTTATTAAATTTTACTCCGATCATCTCTCCCCGGCTCAGACGTGCCAGGTTAGTAACCAGAACAGGCCGGGGCTTGTTTTCTTCCCACACAAAAAGTAAACGGATTTCTGTTTTTACCAAGCCGTCAGGTGCCTGAATGACGGGCTCATATTGAATTTTTCGTTGCAACAAAAAATTCTCTCGTTCCGAAACCGGAATAGACTCAAGATCAGATTGCTTTACATGAAAAATTACTCCGGCTCCTGAAAAAGAGAACAGTGGTTTTAATACATAATTTTCGAGGTCGGCAGGAAACGATTGGTAGTCGCTCAAAAATTTACATTCTGGAACGAACGGACTTTTCAGAAAAGGCATAGTGAACTTGCTGATTCGAAAAAACCAGTTGGGATGGCCGGCCCACTCTACCTCTACATCCTCTGTCAAATTAAATTGAAGTTGGAGATCTTTTCGTTTGATGAGCTCATCAAATATCACCCGGTTGTATATGCGTTCGATTAAAATTTTTTGTCCATTCTTTAGATAATACAGTTTTCTTCCTTCCCGTTTTACATCAGCAATATCTACCGGGGCAACGCCCGTCATTTGTTGGGAGATCAGAAAATCTACGGCTGTATTTTGCTTCATGGGCTCAATCTCCAGTAACACCACATGCTCAGCATCGTGGCCGCCCAGCATAATTTTTTTTATCAGTTGCTGATAATCGCTTCGCGTTAATTCAAAATGATTGAAATAGTTTTCGGGAACAGAAAAATGTTCTCTGTACTTGGCAGCTAAAAAATCTTGCCATCCAAACAAAGAAGGAAATCCCTGCATTTCGATCAGCTGCGGCTCCAACTCTCCTGCCTGATTTTTTACAACGGCAAAATCCAGTGCCAGAAAATGAGTATGATTGGTTTCGTGCGGAACAAACAAATTTTTTGGAATAGCCCGCTCGGTTATTTTTTTAAAATTATCTGTGGTAATAAAATCAATAATCTGTTCGGAAGCAGCCAGTAATTTTTTTTTGAAATGCCGACTGACAAAAACCGGGCTTTCGGCAACCCGGAATGGAACAATGTGGTGAGCAGATGAGTTGAGATCAGATAAAAAAAGTTGATATTCTTTTTCGGAAAATGAAGCATTGTACGAATGGCGCGCGGAGGTGATCATACCATTTGGGGTTGATGGCTCTTCATAGCATAACGCAAAAATTTAGGTAAAACAGTGTGCTGCGTTAATTTGATTTTGTCTGGATCGTTCAACATTTGCAACATTTGATAATATTTTTTTTCACCGTGCCGTCCGATAACCATATTTTTTTTGTCTTCGCGAAGTAAGTATAAATGCATGCCATGGCTGTCTGCTTCGGGGTGAAACTGTGTACCTATGATGTGGGTATTGAACCGGAGTGCCATCACCGCGCGTTCAAAAGGTATCAGCGGCCGTTCTTTTTCAATGCAAAGAATACTGCCGCCCGTGGCCTGTATTTTGTGCAAGTCCGGTTGTATGATTTGGTAATCGCGCGAGTCGATGGCGTAAAATGGATTGCTAAGTCCGCGTAAGAAGGGCTCGTGCTCTCCAGCCTTGGTTTTATGCATGGGCATCACCCCAAACGAAGTGCTCTTTCTTTTAGTTACTTTGGCCAATCCATAATACCGGCAGAAAATTTGTGCGGAGTGACAAATTAAAAAGACAGGTTTGGGTTGTTGGGGGTGTTCCCGATTGTGTTTTAAGATGGCATCCATTAAGCCGAAATAATTTTGTTCCCATACCGACCCTTCACTAGTCAGCGGGCTTCCCGGCCCGCCCGATGAAATGTAGGCATCAAAACTCATGTCTGCTATTTCATTTTTTAAACGGACGTCAAAAATCTGGTAGGATAGAGAAAGATTTTCTTCTGACCGGAATCTTTCAATGATCTCTATAATTCCGCGCATCCCCTCGTTGGGTTCGCCTTCGTACAAATCGAGGATAGCAATTTTCATCTGAATACTGTACGCAAAGATACGGTTCTGGTACAAAAGTTTATCATGCCGTGTGATATAGAAACAATAGGTAGGTAAAACATAGAATTTACAATCTATTCGTCACAGGTTGAAATTACATTCCTATATTTTGATAGCTTTAAGGGTTGGGATGAATCATGCTTTCAGTTTTTTCTACACTCACTTCAGAAGGATGGATATTGGTACTATCGGTGGCTTTGCTGCTGGGCATGGCCAAAACCGGTGTGCATGGTGCGGGCATGCTCTCGGTGCCGTTGCTGGCCATCGCCTTTGGCGGAAAAATTTCGAGCGGACTGATGCTGCCCATGTTGCTGGTGGCCGATGTGTTTGGTGTTTTTTATTATCACCGCCATGCGTCATTTCAACAACTGAAAACTTTATTTCCGTGGGCAGCGCTGGGAGTAATTGTTGGGAGTATTGCCGGCAACTATATTGATGATGGCGCTTTTCGCGTCATCATGGCTGCCACCATTTTCATTAGCCTGACCATCATGATCTGGATGGAGTTGGGCGGTAGAGAAAAAATTCCCGACAGTATTTATTTGGGTATGCTGGCCGGGTTTCTGGGAGGCTTTACGTCCATGATAGGCAATCTGGCGGGCACAGTCATGGCCGTTTATTTTTTGAGTATGCGCCTGTCTAAAAATAATTTTATCGGTACCACCGCCTGGTTTTTTATGGTGATGAACTGGTTTAAGGTGCCGTTTCATGCCTGGCTCTGGCACACCATCACAAAAGACTCTTGGCTATTTGCCTTAATGCTCACTCCGGTCATTTTGCTCGGTGCTTTTGCAGGCATTGGGCTGGTAAAAAAAATGAGCGACAAAACCTATCGCTGGTTTATTGTAGCCATGACGCTGGTAGCAGCCATCGTCATGGTGCTGAAGTAGGTGTAACCTGTCCGCCCAACTATGTCTATATTATTTATGGACTAAAATTATACGACATGCTTGGTAGGTTTTTTTGTTTTGCCTACTTTCAATCCCACAAAAAAAATTATGAAAAAAATAACCACCATCTTGCTCCTCTTTACGAGCTGTGTAAGTTCATTGCTGGCACAAACAGACAAACAACTAAAACAAGACATCCGCAGCACCGGCTATGTACACACTCCGCTGCCGCTGGATTACAGCAAATCATTTGAAACCTTCGGCCTTACCAAAAAGGTATTGGCTTCCGACATGCTTTGCGACATGGAAGACCTTGCTCCCTGGTCGCACAAAGGCTTTGGCAGTATGCGGCTTACCAACGAGCGGAGCAAGTCAGGCAAAAAAAGTTTGCGACTGGTTTCCCAAACCACCAACCCGGATTTTTTGAAATGGGGCATTGGCTTAGGCACTTCTATGGCAAGCTATGACATAGAAGGCAGCAACTGGGAAAAATATAACCGCCTGCATTTTTACATCTACCCCAACTGCGAAGGCGCGCGCAGTATCTATCTCAATTTATACATTGAAAACAGCGGAAAGATAAAAGTGCCGGATAAATATGAGCGCGAAGGAATCCACGAAATAAATCTGATCAACGGACAGTGGAACGAATGTTTTGTGGAAATGACCGAGTTGCCACGCGACATGGTAACGAAACTGTCATTTGCTATCGAAATATTTGGCAAAGAGCGCACCATGGGCGACTCGCTTAAATTTGATATTGACGCTGTCTCCCTGCAAACTGTTGAAAACCCGGAAACTGTTAGCGGCTGGGTGCCGGCACAAAACCGCATCATCTACTCTACTTCCGGCTATGGTGTAGAGAGCGAAAAGTCGGCTATCGTGCGGGTAAAAAACCATGCCGGTAAATTTCAGTTGATAGATCAGGCCACCCGCGCTGTGGCTTATCAGGGAAACATAGCTGCGGTAAAAACCGCTATCGGAAATTTTGAAACACTGGATTTCAGTAACTTCAAAAAAGAAGGGCAATATGTTATCCGGGTAGGCGATGTCAGCAGCCAACCCTTTTCTATCAACAAAAATATTTGGGAAAATTCTGCGTGGCGGATGCTGAACTATATTTTTTGCGAACGGTGCGGCTACCCCATCCCCGGCAAACATGGCGCTTGCCATGCAGATCTCCATGCTGTTTATCAAGGAAAAATATTTCCGTTTAACGGAGGCTGGCACGATGCAGCCGATATGTCGCAGCAGGTTTTACAATCGGGCGAAATGGCGTATGGCGTACTCGAGATGGCCCGCAAAGCAAAAGAAAATGGCAATACTGATTTGCACAACCGACTAATTGAAGAAGCCGAGTGGGGTATTGATTGCTTGCTCAAAGCAAGGCTTGGCGATGGATACCGCGCCCAAACGTGGGGCACCAATTTATGGACGGATGGATTTATTGGCACGAAAGACGATTCATCCCGCAGAAGGCAAGTACATGTGCATAATCGGGCTTTCGAAAATTTCGTTTTTGCCGGCATTGAAGCCTACGCCTCCATGACTATTGATAATGACAACATACTGAAAGAGAACTTGCGCAAAGTGGCCATAGAAGATTTTGCCTTCGCCAAAAAACGATTTGATGATTTAGGGTTCAATGACCTGAGCAGCATTGGTGGCGGAGGCGACCACGCAGCGATGGCTTCTAACAGCCAATATGCCGCCAACCTTTCTTTTGCCGCCAGCCTGTTATACAAATTAACGGGCGATATGTATTATGCCAATGAGGCTGCCAAGGCCATACAATATACTTTGCAATGCCAGCGCACCGAACCGCTGAACGATGCCAACAAAATAAGCGGCTTCTTCTATCGCGACCTGAATAAAAAATCTATCGTGCACTTCACCCATCAATCCAGAGATCAGGTATTTATGCAGGCGCTGACATCTCTTTGCGAAACACAACCCAACCACCCCGACTACAAAAAATGGGAGGCTTCCATCAAATTGTATGGCGATTATCTTAAAAAAATATTCCGGTATGTGCAGCCTTACGGATTGGTGCCGAGCGGTGTGTACAATATTAACGAAGTGAAAGACTCAATTAATTTTTACAAAGTACAGGTAGGTGTCTTCCGCGGTGCCGCCAAAGACTACAAAGAGCAACTGGAAAACGGATTTAAACTGGACGATGAACATTACTTGCGTGTGTTTCCGGTTTGGTTTTCGTTCAAAGGAAATGCTGCCGTTCAACTTTCTACGGGCAAGGCGGCTGCTTTGTGCGGTAAGTTCTTAAAAGATAAAGAGTTGGTAAACATAGCCGAGCAGCAACTCTTTTGGATTGTGGGCAAAAACCCTTTTGGCCAATCGTATGTGTGGGGCGAAGGCAGCAATTACCCCCAACTCTATACGGCTTTGCCGGGCGAAACCGTTGGAGCGATCCCGGTAGGTATGCAGTCGCGGTTTAATGAAGACACACCCTACTGGCCGCAATTTAATACCGCTACCTACAAGGAAGTGTGGGTAGCACCGGCCGCGAGATGGATGTCGTTGATTGCAGAGTTTTAACAAAATAATAGCCGCAGTTTTTAGGCTGCGGCTATTTCTGTTTTTGTAGAGGCTGCTTCACATTGGAGGCAGCCTCTTTTATTGACTTCTACCGGTATCCAAACTCTGTATTTAAAACTTTCAGCAAATAAAATTTGCTATCGCTGAAATATTCCCAAAACATGGCTCCGGCCAGTTTGTATTTTTTAATGTAATCGCATTTTAATTTTACCGATTGCTCATCATCATAGGTAATGAATATTTTTTTCTCAGCATTGAACAGGTACGGTGCCTGAGAGGCATCGTCCCAGTGGCGCACAAAGCCTTTGCGGTTGACAAGGCTATCTTTTAAGAAAGTGTAACCACCGCCAAACATAGGGCGTACCGGTATTTGGTACAAACCATTGTTATCTGTGCCGGCCACAATTTTCCCCTTTCCATAGAAGCCAATCCCCATCACCACTTTCGACAGATCCACACCTACTTTCTTTAAGTTTTGGATGCAAACATCTGATGAGTAGATGTAGGGCATATTGGCGGGAGATAATAAATTAGAATGATGGGCAGCCATGTTATCGTAGGTGCCATCAAAATCATAAGCCATTAAGTTGATGTAATCAAGATGCTTTTGTGCTTCTTCCATTTGGGTATGCTGCAAAAACTCGCGCGAACCTCCGATGGCTGTTGTTACCAAATATTTTTTACCTGTTTTCTTAGCAAGCACATCCAGCTTTTCGCGAATGTTTTTAAACATATTGGTATAGTTGGCTCTGTCTTGCGGGCGATAGACGTTGCTGTCGCCAATCATGCCGGGGTATTCCCAGTCTATGTCAACGCCATCGAGGTTGTATTTTGAAACGATGTCGGCTGCGCTCTGCGCAAATTTTTGGGCGGAGGCATCGGTAAGTACGGCATCAGAAAAATGCTTGCTCCACGTCCATCCGCCAATAGAAATTAAAATTTTTAAATCGGGATTAATTTTCTTTAGCCCGTTTAACATCCTGAAGTTCACGGTGTCGGTTTTTTCGTTGTGCAGCCAGGCCTGATTATCTTTCACATCAACAAAAGCGTAATTGATGTGCGATAGTTTTTTGGCATCAATCTGGGAGACCTCGATAAGGTTTCCATCATAGGCGCCTACATAACCAATGATGACGGGCTTTTTAGCTACTTGTGCCGTGGACGAATGAGGGCATGCCAGAATAAACAGGAGGCAGGCAGCGAATGAAAAAAATAATTTTTTGTGCATGATAGTGGGGTTGTTTAAAGTGAGTAATGAAACGCGTTGAAAAGTTATAGGTTACAGGTTGCCTTAAATTGTTTTCAAGCAACCTGATGAAGTTGATTGGCAGTAGGTGGAAAATCAAAGATGAATGGGGCGGTTGGCCGTTGCCGCCAAGCAGGCTTCTTTCACCGCCTCCATGTAGGTAGGGTGGGCATGGCTCATGCGCGAAACATCTTCGGCCGAGGCGCGGTATTCCATAGCTACCACACCTGCTGCGATCATATCGGCAGCACGTGCGCCTATGATGTGCACGCCTAAAATTTCATCGGTATTTTTATCGGCCAGAATTTTTACCAGCCCATCGGTATCCATCGAAGCGCGCGCACGGCCAAGTGCTTTGTACGGAAAGTTCCCTGTTTTGTAAGCGCGTCCTTGTTCTTTTAGTTGTTCTTCCGTGTATCCTACACTGGCCACTTCCGGCCAGGTGTACACCACACCCGGTATAAGCAAATAGTTAATGTGTGGTTTTTGTCCGGCCAAACGTTCGGCTACATAAACGCCTTCTTCTTCTGCCTTATGTGCCAGCATAGCACCGCGAACCACATCGCCAATGGCGTACACATTATCTACTTTTGTTTTCAGGTGGTCGTCCACCGGAATTTTTCCTTTGTCTAATTCTATGCCTATTTTTTCTAAGCCCAGTCCTTCTGTATAAGGTCTGCGTCCTACGCTCACCAAACAATAATCGCCTTTCAGTTCGATGGCTGTGCCACCATTTTTAGGTTCGGCCTTCAGCACGACTTCTTTCCCTTTATTTTCTACGGAAGTTACTTTGTGGCCGAGGTAAAAATCCATTCCCAACTTTTTGGTGGATTTCATAAGTTCTTTGCCAAGCGTGCCATCCATCGTGGGGATGAGACTGTCTAAAAACTCGACCACCGAAACTTTTGAGCCAATGCGCGCATACACCGACCCGAGTTCTAAGCCGATGACACCCCCGCCTACAATGATCAGGTGTTTGGGCACTTCTTTTAATTCCAGCGCTTCGGTGCTGGAGATGATCCGCTTCTTGTCGAACGGAGCAAAGGGCAATGGCGTGGGCTTCGAGCCGGTAGCAATAATGACGTTATCGGTAGTGAGGGTAGTTTCCTTTCCATCTTTCAATAATACCTTGATGGTATTTTTATCAACGAACGATCCCACTCCTGTATGAACATCAATTTTATTTTTCTTCATCAGATAAGCGATGCCTTCTACATTTTGCTTCACTACGTCTGCCTTGCGGGCAATCATTTGGGTGAGGTTGACCTTGGGGGCAGCGATATCAATGCCGTGTTCTTTAAAGGTGTGGGCGGCATTGTGAAAATGTTCAGTGGAGTCGAGCAGTGCTTTGGAAGGGATGCAGCCCACGTTTAGGCAAGTGCCGCCTAGTGTGTTATACTTTTCTACAATAGCAGTTTTAAAACCTAATTGTGCGCAGCGGATAGCTGCCACATAGCCGCCCGGGCCTGAGCCGATCACGATAACATGGTATTGCATGGAATTAATATTTGTCAACATGCAAATTAGCAAATGCGCGGATTTCTCCACACACCGCTGAAAAAATGATGACCGTTATTTGAACACGCTCAAGTAAGCCCCACCCAGATTAGAAGCTATGAACTTGCGGTATTTTTCGCTCTTACGGTACTCGGGGGTAAGGAATTCATTCCATATTTCATCCCAGTCGCTCTGCTTCGACATGCAAAAGGCCAAGTCTTGGATCGGGCCGATTTGCACATTTTGCCGTTTTACCGGAATCTGTTTGCGCACGGCATCCACGTATTCTGTGAAGTCGAGAATGGTGAATAGCTTTGGGTTGGTGCTGATTTCTTTGAGTATCTCAGTGCCCGAAGGACCTGTTGAGATAGCAAGTTGTGGCATGTTTTCGCGTTTGATCTGCTCAGCATATTTCTGGTGAACACTGCCGGCAATGATCTTGATCGAGTAACCTTTCAAGATTGTTCCGATATTTTTCAGATGATCAACAGCAGGCGCATCTTTATGGGTGATCAGGGTTTCCTGGTTAGATAAAAATGGAGGGGTGAACTTCATTACTTTTTTCCGTTCTTCTGTAACGGTAACGTAGGTAACCCCTAAAACATTTGGGGTGGTTTGAGTCACTTTCAAAAATTCACTGAATACTTTTTCTTCACCCTGGTAGTCGATAGTAATTTTTTTGTGGTGTTTTGCTTGAACGTAAGCCACAAAATCGTCCAGCAGATCTACACAAAGACCTTTCATTTTTCCACCTTCTTCAGAGATCAACCCGGCTTGCGGATAATAGACCACCGCCAGTTTACCGCTGCCTTTGCTGTTTACGGTAGCCCAACTGTCGCCACCATAATTTTGTGCCATCGAAATATGCGACACCAACAATAAAATGAAAACAGATAATCTCATATAACTCTGATTTAATACTGAAAGTTGGTGAGAATGCCGGCAGATTCAAACTCAATGTAAGTTAATCCGCTACTTCGTGCTTTTATGAACGCTGGTTATTTATCTAATTTTTATTTCTTCTCCTGGCACAGCTCTATCAGTACACCGTTGGTTGATTTGGGGTGCATAAAGGCAATTAATTTATTGTCGGCTCCGGTTTTGGGTTCAGCATTTAGTAATGAAAATCCTTGGTCTGAGTATGATTGGATGCTTTCATGAATGTTATTTACCTCAAAGGCCAGGTGGTGAATGCCCTCGCCACGTTTTTCGATAAACTTTGCAACAGGAGAGTTAGGTTGAGTGGCCTCCAGCAATTCAATCTTCACCCCATTCAGGTCGAAAAAAGAGGTACGCACCCCTTCTGCGGTCACTTCTTCCGTTTTATAATGTTGTTTTCCCAATAACTTGGCAAATAGCCGGTTCGATTCATCTAAGTTTTTGACAGCGATACCGATGTGCTCTAATTTCTCCATATTCAGCTAATTCATTTGGTTTTTCTAATTTTGAAGAAAATTCGGGAAACTTTTTAACCTTTCCGAAAGTTAACACAGAGCTATGCCTAAGATTAGTGTAGAAACCACCAGCGATGTACATGTAGAAGCAGCCCGTGTGCAGCAACAGATTAAAGATTATCTGGGTTTGCGCACCAGCGACTTGATTTTTGAGTTTAGTATGCTGGACGGAAAGAACAAGTTAGACCTGATTACGATTAACCCGCGCCACAATCAGTCTTTTTTGTTCCACTCAGAAACAGGGGCAGATAAAGTAGATGCGCTCAAAAAAATGCTGGAATATGTACAGAACTACAAAGAGAAAGAAAACTCGTACACAATTCAGTGGGCAACCAAGAGCGACAGCGAACTGAACACGTCTTATTTCCGGGCTAGCAACATTTTAGAAGCGTTGGAAAAACTGTATTACGGAAGAGACAGAAACACTCTTACGGTTTTCAGTGTGGTGCTGAACCCCATTTCATAAGATTTTTATCAAGTATGATTTCAGTAACAGAAAAAGCAAAAGACAGAATCATCAGCCTTCGGGCAGAAGAAGGCAAAAGCACCGACCACAATATTCGTGTGTCTGTAAAAGGCGGAGGTTGCTCCGGTTTAATGTATAGCCTTGGCTTTGACGAAATGATCAACCCGGCCGATCAAGTATTTGAAGACAAAGGAATAAAAATATTGGTTGACAAAAAGAGTTTGCTCTATCTGCTGGGTACGACATTAGATTTTTCGGACGGACTGAACGGCAAAGGTTTTCAGTTTATTAACCCCAACGCTTCGCGTACTTGCGGCTGTGGCGAAAGCTTTTCTGTATAGCATTGTTATAGCCATTTTAATTTGACTCTAATTATTTTCTAATCTTTTCTTCGTTCATTCGACTGAGGAAACAAGTTCTGCTATGGGAAACCGGAAGCACTAGGTCATTTCCTGAATCTTTGTCAGGCCATTACAGAACTTTAAAAATTCTTCCATCGTAAATTTTATTTACGTAAGTAATTTGTTGTTGTAATGAATTCTGTGGGGTAACACATCTTTATGAAAATATACTTATCGTTTGTCTTCGTCTTTCTTTTAATAAGTATAGCAGGATTAATTACAACGCATGCCCAGACATCACGTGCGGATTCGACTAAAAAAGCAAACGACAAAAAGAAAGATGCTTTCTCTATTTTAGTTTACACTCGTACAATCTCCAACTCGAAAGGAGATTTCAGATTTGATCAAAACGTAGTTCCCAATTTTAAAATATTAAAATGGCTGCGCATGGAGGTGGGCATCAGGCATGGAGAGGCGGCAGGAAATTTAGATGCCTACAGTCATTATAAAGTTGAATTTCAGACTAAATCATTTTTTAACCGCACACGCCTTATTATGCGGCTGTCAGACAATATTGAAAGTTATGGAGTTTCTAACTTTTCCCGAACAAATTATCTGGGTCTTGCCGAAACAAAAATCCCGGTTTCTCAACGATGGGAAGCGATAGCTAACATCGGGTACGTGGTTATCTACAAACAGAATCATGTGAATGAAGATGCGCCCTTATTTTTTGGCGATTCGGGGCAGCATGGCATCTATAAGTTTGGAATAAAATATAAAATGAAAAAAGGAGCGCTTGAAGCTGCGCTGGGCACCTACGATGTGTTCAATCCATATCAACTCAATCAGCCTTTCTATCAAGTAGGGCTTGATTATGACCTTTGGGAAAGAGGGAAACTATATTCCTATTACCGCTACCAGTACAACCAGTCGGTTGATATACCCCTGAATAGTTTTTTAGGACTTGGCGTAAGGTTCAGGCTCGGGAGGTAATTGAAGTTCACCGGATTTTTATCGGCTGGAAGAAAAGCATACAAGTTTCATTTTGTTATGAAGAGGCAAGGCTTGCCATGCACTTCAACTCGATGGCGATAGGTGTGGGTAGCGCGTTTACTTCTACGGTTGTGCGGCACGGCTGCGTAGCTTTGTCGGGAAAATATTCCGCATAAATTTTATTGAACACCGGAAAATCTTTTTTCATGTTTGTAAGATAGACCGTAATGTCAATCAGGTCTTCCCACTTCGAGCCGGACGCTTCGAGAACAAACTTTACATTTTGAAAAACTGCATGGCATTGTTCTTCAAAATTGTAGGCAACGATATTTTTATTTTCATCTAAGGTGACACCCGGAATTTCTTTCATGCCCTTTTTGCGTGGCCCCACACCGGAAAGAAATAATAAATTGCCTACACGCCTGGCGTGCGGGTAAGGACCAACGGGGTCGGGGGCTTTTTCGGAAGAGATAGTTGTCATTCAGGGGAGCTGAAAATTTCCCAATAAGATTCCTCTCACAGAAATATCTTCATCTATTTCTTCCCAGCGAAGCACAGTGCCGTCTAAACGCAACTCTACGTTATTCAGCAAATCGTCAGGCGCATCTTTCAACAACTTAAAACGGTTAGCCGGGAAGCTGATCATGCGCTGGTCGGCAAGTTCTATGAAAACGGTACGCTTCTCTACCCAAGCCTTCACTGCAATAGGTTCAGCCAAAATATCTGTGGTATTCATGGTATTTTGTTTTTTTGATATTGTTGATTCTCAAAAACCAGTTGCTCAATTTCACGAACAATAAGGTGGTTTTACGTTTTTATTCTTTGCCAGTTTAACGGGATCAAGCCAAAATTTGCACTCCCCATCTGGAATTGCCACGTGTATGTGGGGAGGTTCATTTCGTTCATCTGAATAAAAATGAAAGCGAAATGATTTTATCTTTAATACAGTGGGCATCCATGTTACGATTTATGTTAAAGTTACCAATTTTCACTTTACTCAATCTCAAAAACCAAACTTCCCCAAAAGCTTTGCCAGTCGGCACCTGCTTTCTCTGAGGCCACCATGTTCACCGTGCTTACCATCCAAGGCCCATGGCTGCTGATGGGGAACTTGATCATACCGTCATTTTCGGAGTACATGTTTTGCAAAATAGAAGTGTTGCCGATCTTGTTCCACACCTTTACCAACTGGTTTTTTGCCGGACGGCCGCTAAATAAAACTAAACATTGCAGATAGTCTCCGGTTTTTAAAGCGTAGGGATTTTGCTGCGGAATGATTTCAACCCGGTAACCTAATCTTTTTTTGAATGTGTCATCCGTTCTGTTACCCACTTGCACTAATAATTTGGCAAAGCGCGTATAAAATTCTTTTGCCGGAGCATTTTCTGTTCCGGCTTTTTGACGGATATCAATAATATTTTCCAGTCCGTCTTCTTTTAAATAGTCATGGAATGCCTGCGCATCAGACTCCATGAATGCCGCGTTGCTTTGCAAGGCAATCAGATGCGTTCCTGCTTCCACTAATTTGTATTTCAGCTTTTCTTTTTGGTCGGGGTTAACGAGCGTTTTGATGTCAGATGATTTGCCCAAGTGGTGAACTTCCAGTTTCTCAATTTTATGTTTTTTCAAATCCCACGGGTCGCCATCAAAATTGTCGCCCACCATAAAACTGAGGTTCATCTCTTCGCCTACAACATACTTAAATTTTTTCGGCTGTAGCCAAAACTCATGGCATTGAGCTACAATTGCCAAGAGCAGAATAACTATTACACTAATAATCCTCTTCATAGGCTTGTTCAGTTTGAAGATGTGATAATTTGAATATTTGAAAATTGAATGCGGTTTTAAATTCAAAACTGAGGTTTAAAAATCAAGCACAACTCCATTTTCAAATCAACTCATTTTCAAATTTTCAAATGGATTAATCTTCAAATCACGAATTCATTATGCTTTCAATTTCATCCGCCTCGATCGGAATGTTCTTCATCAAATCAATATTTTCTTTTTCGCCTACCCATATATTATTTTCCAGCCTGATGCCAAAGCCTTCTTCTTTGATGTAGATGCCCGGCTCGATCGTCCATACGCTGCCCACTTGTATGTTGTCGTGCATGTTGCCCACATCGTGTACATCCAGCCCCAGCATGTGCGAGGTGCCGTGATAAAAATATTTTCTAAATGCCGGATTATCTGCGTCTTGATTTTTGATATCCGAATCGGAAATCAATTTTAATTTCTTCAATTCAGCTTCCATCAACTTTTCTATTTCTTTTTGATAATCGAAATAAACAACTGATGGCCGGAGCATTTTGAAAGCCTCGCGCTGGATGTGCAACACAGCATTGTAAACCTCTTTTTGTCGTGCGGTAAATTTTCCGTTTACAGGAATGGTTCGTGTTAAATCAGAATTATAGTTAGCATATTCTGCAGCCACATCGAGCAAAATCAAATCACCGGCTTTGCACTCTTGGTTATTTTCGATGTAGTGAAGCACAATATTATTTTTCCCTGAAGCGATGATGGGGCCATAAGCAAAACCTTTTGAGCCATGACGAATAAATTCGTGCACATACTCCGCTTCGATTTCATATTCCATCACACCGGGCTTGGTAAATTTTAAAACTCTGCGAAAACCTTTTTCGGTAATGTTGCATGCTTTCTGCATCAAGTCTATTTCTTGTTTTTGTTTTACCCTGCGAAGTTGCGACATGACCGGTGCCACGCGCTGATAATGATGCAACGGATAGCGCTCCTTGCACCAATCAATAAAACGGGCATCGCGTGTCTGCACTACTACATCAGAGCGGTAATGCTCATTGGTGTTAAGGTACACATACTCCACACCACCCATGGCCATCAGGTGATGAAACAAGCTATCAAACTCCGGCAGCCACATCACCGTGTCAATGCCGGAAATAGCGCGGGCTTCTTCTTTGGTGAGCTTGTGGCCATACCACTTTTCGAGGTGTTCATTGGGTTGGCGCAAAAAAAGAATCTCGCGCTTCTTCTCTTCGCGAAAGCCAGGGCAGATTACTAAGATGCTTTCTTCCTGCTCGATGCCGGTCAGGTAAAATAAATCGCTATTCTGTTTGAAAGCCATGGTGCCATCGGCATTGGTAGGCATGGTGTCGTTGGAGTTGAAGACAGCCAGAGAACCGGGCTTTAGTTCGCTTACTAACTTTTTCCGGTTACGGATGAAAAGTTGTTTGTCAATGGGTGTGTAGCGCATGGCAAATTTGTATAAATTGAAATGCAATTTAACTAAAACAGTTTATGAAGACATCATACATTATTTCTGGTTTCAGGTTTCCAGTTGTCGGTTGTTTACAATTAATTTTAAAACCTGTAACCCGTAACCTGAAATTGGCAACTCTATTCTTTTCCTTTTGGATTATTTTCTCATCTGCCGTTCAGGCTCAAACTCAATACAAGCCCACTGAAGAAAACCTGAAGAACCGCGCGTGGTTTGAGCAGGCTCGCTTTGGGCTGTTTATTCATTGGGGCGTGTATAGTGTGCTGGGCGATGGCGAGTGGGTGATGAACAACCAACAGATTCCGATCAGAGACTATGAGAAGGTTCCATTATTTTTCAACCCGACAGAATTTAATCCGGCCGAGTGGGTGCAGATGGCCAAAGAAGCCGGCATGAAATACATTACCATCACCAGCAAACACCACGATGGCTTTGCCATGTTCGATTCAAAAATTTCCGATTACAATATCGTCAAGAAAACACCTTACGGAAAAGATGTATTGAAAATGCTGGCCGATGAGTGCGCGAAGCAAGGAATTAAATTGTTTTTCTACCATTCGCAATTAGATTGGCACCACCCCGATTATTTTCCGCGCGGCTTTACAGGCGGTGCTTACACCGGCAGAGAAGAAAAAGGCGATTGGTACAAATACCTCGATTATATGGACACCCAACTGACGGAGTTGCTTACGCAATACGGGCCGGTAGCAGGTATTTGGTTTGATGGCATGTGGGATAAAAAAGATGCCGACTGGCGATTGGCAAAAACCTACTCGCTTATCCATCAACTGCAGCCCGGTGCGTTGGTGGGCAGCAACCACCATCGCCCGCCTTACGAGGGCGAAGATTTTCAGATGTTTGAAAAAGATTTGCCCGGCCACAACACTACCGGCTTTGCACCCGAACAAAAAATTGGCGACCTGCCCAGAGAAATCTGTGAGACGATTAACAACTCGTGGGGTTTTAATTTGAAGGACGACCACCACAAAAGCAAAAAAGAACTGGTGCAATATCTGGCGAAAGCGGCCGGCTACAATGCCAATTTTTTATTGAATGTGGGGCCGATGCCCAACGGGAAAATCCAACCCGAGCACAAAGCCGCGCTGAAAGAAGTAGGCGGGTGGCTGAAAGTTTATGGTGAAACAATTTATGGCACGCAAGGAGGCCCGCTCAGTGCCCGCGAGTGGGGAGTGACCACACAAAACGGAAATAAAATTTATTTGCACATCCTCAACTGGCAGGACGAAACGTTGACGATCCCCCGCCTCAGCAAAAAGATAAAATCTGTGAAACTCTTTAAAGACAAAACCAATTTAAAGTTTATTGAAAACGAATTAGGCGTAAGTATCCAAATCCCCAAACCGGTGCACGATGAAATAGATACTGTGGTGGAGGTGGAGGTAAAGTGAACTTCGTCTTCATCTTTGTATTCCCAATTAGTCCTCTATCATTTTTGTGCATCATACCCTTATTTAAAAATAAAAAGGAGGTATAAACCGAGTTCAAAATATACCAATTTGTGGGGATTGTATGGACACTGACCCGACACTATATTTGACCACCTAACCCTAAACAATTTACAAATGAGTACTAACTCCTCACCTATTGATTGGAATAAGACCGACCTAGTAACTTGTGTTGATCTTAATCACACTACACCTACTGACAAGAAAGAATTTGATGAAGTTTATCATTTTCTTTACGCCTCTCAAGCATACCAAACACTATTTGCTGTGTATGGCAAATTTGATTTTTCAGCTGAAGATATGAAGGTAAAGGGAGTTGACCTTCAACTTCTTAATTATCAAGGATTGATAAATGTTGGATTTTGTGATGTATCTGCTTCTGACATTCCCAAAGATTCAAAAACAGGAGACTTTTTCTTTGGGATACAGGGGGGCAGCCAAATAAGAAATATGTATTTACCGGTCATAGACTATCAAGATAATAATCAACCAACTGCCTTACAACTGAAAAAAGGCAAAGCGACACGCATCATGTTTACTCGCGTTTTATATCAAATGGACGGCTTTGATAAGCTTGACAGTAATAAATTGCAAAAGTCTGTTTTGTTTGATACAGAGTTTTATTCTCGGACGGGAACAGAATGGTTTGCCAATGCACGGCATCCCGGCATGACGGGAGCACCTAAGAGTGTAGTTACTAAAAGATGCTGGCAGAGCGCAGTAAATCTTATACATTACTAAATCGCAACAAGTTGAAATGGCTTCCGGTTTTTCTTTTTATTTTCTTTTGGCCGAAGCCATCCACTGCGGATATTGACAAGTACATCCGGCTAATCAACAGTTTGGAGTTTAACGAGGCAAAGCAGGAAGCCAACACAGAGCGCGACTCTTTGCTCCGTTTTGAAATGATACAACTGGCCGATATTCTGTTTTATGAAGGACAGATAGACATAAACAAATTCAGGGAATTCTCAGAGAATACAAGCGATAAAACTGAGCTACTTATTCTTCGAACGCTAAGCCAGGGATACCTCAGTTTATTTTATGACCGGGTTAAAGGAAATGCGTACAAAAAATTTTACAACGCCTATCAATTGGCAAAAAAATCGGAAAATACTCCGCTTATAAAAATGTGCCTGCTGGCTACCCTCAAGTACTACAGATATGAGGTGCTGCAACACAGCAATTACTATTTACCGTATCTCCAACACTTTGAAAGTCTTGAGGCTGATACAATAGACCGTTTTTGGATTACTATTTACAGAATGATTTTCTTTACCCAAACGCTTCAACAGCCCGAAGAAGAATATTTTAAACTATCATCGGCTTTGGAAGAATTTGAGCATCGGCTGAACCCCGAAAGTCCCTTGCTGGCTTATGTTTTCTATGAGAAAGCACTTCAACTGGATATTGGCGAAAAAGTAAGTGTTGCTGTTACCTATTACCATAAAGCGATCAGACAGACAAAAGATTATCCTTTTCTTAGAAACCATCGTTTCAATGGTGCTTTGAGGTTGATGCTTATAGAGATCAAGCAAAAAAAATTTGATTCGGCCCGAATTTATTTAAGCCAAGCCCACCGGGAAGCCGATAAAGCCGATACGCTGCTTTCCAATCACACCTTGAATTTGCATGCTGCTTTTTTGATGAAGGCCGAACAGAAATACGACAGCGCATTTCAGTTTCTTTGGAGGGCGTATTTGCAAGATTTTCAACTCGACTTTCGTACCAATACGTTGGAGATCAACCGGCTGAATGTGGTGCTCGAAACCCGTGAAAAAGAAAATGCCAACCTGCAACTGAAACAAGACAGAGCCTGGCTGATCACCGCACTGGCCACATTAAGCCTGACGATGGTAGCCGGCTACTTTGCTTACGCTAATCAGCGATCAAAAACCAAGATACGCTTGCAGGAAAAAGAAGTACAAGCCATGAAGTTGGAGAAGCAATTGAAAGCGCAGGAAATCCACGGAATTGATTTGATGATAGAAGGGCAGGAGAAAGAAAGACAGCGCATGGCCAACGAATTGCACGACCACTTGGGCAGTATGATGGCAACATTGAAACTGTATTTTCAAAATTTTAAAACCAAACGCGCTATTCCAGAGGCTGAACAAAATTCGCTGTTTCAAAAAACGGATGAACTGATTGACGAAGCCTATCAAAAAGTGCGCACCATGGCGCATGCACACCATGCCGGAATCAATGCACAAGACGGGCTGCTTCCGGCCATCAGAAACTTTGCTGCCAAAGTATCGTACGTCAACAAACTTTCAATTGAAGTAGAAGAACATGGCATGGACACGCGGTTAGAGAACTCGCTCGAAATAACTACTTTCAGAATCATTCAGGAGTTGATTACCAACGTGATCAAGTATGCCAACGCCACAGAAGTATTTATTCATTTGACGCGCCACGAAGATTCCATTAATGTGATGGTAGAAGACAACGGCATTGGTTTCGACATTACCAAAATAAAACCAGGTGAAACCATGGGCTTGTATTCCATTCAGAAAAGAGTTGAAAACCTGGGCGGGCAAGTGACGATCGAATCCATCGCACAAAACGGAACAACTGTAATATTTGATATACCACTACAGTATGATTAGGTTAGTGATAGCCGAAGACCACAATGCGCTCATAGACGGAATCAGTTCCTTCTTGCAGTACGAAGACGATATCCGGCTGATCGGTTTTGCCAATGATGGCAAAGCTTTGTGTGAGTTGGTAAAAAAGAAAAGACCGGATGTAGTGATCACCGATATTCGCATGCCGATAATGGATGGCATTGAGGCCACACAACAAATTTTAAAATTTGACCCTGCTCTGAAGGTGATTGTCCTCACCATGTTTGACCAAGACGAGGCAGTCCGTCAGATGTTGAATGCCGGTGCGTGTGGCTATATTTTAAAAAACTCGGGTTTAGAGAATTTACTGCATGCCATCCGCACCGTTTATGCAGGCGGCCACTACTACGACCCCGGAGTCAGAGTTCCTGAAATAATTGACAAGCCCAAATCAAAAGGCTTGCTCACACAGCGTCAGATAGAAATTCTAAAATTAGTGGCGTTAGGCAAAACAAATCAGGAGATTGCCGACCAACTCTTCATTGGCAAAGCCACGGTAGAAACACACCGCAAAAACATGATCCGTATTCTCAACCTGAAAGGCGCGGGCGAATTGTTGCGCTATGCCATAGAGAGCAAGTATAATTTCTAACACGCATATAAGCCGATGGTTTCAGAATTGATCCTGATATTTCAGACTCATTTCAGACTCATTTCAGACCCATTTCATTCCGATCGTAAGCACTTAACTTCTTAATACCCTTGAATGGGTATTTTCATGCACTCCTTTCCATGCTACTTTTAGTTCAAGATTGCTGATGAAAAAAGCCGGCCAACAGAATAAAAAACTTAACACCAGGTTTTACGCCAAGGTGCTTATACGAGAAAATTCCTCATCCAATTCAGGTTTTTTCCTGTGGTTAATAAAACTGTCATCGTCAATCTTTGGCTTAACAAAGTAAGGGTAGAACCTGTAGAAGACCGACTACGGCAGTGCATTTAAAAAATACTAAGAAATGAGTATTGAAAAACAATAAGACAGAGATGAAGTTTGAGTTAAGAAACCTAATAACCCAAGCTATATGAAGTTAGTAGCTTTTATTTTTTTGCTGCTGCTCGGCTTTCGGAATAACCGGGGAGGCACGCAGGCCGAAGCAATAAAAATATGCGGCTATGGATATGCCATGAATATCAGCAACACCCCGGCACGGGTACAGATTTCCGAATTTTTCCGGGCACCCGATACGCACCACCGCCAATGGTCTGACGACCACGTGTGGCTCTACCGGGTTTTTCCTTCGTATGCCTCAGCCTTGTTCGACCGCACCGCCTACATCAACTCGTACCTAAAGAAGGGCATTGTTGTGCAGCAGGGAATGCAGTTTAAAGATATGTGCAAGTAGCTTTTTTAAAGGAGGCAGATGTTTAGTTGATTACTTGTAAATGAAAAAACTTAGATAGATAGGTCATTTTGGGAAGCATATAGTTTTGGCAAAACAGCAGACTGTGATAAAAATTAAAGTTGCCTGTATTATTATTTTTGGGCTTATCGCCTTTCATGCGTATGCACAGCTTGAAAAGAAAGAACTGGCATTGCACCTGACTGAGCCGTTCCCTTCCATCAATCAACCCGAAACACGGTTGACAAAACCCTATCCAATAAGAAACGTGCAGGAGCTAACGGATAGTATGGTTTTTGCTGCCTTTGTTTTAACTGCAGACAGACGCACAGGAGAGGTTGTTATCAATGGATATGACGGAAAAAGGCCAAAAACCCCATTTGCTTTTATTTGGGGAGATGGCACAACATCGTATGGAAAATTTATCCAAACCCATACTTATGCCGACTGCTCTAAAAGACATTTGGTTAAAGTAGTGGCTACCCATGCTCACAACAAAAAAGATACAGCCCAAGTAACCGTTGACTGGAACTACGCCCAAGATCATCAGGCCAAAACATTAAGTGTTTGGGTAACATCCATTGACTTGTTATCGGGTGTGGTTGCCTTAGAAGGGAACGACACCCGATCACCAATGACACCCTTTTTGTTTTTGTGGGGAGATGGCACGAGCACCTCAAGTTTTTTCCCTGTCACCCACACTTATACCAGCCATACCAAAAATTACAAAGTAGCAGTAGTAGCTAATTACAAAGACTCCCAAAGAGATACGGCACACGCTTTGGTTGATTTTGAACAACTGAACTCACGGCTTTCTCATTTGAAAATATTGGAATACGAAAATGAACTAAAGTCCAGTTTGCTGAGAGAAAAGAATCTGCAAGTTAATTTTCTATTGGTATTGGCTTTTGTTATCCTGGCAACCGCCTACACTATTTATACATACCGCAAAAGATATCTGACAAAGATTTATGCGATAGACACCCAACAAAAACTACAGGTCGAAAAAGACAGGATTTCAAAAGACCTGCACGATAGCATCGGCTCGCAGTTAACGTCCCTGTCGCTCGGGCTTCGGGATCAGGAACGTAAAAAAATGATAAATGCCACAACCGTAATCCAAATTGAAAATGACATAAGCCAGATACGATCTGAACTGCGCGACATGATATGGACCATCAAGGAAGAAGAGATAGCTCTGGAGAATCTGGCCGATAAGTTGCGGAATATGTTTTGGCAACACCAGCAAAAAAATGAACACATCGCTTTTGAGGTGAGTGTCCTGCCAGAAATGGAAACATTAAAAATAAAAACCCACTGTGCCGTTAATTTGTTTAGAATATTACAAGAGACAACCAACAACAGCCTGAAGCACAGTAATGGCACAGCTATAAAAATAAATATAGACTGTGACGGCAAGGAAAGGTGGATATTTCAGGCACTAGACAATGGCACGGGTTTTAATACAGAAGCACAACACCCAAGCGATCATTACGGTTTGCAAAATATGAAAAAGCGCGCTGCCGACATAGGAGCGGTCTTAGATATCCGCTCAGACCACAACGGCACAATCACAACGATTATACTCCCTGCCAATTTTTGCAACCTCAGGTTAGCTTAATTTTTTTATTTCCTGCAAAGCAGACACTTTGTTTTTTACATGAAGTTTCAGAAAAATATTGGCCATGTGTTTTTTTACCGTACCGTTAGAAATAAACAAGAGGTCGGCAATTTCAGTATAAGTATGGCCCTTCGATACATACAGAAGGATTTCCATTTCCCGGTCGCTAAGCGGATTGTGGGTTTCTGAACTGACCGGAGCCGCTGCGGATGCCGGTGCATGAATAAAAAAGTTGATGGCCTTTTTGGCAATGCCGGGCGACATTTGCACGCCCCCGCTCATCACATCCAAAATAGTTTTTACAATAAACTCGGGTTTTTCATCTTTAAGCAGATACCCGAGCGCACCGGCTTTAAAGGCTTCAAATATTTTTTCGTCATCATCCGATACAGTAAAGACGATGACAGGCAAGGCCGGAAATTTTGCTTTGATCTGAGCGGTGATTTTTATCCCCTCATCATGTGTAGTCATCGAAACATCCATGATCACCACATCAGGCCTTTTCGGTTGAATCATGTTAGCCAACTCCACCATAAACTTCACCCCACTGTGGCAGCAGTACACACTTTCAATTTCACGAAATTGCAGCAACTCGCTTTTTAAAGCTTTGCAAAGCCTTACGTTATCATCTACTATGGCTACTTTAATCATCAAAGGAAAAGATACTAAATGTAGTGAGCCACTTTCCTTCGCACAATACTCCTAAAGGAGTATTTTTTTATAAAAATATTATCTGGTTACTCTAAAAATACACCTAAAGGAGTATTGACTCTCCTTATTCATCCTGCCAACTTTATAGCAGGATTGCAGCAGATCATGATGAAAAATACTGAGGCAGGGTGCAGCATTGCAAATGCCTTTTTATTTGTCGTTCGACGTGCGCCATGCTAACATGTCGAACAGCAAAGAATTTGAACTTAGATTTTAACTAAACCCAAATTTTATGAAAAAACCTGCCTCGAAATTCGGAATGATTGCAACCATGCTATTCTATACGTTAGGATTAGTCCCGTATTCAGCAAATAGCCAGACATCTGACTTTGGAATTTATAAGCTAAACTCCAGCCAAGGATGGGACCAGATTCCTGGCGGAGGTATTAGAATTGCTGTCGACCAATCTGGTAATCCGTGGATAGTGAATTCACAGAAAGATATTTATCAGTATGTAAATAAGACGTTTATTAAGTTACCGGGTCAAGCAAATGATATAGCAATCGGTGGAGGAAGAGTTTGGGTTATTGGAAATGATAATGTTGGCACAGGCGGTGACCATGGCGTCTTTCAGTGGAATGGTTCGGGATGGGACAAAGTCCCTGGAGGCGGAACATCAATTGCAGTAGATGCAAATGGACTCCCTTGGATAACAAATTCTGTTAAGGACATTTATCAATTTACAAGTTCAAATCAGTTCGTAAAACAATCCGGTCAAGCAAATGATATTGCGATTGGCGGAGGAAAGGTTTGGGTTATCGGAAATGATATGGTTGGAGCTGGTGCTGACCATGGCGTCTACCAGTGGAATGGTTCAGGATGGGACAAAGTCCCTGGAGGCGGAACATCAATTGCAGTAGATGCAAATGGACTCCCTTGGATAACAAATTCCGTTAAGGACATTTATCAATTCACAAGTTCAAATCAGTTTGTAAAACAATCCGGTCAGGGAAATGACATTTCAATAGGTGGAGACAACACTGTGTGTGTCATTGGCAATAAACAACCAATAGAAGACACCTACAGTAGCCATGGAATGTATTTGGGCGACCTAAATCTTGGAAAAACTGTGACGATAGACCGTGAGATAGATTGCCATGTATATGAGGAATGGGATATTTTACTTCAACCAAACGTCAGTCTAATTGGAGATAGGCCGTTTGATGTTTACTTCGAGGTCAATAGGTTGGGCGTTTACTCAATCGATAATGTTGAACATGCCACTAAAACTGAATTTAAAATGGTTGGAGTAACTCGATATGCGTATGTATGGTCGAAGAGCGAGACTCTTCCGGTGCATTGGGCCAGAGTTGGAATTTCAGTTAGAAAACCTAACCTTCCTTTACACCTGAAGCAGCGCCATGGGATATACTATTACAATGTTTCGCGTGATTTTCAGTACTTTCTTGATAAATAAGATTTGACCTTGACTCCATTGGATGGACAAGCAGAATTGAACATTACCCTTCGAATAGCAGCACCAATGCCAAAGCCACGCGACTTCAACCCGCATCCAAAGCTTTGGCATCCGTGCTGCTTAGTGACGGTCGACTGCGGCACTGTGCATAACAAAATGTTTGTGCCAGGCGGGGGTTCGGTGTCCTCATAAACATTGTTATCTTTAAAAAGTTTTGTGTCGCGGGACAGGGCGCAGCAGGTCGGTCTTGGCATTCCGCTTCGCTTCATTGCCAAGCCCTCCTAAACCCCGCCCGTCACAAACACAAACGTTGTATGCCATAAGCCGGACGCAGATTGGTCTTACAAAAAAAATGGACTGGTCATGTATCCGTGAAAAAAGTCGGGACGACTTCAAGTCCTTGCGGTGAGACCGTGGAAAGTTCTTTCCAA
>JAFDYX010000016.1 GCA_018267215.1 Bacteroidota bacterium
AAATATGGAAAACTCCACCACCCACAAAAAGCCAACGCGGAGTTTACCACATTCCAACAGAATGGTGATGATTGTAATTGGGATTCTTTAATTTTGGGTGCTACTAAGTGAGGGGAGCTTTCAGTGGCTGTTTTAAAACATTACTCTTCTTACATGAAAATAATTCTAACGATCATTAGTATTTGCTTTCTTGTAAATTCCTTTGGTCAAACACTTTCAGGTAAAATTGAAATGTCTGATAAATGGGAAAGAAAATTTTTTGTAATACCGATAAATCACATAAACATTTTTCAAAGAACGGTGATAGATAGTATTAAAATTGCCAAAGATGGAAGCTTTAAATACTCGTTTTTAAGTTATAATCAGCACAATTTACTTTACATAGTTGTACTGCCCCCGGCAGGAGGTAATTTTAGAAGTTCAGTAGGCATACCACAAGACAACTACTTTATTGTTTCTACGGAGGCTAAAGAAGATATAGAATTGCAAGCGAACTCAGATTCACTCTATTTTACATTGAAATTGATCTCAAAAAGAAGTAAGCTAAATAGTAATATGCTGAAATACAGAGATCTTAAAAAACCATTATACTACCTTTTTAAAAAAGCTATGGACTCTGCTGCCATACACCCAGAGGCAACCCTTCAGATTAAGCAGCGACTAATTCAAAAATTAGCAAAAGAGTTAGAGAAACTGAAAGTGAAGATTAAACAAGAAATGGATGAAACCAAAAACATATCGATGCTGATGGTTGGGCTGTGTAATATGAACGAAGCTTATTTGGGGCATATGGAAGGATCTGTAATTAAGAACTATACCGAAAAACTTAAGCCCTTTTCAGATATACTGATAGTAAAGAACACATTGAAGCTTAGCGATAGTATTGTAACTAACCGACTGAACCACTTCATTCCTGAAGTATCCCTTAAAAATTATTCCGGTAAAATTGTGCCAATTAAATCCATTTTGTATCCTATAACAGTAATAGATTTTTGGGCATCGTGGTGCAATCCTTGCCGGAAAGCTAACCGAGATGACCTCCCCTATTTTTATAAAAAATACAAAGACAAGGTAAATTTGATAGGTGTGAGCATAGACACTGATACGCTCAAATGGAGAGCAGCCGTAAAAAAAGATAATACGAGTTGGCCTCAGTACTTAGACGAGCAAACTGTATTAAGGAATAATTTTTCAATAAATGCAGTACCAACCTATTTGGTAGTAGACCACCAAAGAAAGATCGTCTTTGAAGCGCCATCAATTTTTCAGGTAGAAAACTTTTTGAATGACATGAAAAGATAAATTACCCCTCATTTTCAGAAGTACTTTTTTTCATTCCCTCTACAAATGCTTTCCGACTGCGGGCCTCGTACACATCTTTTTCGCCCAACATTACCTGCGATTTATTTTTAGCCAAGCGAAAAGAAAATGAAGCCAACTCTCCTGTTTGTGCGCAGATGGCGTGTACTTTGGTAACAAACTCAGCCACCGCCAGCAGGTTAGGCATCGGCCCAAACGGCTTCCCTTCAAAATCCATGTCGAGCCCGGCTACAATTACCCGTTTGCCCTGGTTGGCCAGCGTATTGCAAACAGAAACAACGGCCTCGTCAAAAAACTGGGCTTCGTCAATGCCCACTACATCGCAGTCTCCGGCCAGGAGCAAAATATCGCTGGCAAAATTTACCGGGGTAGATCGGATTTCGCGTTCGCTGTGCGACACAATTTTTTCTTCGTGGTAGCGCCTGTCAATAGCAGGCTTAAATATTTCTACTTTCTGCTGTGCTATCAGCGCACGGTTAAGCCTGCGGATCAGTTCTTCGGTTTTTCCTGAAAACATACAGCCGCAGATTACTTCTATCCACCCGGTTTTTTCGCGTCCTCCTAAATGTGGTTCGATGAACATGAAGCAAGATAATAAGTTAGAAGTGTAAAGTTCAACATTGTTTCAACCGAACTTTAAATTTTGACGCTTCAACTTTGAGCTTTTCAATGCTTATCTTTACCCTATAAATACCATGGAAGAAAAAATCAGTTCTGCGGCCATTGACCAGTATAGCCAATTGTTTGCTTCTAAGCTGGCTGACTCTTTTTTTGAAAAAAATGAAAAAATTACCGGTCAAGAAATTCTTTCGCTGTGCGAGATCAAGCAAGTAAACCTGCTGGTGATTAAAGAACTGATGAATCAATGGAACCGGGAAACAGAAAAATGGAAGAGCTGTTTTTTTAATTACGAAGCTGCTCCGGTGAAGGAATCCATGATGCAGTTTCAGAATGTGCTCTCCAACCATATTCTGATCGCCCGCCCCGACTTTCAACCGTTGCTGCATGAGGCTGTGTCGCAGACGTTGCACATTCTTTTGGCGCCTTATGATTTTTATTCGCGCGTGCTGGATGCCAAAGGCAACGGCATTTTAAAAACAGCTCATTTACAAAACGAAATACGATACTTGCGCATCAACAAAGCTCCGTTGGAAAAACTGTTGGAGCGATTAAATGAACGCAAGGTAGAGTTGATTACCGGCAACGAAGCATTTGCCATGTTAGATCATATATTGGAAGAAGTAAATTTTTCGCCCGAAGACATAGATGAATACTTGGCTCTATTCTCTAAACAAGTGCCGCTGAATGTAGCTAATCTTTTTGAAGCGAAGGAGCAAAAACCCGCACAGCCCAAAGTGGCACCACCCAAGATGAACTTGCCGAAGGCTGAGAAGATTTCAGCTACCACTAAGAAAAATGAATTTCGGATCAAAGATTCGCTAACGATCAACCAGAAATTCATGTTCACTAAAATGCTTTTTGCCGGTGACTTTGAGTTATTTTCTGTGGCTATAGAGCAATTAGATAATTGCGACACTTCCAAAGAGGCCATTGATTACTTAACAGAGAATTACGCACACTGGAATAAAGAGAGCGATGAATACGAGGAATTTATAGCTGTGGTGCAGCGAAAGTTTAATACCTGATTTTAGATAAATGCCTCTCAGGTTTTTTGCCATATTAATTTTTAAACTCTCTCAACACTTTTTCTACTTCTTCTTTTTTTAACCGAGGTCCCCACTGCTTCACTACATGCGATGAAGCCAGCGAAGCCAGTTTGCCCGAGCCGGCATAACTGTGGCCGTGGGTGATGCCGTACAAAAACGCACCGGCAAACATATCGCCCGCCCCATTGGTATCTATAGCGCGTGCAGCATACGGTTCAATATCCACAAACGTATCGCCATCGAACACAAGCGCACCATTGGCCCCACGGGTGATAACAAACCTTTTGGCAGATAGTTTTAATTTTTCTCTTGCTTCGTTCACTGAATGGGTGCCTGTAAAAATCATGGCTTCTTCTTCGTTGCAAAACAACAGGTCAACACTGGCGCCTACAATTTCTTCCATCTGTTTGGAAAAATATTTCACCATGCTGGCATCTGAAAAAGTCAAGGCTACAACTGCCTTATTTTGCTCAGCTATTTTCTTGGCTTCTTTCATAGCGTCTAACCCCTTGGGGCTGGCCACTAAATATCCTTCGAGATAAATATACTTTGAGTTTTTGATGGCCTCTTCACTCAAATGTTGGGGCGATAAGAATGAACTGACTCCCAAAAAAGTATTCATGGTACGTTGCGCATCGGGCGAGGTCATCACCAAGCAGCGACCGGAGTGGCCTTGTGGACAATGCTCGTAGGTAAGGTTGGTATGTACTCCGTGTTGTTTTAAATCATCGAGATAAAATTTACCCAGCTCATCTTGCGCTACTAAGCAGGAGTAGAAACTTGTTCCGCCAAACTGACTTAAAGCCACCACCGTGTTTCCGGCAGAGCCACCGCCACTCAACCGGCTTTTGTTCATGTTAATGGCGGCCATCAGATGGAGTTGCCGTTTTTCATCTACCAGTGTCATCACACCTTTTTCAATATTGTTCTCTTCAAAAAAATGGTGATCTACTTCGGTTACAATATCTACGATAGCGTTGCCTACGCCAAAAACATCATACTTCATGGATTCAGGTTTTTAATGATCTAACAAAGACAAAAATAATGGATGGTAAATGATGGAACTAATCAACAAAAATTCTGAGAGTTATTTAAGGGTGCGGCAAACTGCCCGTGCCTATACCGGAAACGGCAGGAGCGGTACTTTTAGAAGTAGTAGTTCTTTCTTTAGGAGCTACCCAAATGATCAACTTTTGTCCAGTGCGGATCATGCTCCCGCTTAAGTTGTTCCACTCGCGCAAGTTGTGCACACTCACCCCAAAGCGGTGGGCAATGGTGCTGAGGGCATCGCCATAGCGTACATAATATACATCTTGGTCGCGGCCGTAGGTGCTGTTGCTCATGGCTTTGGCAATGGCCTCCCACTCACTTTTTTTAGAGGCGGTAGAATCCAATACAGTCTTTCTTTTTTGAATCAGATTTTCTTTAGCCTGAATCGGAATTTTGATCGTGCGTATTTTGCCATCGTCAGGGATTGCATTTTTTTTAATGGCAGGATTCAGGCTTTGCAAGTCTTCGGGGCAAATGTCAGTCAGCCGCGCAAAAGTATCGAAATGAAAAAACTGGTTTACGGCCAGTGTATCGTGCGGGATAATTACTTCCCGCGCTTTTTCGTTGATGTTATGGTCTGCCGCATAATTTACGGCATAGATAATGGCGATGTATTGAGGAACGTACGAGCGTGTTTCGCGGGGCAGGAAATTATAAATTTCCCAAAAAGTTTTTTTGTACCCCGCCCTGCGGATGGCACGCTGCACTGTGCCGGGGCCCGAATTGTAGGCGGCCAGTGCCAAGTGCCAGTTGTTGAAAAGAGAATACAATTGTTCTAAGTATAAGCAGGCAGCTTCCGTTGCCTTTTCCGGGTCTTGCCGGTCGTCAGTAAACCAATCGTGGCGCAAACCGAAATGACGACCTGTGTATGACATGAACTGCCACAGCCCTACCGCATGGGCACGCGAAGTAGCCCGTGGATTGAGACCTGATTCAATGATAGAGAGGTATTTTAATTCTTCCGGCAGGTTATGCGCTTTCAGTTTTTTTTCAAACAAAGGAAAATACAAATCTTTTTTGCGCAGCACCATGCGCACATAGTCGCGGTCGCGCACTAAAAAATAATCAATGAAGCCTTGCACTTTGCCATTGTAGTCGAGCGGAATAATTTGTTCTAAACAGTTCAGTCGGTCGGCAATTAATTCGGGGGTTTCATCTGCCGGAATATATTCCAGATCAGACGGCATGGCGATCAATTCAGTCTTTACTGTGTCTTTAAAAATCACTGAGTCGGCCACCGGGGCATGTGCAATGGCAATCGAATCTTTTGTTTCGGTTTGCTGTGCTTGGGATAGCATCGGGGCTACCAATAATATGATAAAAACCTTTTTCAAAATTAGTTCATGCCTAAGATTGCCTTCGAAAATCCAAGCAATTTACACTCTTCAAAGTCATCTGCCAAAAGTTGAAGGCCAATCGGCAGGCCATTCTTATCTTTTCCGCAAGGAATGGAGATGGCCGGGATGCCCGCCACATTGGCCTGAACAGAGAAAAGATCGGCCAAATACATTTCGACCGGGTCGGAGGAGTGCTCGCCTAACTTAAAGGCAGTGGTAGGAGATGTGGGCATCAGGATAAAATCGTAAAGCGAAAAAATTTCTTTCATCTTGTTGCGTATCATCCTGCGAACTTTTTGTGCTTGGGTGTAGTAGGCATCGTAATAGCTTGCGCTTAATACAAAGGTGCCCAGCAAAATCCTGCGTTGCACTTCTTTACCAAATCCTTCGCTGCGTGTTTTTTTGTATAAAGAAGAGAGATCGTTTGCCTGCGGACTTCGGTAGCCATAGCGCACGCCATCGTAGCGCGACAAATTTGAGCTGGCTTCGGCAGTTGCCAGAATGTAGTAGGTGGGCAACACGTATTCGTTCAATGGAAAATCAATTGACTCTACTACATGGCCTTGCTGTTTCAGTTTTTCTATTGTGCCGGCCAACGCAGCTTTTATTTCCGGTTGCAACGAGTTGCTCTCGATGCTGTCGTTAAAGCAAGCGATTTTGTATTTTTTATTTGCTGATGGTAATTCGTTTGAGTAGGCAGGCACAGGCAGCCGCGAAACGGTGCTATCCATCGCATCGGCTCCGGCAATTACTTCCAACACTAACGCTACATCTTCAATATAATGGGCGAAGATGCCGATACAATCGAAAGAGGAAGCATACGCTGCCAGCCCATAGCGCGAGATGCGCGAGTAGGTGGGCTTCAAACCGATCAGTCCGCAGAAGGCTGCCGGCTGGCGCACCGACCCGCCCGTGTCTGTTCCCAACGAAACCTGGCACATGCCGGCTTGCACGGCCACAGCCGATCCGCCCGATGATCCGCCCGAAACACGACTGTTGTCAAGGTCGTTTAACACAGGACCAAAAGCAGAGTTTTCGTTGGAGGAGCCCATGCCGAACTCATCGCAGTTTTGCCTGCCGATGATGATGGCATCTTCATCCAGCAGCCGCTGAATGGCAGTGGCATTGAATTGAGATATAAACCCGTTGAGAATTTTACTGGCTCCTTGCAGGGGATGGTCTTTATAACAAAGCAGATCTTTGATGCCCACTACCAAGCCGGCCAATTTTCCGGCCTTGCGATTTTTGATTTTTTCGTCAATCAGCTTGGCTTGCTCAATAGCCTTATCTCCATAGATACTGAGAAATGCGTTGAGGTTACTTTTCCGTTCGATAACGGCAAGATGATTTTTTACCAACTCAAGGCAGGTGAGTTGGCCTTCGTCTAACTGCTTACGGATTTGAGGATAGGAAAGAAATTGCAACCGACTTATTTCTCGTCAAGCTTGGGCACTTCTTTGCCGGCATCGTCCACTTCTTTCTTCACGTCTTTCACGGCATCTTTAAATTCGCGTATGCCTTTGCCAAGACCTTTGGCAAATTCAGGAATCTTTTTAGCCCCAAAAAAGACCAATACAAACAAGCCGATTACTACCCATTCCATGGCACCGGGCATTCCTATCAAAAAGATTGCATTCATATCTGTTAATTAAGTCTGTAAAATTAAGAAATTATCCGATACGAAAACCCATCATTTTATGGGCGGCAATTTTTCGTCCGGGTTGTAGGAAGCCCCTAAGTTTTTGGCGTTTTCTTCTACGGTAGTTTCAAAACCAATCTTTTTTCTTCGCGCGTTCACTTCTTGTGGATTTTCAATCGGCCAAATGAATAATGTTTTATTGTTGTCAGTAGAGGTGGCTTGTGTTCCGTAAATTTGTTTCTTGCCTCTCCACATCAACAAACGATCTTCCATGGTAGCACAATTCATTCGGTTGGCTTCGCCTTTTTCAGCCAGTGACTTGAAAACAGGGAACCACTTGGCCATAACTGAGGTATCTGAATGTTGGATAACAATAAAAAAAGTACCAGCGGCACCTTCTCCGATTTTACTTTGCGGAATCCATCCAAAACGATCTAAAATTATTTGTAACTCCTTTTGATTTTCTTGATCAACGTCTCTCATTCTCTTTATGAAAATTTCTGCAGGTGGGGAGGAAAGTCTAATAGAATCAATCAATACTCTGCGGATATGTTGATCGCGATCCCACATTTTGTCAAGAACGATTCTTAATGAATCATAGTTGGGTTCTCTCTTTTCATAGTAGCGGGAATGAGTGCATGAGATTAGGCCGATAAAAAGAACAAACAAAGTGAGATTATTCATGGATAAGTCGGTTAATCAATCCTTGAAGGATCAATCTTCTACTTCCACTACCATCTCAATTTCTACGGCAATGTTGGAAGGCAGCATGTACATGCCCACGGCTGAGCGGGCGTGCTTCCCCTTTTCGCCAAATACGGCTACCATCAGATCGGAAAACCCGTTGATTACCTTGGGTTGGTCGGTAAAGGTGTCGGTGCAATTTACCATGCCGAGTACTTTTACAATGCGTTTTACTTTGTTGAGGTCGCCCACTTCAGCTTTCAATGTGCTGAGCAATGCAATGCCGGTTTGCTTGGCTGCCTCGCGTCCTTGCTCCAGCGTTAAGTCTTTTCCTACTTTACCCTGAATGTGCGTATTGTCGGCACGGGTAGGGCCGTGGCCGGCAAAGAACAATAAATTACCTGTGCGCACCACCTTTACATAACTGCCCATGGCAGGGGTGGGCGGGTACAGTTCTATGCCAAGCTCTTTTAATTTTTTATCGAAATCAATTTTTTGCGCATTGGCTAACATTGGAAGTGCAACGAGGAGATAAACAAGTGTTTTCATAAGCTAAAAATATTTCTATGTTAAGAATCAACAGGAAGTTAAGTAAATAATTTGTTACTTCGCCAAATCCTATGAAAGACAAAATCCGTTGCCCCTGGTGTCTCAAATTCGAAAAATACATCTGCTACCACGATGAGGAATGGGGCGTGCCGGTGCATGACGACCTGAGGCACTTTGAATTTTTAATATTGGAAGGCGCGCAAGCTGGCCTGAGTTGGAGTACTATTTTAAATAAGCGAGAAGGTTATCGGAAAAATTTTGCAGCGTTTGATCCGCAGAAGGTGGCAAAATTTACACCTCAAAAAATCGAAAAAATATTGACCGACCCCAGCATTGTGCGCAACAGGCTGAAAGTGCAGGCCGCTGTAAATAATGCCAAGCGCTTTTTAGAAGTACAAAAAGAATTTGGTTCTTTCGATCAATACATTTGGAAGTTTGTGAACGGAAAGCCGATCGTCAATCGTTGGAAAACCCTGAAACAAGTGCCGGCTACATCGCGCGAGTCGGATGCGCTGAGCAAGGATTTAATTCAGCGCGGGTTTAAGTTTGTAGGCAGCACCGTTATCTACGCACACATGCAGGCGTGCGGCCTTATCAATGATCATTTAACAGATTGCTTCCGTTACACCGAAGTGTAATCAATTGGCGTACTCGCTCAAAAATTTTATCCGCATTAGCCGTACATCTTCTTCGCTGTAACTCTTCAGTTCCGCCATAGCATCCTGAATGCTGTCTGTTTCGCTGTTGAGGAAGTAGTCGTAAATTTCTTCCTGCTTTGTTTCATCCAGCACCTCGTCAATGTAGTAGTCCACATTTAGTTTGGTGCCGCTGTTGATGATGTTTTCCATCTCGGTAAGCAACTCTTCAAACGACAGAGCCTTGCTTTCGGCAATTTCATCCAGATCTACTTTGCGGTCTATCTGCTGGATGATAAATATTTTGATCTTCGATTTATTGACGGAAGATTTCACTACTACTTCGGCAGCCGTCTCGATGTCGTTATCGTCCACATATTTTTGGATCAACTCCAAAAATTCTTTTCCGAACTTATTTACCTTGCCCATGCCCACCCCATTGACACCGGCCATCTCTTCTTTAGAGGTAGGGTAGGTGGTGGCCATTTCTTCTAAGGAAGGATCCTGGAAGATAACATAAGGAGGGAGATCCTTTTCTTTGGCAACTTTTTTACGAAGCGCCTTGAGCATTTCAAACAACTTCTCATCATACGATTTGGAGTTGATGGGCGTGCGTTCGCTCGATTCTTCTTCCTCTATGTCCGTTGTAAAGTCGTGGTCGCGGGCTAACTCTATTTCATGGGGTTTCTTCAAAAAGGCAAGCCCCTTTTGAGACAGTTTTAACACTCCGATATTATCAATATCTTTTTCCAAATACTGATAGATCAACGCCTGACGGATGACAGACTTCCAGAAGTCGGCATCTTCGGTATCGCCCTGGCCGTAAATTTTCAGGTCGAAGTGGCCATAACTTTTTACATACTCGTCTTCTATTCCGCGGATAACATTTACCAAATGGGCTAACCCAAATCTTTCGTTGGTTTGCTTCACCGCTTCGAGGGCAATTTTAACAAATGCGGAGCCTTCGAAACGTTCGCGCGGGTTGGTGCAATTATCGCACATGCCGCAATTTTGGCCTACGTACTCTTCGCCAAAATAGTGCAGCAGTTGCTTGCGCCTGCATACGGGCGACTCGGCATAAAACTCCATCTCTTGCAATAATATGCGGGCGTTTTCGCGTTCTTGTACCGATTTGTCTTTATTGAATTTTTCGAGTTTGTTCAAATCATTGTGGCTGTAAAACATCAGGCACAAGCCTTCCAAACCATCGCGCCCGGCACGGCCGGTTTCCTGATAATAGCCTTCCAATGATTTGGGCACATCGTAATGCACCACAAAGCGCACATCGGGTTTGTCTATGCCCATGCCGAAGGCAATGGTGGCGCAGATAATATCTACTTCTTCATTTAAAAAGTCGTCTTGGTTTTTCATCCGTACATCGGCATCGAGGCCGGCATGGTAAGGTGCGGCTTTAAAGCCATTTACATTGAGCAGTTGGGCAATCTCTTCTACTTTTTTGCGGCTCAGGCAGTAGATGATCCCCGATTTTCCTTTGTGGTCTTTCAGAAAACGGATGAGTTGTTTTTTCGTTTCCTTTTTGGGGCGCACTTCATAGTACAGGTTTTTCCGGTTGAAAGAAGAGATGAACACATCGGCTTCTTCCATCTGCAAATTCTTCTGGATGTCGAGTTGCACTTTGGGGGTGGCGGTGGCGGTGAGGGCGATTACATTCATATCGCCCAATTGGGCAATCATGGTTTTGATCTTCCGGTATTCCGGACGGAAGTCGTGCCCCCATTCGGAAATACAGTGTGCTTCGTCTATGGCGACAAAAGCAATTTTTACTTTTTGCAGAAACTCGATATTCTCTTCTTTGATGAGCGACTCGGGTGCCACATAGAGCAATTTGATTTTTCCGGTAACGCAATCTTTGCGGATGCGGGTGATCTCTCCTTTGCTCAGCGTTGAATTTAAAAAACGGGCGTTGATGCCGTAAGCATTGAGTTGATCTACCTGGTTTTTCATCAGGGCGATGAGGGGAGAAATGACAATGGCCAGCCCTTCGCTCACCATAGCCGGCAATTGGTAGCAAAGCGATTTGCCAGCCCCCGTAGGCATGATGACAAATGTATTACGTCCGGCTAAAATGTTCTTAATGACTATTTCCTGATTTCCGCGAAAATTACCGTACCCAAATATTTCTTTGAGTTTACCCTTTAATTCATCTTTCTCTTCTGCCACAATCATATCTGTCGAAATAATAATTTTTCTTAATGTGCCCCTGTTTGCAATGGGAAATGAAGATAATAAAAATAAAATTGATATAGAGAAAGCATGTAAGAAATAAATTTTAGTTAAACGCTTTCTGCTGATAACAGGACTGGGGTCTGTAATTTTTAAATCGATTGCGAAACCGCCCGCTCTACAACGTATTTTTAAATTGATAAATTCTTTTTATCTTGAAACAAGCAGCCTTTTTCTATCTTCGCTTTCTTTTTTAAAATCCATGAACAAAAACATTTTTGTAGTGCTGATGGCCGGAGGGGTGGGTACACGTTTTTGGCCGTATAGCCGAAATGCACACCCCAAGCAATATCTGGATGTGCTGGGCACAGGCAAGTCATTGTTGCAATCAACATACGAACGCTTTAGTTCTGTTTGCGCACCCGAAAATATTTTTGCCGTAGCCAGCCAAGACCATGAAGCCCTGACAAAATCGCAATTGCCGCTGATGAGCTCTTCGCAACTGTTAACTGAGCCCGTGCGGAGAAATACGGCTCCCTGTATTGCCTATGCCTGCTACCGCATCGCACAGATAAATCCGCAGGCAACGGTTATCATCAGCCCCACAGATCATTTGATTTTAAATGAAAACAATTTTCAGCAAACAGTATTAAAAGCTGTTGACTTTGCCCGCGATCAGGACAAACTGATTACGTTGGGCATAGAACCCACCCGCCCCGAAACAGGCTATGGCTACATTCAGTACATAGAAAGCAAAAGCCAACTGAAAAAAGTAAAAACATTTACCGAGAAGCCGGAGTTATCGTTGGCCAAGAAATTTATTGAGAGTGGAGATTTTGTGTGGAACTCCGGGCTGTTTATCTGGGGGGTGCAGGCTTTTTTGGAAGCATTTCATAAACACCTGCCCGAGATGGCCGAAATATTTGATGAGGTAAAAGAAAAAATTGGTACACCTGAAGAAAAGGCTGCCATCCAAACTACCTATGCGCAGGTGAAGAGCATTTCTATTGACTATGGAATCATGGAGAAAGCCGATAATGTTTATGTGCTGCCCAGCCAGTTTGCCTGGAATGACCTGGGCTCCTGGGCTTCGCTCCATGAAATATCGGCCAAGGATGAAAACAATAATGTAGTGACAGCCGATGCGCTGCTCTATGATACACGCAACTCTATCATTAAAGGACCAAAAGATAAACTGATTGTGGCACAGGGGCTGAACGGCTATCTGGTGGGCGCTTTCGAAAATGTGGTCATCATCTGCGAAAAAGACAAAGAAGATTTGTTTCGCAGGTTTGTAAACGACCTGAAAGCAAAACCAAACGGAGGAGAGTATCAGTAACCCCCGGCATTGAATCGGCTTCATGTCTAAAATAAAAAAACTGGCAGGCGAAACGGTGATTTATGGGCTGGGCAACATCTTGCCCCGTTTTTTGAATTTTTTATTGGTGCCCATCCACACCTCTTTTTTTCATGCGGAGGAATATGGCATTTATACCAAACTGATGGCTTTGGTGGGCGTATTGAATATCCTATACAGTTTCGGAATGGAAACGGCATTTTTCCGTTTTACAACAAAAGAAGGAGCAGACCCAAAGAAAATTTTTAACATCGCACAAACAGCCGTAACGGGCATCAGCACGGTATTGACGGCACTGCTCATTTTCTTTTCGGCCGGAGTGGCCAAGTTGCTCAGCGTGGAGGGGCACGAAAATTTTATCGTGTGGCTGGCGCTCATCATGTTTGTAGATAATGTGGTGAGTATTCCGTTTGCACGGCTGCGGTTAGAAAAAAAGCCTTTGCAGTTTGCCTTCTTCCGGGTTTCTAATGTCATGATTCAGATCGGACTGACACTCTATTTTTTATATGTGGTGTTTGATCCGGCCATGGGTATTGCTTACTTGTTTTTAGCCAACCTGATTGCCAATGGTTTCTATCTTCTTTTTTTCGCAAAAACATTTTTCACTTGGAGGCCGGCATACGACCGCGCTATGTTTTCTTCGATGATCGGTTATGCCTACCCCATCATGCTGACGGGGCTGGCCGGCATGATGAACGAATTTTTTTCGCGTATAGCATTAGACAAGTGGCTGCCTGACAATTTCTATCCCGGCAAGACCGCAGCATTTGCTGTTGGTGTTTTTGGTGTATGCTACAAGCTATCGGTTTTTATGAACCTTACCGTGCAGGCCTTCCGCATGGCAGCCGAGCCATTCTTTTTCTCGCATGCCACAGACCGAAATTCACCGCAGTTGTTTGCCCGTGTTAACCATTATTTTATTATCGTCTGCTGTTTTATTCTGCTGGCGGTCAGCATCAATCTGGATTGGCTCAAAATTTTGTTTCTGCGCAAAGAAGAATATTGGGTAGGTCTCTCCATTGTTCCTCCGCTATTGCTCGGCTATCTTTTTCTGGGGGTTTATTACAATTTTTCGGTATGGTTTAAGCTAACAGACCGCACCTACTTTGGTACGATCATTACCTTGGGCGGAGCATTATTAACCTTGTTGTTGAATTACCTCTTGATACCTGTGGCCGGGTATCAGGGCAGCAGTTGGGCTACCGTAATTGTATATGGTGCGATGATGGTGGTGTGCTACGGACTGGGGCAAAAGTACTTCCCCATCCCGTATTTTGTCTGGATTGATGCCGGCTATATTGCGGGCACCTACCTGCTGCTGACGGTCGTCAATTCAATCAGCTTCTCCACGCAGTTGCAGGCTACCACCTTTCAAGCAGCCACCATGCTGCTGTTTTTGGTTTTTGTGTATGCCGTAGAGCGAACCGGAATCCGTCAACAAATCAACGGGCAGGGGTAAGATGCACCTGAAATATTTCTACCTTTGAAGTTTGAACACAACTCATTTGAGCCTGCGATTATTAGCCGTTGTAGTTATTGTACACCTTTGCTTGCAAGGACAGGAAGTTTTTGCGCAACGCAATAAAAAAAACAAAACAGTTGAAGCCAACTCCGGTATCCGCACGGCTGTGGCCGAACGTATTTTTACCGAAGGAGAGAAATACTACATCCTGGAAGATTACGCCAAGTCGCTTTTTTATTTTCAGCAGTCGCTGGAATACAATGCCGACAACGCAGCAACGTACTATAAAATAGCTGACATTTATTTAAAAGGGAATAAGGAAGAAGATCTGGCGCATGCCGCGCAAAACATAGAGTTGGCACTGCAGTTAGAGAAAAAAAATAAATATTATTACCAACTGGCTTCGCGCATCTATCTCGGCCAGCACCAACTGAGCAAGGCAGCCAAGGTGTTGGAAACCATGCTCAAAGAAGTAAAAGATACGGACGATAATTTATTTGAACTGGCCGCCATTTATCTGCAGAACAACCAACTGGACGAAGCCCTGAAAACATATAATCGGGCAGAGGCTGCGATGGGTATCAACGAAATTTCATCGTTGCAAAAACAACGCATATACGCCACCAAAGGAAAATGGGCAGAAGCTTTACAGGAAGGAGAAAAACTGATGCAAGCTTACCCGGACGAAGAACGTTATGTGATGGCACAGGCCGAAATGTTTTCTCAACAAAATAACTTCGCGCAGGCCATCGCCATTACCGAGAAATTTATAGAAGCACATGCCGAGGCTGCCAGTTCGAAAGTGTTGTTGGCCAGTTTGTATCGCGAGGCGGGACAAGAAGAAAAATCGAGAGCATACGTTACCCAACTGATGGACGACCCAGCGGTGGAAATCAACAGCAAAGTCATTATGTTAGGAACCTACACGGCCGTGTTGTCGCAACTGAAAAACAAAAAACCCAAAGACGAAGCGCTTCCCACCTTTGTCTTGGCGCTTTATCAAAAATTGAAAAACAACTATCCGCGCGAAGCGGATGTATGCCTGGTGGGCGGTGATCTTTTTTTGGCGCTCGAAAAAAATGAAGAAGCGCGTGCCGAATATGCCCGTGCCGTTCGGCTGGAAGCCAACCACCTGGAAGCATGGCAGAATTTGCTTTCTATCGAAGCCCAGTCAGGTATGGCCGACAGTTTGATTGTACATTGTGATAAAGCGCTGGAGTTGTTCCCCAATCAAGCTATGATCTATTACTTCAGCGGCATCGGCCACATGCAAAAGAAACATTACAACGAGGCTATTCAGGTATTGGAGCAGGCCAAAAAAATTTCTTCCGGAAACAAAAACCTGATGGGCGAAATATACGGTATGCTGGGCGACTCGTACAACGCCATTCATGATGATGCTAAATCCGATCAGGCGTATGAAGAAGCACTGATCATCAACCCCGACAATGAATACGTGCTGAATAACTACAGCTACTTTCTCACACTGCGAAAATCCAATTTGGAAAAGGCCGAAAAGATGTCGGCCCGGTCGCTGAAACTCCAACCTAACAACACGGCTTTTATAGATACGTATGCCTGGGTGCTTTATCAACTTGGCAAATACAAAGAGGCAAAAAAAATTATCCTGCGGATTTTTGAACTGGGAAAAGGGAGTGCCGTAAACTTTGAACATTACGGAGACATTCTTTACCAACTGGGCGATGTTGACGAGGCGGTGGCGCAATGGCAAAAAGCCAAATCTCTGAACGGCAGCAACGAAGTGCTCAACAAAAAAATTTCCAACCGAAAAATTTATTGATTGAATCTATTTTACGAAATGCATCATTGTAAAACGTTAGAAAAAAAAATCAGACAGTCGTTTTTTGTCTTAGGCATTATTCTCCTGAGCCTGACAGGTTGCCACAGAAAATTGGTGCCCTTACTTCCCAAGCCGCCTAACGCCATCGATATCCAGCAGATTGATTTTGAATACATGCACGGCAAAGCACGGCTGGCATTTCGCGATAACAACCGCGAGCGAGAAGTGAAGGCACACATCCGCATACGCAAAGACAGTGTAATCTGGATGAAGCTCACCGTTATTGGCGTGCAGGGCGGCTCGGTGTTGGCCAACAAAGATTCTATTACCATCGTTAGCAACGTGCAAAAAGAATATTATGTTTTTAAGTACGAGGAGCTTTCTAAAAAATTTAATTTCAAAGTAAACTATCAGGTAGTGCAGGCTGCCTTGCTGGGCAACCCGATCGTCCCCCGAAGACCCGAGGATGGAATAGAAGAAGAAACTTTTTTTAATAAACTGATTCAGCAGGAAGGCACGGCAAGACTGGAAAACCTGATTAACAAAAACACCAAAAAATTAGAACGGGTAGATATAGCAGAAGCCAAAACGGGCAACTCGGTAAAAATTGAGTATGCCGACTTTCAACCCGTAGGTGATAAGCTGTTTCCCTACAAAGGAACCATTGAAGTGGTTTATAAAACTTTGCAGGGTATTATGAACAACACTATCATCTTTGAGTACACCAAAGCAGAAGTGGGCAACAGAGAATTGCGTTTTCCATTCAACATTCCGAGGCGATATGATCGCAGGTAGAGTAAACTGGCGATGGGGTGTTTGTTTGTTTGCAGGGTTGAGCTTTTATCCCGCATCGGCTCAACGGAATAAAACACAGTTGCAAAGAGAACGACAGCAAAATATCGAACGCATCCGCGAAACAGAAAAAATACTCGAAGAAACTTCTAAAGAAAAAAAGAGCACGCTGGGCGAACTAATGGCCTTAAACAAGCGCATCGAACAACAGGAACAACTGATGGGCTCTACAAAAAGCGAAATCAACTTGCTGAGCGATGACATAGACGAAGACAACCAGATCATCGAAGCATTGCAAAAAGATGTAACCGACCTGAAAGAAGAATATGCCGCCATGCTTTTTGCCGCCCAAAAAGCCAGCGGCAAAACCGATAAACTTACTTTTTTATTTTCGGCACAAACGGTAGATCAACTGTTGATGCGCCTGAAGTATATGGAGCAATACGGAAAAGCCCGGCAAGAACAGGCACGTGCTATTAGCAAAGCGCAGCAATTGCTCAGCGAGCAAGTAAGAGTAACTGAACAAAAGCGAAATGAAAAACAGAATTTGTTGGATGATGAGGTGAAGCAAAACCACCAGATGACACAACTCAAGCAAAAGCAACGCAAAGTGGTGAACAATTTGGAGAAAGAAGAAAAACGATTGCGCAGAGAGTTGGAAGAAACAAAACGAGCTGTGGCTGAGTTGGACGAACTGATTGCCAAGATTGTAAAAGAAGAATTAGAGCGTGCTGCCCGCGAAGCACGCGAGCGTAACAAAAGTAAAACCAAAGGCAAGGAGGTGATCGCTTCCGAAGAAACGCTGGCACTGTCTTCTTCCTTTGAAGAAAATAAATCGAAATTTCCGTGGCCGGTTTCAGGCTTTGTGTCGCAGCACTTCGGCCGGCAAATGCACCCCATCCTTCGCGGCATTGAAGTACAAAACGATGGAGTAAACATCCAGACTAAAGCCAACGAACCCGTGCATGCCATTTTTGATGGCCATGTTTCGCGGGTGGCGTTCATCAAAGGCATCGGAAATACCATTATCATCAGTCATGGCGAATATTTTTCGGTGTATAGCGGCTTGAAGGATGTGTTTGTAAAACCCGGACAAAAAATTTCTGTAAACGAAGAGATTGGCCGCGTGCTCACCACGGCCGAAGGCATATCGGAGTTACGGTTTCAAATCCGAAAAAATATTGTGGCGCTCGACCCGCAGCAGTGGCTGAAGAACTAAGACGGCTTCATCCACTCATACACGGTGTAATGCTCGCCATCCATTCCTGCCTTTTGGTAAGTCTGCTGAGCCGCGTGGTTTGATTTATCAACATACAGGCGGATGCCTTTCAGGTCGGGCACTTCATTAACTAATTGCTGAATGTGTGCATACATAGTTCGGAATACACCCCGGCCACGGTGTTCTTTGGCAACATATACAGACTGTATCCACAATATGGTGCCATTGCGCCAGTCGCTCCACTCGTAGGTTGTCATCAGGCAACCGACCGTTTCATTTCCTTCCTCTGCTACATAATATCGGCCTTTACCGGGATCTTTAAACATACGCTGAATGCCCCACGTCAGCGAGCTGAGTTCCAGCGTAATGTTCTCCGTTTCCAACGCCATCTTCAGTTGAAAGTCAATGAGGTTGGGAATGTCTTTTTCGTTTGCTTCGCGTACAGTCATCTGATAATAATTTATAGAGCCTGCCGGATGTCGTCCATGAGGTCATGTGCTTCTTCGATGCCTGTCGAGAAGCGCAACAGTTTGTCGGAGATGCCCACAGCTTTTCGTTCTTCGGGCGTCAGCTTGGCATGCGAGGTTTTCACCGGCTGCGCGATGGTGCTCTCCACACCGCCCAAGCTGATGGCCTTGCGTATCAGTTTTAATTTTTTTAGAAATTTCTCCGGATCGCCTTTTATTTCAAACGACAACATGCCGCCAAAGCCTCCGGGCATTTGCTTTTTGGCGATGGCATACCCCGGATGATCTTTTAGCCCCGGGTAATAAACTGCCTTTATTTTTGTTTCATCCTTCAGCGACTGGGCAATGGCCATGGCATTTTTATTTTGCTGCCGCACCCGCAGCACAATCGTTTTTAAACTCCGCTCGACCAGATAAGCGGATTGGGCATCGAGGCAACCGCCAAAGTGCATGGCGCTGCCTTTGATTTTGCCGATCAGTTTTTTGGAAGCCACCACCACCCCGCAGCTCAGGTCGCTGTGGCCGCCAATATACTTGGTGCCGCTATGCGTAACCACATCAATGCCCCAATCAATCGGGTTTTGGTTGACAGGCGAAGCAAACGTGTTGTCTATCACGGTAAGGATATTTCTTTTTTTGGCTATCCGGGCAACGGCTGCGATGTCAGTAATTTTTAGCAGCGGGTTAGAGGGCGTTTCGATGTAGATCACTTTCGTGTTGGGGCGGATGGCATCTTCAAATTTTTTTAAGTCCGCTACATCCGCCATTGTGTGTGCAATGCCATAGCGTTTCAGTTCATGCAAGGCGGCATGATGCGTGCCACCGTATAAATCATGTTGAAAAAGAATGTGATCGCCTTGTTTGAGCAAAGCAAACAGCGAGGTCATAATGGCGGCCATGCCCGAACCAAAGAGAAGACCGTCTTCGGCATTTTCCAAAGCTGCTATTTTTTTTACCACTGCCGTTTGATTGGGTGTGTTGTAATAGCGCGGGTACAGCACGTCTGCACCGTAGTCGTAAGCTGAGGAAGGATATATGGGATTTACCAACCCGCCATAAAGCGGATCGCCTGCCGACCCGATGTGCACACTGTTGGTTAGCTTTGATTTCGTTTTTTTCATTTCTCTTGTTCGCATTTGGTTGGCGAAAGTAACATTCTATCGCTGATAAGTCTAATCATTCCGGCAAGTATGCCGAATCATTTTTTCATGTGCATCTGTTGCTTAAAGAAGTCCTTTGATACCCGATACGGCCACCTGCAGCCCCACGCAAAAAATCAGGAAGGCTGAAATACGGTTGAGCACCTTTCGGCCGTTGCCATCTAACCGGTGCATCAGCCTTTTAGTGTTTCCGTAAAAAATAAAAACCAACAGGCACATCACCACGATGGCCGTCAGGATGGCGAGGGTATTTACCAGGTAGCTGCCCCAGTCTGCATTGGCACTGTGGGCGCTGAGCGTGAAAAGTACGGAGATGGTTCCTGCCCCGGTGGTAACAGGAAACGTAAGCGGATAAAACAGATTGTTAGATATGTTGATGGATTGATCAGTAGCTGGTGTTTCAGTACTCGACTGATCTTGATTATCGGACAGCGAATCCCACCCCATTTTGCAAATCATGATCCCGCCTGCCAGTTGGATAACCGGTATCGAAATGCCGAAGAGTTGCATAATCCAATGGCCGGCAAACAAAGAGACCACACAAATGGAAAAAGCATAGAATGTAATTTTTTTTACGGCTGCTTTTTTTTCGACATCCGCTAATTTCGATAAGTAAGGATTAACAATAAATGCCGAGCCGATGGGGTTGACAACCGGGAACAAAGCAATGAGGCCGATGAAAAGCAGGTTAACAAAAGAATGGATGTGGACGGTGATAAAGTTCATGATAAAAGATTTTTTACGCGACCGCAAACATAGAAAAATAACAGGCACGAGTATAGCTGCCTAACGGACGAAAATTACATTGAAAAATCCAGCTATCGGGTACGATGTGTTAGCAGCTTTTTGGTATGGTGAAGGGAAAAGCCTGCATTATTATTTTTAATAGCCGGCACGACATAATGGCTTTAGGCTAAGAATTTAATTTCTAATGACAAATACCGAAAGGCTCTACGGGTTAAAATTCGAATGTTTTAATACAATTTTAATTTAAAATACGGGAAATTTCCCGTTGACTGGATAGAGGAGAAATACTCACATTTGAGCATCGTCTGGCTGTAAGGTTATGATGATAGGTTTAGGGTTATTTATTTTTTCACACAATGAAGGTACTGGTAGTCCATCGGCAACAGGAAATCCTGCAAAACATTAAAGACCAATTACAAAATTGGTATGTGGAAGCCTACACCAACGGCCTCGAAGGTTTATTGGCAGCTAAACTTTCCACCTTTGATCTCATTCTTTGCGGACAAGATTTGCCGGTGGTTACCGGTATCGAAATGGTGCGCTCTATCCGCAACCTTAGTCTCAATCAGCATACGCCCGTCATTCTACTGGCCGAAGGCAACGAAACCAAAGAGCACTGGCGGATTTCTCAATCACTTCGTGCCAACCTGATGACATTGGAAGAAGTAGGAGAGATGAAAAACCTCACCATCGAATAACTAAACTTACGGTTGGTATTAAATATCTATCAACCCTCTGCGGATGGCTTCGAGCGCCATGCCCACCCTGCTTTGCACATTGAATTTTTTGAATATCGCTTCGCGGTAGCCATCAATGGTTCGTTCGCTGAGGTTCATCTGCATAGCAATTTCTTTGTAGGTAAGATCGCTGCACGCATGCAGTAAAAATTCAGTTTCCTTTTGGGAGAGATGGACTGTCAGCACATTGTCGTTTTCTATTTTCCGCTGCATGCGGTGGGTAGCGTCTGCATTGTAATACCCGTTGTGATATACTTCGCGCAAGGCAACCTCCAACTCATCCGGATGGATGTCTTTGTACAAGTAGCAGCAGCAGCCCGCCCTCAGCATGCCGATGATGGTAGATTCTTTGTCGTCCATAGAGAGGGCAATCAGTTTGATGGAAGGATAGGTAGTCCGCAGCCATTGGGCTGTTTCTTTGCCATCCATCAGGGGCATGTTCACATCAATCAACATGATGTCGGGAGGTAAAGATGTGTCCTTCATCTTTTCCTGCAAGTCTTTGCCATTAGAGGCTTCTACTTCTACAAGGCAGTCGTCAAGCGCTTTGAGCAGCAAGCTGAGAGACTTGCTAAACAGCCGATGGTCGTCCACTAATCCAAGCCTGATTGCCATAAACTTATTTCAAACCTCTGATAAATACTGCCATTACCCAAAATGAAGAATTTAGTTCTATAAATTTGCAAAGCACAAATCTACCGAAAATAGGGAGCAGCTTCATTGAACCATTTTCTCTAAAAATAAAAACTATTCGTCATGTCTCCTTACTTCGACCAGGTGGCTCCGCCTTCACTCAGCAAAGAATCGCTGGATTATTTGTTGGAGTTGGGCTGGTACCGTATGCACCAAAGTATGTTTACCACCTCGCATGTGGACATGGGCGGCCTGCACCGCGTACACTGGCTGCGGTATGATGTGAATGAAATCAAAGAAAAACCTTCGCACAAAAAAATCTGCAAACGGGCGGCAGGCTTTCATTACACTATTGAAGACCTCAAGATAATTCCGCTCGGCCATATCCGGCTCCATGCCACTTACCGCGCTTCCATTGATTTTGCCGGAGCCGAAAGCATTCAGGAATGTTTGTTTGGCGAGGCCGAAGAGCTGATCAATATTTTTGATACGAAGTGTATTTCCATCTACGATGGAAGCCGGCTTATCGCTTCGGGCTATTTTGATGTAGGCAACCGGGCGGCCGCCTCCATCCTCCATTTTTTCGATCCGCAGTACAACAGGTATAGTTTAGGGAAATATCTTATCCTGATTACGATCGGTTTTTTGCGCGCGAACGATATTCCATATTACTATCCCGGTTATGTAGTGGAGGGGCTGCCGAAAATGAACTACAAACTTTTTCTGGGGCGAGAGCAGGCTCAGTACTTTCATCCGGCATCGGCTGTGTGGAGATATTTTGATGAATCTATCCTGACAGATTCTGCCAAGCTGAATTAAGGCCGGAAGATTTTATTCTTTTGCTCTTTCTACCCGCAAGCCTACGGCCATTATGCCAGGCAAACTATCTAAGCGCATAAACTGCTCTACTTTCAGATGATAGGCTCCTGCTTTTTTGAAGGAATAATTTTGAAGGAGAGAAAACTGATGGTCGTACACATCGCCCAGCCCGCTGGTGCCGTAGGGCTTCCCGGTCTTTTGGTCGAACAAATATTCGCTCATTAGTTTTTTATCAATGGATGTATGGTCGGGAGATAGTAACTCATAATTAAAAAATAAACGGGCATACGGATAGTCGAGGGAGTTACGCACGTTTACGAGCAGGTTGTATTTCTTTACAGTGTCGGCAATTTGAAAATCAAATTCTACCGGGTCGTTGATCTTCCAGATTCTTTCTTTGAACTCGGTATTTTTTTCGAACAAGCGCTTGGAGTCGCAGCCTGCGAGCAGTATGCTTACCCCTACGGCTACAAATAAAAATTTCATTTTTTGCGCTGGTTGGGGTGGCGGTGGTTAGAGCCTGGCCTGTTGGGGTGGCGCTGGCCTTGGTTCCCTTTATTTTTTCGGTTTTTATTTCTGCCCTGGTTTTTAAATTTCCGGTCGAGGTTGGCCAAGTCGCTGTTGAGTGTGGCGATGGGTATTTTTACTTCCTCTTCATTCATTTCCAGTGTGGCAGGTTTTTTTCCTTGTTTGTTTAACTCCAGGATTTCGCTGACACGTTCGGCACTGAGCGCATACCAGTTGTTTTCATCTTTGTAGGCAAACCACATGAGTTTGCGAAAGATATCCGTTTTTTGAAGTTTGGCTTCTCCCTTTTCGGTAAGCAGAGGTTTCTCTACTTCAGGTATGAACTTCAATGCTTCCAGGTAGGTTTCCAGTTCGTAATTGAGGCAACATTTTAAGCGTCCACATTGCCCGCTCAGTTTGCTGGGGTTGAGCGACAGGTTTTGGTAGCGTGCCGCGCTGGTAGCCACGTTTTTAAAATCGCCCAGCCACGTAGAGCAGCACAGCTCGCGTCCGCATACGCCAATACCCCCGAGGCGGCCGGCCTCTTGGCGCAGGCTGATCTGGCGCATCTCTACCCGCACTTTAAATTCGGTAGCCAGTAATTTGATCAGCTCGCGAAAATCAACACGATCGTCTGCAGAGTAATAAAAAATAGCTTTGGTGTTATCGGCCTGATATTCTACATCAGAAAGTTTCATGCCCAGCTTCTGGTCGCGGATGATTTCGCGCGCGCGGTAGAGCGAGGGCAGCTCGCGCTTTTTTACTTCCTCCATTTTTTCCAGGTCTTTGGCGTGCGCCAGCCTGTATATTTTACGGATGGCTTCGTCATTGGCCACTTTCTTTTTTTGCATTTGCAGGCGGACGAGTTCGCCCTGCAAGGAAATATGGCCTACGTGGTGACCGGTTTGGGTTTCTACCACAATGGCATCGCCCGTGTGGAGCGAAAATTTTTCGGTGTTGCGGTAAAAATCTTTTCGTCCATTTTTGAAGCGCACTTCGGCAACATCAAACCGGTCGGTGGCAGGCATATCCATGTTGCTGAGCCAGTCGAACACGTTCATTTTATTGCAACCGCCCGTGCCGCAGGCACCGTTGTTGTTGCAGCCTAATACTTTTCCGTCTTTATTTTTAGTTCCGCAAGCGCAGCCCATGAATTGTCTGTTGAATTAAAGGATAAAGGTAAGGTTCAAAGTTCAAAGTTCAAGGTTAAGCTTTGAACTGGAGCAGATCATTCCCTATATCACCACGAAAATAGACATTATTCCAAGTTATAGAGTGAACAGTTTGATATGCTTTTTGTTGGGCTTCGAGCAGCGTGTTTCCCTTGGCCGTTACTGCCAGCACGCGGCCGCCATCCGTTATCACTTGGCCTCCTTCCTGCTTTGTGCCTGCATGAAATACTTGTGCGGTCGTTACCTCATCTAAACCCGAAATCACTTTCCCTTTTTCATAACTGTCGGGGTAGCCACCGGCAGCCATCACCACGGTAGCGGCAAAGGACGGATCGACTTCTATGGAATGATTTTTTAATTCGCCTTTGGCGCACGCTCTGAGCAGCTCCACGAAATCGCTTTGGATGCGCACCATTACCGACTGCGTTTCGGGGTCGCCCATGCGGGCATTGTATTCAATCACATACGGCTCACCTTTCACTGCCATCAAGCCAATGAAAATAAAACCTTTGTAGTTGATGTTTTCTTTTTTCAGACCATCAACCGTTGGCTTCACAATTTTTTCTTCGACCACTTTCATGAAGGCTTTATCGGCAAAGGGCACAGGGGAAACGGAACCCATGCCGCCTGTGTTGGGGCCGGTGTCGTTATCGCCAATGCGTTTGTAATCTTTTGCCTCTGGTAAGATGACATAATCTTTTCCGTCTGTCAGCACAAAAACGGAAAGCTCGATGCCGTCCAAAAATTCTTCTATCAACACTTTGGCGCTGGCTTCGCCAAATTTTTTTTCTTCGAGCATTTCTTTGATAGAAGTTTGGGCTTCATCTAAGGAGGAAGAAATAACCACGCCTTTGCCCGCAGCCAGTCCATCGGCTTTCAAGACATAAGGCGGACGGAGCGTTTGCAGGTAATGGCAGGCTTCTTTCGATTGGTTGCTAAAAAATGTTTTTGCTTGTGCCGTGGGGATGTGGTGGCGGAGCATGAACTGTTTCGAAAAATCTTTGCTGCCCTCCAACTGCGCCCCGGTCTTGTCGGGGCCTACCATTAAAATATTTTTCAACCGTTCATCAGCCATAAAATAATCGCGGATGCCCTTCACCAGCGGCACCTCCGGCCCTACGACCACCAGATCTATTTTTTTTTCAAGACATAATGCCCCCAGCTTTTCAAATTCATCAACGGCTAAAGCAACATTTTCGCCCAGCAGGGAAGTGCCGGCATTGCCGGGAGTGATAAATAATTTTTTACAAAGAGGGCTTTGGCGCATTTTCCAAGCCAGCGCATGTTCGCGCCCTCCGCTGCCGATAAGTAGAATGTTCATGATTGTGTTGCATTAGTAGTTTGGCCGTTCTGGACCTGAGCGAGTATCAAAAAAATTTAGCAAAATTATTCGATTTCCCTCAACGCGGTAAAAAAGCCGGTTGTGTTTTGTAATGAGAAATCCTCTAATATTTTTTTCTTGATTTTCTATTGAGCCAAGCTCCGGATACAGAGAGATCAAATCTAGAATGTGATAGGATTTATTGATAAAATTCTGAGTGGCCAGATGCCCCCATTCACTTTGTAAATAATCGATGATGAGGTTGAATCTTATAAGTGATCTTTTTGTCCAGATTATTTCGTGAGCCATTGAGCATGCTGCCGTTTAGCTTCTTGATGGCTAACCCAATTCTTCTCATTAAAACTTTCATCGTAGGAGAGTAGCAGTTCATTTTTTTGCTCTTGCGACAGGCTGCCCCATAACTCGCCCGGTTTTTGACTGTTTAACTTTTCGATCAGATCAAAATAACTTTTCAGTTTTTGTTCATCTTCAATGAGGTCTATCAGTTGATGGAAGCTTTCTTTGGTAGTCATGCAGAAGGATTTTGTGCAAATTTAAAAAAATCAATCCACCACAAATTTGTAATGCACACCCCCGGCCGATAAAATATAAACACCCGGTGCAAGCGAAGAGGTGGCTACGGCAGTTGTAAGCGAACCATTTTCATCGGTGTTTACCAAAGCCTGAATGACACTGGTGCCTTGCACATTCACCACCTGCAGCGGCAGGGCCGCACTGGCCGGCAGCCCGTTTATTTCTACCGAAAGCAGTTGGTTTTGCGATACGGGGTTCGGATAAATTTTAATCGGGCTCAGGTCTGTTACCGTTACAGCAATGACTTCAAAGGAAGTAACCGTGCCGTCAAAATCAGTTTGCTGAAGTTGGTAATAGTTAGTGCCCAAAGCCGGATGATTGTCGGTTAAGCCGTAGCTGTGCGAAGTATTGGTAGTGCCGCTGCCGGTTACCCTGCCGATGGGGGCAAAATTTGTTCCTGAAGACGACCGCAATACGGTAAAGTAGTTGTTGTTTAGTTCGGACTGGGTTTGCCACTGCAAATCCACACCATAATTTCTGACTGTGCCCGTAAACGAAACCAACTCGATAGGCAGGGTAGTAGCAGCGTTAGTAGAGCCCACATAAAAATTGTTAGACATCTGCGCTGCCGTTAAAGCTGACCTCTGTACTTGCGGATTTGTAAGTGAATACTGTGTAGCAGTGACGTTAGTGCCTACCACTGAGAATTGAAGCATAGATCGGATGTCGTTCAATGAATTGACAGTGCCTAGCCCTGTGCCCCCATATTGTATTCCAAAAGTTGCCCCGGTGCCCCCCGTGAGCGTACTATTCCAAACTGCATTGTTGCGAATAATGATTGTAGCAACAGGTCCCGTGTCGGGGACACTAAGCCCCGTAGAGGTACTGCCCGGGTCGGTGTGGGTCATGGAGATTGTGCCAGCACTACCACCCGGATTGGACTTACTGAAAAAGAAAGGCCTGAAATTATTTGAAGTACCGATGGGCACTAAGCCATCTACATTAACTGGGGCAATGGCTGTGGCTGGAAATGCCCGCGATACTGTACCTCCGTAAAGCCAGCCGCTGGATGCTGTTGTGGTATGCACTAGCGCACCTGATGTGGCAGATGAAAGCGTAAGTGTGTTGCCGTTGAGGTTAACTACGCCACTGGTCATGGTGAGTATGTTGGAAACTGTTGCATTTCCATATAAGGTAAGGGGTGGCGAAGCAGCTGATATATTGTTAACCGTTAGGTTGTAATAGGTAAAATCGCCTATAGTTTGAGCTATCGTGGTGCTGTTGTAGTTGACGATGCCAGTACCTTGATTAAGTGTACCGTTGGTGGAGTTCAAGAAAGCCCCGGCCACATTGAGCGTGCCCGTGCCGGTGAAGGTGATGGTACCCACTCCAAAAAAACCGCCCGTCTGAGTTACATCACCGGTAATGGTTGCCGTACCAGTTGAGAGTGTTAATTG
>JAFDYX010000017.1 GCA_018267215.1 Bacteroidota bacterium
AAAGTGCGGGTTGCCGTCTTACGGCACACAACATTGTGCATATGCAATGCTGGGACTCTATCGTTAAACAAAAAGTTTTCTAAATTTAACACCCAGTACTGCATATGCACCGGAACGTTACCTGCTATGCCATTTGACAATCTCTAATCTAAAATGCGGACACATCGGTTTTAAAAATTGACACTTTTCTTAATATTTTAGCTTGATGAAAATTATTATCTCAACTATACTTATATTTTTTTTCCTGAATGCAAGAGCACAAAGCCCGGAACTGGCGTTAAGAGAATTTGCCTCGGGTCAAATAAAAAAGGGGGTTCGCTCTATTGGCATGGGTGGGGACGGTGCAACATGGGGGAATTATTCTCTTGTCTACAAAGATTCAAGCACAGCATTAATTGATGCAGGAAACACTTCTTATTCCAACGGTAATAATTTCTCGTTTACTGCTATTGGAGTAACAACTCCCTCTTTGTGGCATGGGCTAACAATCTATGCAATTGCATTATCGCAAAATGCCAATAACATCTCAAGTATTTTAAAGTCCCCAGCTTTTGGAAATGCACCTATTCAAACCTTAGGCAATGGTACTAACCAATCTGTATTTCTTAAGTCCGCAATACCAATTATTAAAAAGTTTTCAGCAGGAATTTTGCTTTCCTATGAACGTTCGCAATTTGATGCAACAGATGTAAATGATAATACGAGATTTGTAAAATATCATACAGATTGGCTGCCTTCTGGTGGATTTGGTTTAAGTTATCAGCCATTACCTAAACTACTGATTGGTTTAAGGGCTTTGTTTAACAATGATAGAGAAGTAAGGTTTGATAACAGTAATACAGTCGCAGGCAAAGCTTCTTCACAAGAATATCGTTTGGGGGCTTCTGCAAATATTTGGAAAGGTGCAATTATTGATGCTGGGCTTAATTGGAGAAAAACCCAAAATAATATTCGCAATGTATCTACTTCTGCTTTAGAACCAAATATTGGTTTTGAACAAAGCTTGTGGCAAAAACATTTCGCATTTAGGTTTGGCTTAGATGAAACCTCAGAAACAGCGGGGATAACCTTAAAATTTCTTCCAATCATAGCGGACATAGCTTATGTGCATAATCTCGGAATGAACAGAATAAAGGAGGTTTTCGGCACAAATAGTAATTCGGTATTGGCGACCATAATTTTTAATTTTGAATCTTATTTAAGAAATAAAAAATAACTATCATGGACAGAAAAGGTTTTTTAAAAATGGGAGCGTTAACAAGTGCTGCGACAATTATCGGAGCAAACAACGCCTTTTCACAAAATTTGACAGACAACAATATTGACAAGTTAGTGGACAGTAACGGCAATTTTGTTCAACAAACACTCCCGTACTCTGAAAATTTTTTAGAGCCATATATGGACAGTGAAACTTTGCATCTACATTATACTTTCCATCACGGTGGGGCGACAAAAGCTGCTAATGCTGACCTCAAAAAGATTAGAGAGGCTATGGACAGCAACAACCTTGAAACGGTTGACTATTGGACAAAGAAACTTTCATATCATTTATCTTCTCACATTTTGCACTCTATCTTTTGGACAAACCTTGTAAACAAAGCGACAACACCAAAAGGTGACCTACTCAAGCGAATTGAGAAAGATTTCGGCAGCTACGAAAAACTAAAAGCATATTTGGCATCAACGTCCAAAAATGTTGACGGTAATGGTTGGGGCATTTTGGGCTATCAACCTTACACGGACAAGCTAACAATTTTACAATGTGAAAATCACGAAAAACTAACTCAATGGGGTGTTATCCCTTTACTTGTAATTGACGTTTGGGAACATTCATACTACTTAAAATATAAAAATAAACGGGGCGACTTTGTTGACGCATTATTCAACATTATTAATTGGGACAACTCTTCCCAACGACTTGATGATGCTATTAAACTCACTAAATAAAAGCACAGCAGGTAACATTGGGTTTTATGCAAGTTGGGCAGGACGTTGTAACATCAACTATTTGCAAATCCCAGCTTCAGTTCCAGCTTGACGAATAACTATCAGCTTTTGTACATAACTTCACCAATATATTTTCAGTCAGCAGCGGTTATCGGCAGACGGATTACTAATTCCCAACCTGCATAAAGCCCTGTTCGTTAGCAGCAACCAGTAATGACATCCTACTCACCGACAATTGCAATGAAAAATATGACGACATTTCTAATTTCAATTATGCTCCTTTTGACAGGTTGTACGGACGACAGTACTACAAAACAAAAAATTGGTGACAGACTTTTAGAAGACCCGGAGCATCACATTAAAGACAACCCAAACATTCTTAAACACGACAGCACAATATTATACACGGGTTGGTATTACGTGATTGACACACCAAACAGCTACAAGCGGCAATTGTACAAGTCGAATGAATCGTATTACCTTGACCCAAAACCAATCATTATTGCTAAAAATTTTACGGTATTTGAAATTTATGAAAGCAATTATGATAACAAAAAATATTTTGGATTGACAATGCGACTTGACAAGGAAGGTACAGAGAACTGGAGCTACGCAACGCAAAAAGCAATTATGAAAAAACTTGCTTTTGTTCTTGACAACGAACTTTTACAAGTTGCGACAGTAAAATCACAAATAACGGGAGGTGTTACTGTATTAAATCGTGGCGACTATTCAAGACAAGAACTTGAAAATTTCAAAACAGTAATTGAAAGTGAAAGATAGTTGACAGAGACAAGATGGGGCATGTTGGTATGCTGCTAACATCAGGTTTGCCGCAATGCTGGCAGACGGAAGAGCAATCATCGGCAAACCATTGATGGGCTTCAGTTCCGGCGGAAGTAATTCTATTGAACATTTGTATTAACTTCAACAAAAAATAAAAACCGGGCTCCGGCATCGGCTGACGGAACACGGACGCCAGCACTGCGGCAAGCCCCGGTCGTTATGCGGCAGCTTAAAAGACAATACAACTACTAAAAAATAAATATGGACTATAGAGAAATTTTAGCAAAACAACTTGAAGATATTTTCAAAAAACAAGACGAAATTATTATCAATAATAACTTGGCAAAAATATGTCGTGAACTTGACGGCTTTACAGAAAAAATAAAAGACTGTTTATTAAAAGACCAAGATTTACCGCAACAGGACAAAGACCGAATTCAAGAACTTAATGACGAGTATAATTCAAACATTGACAGGTTTAAAAAGCTGAAAGGACTGTAGTAAATTGAAAGTAAATGATAAGACTTAAATGTAATAACTGCGACAAAACACACGAATTCCAGGATAACGATTTGGAATACGAATGTATTGCTTCTGACCCAGATAGACAGATGGGAACAGAGAACGAATATGAAGGTATATTAGAATTTGACTGTGATAATTGTGAGAATCATATTATTGCAGAGTTCCACTTTTGGGAATATCCTGCTATGGCTTTGAATTATTCCGAATATAAAGAAGAAGGATGTGTAATCCTTGAAGAACCTGACTATCAATCTTATTTAACCGACTCTGAAATTGACGATTATGAAGACTAATATGAAATACTACTATTGGGCTTCAGGAATACTTATCTTTCTTTGCCTCGTTCTGACAGTCCTATATCCTATTTTTGTTGGCTTTGGTGTGTCTGACAAATCCTCTGAATGGTCAAACTTTGGACAATATCTTGGTGGTGTAATTGGTCCATTACTGGGACTTTTAGCTTTTGTTGGTGTTTTGCTTTCCATTGCAAATCAAAATTCAGAAAACTATAAGGCAGAAACTGAAAACCGAATAATCAAGCATATTGAATTTCATCATAACATATGTAACAACGTAAAAATCCCATACGACATTAAAGAAACAAAATTCAAAGAAGGAAGGCAAGCCTTTGAGTTTTTGTATGAAAAGTATTTAAAGACATATCTGAAAGAAGTTGAGCAACAAAATCCGCACCTTGATGAAGAGCAGAAAATTGACAACGCATTCTCAAAACTGTATAAAAAGGAAGGAAAAAAATTTGGCTTCTATTTCAGAAATTTATACTATCTAATTAAATACATTGACGACAGTAAAGAAATTGACAAAAACCATTATTCCAAATTAGTTCGTGCTCAACTTTCAACACCTGAAATTCAATTATTGATGTATAACTGCCTTTTTAAGAAAGGAAAAGGATTTAAACCATTAGTTACAAAATACGGACTTTTAAACGGAATTGACGAAACAGAAATGATTAAACCAACACATAAACAATTATACGACAACAAAGCGTTTGAATAGAAAGCCGACCGCATAACAGGCAGTTTGGCAAAATGGCGGGTTCAGTGCTAAATTCAACGGCAGTTCTTCGATTGAACCTTAGTACAAAACTGAACATTTGTGCTTCGATTTCCGCCACTTCGCCAAGCTGCTGGAACGTTGTATGCCATAAGCCGGACGCAGATTGGTCTTACAAAAAAAATGGACTGGTCATGTATCCGTGAAAAAAGTCGGGACGACTTCAAGTCCTTGCGGTGAGACCGTGGAAAGTTCTTTCCAA
>JAFDYX010000018.1 GCA_018267215.1 Bacteroidota bacterium
CCTGTTCCTGTTGTTTGAGAATGCCTACGATCTGGCTCTCACTGAATTTTGTTGTTTTCATTTTCTCCCAATTTTAACGATTAAACTCTATTTATAATCGCTACTGTTTTTGGGGGAGCTTTCAGTACGATAAATATTTTTTCCTACAGTTCAATCTTAAAAAAATATCAGCCATATTGAATTAAATTTATCTGACGAAAAATATGTATTGGTTTAGGGTATTGTTGAGTTTGTTTTTGATAAGCTTATTACTATCATCGTGCAACAAAAATCAAAATGTTGCGCCAATAGTTACGACAAGGTTTACTCTCACAGACACTAAGATAGATGGCAAGAAATCAGGCACTTTTTCAAATGTTGATATAACCCCCTCCATTACGCTCTCCTTTTCTGAACCATTGGATGAAAGTTCTGTGTCATCTACCAGTATGAGTTTTTCGGATGGTACTCCGATTAAGGCTACGTTTTCCAATCATGACAGTACAGTAATAGTTCAACCCGCTACCCCCTTGAAGTACCTTACTTCATATACATTGGCAGTAAATTCTACTCTCAAATCAAAGGCTGGTCATTTTTTGAGTATTGGTGGTGTTGCCATTTCCTTCAAGACCCAGATGGATTTAACCATCAAATTCCCTATTATATCTGACTCATCGTTGCTTGATATAGTGCAACAACAAACCTTAAAATATTTTTATGATTTTGCCGAGCCCGTTAGCGGCATGGCGCGCGAGCGCAACACCTCGGGCAACTTAGTTACCACAGGCGGAAGCGGCTTTGGGCTGATGGCGCTCATCGTGGGCATCAACAGAGGTTTTATCTCAAGAGCAAACGGCATAGCGAGCTTCAATAAAATTGTTTCCTATCTGGAAAAAGCAGACCGCTTTCATGGTGCCTGGCCACATTGGATTGATGGCACTACAGGCAAAACCATTCCTTTCAGCAACAACGACAACGGAGCCGATTTGGTGGAAACCTCTTTCATGCTGCAAGGTCTGCTCACCGTGCGGCAGTATTTAACGTCATCAGATACGGTGGGTAATAATCTGATCAACCGCATTAATAACTTATGGCAAACTGTAGAGTTTGATTGGTTCAGGCAAAATAACCAGCAAGTGCTTTACTGGCATTGGTCGCCCGACAAAGGATGGATTATGAACATGCCCATCAGCGGATATGATGAGGCACTGATCGTTTATATTTTAGCGGCCGGCTCGCCCACACATTCTATACCGGCCAGCGTATATCAACAAGGCTGGGCACAAAACGGAGCCATAAAAAACGGAAAAACATTTTACGGTCACGTGTTGCCTTTGGGGCAAGACTATGGTGGGCCTTTGTTTTTTGCCCACTATTCTTTTTTGGGGTTTGACCCGCACACACAAGATGCGTATGCCGACTATTGGATACAAAATACCAATCAGGCACTGATCAACCACGACTATTGCAGTGCTAACCCCAAAAATTTTACAGCCTATGCCGATAGTTGCTGGGGGCTGACAGCGAGTGATAATCCTTGGGGGTATAATGCCCAATCGCCTACCAACGACAACGGTACGATTACGCCTACGGCCGCTATTGCTTCCATGCCATATACACCGGCACAATCTATGAAAGCCATTAGATTTTTTTACTACATCCTTGGAGATAAACTTTGGGGGGCTTATGGTTTTTATGACGCCTTTAATCTCAACCAAAATTGGACAGCCACATCTACCTTGGCGATAGATCAAGGGCCGATTGTTGTCATGCTGGAAAACTACCGCACAGGGTTGCTTTGGAAATTATTTATGTCTGCACCCGAAGTGCAGGCTGCAAAAACAAAACTTGGATTCACCAAATAGATAATGAGAATAGCTGACTGTGCACCCATCTTATTTATACTACTGACAAGTTGTATGGAGAAAAACCTTGGTTATATAATCGAGCCTGATACTTATTGCAACCCTATTAATTTAGATTATGCCTATATTCCATCAACACACAAATATTATGCGCAAGATCAATCACATCGGAGCACAGCTGACCCTGCCGTGGTAAAGTTGCGTGATACACTTTTCCTTTTCTCAACCAACCAAAACGGATATTGGTGGAGTGCAAATATGCGAACATGGAATTTTATTAAGCAAGATTTTCAACGAAATGGCATAGCAGGAGATAATGTTTGTGCTCCGGGAGCATGGACGTGGGGTGATACACTGCTGTTCATCCCGTCATTTGCTACACCTGACCCGATGCCACTATATTTTAGCACCGACCCCGTTCATGCCCGGTGGAAAACATTAACGGATTCTTTTCGTGTTGCCACTTGGGATCCTTCTTTTTTTAAAGATGATGATGGTAAGGCCTATGTATACTGGGGCAGTAGTAATACTTTCCCATTGTATGGTATGCAGTTGAACCCAGCTGACCACTATCAACCGATGGGAGAAAAAAATGAGTTATCAAGGTTGTATCCTCGCATACATGGCTGGGAGCGTTTTGGTGAAGACAATAGTGATACCACCATCGCACCCTACACAGAAGGAGCATGGATGACGAAACACAATAACAAATATTATTACCAGTATGCTGCACCCGGCACAGAGTTTAATGTCTATGCCGATGGTGTACTGGTGGGCGACCACCCTCTTGGGCCATTCCTGTATCAAAATTACAATCCGTTTTCCTCAAAGGTAGGAGGGTTTATAACCGGAGCTGGCCATGGAAGCACTTTTCAGGATAAGTATGGAAATTATTGGCACGTGGCAACCGTACTCAACTGGATAAAATATAAGTTTGAACGGAGACTGGCTTACTTTCCGGCCGGATTCGATGCTGATGGTCAGATGTATTGTATAACTGCGTTTGGCGATTACCCCAATTATCATGCTAGTGCTCTTCGCGATCATAAGGAATCCACATTTACAGGCTGGATGCTTCTTTCATATAACAAAAAAACATGGGCATCTTCATCATTACCCGGCAAAGAACCTTCGCTGGCATTCAATGAAAACATACGTGACTATTGGAGCGCCACAACCTCAAATACAGGAGAATTTTTAGTGGTAGATATGGGTAAGATGTATAATGTGTACGCAATCCAAATTAATTATGCGGATGAAGATGCACACTTGCGTGATAAACAAAGCTCTATCTATCATCAATATATCATATACCAAAGTGATGATGGTAAAAATTGGAAGCCATTGGTAGATAAGAGTAAAAATAAAACTGATGTTCCTCATGACTATGTGCAGTTGACAAATTCTGTGAGTACACGTTTTTTAAAATTGGAAAATATTCACATGGCTGATGGAAAATTTGCAGTAGCCGATTTAAGGGTATTTGGATAATCCGATGAAATTGACCACCTAAATCCGGAACAAACTGACCAGGGAATCCGGAGCAAACTGACCACCGTTATCCGGACGAAATTGACCACCCTTATCCGGTCAAACTGACCACCC
>JAFDYX010000019.1 GCA_018267215.1 Bacteroidota bacterium
CCTGTTCCTGTTGTTTGAGAATGCCTACGATCTGGCTCTCACTGAATTTTGTTGTTTTCATTTTCTCCCAATTTTAACGATTAAACTCTATTTATAATCGCTACTGTTTTTGGGGGAGCTTTCACATGGATCTCCATGGTCAAAAGTTGCCCATCGTATCCTTATATCGGCATTTGTTTCTATAAATACTTCGGTAAATACTAAACCTGTTTGAGCTTGCCATAATTGAAGAGCTTGAATAACTCCTCCTCTCTCATCATTACCCACTATATCATCAGTGCCATTGATAAACATGTAAGTTATGCATGTCTTACTCCATCTATTTCCTTGAATTTGAAAAGCATTGGAGGGGGGCTTTTGTGAGGATTTTATTGCTCCATTATCATAAAAAACTTGGCCCCTTACTGATTGCAAGTATGCTATCGTCACGATTGCACATAAAGTAATTCTAGAAATCACGTAAATTTTATTTAACAGTGTATGTGAAATTACTTAATGTAAAAATTTTTTGCCCCCCCACCGGGGACTTATATGATCCTTGATAGGTATAAAATTTTGCACTATAAACAATGTCCTTACCTGCTATTACAGAATAATTATCACAGAGTACACCAATAAATTGGCAATCATATGTTTGATCTATAGGAGTGATGACGCAATAGGCTTTCAGCAAGCTGTCATAAAGAATCCTGCCCTCCACTTTGCTTAATTGCACGATCAATTCATTAGTGGTGCAAGAGGCATTGCCTGAAACTGGTTCTTTTAGTTTGCTTTCGTAGTTGCAAAGTTTTTCAAGATCGGACTGGCTATGGTTGCTTGAGCAGTCAAGTACTATAAAACAGAGGAGAAAAAGTATTTTTTTCATTGATTTGAGATCAAAAGTGTTGCATTATATTTTTTAAGATCAACGTGGTTTGTGGATGAATTTTCTGTGATGTTTACCAAACCTAAGCAGACATTATTGACACATTTTTTACTGAAGTTAATATTGGTATTTATTAAATCACCTTTTGGTAGGCACATTCTTCTGGTTAGAGTTACAGTATCTGTTTTTTGATTACCCACTTGAATTTCAAAATAAGCGTAAACATATTTTAGAGAAGTGTAAATAGTCGGACAATCTTCAATCACTGGTCTTTTGTCCACGATACTATCTAGTATGACCCTTACATTTTGAGATGAGCCTTCAATATTAAAACTGAACGACTGTTCCTTCCCATTTTCAACGACAATACTTTTAGATATAATTGTTGATACACTGTTATTAACACAACTACAACAAAAAAGCACTACAAGCATGAACGGGTGAATAGTTATGGGTTTCATATTAAATATAGATTTATTGACAACTGTATCCAAATACCAAGAGTTTAAAAAAAAACAGATTTTTGATTGTCTGCTGCATAAATTTATAATAATCAATGGCACAGCGTACTCTTGCAGATAGCCGGTGGGTATTTGGGTGGTGTTGATATGGGCAAATACATTTTGAATTGCTGTTTGAGCGGGGAATGGGTTGTCTTGGCCTATTAGATTTATTGTAGCCAAGGTAAAGCAACAAAGAGCTATTAACTTTTTCATAGCAGTAAAAATTTTAGTGATCAATACGTCATTTAGTTAAATCTATATCAAATCTACCAGCCGTGATCTTCACAGTGTCGCAACCTTTCTTATAAAGTTTAGCATTGAATGTGCCAGATATGATTGGTAAGGAAAGTTTCGTAATGGTTATGCTTCCTTTTCTAAAAACAGTGGTGTCATGGTAAAAATAATTGCACGAATTATTCGTGAAAGAAACTGAGGAGACAGAATCAATCGAAGCATCATAGATACCAGTCTGGCTTATTCCATAAACATAAAGACCAAAGTATTGAACATCGGAACCCGAATTGACGCGATAACAGACTATTACAAGCTCAGGTTTGCCATTGAAATTGGGATCGTATGTTTTAGTGAAGTTGGGTGATGGCCCCCCTATAATTCCTCGGGGCAGCCACACTTGTCCATTCAACAAAAAACCCAGCGTGTTTGCGCCTGTTTGCGTGGCAGGCGGCAAGGATTCTTTCTTGTCGTCTGGGAACAGGAAGCAGCCCCCCAAACTGAGCAGCGAACCGATCAATGCCAGCGACAGAACTTTGATGAAGGTTATTTTCATTTTTAGGTGCTTATTTTTTATTTCCTTGACGATAGTAAATTTACAAAAGTTGTAAACGGGAAGTCAACGGGAAATTTCCCGTATTTTCAATTTATAAGCTTTCTAAATAGTTGTCCCTTAAAGACTCATTTTACAAGAAAGTGAATTTTGAACGGGTATTATCAACCTGAAAAGGGACTGGAAAAATTGAGCCAAAAAAGACAAGTTGATTTACTTTCCACTTGTTGAGCATCCGTTTAAAGTTCATGTCCGCAGCGGCCAGCATTACATTGATGTTGTCGCCTTTGATCCCCTCATTCTCCGCAGATTCTGTTTGCGAGCTCTGCGTTTTATTTGCCCTACATCCATTCTGCCATCCATTGTCTTCACCACTACGCGGTGTCCCTCCTCCACTCATTCATCCTTGAGGAGACTCCGCTGAGAAAAGTAGTTATTGTTGGTCAGCGACCAACAATAACTTAGGGATTGCCAAAGCCGTGGTGATTATGGTAGGAGTTAATAGAAGTGAGTCGCTCCAAAGCCGAATCTATAATAAAAAGCAATTGGACAAAGTGGCAGTGCCCATCGCCATAACGAAGACTAAAATTCTTTTCATACAAGCCAGTTTGAGGTCTGCTAAAATACGCAAACGGAAAATGTTGTTTGCAGGCAGCAAGGATAAAAGGTCGGAATCGTTTTTAAGCCGGATTTTGGAGTAAGCAGACAGTAATAATTTCTACCACATAGGCACATAGAACACATAGTAAATTAACACTTCTATGCGAAACCTATGTTCCTTTTGTGCCTATGTGGTTTTTTTACATAGTTAACTTTGGATTAAACTTGTTATCCCAAACTCTGATTTACGAATAAACAAATTCTCCTTGCGGACTGATGAGCGTTACTTTTTTTGAATCGCCCGATTCCACTCGGCCAATGATTTGCGCTTCAACACCAAAACTTTTTGAAATAGAAATGATGTCGTTGGCCCGTTTTTCGGGCAGATAAATCTCCATGCGATGGCCCATGTTAAAAACTTTGTACATCTCCTTCCAGTCAGTGCCGCTACACTCGTGTATCAAATGAAATAAAGGAGGAACAGGAAACAAGTTGTCTTTGATGACATGAAGATTGTTGATAAAGTGGAGCACTTTAGTTTGTGCGCCACCGCTGCAGTGCACCATGCCGTGGATTTCGCTGCGCATATTTTTTAATATTTCGATGGCAATGGGTGCATATGTGCGGGTAGGAGAAAGTACCATCTGCCCCACATCTACCGGAACGTTTTCGATACGATCGGTAAGTTTATATTTTCCCGAATAGATCAGTTCGCCCGGCACGGCTCCATCATACGACTCCGGATATTTGGCGGCATAGATTTTATCAAACACATCGTGTCGCGCGGAGGTCAGCCCGTTGCTGCCCATGCCTCCGTTGTAGCGGTGTTCGTACGTTGCTTTTCCAAAAGAGGCAAGTCCTACAATGACATCTCCCGCCCGGATGTTGCCATTGTCAATAACGTGTGCGCGTTTCATCCGTGCTGTGACGGTGCTGTCAACAATGATCGTGCGAACCAAATCGCCTACGTCTGCCGTTTCGCCTCCGGTGCTATGGATTTGCATGCCATGATCGCGAAGCAATTGCAGCACTTCTTCTGTGCCTTCGATAATAGTTGAAATGACTTCACCGGGAATTAACTTTTTATTTCGCCCGATGGTGGATGACAGCGTAATCGGCCCGGTGGCGCCCACGCAAAGCAGGTCATCGGTATTCATGATGATGGCATCCTGCGCGATTCCCTTCCACACGCCCAGGTCACCGGTTTCTTTCCAGTAGATGTAGGCAAGCGAAGATTTTGTGCCGGCTCCATCGGCATGCATCACAGTGCAGTAGTTGTCATCCCCGCCCAACAGGTCGGGCACAATTTTGCAAAAGGCATGAGGGAACAACCCTTTGTCAAGATTTTTGATAGCCGCGTGTACGTCTTCTTTAGAAGCAGATACTCCGCGTTGGGTGTAGCGGTCTGAGCTCACTTATTTTAATTTGATGGTCAGCGACAAATACCCGGGCGATGACAATGGGTTGTACGAATAATTGTTGTAGTAAACAGGCATCTGCCGGCCGTACGTTCCGGGTCTTCCATAAGAAGGTGAGTACCCCTGCGAGGCATTGTTATTATTTTTATTCTGTGGCACATAGCGGCCTGTTTCAAATTCGATCGGCAGCGTTTCAAGTTTTGATTTGTCTAACCGAAATGCTTTGAACGGAATTTTAGCTTCATAGATATACGCCCCGTCATCTTGCGCCACAAGGATGGCCTCAATGCCGTTGGCCAGCCCTAACCGGCTCGATACAATGTTTTGCTTGGCCAGCCCGATTAACTCAACTACTTCCACATCGCTGACGAGGTCTTTTTTATATTGTACACGGGCAGCCGCATCCATTTCTTTGCCTTCCTGATCTTTCATTTCTTTCTTCAATTCGCTGGGGTCTTTCCCCACCGGGTATTTCAATCCTACTTTGTCTTTCTTTTTGCCGGTGGGATTGAGTTTGAGAGAAAGGCCAAAAAATCCGATTTTGGTCTGCGTCAGGTCGTCTGAAATTTTTAAACGGAAGTATAGATTTTCTGCATCGTTGCCCACGTTCGACAAAAATTTTCCGTCCGGGTCGAGCCACCACTCTGTCGGCCAGTCATCCATTTTGCCATCAATAACTGGAGGCTTTTCAAATTGAATGCTTTCTTTCGTTCCCTTTTGGGCAAAGGCAAAAAACGAAAAAACGAGGAGCAGGCTTGTGATAAGGGTTTTCATGAAATTGCGATTAGGCGTAAAATTAATTTATTGGCAAGGCATTAAGAAACCAACGCTAATTTTTGGTAAAAATCCCAGGCAACAATTCCTACGCAAACAGAAATATTCAGTGAGTGTTTGGTGCCCGATTGAGGGATTTCTACTGCCACATCGCCCAGGGCAATGGATTCCTCACTTACCCCATTCACTTCATTGCCAAAAACGATACAATATTTTTTTTCAGGCGATACATTGATCTTTTGCAAGGGAATACTTTCCGTGGTTTGTTCAACAATGATGATTTGATAATCCAGTGCTTTTAATTTTTCGAGGGCGGTTTCCGGATGCTCGGCATACTCCCACGCTACCGACTCGGTGGAGCCAAGGGCAGTTTTATGGATCTCGCGGTTGGGAGGTGTGCCGGTGATGCCCGTCAGGTAAATCTTTTCCATGCGGAAGGCATCGGCCGTGCGGAAGGCAGCGCCCACATTGTGCAGGCTGCGTACATTATCCAGCAGGATGCACACCGGAATTTTTTCCGCGTCTTTAAATTCATTTACCGAAAGGCGCCCCAGTTCTTCAAGTTTCAGTTTCTTCATTCTCTTTGTCGTCAATGTTGATCTGGCAGCACACTGGTGGCAAGTCTGCTTACCAGCCGGATGGTTTCTTTCGCCTGGCGCACATCGTGCACCCGCAATATCGCAGCACCCTGCAGCAGGGCACAGGTATTCAATACAGTGGTGCCGTTCAATGCTTCTTCGGGTTTTATCTGCAAGGTCTTCCAGATCATAGATTTTCGGGAAAGCCCCACCAGCAAAGGTTTTTCTAAAATATGAAAATGAGAAAGTTGGCGGAGGAGCGTAAAACTTTGTTCGCTGGTTTTGGCAAAACCAAATCCGGGGTCGAGCACAATATCTTTTACGCCCCATTGATGGAGCTGGTAAATTTTAGCTTGAAAATAATCTGTGATTTCCAAGATCAGGTTTTCGTACTGTGTGTGCTGCGCCATCGTTTGTGGTGTGCCGCGCATGTGCATGAGTATGTATGGAACATGTAAAGAAGCAACGGTTTCAAACATATTTTTGTCCATTTCTCCTCCCGATACATCGTTGACGATGGAGGCTCCGGCCTCTACCGCCTGCCGGGCAATAGTGGAGCGAAAGGTATCAACAGAAAGAACAGCATCGGGAAAATGTTTTACAACAGATTCGATTACCGGCAAAATCCGTTTTCGTTCTTCTTCTTCCGAAACGTTTGCAGCCCCCGAGCGGGTGGAGGCTCCGCCCACATCAATAAAATCTGCTTCCTCCTCCAGCATTTTTTCTACTTGCCTAAGTTGCAAGGTGGGGTCTGTAAAACAGCTCCCCTCATAAAAACTGTCGGGGGTTACATTTAAAATGCCCATTACCTTAGGCTGCGAGAGGTCTATCAGCTTTCCGTTGACGTTCAGTGTTTTGTTGGGCGAAAAAAGTTTATTTTGCATGCGTTATGAACGAAAAAACTGCTCACGAATATAAAGAGGTGATAGCGACCTGCAAAGCACTCTTTTTAAAGAAGACAAACGATTATGGCCCGGCTTGGCGTGTGTTGCGGCTGCCATCCGTTACCGACCAGATTTTTATTAAAGCACAACGCATCCGCAGCATTCAGGAAAAAGGCGAACAAAAAGTAGAAGACGATGTGCGGGGCGATTTTGTCGGCATCATCAATTATTGCCTGATCGCCATGATGCAGATAGAATTACAAGATTTAAAAAAAACAGATATCACCACGGCCGAAGTAGAAACGATGTACGACCGGTTTGTGAAAGAAACATTCTCACTCCTCGAAAATAAAAACCATGACTATAACGAAGCTTGGCGCGATATGCGTGTAAGCTCCATGACAGATATTATCTTGATGAAGCTCCATCGCGTCAAGCAAATAGAAGACAACCGCGGGCAAACACTGGCGAGCGAAGGTGTAAAACCTAACTATCAAGACATGATCAATTACTCAGTTTTTTGTTTGATTAAATTGTCCACGGCCAACGGTCAACAGACAACAGAATAAACAAATTAATCATAAGCCAAGAGCGACAGATAATAAAATTATATGCCATTCAAGTTTGAAAAATTGGAGGTTTGGAAAGAATCTGTTGAATTAAGCTATGCGGTACATCAATTAACACTGTCCTTTCCAAAAGATGAGTTGTATGTTTTAATCGCCCAGTTAAAAAGAGCTGCCGATTCTGTTTCGCTAAACATAGCTGAAGGATCAACTGGACAATCGAATGCCGAATTCAGAAAATTTTTAGGATATTCAATTCGTTCAGGGATTGAGGTAATAGGTTGTATTTACTTAGCTAAAAAAAGATCTCTTTTGGGAGACTCGGACTTTAACAAAGTTTATGCTCAGACAGACTTGATGGTAAAAAGAATTCAAGCTTTAAGAAAATCTATTTTGAACCAAACCGACAGTGGTCGGTTGACTGTGAACAGTTGACAACTATGCAAAAACTTTTCGACCAATTCTCGCGCTATTTTGTAGGATGCCTTTTTATTTTTTCGGGGCTGATCAAACTCAACGATCCGGTAGGCACACAAATAAAAATGGAAGAATACTTTGAGGTGTTCACCAACGACTTCGGCTCGTTCTTTCATCACTTCATCCCCTGGTCGTTGCAGATCGGCATGATCATGATTGTGCTGGAGCTGGTGCTCGGGGTGGCCATCCTCATTTTTTGGCGCATGAAGTGGACGGCTTGGATGCTGCTTTTGATCATGGTGTTTTTTACGTTCCTCACATTTTACTCCGCGTACTTTAATAAGGTTACCGATTGCGGTTGCTTTGGCGATGCCATCAAACTCACGCCCTGGCAGTCGTTCAGTAAAGATGTGGTGCTGATGGTGTTTGTACTGCATTTGTTTTGGTATAAGCACCGGTATGTGCCGGTGTTGCGCACACGCGAAGGAGATTTTTTGATTGGCGCGGTAGCGATCGTTTGTATTTGGCTGGGCGTACACGCCATCAACCATTTGCCTTTTATTGATTTTAGAGCGTACCGGGTGGGCAATAATATTCCGCAAGAAATGAAACCACAAGAACAACCGGCGATTGAATATCTTTTTAAGAAAGAGGGCAAGGAAATTAAATCTCAAAAATTTTTGTCGGCCGATGATGGCTATCAATATGTGTCGTCTAAAGTATTGAACGAAGATAAAGTCAAACCAAAAATTACCGACTATAATGTATCGGCACCTTCCGGTGAGGATATGACCGACTACACATTTAAAGGCAACCGGCTTCTCCTTGTTATTTTTAATGTAAGCCAAGCATCAACAAAAAACCTGAGTGCCATCCGTCAGCTCACACAACAACTGGACGGAAAAGTAGATTGCTTTATCCTTACCGCGTCAAGCGAGGAAGAGATGGAAAAATTTCGGCACGAAAATCAGTTGGCCGTACCGTTTTATTTTGCCGATGCCACCGTACTGAAAACGATCATCCGATCGAACCCTGGCATAGCCTTGTGGAAAGACGGCACGGTGCTGGGCAACTGGCACAACAACGATGTGCCCCATGCAACAGAAATTTTAAACTTGCTGTCAGCACGATGAAATTTTTTTTGATTGGCCTTCCGGGATCAGGGAAAACAACTTTAGGAAAGCAATTAGCTGAAAAACTAAAGCTGCCATTTATTGATTTGGATAGTGAAGTAGAAAAACAAGAAGAGAAGCCTGTTCAAAAAATTTTTGCCGAGAAGGGCGAAAATTATTTTCGAGAAGTTGAATCGGCCTTATTAAAAAAAACCTGTGATGATAAAACTGATTTCATCATGGCTACGGGAGGCGGAGCGCCCTGTTTTTTTGATAACATGAACGCCATGAACCATGCCGGCAAAACTATTTTTTTGGATGTGCCGGCCACAACGATTGCCGAGCGGCTGCAAGCAACAGATTTAATGCAGCGCCCTTTATTTGCCAGACTGAGCAGCGAACAACTGAAAGACAAAATTGAGTTTCTGCGATCGCAACGGCTTCCATTTTATAAACAGGCGCAACTTACTTTTTTGCAAGCCGAAATAACTGCCGACTACATCGTCAGTAATATTAAAGCGTAAACCCAAACGTTACGATCACCGAAGAATTGGAGTGGCTAATATTTACTATCGGGCTATTGCTGGCCAATGCACCCGAGGGCTGATACAATGAGTAGGGAAGATAGGGAGAGTGCCACTGGGTTAAGGAATATCCCAAGTCAATCGAATACTTGCCAGTGCGGTAACCCACCCCTCCCGTAAAACCTTGAATGGCATTGTTTACGTTGTTCTGTATTTGCGAGTAGGGATCTGGCATATAACTATAGCCGGCTCGCACGCGGTATTTTTGAAAACGGTATTCGCCACCTACCCGCACATTGAACACGTTTCTGAAATTTAATTTGATAGTATTGTTGTCGCCCGAAAAATTAAACGGAGTGCTGGAGTTAGAAGAATAACTCGAGTTTTGATAATTTATTTTTTCCAGATCAGCCGTAATAAATCCATGCTTTTGTATAAAGACAGTTGCTCCGGCTCTCAACCTCCACGGTGTGGTTAACCCATATAAAAAAGGATTGTTATAAACCATCTGAGAGTTTAAACTGCCATTAAGTACCCGGTTGTTTAGCGGATGGGTGACATCGGTGAAGGAGTAATTATTCCAGTTTGTGGTGAGGGAAGCAGAATAATTTTCCGTAATTGTACTGTAAGCCGTGGGGCTGGAAGCAGACGCACCGAATTGGATAAAATCTTTTGGTTTTACAATAATACCCAACGAGGCATTCACACCGGTGCCGTTTACTTGCAGGGTTTCATCCAATTCAAAATTATTTAAGGAGTTGGCAAGGGAACCGAAAGACTCAGTATATTTTTTTTGCGATTGATAATTGATGGTACTCACACCCACAGCACCCCCGATGAAAAAAAAGTCGGCAATGTTTACGCTGTAGGCAAAGTTCCATTGATTTTGTGCGCCCGAGGTTTGCACCCGTTCGCGTTGAAAAGGAGCTATGCCGCTGGGTACATTGCTGTGGTACATTGTAGAATCACCATTGGGTACAATTTCACTCATCGGGCCAATTAGATAATTTTCATAGCCGAGCCAAGGTAATGTATAATATGAAGCTCCAGATGGGGTGTTAGCACTGCCGGCACTAAATTGACTGGGAGCCAACCCATCACTCTGTTGCACAAAATAGTCAGCCATTGAGTTGTTGGCATTCGTTCCTTGGTAAGTAAAATTCTTATTGAAATTATTGATGCGGTTGAAAGAGATGGCAAAATTGCCGCTCACCAACTTGCCATTGTTTTTGTCGGTGTGTAGCACCACACTAAACCCCGGTATGTTAAAGTTTGATTTAGAGTCGGCAGTAGATTGTCCTAAATAATTAGAAGTTGAATTATAAAAATTTGTTCCTAAAGAAAAAGTTATCTCAGAACGATTGTAAAAGCCCAAGCCTGCTGGGTTAGAATAGGCCGAACTGTAATCTCCTCCCAAAGCCACTTGAGCTCCGCCCATACCCTGAATACGGGCGCTTCCACCTGGATTTGTACGACTGAAGATCAGTGATTCATCGGCATATGTCTGCGCAACAGACGATTGAAAAATGAAAATAAAAGGGCAGATCAGCCCTAGGCCAATAATTTTTTTCATGCAGAATTAAGTAAGGGTAAAAAGACGAATGCGAAATTTGAAAAAAGAATTATCGCCTTCCGCCATGGCCGCCACCACCGCCTCCGCCACCACTAAAACCACCACCACCAAATCCGCCAGAGCGACCGCCAAAGCCGCCACTCTGGAAGCCATTGCTGCGGCCTCCCCAATTCATGCCGGGGTTAGACCATGTTGAGCGAGCACCCGAATTGTTGGAGGGGTTAGACCAAAAAGAACGAGCACCGGAGTTGCCATTGTTATTGTTCCAAGCACTTCTCGTGCTGTTGTTGTTATTATTCCATGCCGAACGATTACCAAAACTGGAAGAGTTTTGCCGCCAAGCATTAGAATAATAGGAGGACGCATTGCGCGAAGAAACAGCATTGGAGTAGCCACTCCGGTTAAAGGAAGCAACATTGCTTCTGCCTGAAGCATTATTAGAATAATACCCCTGCGATGCTAAACCGGTTCGGTTGCCACGCGGCCCGTAAAAAGAATGATTCTCATTTACACCGGTACCGCCCACTACAACAGCAGTAGGATAACCATAGCCATAACCGTAACCATAGCCACCATAACCGTAATAACTCGGGTATCCATATCCGTAACCCATAAATGGCGATATGCCGTACATGCTGTTATATCCATATCCCATCATCGGGTAGCCCATGCCATATCCCATTCCATACATACCGTAACCCATGCCCATCCCATACATACCGTAACCCATGCCCATCCCATACATACCGTAGCCCATCCCATAGCTAAAAGGGCTATAACCATACCCCATCATACTGTAAGGAGAATAGCCGTACCCATAACCGTAAGGGTTGTATCCATAGTAACTGTTGCCATAGCCATTGTTATAGCCGTAGCCGTTATTGTAGTAGTTGCCTGAGTTGTAATTAGGCGCAGGAATAGTAGTTTGATAATTGTAGTTCGATGAAAAATAAGAACTGTTTGAACTTGAGTTTTGCCCACTCACATATTCGGGGTTTTCATTTCGAGCCGAGTACGAGTCCGATGGCATGATGGAGGCCACAGATTTATTCTCTTTTGCGGAGGCCATCGTCATTTCTTCGCGTGCGCTTATATTCAACTTAGCTCGGTCTTTCGAGTTGAAATACATATCGTCATCTTCCTGAGCGAAAACGGAAATCCCCGAAGCCAATGCCAGCAGAGATATCATGATGGTTTTAGTTTTCATAACGAAAGGATTTATTTCTATACTTACTAACGTAAATTTACTCAAACAGGATATTTTTTCTAACACTTTCTTCAACTTTAAGGCCAAAGCAAAAAAGGAGTGGATATATTTGCTACTCTTTTAAAACAAGATAAAAAAGGATTAAAAAATGGGGAAAGAAATAACCGCCCGCAGTCAGGATTACTCGCAGTGGTACATTGATTTAGTGAAAAAAGCCGATTTGGCAGAAAACTCAGACGTGCGCGGTTGCATGGTCATCAAACCGTATGGTTTCAGCATTTGGGAGAAAATGCAGCAGGCGCTCGACAAAATGTTTAAAGACACCGGTCACACCAACGCCTATTTCCCCTTGTTCGTACCCAAATCTTTTTTGGCCAAAGAAGCCAGCCATGTAGAAGGCTTTGCCAAAGAATGTGCCATCGTAACACATTACCGGTTGAAGAACGCGAGCGATGGCAGCGGTGTAGTGGTTGACCCCGAAGCAAAACTGGAAGAAGAACTGATCGTCAGGCCTACCTCGGAAACGGTAATCTGGAACAGCTACAAAAAGTGGATTCAATCGTACCGCGACCTTCCGATTTTAATTAATCAATGGTGCAATGTGGTGCGCTGGGAAATGCGCACCCGGTTATTTTTGCGCACGGCCGAGTTTTTATGGCAAGAAGGACACACCGCACACGCTACGGCCGAAGATGCCGTGAAAGAAACCCGCCAGATGCTGGATGTCTATGCCGACTTCGCAGAAAATTTTATGGCCATGCCGGTTATCAAAGGAAAGAAAACAGAAGGCGAAAAATTTCCGGGTGCCATTGATACGTACTGCATCGAAGCGTTGATGCAAGATGGCAAAGCGCTGCAGGCCGGTACCTCGCATTTTCTCGGCCAGAATTTTGCCAAAGCATTTGATGTGCAGTTTACCAACAAAGAAGGCAAGTTAGAATTGGTGTGGGGCACATCGTGGGGCGTAAGCACCCGGCTGATGGGCGCTCTCATCATGGCGCACAGCGATGATGACGGGTTGATCCTGCCCCCGAAGTTGGCACCGATACACGTGGTGATCGTTCCGATTTTTAAAAATGAAGATGAACTGAACAGAATTTCCGCCAAGGTAGAACCGATTGCAGCGGCCTTGCGCCAGCAAGGATATTCCGTAAAATTTGATAACCGCGACACGCACAAACCGGGCTTTAAGTTTGCCGAATATGAAATGCGCGGAGTGCCAGTGCGCATCGCCATCGGTCCGCGCGACTTAGAAAACGAAACGGTGGAGGTAGCGCGCAGGGACACCAAAGAAAAACAAGTAATGAAAATGGATGCGGTGGCAACCGAAATTCCGAAACTGCTGAACGCGATTCAGGTCAATATCTACCAAAGAGCGCTGAAGTTCAAAAATGACAACACTCGTCACGTAGATTCGTACGAAGAATTTAAAAAAGCACTGGACGAAACACCCGGGTTTATTTTAGCCCATTGGGATGGCACGAAAGAAACCGAGGCTGCCATCAAAGAAGAAACCAAAGCCACCATCCGGTGCATACCATTGGATGCGCCCGAAGAAAACGGGAAATGTATTTATTCAGGGAAACCCTCTAACAAGAGAGTGTTGTTTGCGAGGGCGTATTAAGCTTTTTTATTAGCTCTTTTTCTCTCCCACGCATAAGAGAGATACATCATTGCCCACCAAAACAAGGCAGTAAGTAAACCTTGTATCAAGCTGGCCAACCACGCTTTTTCCAACAAAAAATGTATCAACAGGGTGGTGATTACAAAAAAAATCAACGTACCGATCTTGAGTCGCGAATCTGTCATTTCATTACTTTTATCACATCCACAAACTCCCTCGACTTGAGTGAAGCACCGCCTACGAGGCCGCCATCTACATCGGCACAGGAAAAAAGTTCGTGTGCATTTTTAGCGTTTACGCTGCCGCCATAAAGAATAGAAATTTCTTGTGCAGCCGCTTCGCCATACTTTGAAGCCAACTGCTTTCTAATCACCGCGTGCATTTCCTGTGCTTGCTGGGCGGTAGCTGTTTTGCCGGTGCCGATAGCCCACACGGGCTCGTAAGCGATGACAATTTTTTTTAAGTCAGCGTCACTCAAATGAAATAATGCTTCTTCAACCTGCTGCTTCACCAGCTTTTCATGGTTGCCCGCCTCGCGCACTTCTAATGGTTCGCCACAACAAAAGATGGGGGTGAGGGTGGCGGTCAAAGCCTTATCAATTTTTTTGGCCAGTAGTTTTCCGTCTTCGCCAAAATATTGCCTGCGTTCGCTGTGCCCGAGAATGACGTAAGGAATTTCCATGGACTTCAACATCAAAGCGGAGACCTCGCCCGTGTAGGCGCCCCACTCGTGCTCGCTGCAATTTTGCGCGCCCACTTTAATGGACGATTTCCCCAATTGATATTTGATGACGGGCAGATAAGGAAACGGAACGCACAACACCACGCTGGTATTTGTGTTTACCTCGCTTGAAACCATGCCCACCAGCTCTGCTGCAAGGGCTTGAGCTTCTGCCATTGTTTTGTTCATCTTCCAATTGCCGGCTACAATTTTTTGTCGCATGGTCTAAGTCAGTTTATAGTTAAGGAATAAAAATTTTAAGCGTTATTTTCTCAAATCAAATGTAAAAACCCCCAAGGTATTATCGCGCGTCAGGCGCACACTTTTTACCGGGCTTTTGTAGGTAACGTGTACCAGGTTAGACTGGTCGTCACGGATTTCGGTAACGATGTCGTTAAACACTTCCAGCGTTTTTATTTTTTTTACGTTTGCTATTTCAATGTACGATATAATGGAGATGTCTTCTTTCTCGTAGGCAATGTAATTGGCATTGACGGGCTTGCCATCAATTTTTACTTTAAAGTGGTTCTGATAATAAGTGCGCACCAAATCTTTGGTGGTCAGCCCTTGAGGCGGCTCCAGCAAATCCAGTTCGGGTTGTCTGCGTTGGGCGCGAACGCCCAACTCCAGTTCATCAATAAAAATGCGGGAAACAATTTCGAGCGATTTATTTTTTTCATTGTAGGTGATTTCTGTCACCGAAATATGAACCGGGTGCATGCAGCCCGATAACCAGATAAGAAAGCCCAGCATCATAACTTCCCAAAAATAACCTTAACTTGTAAAAAGAAAAAACAATCAGGCCTTAGCACGTTCGTTTTTATTCTTTGATGATGAAAGTATGAAACCTTTTTTATTGATTTTATTTTGGTCGTTCCTGTTATGCTCCTGCAAAGAAGTAACTTTTAAAACAGCCCAGCCGGCTGGCATCGAGGTGCTGAAAGAAGTGCCGCCAGGCCTTCGGGGTGTTTATCAGTTGATTGACCCCAACACAGGCGATTTTGCTGACTCGCTCATCATCGAATCGTGGGGATATCACATGAAAGACAAAAAGGATGTGGACTGGCTAAGCCGGGGTACGCTCAGCGACACGCTCGTACTTAAATTTTATGAGAATTATTATTTCGTCAATTTCAAAACTGATGACCAGTGGGTGCTGCGGGTTATCCGGCAAAACCCCGACAAGTCCATTGACTACATGGCTATTGATTTGCAGGATGAGAAACATGGAGATGAACGACTGAAAAAAATTGCTAAAACATTGAAGATAAAGGAGATCAAACGGAAGGAAGACACATTTTATCAGATCAACCCCACTCGCAAGCAACTGATGAACCTGATTAAATCGGGCGTGTTTAGCAAAGCGAGGATGAACAAAGTGAAGTAGCTCAGTCTAATTGTTCGATCAAATTACCAAATACCCGTTTCAGCAATTCGCGCATTTTTTCTGCCCGACCGTGGTCGTACCGGGTTTCGTGGTCGTCCAGATAATTTACTTTTGTCATCTCCAGTTGCAGGGCATGCACATTTTTTTCGGGATTGCCGAAATGGCGCGTGATGTAGCCGCCTTTGAAAGGATGATTGTGGCTAACCGAGTAAGGGCTGTGATCCAATACGCCCAACGCAGTTTCGATGAGCCCCGGAGAGGCCGCGGTACCATCGGCATCGCCCAAGATCAGGTCAGGAAATTTTTCGGGCTGAATGGTGGACACCACTTGCCGGATGGAGTGGCAATCCCACAACAATACTTTGCCAAATTTATTTTTCAATCGCGTTAGCTGCTCTTCAATTTTTTGATGGTAAGGATAAAAATATTTTACAAGCCTTTGATCTACTTCGCTTTGATTTACTTCTTTGCGCTGATCGCGGTATAATGGCTCACCCAAAAAAGTAGTAGCCGGGCAGAGCGCGGTAATGATGCGCCCGTCAGCATACAAAGGTTTGCTTTGCGGGTCGCGGTTGAGGTCAATCACCCAGCGACTGTATGTAGCATGGATCATGGCCATGCCCATGGCAGGAGCAAAATCATAAAGCTGGTGCACGAACCAATCAGTATCGTCAGGCGCTGCTATCAATGTAGGATTGTATTGATCTTTCAGTTCATCGGGAAACTCAGTGCCGCAGTGCGGAACGCTGATTAAAATGGGAACTTCGTTTCCCTGTGGAAGATGAAAGGAATAGTTCATTACTGGAAATTTTCGGGTGGAGAAATATCCAAGTCTTTACAAATTTTTTTGACAAGGAATTTTTTCACTTCGCGATGACGTGGCACTGATGAAATTTTTTTGTTTAACTGATTTTGAAAAACGGAATGGTTACTTTCTTCACGAATTAAAAAACAATTATGAGAGTGAAGATGTTTAACAAAATTGATTGTTTTCATTAAGCCAGCTCAAGCGACTCGCGAATGATTTTTTTGTTGCCTATTTCTTTTTCTGAAAGCTGACGTTGAGTTTCAAGCACCAAGTTCAATGCTTCTATCAAATTAGCTTTTGTTTCATCCAACGTTTCTCCTTGTGTGTTTACACCTGGCAGTTCTTCCACAAATCCGATAAAACCACCTTCTTCTGCTTCTTCAAAAACAGCGGTTAATTTTAATTTGGTTTTCATTTTCATAATGTAAAATTAATCAAAACACAGTTTTATTTCTTAACCTATTTTCTGAGTACTTCTGTGCATTCTCTAAGGTTTTTTTGGCTCTTGCCGCCTCCTCTTTGGCTAGTTTCTGTTGATGCATTGCCTCTATCGCGGTCAGTTCAGCAATTGCCTGTTGCTTCAAGGCTTCATCTTGGCATTGCTTAAGCTTTATTTCCATTTCCTTGATGAGTTTGAATTGAAGTTCTGTTTCTCTTTGCATCTCATCAGCAATACCTTTTTGAACAAAAGCAAATACCAAAAAGATTAAACAGAACGAGGTAAGTATGCCCAAGACAACGGCCGTCCTTCTCTTTCTTTTTAGATCAGCTTTGGCTTGCGCAAATTTTTCGGAGTCGTTGGGTGTTACCGTTTCCATATTACGATTTTTTATTTTTTTTCTTTTTCCATTTTTTCTTGCCGTCAACCCATTGCTGCAACTCTTCGTTTGTTTTCTTCAGTGCTTCGGCTTGCAGTTGTATTTTTTGGGTTAACGTTTGGTTTGTTTGTTTCAATACCTCAAGTTCTGTCCCGCTGAAATTCTTTTTCAGATTCATGATGCGGTGAAACGACTCGTCAATGCGACTGGCCGGTATCTCTCCGCTCGCTACAAATTTTTTGATGATGGCCTGCACTTTATTTACCGTGCGCTCTTCCACACCCTGTATGTTGTTGGAGAAACAAAGGATATCCACGCCCGCATTGATTGAAAGTTTGATGGTTTCCTCCAGTCCGTAGTTATTGGCAATGGCTTTCATCTGCATATCGTCAGAAAAGATGACGCCCCGGTAGCCAATTTTTTTGCGGAGCAGGCTATCCAACATGGCACGCGACAGCGTGCCCGGCAATGCCCGCGAGTCTAATTTTTTATTGACGATGTGGCTTGTCATGACACCATCGGCAAAGCCTTCATCAATTAACGCACGATAAGGTTTCAGTTCTCTTTCTTGCCAGGTGTTGGTAACATCGGCCAGCCCCAGGTGTGTGTCGTTATCCGAACTTCCGTGGCCGGGAAAGTGCTTGAGCACCGTTACCACTCCATACTTGCGGTGCTCGGTTACCACTTCTTTGGCAAACATGATCACGGTGTCTTCGCTGGCGGAATATGACCTGCCGTTTTTTACGATCACCGGATTAGCCGGATTGACGGCTACATCTACACACGGGGCAAAGTTGACATTGATGCCCAGCCCCGCTAAGGTAGCTGCCGTAGCATCGGCATAAAACCGAACAGAATCCAAGGACTTTGATTTGCCTATGTCTTGTGCCGTAACAGAGCGGGTGAACCCATATTTTTCTTTGAGCCGGTTTACTTTTCCTCCCTCTTGATCTATGCAGATAAACAGCGGAATGGCCGCAGCTTTTTGATACGTCCAACTCATCCTTTTAAAGGCCGCAAAAGCACTGGCTGATTTCGGAATATTTTTTTCAAAGTAGATGAGCGCCCCCACTTGGCCTGCTTTCACTTCGGCCAGCACAGCCGAGTCAACCTCAGCTTTGGGCATGCCTATTAAAATCATTTGTCCGATTTTTATGGTGAGACTGTCAGTAGTTTGCGCGCATAACGGCAAATAAAAAAAGAAAAGGAGAGCGAATAAAACTCGTTTCATGAATATAGATTTTTAACAAAGATGCAAAAAACCTAATCACAGAAAGCCACGGATGATACATGAAAGTAGGGGAGGGTAAGTAGATGCCCACTTACATTAAGTTTTATATAGCCTTTGCGCAAAATATTTTCTTAGAAAAAAAATAATGCCATAACTTCACCAGCCATTATAATTTCAACACGTTCATGCACGATACTTTACCTCTTCTGCTGGCAATGATTGCAGCCATTGTGCTGCTGCGGATGTTGGCCACAAAACTGAAAATTGCTTACCCTATCCTGTTAGTTACGGCAGGTTTAGCCGTCAGTTTTATTCCTGCTTTGCCACCGGTTAAGATCCAACCCGACCTGATTTTTTTTGTGTTTCTGCCACCACTTCTATTTGAGGCAGCGTGGACTATTTCATTCAAAGAAATGAAAAAATGGAGGCGCATCATCACCAGCTTTGCATTTCTGGTGGTATTCTTTACAGCCTTTTCTGTAGCAATAGTTACCAATCATTTTATTCCGGGGTTTACTATTGCCATCGGGTTTCTGTTAGGCGGCATTGTGTCGCCACCCGATGCGGTAAGCACCGGAGCCATTACCAAGTTTGTGAAAATCTCCAAATCTACCGCAACGATTTTGGAAGGCGAAAGTTTGCTGAACGATGCGTCATCGCTGATTATTTTTCGTTTTGCACTGGTGGCCATCGGCACAGGGCAATTGGTGTGGCAACAGGTTGCCTTGAGTTTTGCATGGATGGTGATAGGCGGAACTGTCATCGGTTTATTGATAGCCTGGTTTTTCACACAATTACACAAACGCCTGCCCACCGATGCTCCTTCGGACATTGCATTTACACTCATTGAACCGTACGTGATGTATTGGGTAGCCGAAACGCTGCACAGCTCGGGTGTGTTAGCAGTCGTTGCGGGCGGTCTGTATATGTCCACACACAGGTTGATGTTTTTGAACAGTGCGAGCCGTGTCAGAGGATTTAGTGTGTGGGAGAGTTTTGTGTTTTTGCTGAATGGAATTGTGTTCTTTTTAATCGGGTTGCAGTTGCCCGAAATTGTAAGTTCGCTTCGATCAGAAGGGATTCCATTAAGCACAGCCATTGGGTATGGTGCACTGGTAACAATCGTGTTAATCGTTACAAGAATAATCAGCTCTTATGCTGCGTTAGTTGCTACTCTTATTTTTCGCCCAAGTGTAGCGCCCCATACCAACTCCACAAAGATGCGGTGGCGCACGCCTTTGCTGTTGGGCTGGACAGGCATGAGAGGTGTAGTTTCGCTGGCTGCGGCCTTGGCCATTCCGGTTACGCTCGCAAACGGAAATGCCTTCCCCCAGCGAAACCTGATTTTGTTTATCACCTTCGAAGCCATCTTACTTACGCTTTTAATTCAAGGGCTTACCCTACCCTACTTTATTAAGAGAAGCGGTATGTTTGATATCCAAAAATTTGAGCAAGCTGGAGAAGAAATGAAATTAAAAATGAAAAAAGGGCTGAAAACGCATGTGCACAAAATTTTGAAAGATAAATATGAACATAAATTACAGGAGCATCAGGGGATGGGTAAATTTATTCAACAGTGGGAAGAAAGGGCAAAAGCAACGGATGATAAATGGATGAATGATCAAACCAAAATTATTTTTTTGGAACTGCTCGAAAGCCAACGCAGTTATTTAGCCGAACTGAATAAAGACCCAAATTTTGATGAAGAGATCATACGCCAGCAATTATATCAGATTGATTTGGAGGAAGAACGACTGAAGATCATTTAGAAGGCATCTCAAAAAATATCCAATCGAGATTGTAAGCAGCCAATCAATACTTATCTCTTACTGTTTCCAGAATGGTCTGCATCTGTTTCCTGACAGAACTCCCCGGTGCAGTAAAATTATTGTGCATGAAACTGAACACTAAGATTTTTTTCTTTTGAGTGATTAAAAAACCACTCACGCACTGAACGTTTGACAGCGAGCCAGTCTTGCCATAGAGATAAGGCACATCAGCTTTGTAAGAATTTTTCAATGTTCCGCTTTTGCCACCCACCGGCAACAAACGAAAGAGCCTGTCTTGCGGAATAACTTGTATCACTTTTTTCCACACAGCAACGATCGAGCGCGGAGTGAAGAGATTGAAGCGAGAAAGGCCGGAGCCATCTGCCCATTGAGGCAGATCGGGCAAGTCGTGCAAGAAATTTTTTAGGACGTATTGAATGGCAATTTCCGGTTTCAACGTATCGCTGACAACCGCAGCACATTGCAACAACAACTGCTCGGCTATAAAATTATCGCTGGCCACCATCATTTCTTTAAAAACAGAATCAACCGGAATGCTTTTTAGCGTAGCATATTTTCCTTTGGGGAAAGAACTGATCTCTTCTACATTTTGGTGCAAGGTGTCGCTCAGCAAGTCGGCTGTTAAGTCGCTGCTGGTGCGAAAGGGAATTACCCACGCGCTGCTTTTTTTATCTGAATTAAAGTGGGTGAGTTTGTTGGAGTCTATGTCGCGGATGATTTCTTCGCGGTCGCGGTTAAACGGAGCGAGTTGAAAGTCTGAGGCAAACCGTTTGGGTTGAAAATCGAAACTATTATTTGATTTATTTTTGATGGAGATCAAATTGCCGTAGAGAGGGAAGGGCGAGCACTCTGCGGAATAATATTCGTTGTAATCATCCCACGCCCAGCCGGTGCCCAGTGGGTCTGTATTGAAGTTAGATGAATTAAAAAATAGTTTGCCCCGAAAGTTTTTTAGAAAACCATAAACCCTTCCGTTATTGAAAACATTGGGATACAAAAACGATGGGTCGCCCAGCCCTTGAAAAATCAACGAGTCGTTTCGCTGGATGTACTTTAATGATGAAATGGAATCGCCCAACAATCGAGCGGAAGCATACAGTGTAAAAATCTTCGTGTTGGAAGCCGGTGTAAAATAGTGGGCACCATGAACATTGACCAGCGGTTTATCGGAATGCAGATCGGTTACATAAAAACCAAGATGGTCGTGCAAAGATTTTTCTGATTGCAGCACTTGCTTTTTGATTTGGAGTGCAGGCGAACAGCCCACTACAAAAAGTGAGCCGATAAGATAACACCAGTTGGCTGGCCTTACCCAACAATAAACAGCAGCGCTTACGGTTTGTGGTGACCATCTTCTTTTGTTAAGAAACTTTGCTGCTAATGTGAAGAGCATTGAGAGCCGGTTACTTTGCTGTCAGGTATCGCTCTTGCAAAATCCTGCGGTGATGTGTTTCGTGGCCGGCAATAACAAAGCCGATGGCGGTTACGGAAGATTCTTTCCCGCTGGCAATACCTTTGCGCGAAAGCATTTCGGGAGAGAAACTTTCAAACAAATCAATGGTGCTGGTGCGCAGATGCGCCATCTCATCGGCTATTTTTTGTAACGACCGGCCGGCCGCGTTGGTATGCTGGGCATACAGGTTTTCATCGAAGCCGGGCAATTCGGTCTTGTCGTTTCGAGCAAAGCGGAGCGCGCGGTAGGCAAAAATCCGCTCGGCATCAACTACATGGCATAACAGCTCGCACACTGTCCACTTACCCGGTGCATACGCAAAATCGGTTTTTGCTACGGGTATGCTGTGCACCAGCTCCTGCATGCGATGCCCTGATATGCGCATGGCCTGAAGCAGGTCGGGCTCTTCAATCAGTTTTACATAATTTTTATAGTGCGAAGGAATGGTATCAAGATTAAGAAGCATAAAAGAAAAAATTTTAGTTACCTCAATAAACGTATAAGCTGCCATGAAGATGCATGGCGGCTGTGTTATAATTTTCCAATCAATTCAATATACAACTCGGTCAGCTTGCCTTCTGAGCGGCTTGCCGTGGCGATAATTTGTTTTAAATCTACCGGCTTCAGATTGTCGGGGTCGCACTCGTCTGTCAATACCGACACCGCACAACAAGGCAAGCCCATGTGGTTGGCCACCAGCACCTCGGGCACGGTACTCATACCCACGGCATCAGCACCAATTGTTTTCAAAAAACGGTACTCGGCACGTGTCTCCAGGTTGGGCCCTTGCACGGCCACATAAACACCGGTGTGCAGTTTTATTTTTTTCTTTTTGGCTATGGCCAATAAATAATCGTTTAGCTTTTTGGCATACGGACGACTCATGTCAGGAAAGCGCGGGCCGAGTATTTCAAAGTTTACTCCGCGCAAGGGATTATCCGGTTGCAGGTTGAGGTGGTCGTCAATTAGCATCAACTCGCCCTTTTTCCAGTCGAGGTTTAAACATCCGGCCGCATTGGAAATCAACAAGTAGTCTATGCCCAAAAATTTCATGACACGAACCGGCAGGGTAATCTGCTGCATGTCGTATCCTTCGTAGTAGTGAAACCGCCCCTGCATGGCCAGCACTTTCTTTCCTTTCAAGTCGCCATAAATCAATTTTCCTTTGTGCGACTCCACCGTAGAAATAGGGAAGTGAGGGATGGAGTTGTAATTGATCACCACCTGGTTTTTAATTTCTTTCACAAAACGATTGCCCAAACCGGTGCCCAGAATAACTCCGATTTCCGGTTGTGTGATGCCGTGGTTTTGAATGAAGCTTACCGCTTCGTTGATTTGGTTGAGCATAGCAGGTTAAAGAAACGAAAATAGGAAAAAAGGAAATGGATAATCAATACTTTTTGTGAAAACGGGCAGTACTCAAAAAACCAATCGGCTGTGCCGTCTTTCCTTTCGTAGCTAAGTCGGCCATGATTTCGCCTACTGCACTGGCAAACTTGAAGCCATGCCCGCTGAAGCCGGCTGCCACCACCACCTGCTGGTCAGTGTCCGGCACATAATCCAATATAAAATTTTCATCTTTTGTGTAGGTGTACAAACAGGTTTTCATCATCGCAGTGGATTCGTAGCCTTCCGGTATGAAGCGTTGAAGTGTTTGGATGAGATCGTGTTCCTCTTCTTGTGCCGACTGGCGATCTACTAGGTTCGGATCGGTAATGGAGCCGGGCGCATGATGCCCTATTTTCAGGCCGAGTACTCCGCCAAAGGTAGCAGGAGGGAGGACGGGGAAGCCATAGTAAATGCCGGGCTTGCCGCGAACGGAGAGCGTCCAGCACGGAAAATTTCCGAGGTCAAACAAATGTTGTTTTTTTGGTTTCATCCACCCGATCGCTTGCCGGGTTACGGTTAATTGATTGGCTAAAGAGGAAATCAGTTTTCCTGCCCACGCACCTGTGGTGATCACCAGTTTATGGCACTGGTAGGTGGCCTGATCTGTTTTTACGGTGATGGTGCTCCCTGTTTTTTTCCACTCCATTGTTTTTTCATGACTATGGATGGAAGCGCCCAGTTGTATTGCCTGTTCAGCATAAGTTAAGATGGCGCGCTCAGGAGTTACAAAACCAGCATCGGGTTCGAGGTAGCGCTCGTAATCTTCCGGCAGGATGAAAGAGGCAAAACTGCTTTGCATCTCCTGAGTGGAGATAGAGTTTATCGGCACGTTGTATTTTCCGGCCGACAGTTTTAAGCCTTGGATCAAGGCACTGTCGGGTTCACCGAAATAAAGCAGGCCTGTTTTAAAGTAGAGTTGTGTCCCCGTTTCATTTTCTATATCAATCCAGTTTTTGTAGGCAGCTTCCAGCAATGGAACATAGTCGGGATGCTCGAAGTACGCTTTGCGGATGATGCGGCTCTGCCCTGCGTGCGAGCCTTGTTCGTGCGGAATATCAAATTGCTCAATGCCTAAAACAGTATATCCTTGTTTGGCCAGATAATAGCATGCTGCAGAACCCATGCTGCCCACACCCAGTACGATGATATCAAATACTTTTTCTTTATCCTTCGATCTTTCAATTTTAGCTTGAACCCGGGCAGATAAATCGGAAAGTGATAACAGAGGGTTCACCGTAAAAAAATTTTATTCTTTGAATGTCGAATTGCTTTCGATCAGGTTTTTACAAATAATGTTCGCTGTTTTTTGTTTGGGCGATGTCGGTAAAAAAAACGGCAACCTTCCCGGTAACGGCTTTAAAATATTTCTCTCCTTTTTCGGCTGTAGCTTTTCGCGGGTCGCCCACGCCCGTGCTGGCAGTTACTTTTGTCCATTGGCGCTCAGCCCACGCCCAGCCTTCGCGTATGGCTTGGTACTTAAATTTTTTTGCTGAGCCATCGCCTGCTTCGGCCAAAGGCAAAACTAAATGAGGCCGCAGGTACAAGAGCAAGCTCGTTTCCATTTCGCCCGCGTGGTCATCTTTATTTTCAAAAAACTCTTTTTGATCGAGAGACTTAAACCAATCGCACGAACACAAAAACATGTTGGGAAATTTCAGCCCCAACTCGCGTATCATCGTTTTAAAATCGTTGCCTCCGTGGCTGTTCAGAATAATTAATTTATAAACCCCCTGGCGGCTCAGGGTTTCGATCACATCGCGCAGCACGACAAACTGCGTGCTGGGGTTCATGTTCATGTCGAGCAGCACATCGTGCTGGCCGGTGTTTACGCCAAAAGGGATGGCCGGCAGCACAATTATTTTTTCGCCTTTCTCCCAAGTTAACCGCGCTGCTTCGGCAGCGATAGTTTCTGCTTCGATAATGTCGGTGCCGTAAGGCAGGTGATAGTTGTGTGCTTCGCACGCACCCCACGGCAGAACGGCTACTTCAAACTTTGTTTCTTTCACCGTCTTCCAATTGTTCTCAGCTAAAATGTATGGGCGCATCATTAAAAATTGGGTGAGAGCATATACTTGCCGTAGAACTCTTCAATGACTGCCACCGCCTCTTCGGGCGTATCTACCACGCTGAATAAATCCATGTCTTCGGGGCTGATCATTTTTTCAGTGATCAATGTTTTCTTAAACCAGTCAATCAAACCAGACCAGAATTTTTTGCCGACCATGACAATGGGGAAGCGTCCTATTTTTTTTGTCTGGATCAATGTCAGTGCTTCCGAGATTTCATCCAGCGTGCCAAACCCACCGGGCATGACAATAAAGCCTTGCGAATATTTTACAAAAATTACTTTGCGCACAAAGAAATAATCGAAGGTGATGAGTTTGTCGGGGTCAATATAGATGTTGCCCTTTTGTTCGTGCGGTAAAAAAATATTTAAGCCTACCGATTTGCCACCGGCCTTGTGGGCGCCCTTGTTGCCAGCCTCCATAATGCCCGGACCGCCACCGGTAATCACTCCAAATCCTTGCTGCACGAGCAACTCGGCAATGGTTTCGGCTGTTTTATAATAAGGGTGAACAGGCTTGGTGCGGGCTGACCCAAAGATGGTAACACAAGGGCCAATTTTAGCCAGCTTCTCAAAACCCTCTACAAACTCACTCATCACTTTAAAGATCACCCACGAATTGGCACTTTTTATTTCTGACCAGTCTTTGTCTTTAAATGCTTGCCGGATGCGATGCTCTTCTTCGAGCACATCTTGAATTTTTATTGCTTTTTCTTTCTTTGCCATAGATGTTTTTATTCCGTTGATTTTCATATTACGGTTTGAAATTAAGGAAAGGAATTGAATTGGTGTAACCCTTAGTGGCGCAACAGTGCTTGTAGAGCATCGTGCAACTTGAGATATTGAAAAACAAAACCTTCGTTTTTTATTTTCTCGGATGAAATTTTGCTGCCCTTCAGCACGAGGCCGGCCATTTCACCCAACACTATCTTTAAAACAAATGCAGGAACTGATGGAAGCCATAACGGCTTTCGTAAAACAGCAGCGATGGCTTTAGTCATGTCAGCATTGGTGCACCAGTCGGTTACCCCATTGTAAACGCCATACATTTTTTCATCGTTAACGGCTCGAATAAAAATACGGCAAAGATCATCCACGTGTATCCACGACACATATTGATTACCTCTGCCCAAGGGCGCACCTATGCCAAGTTTGATGGGCGTTGCCATCTTGGGCAATGCTCCGCCTTTTTCACTGAGCACCATACCGATGCGGATTTTAACAACACGGATATTCAGCAACTGAAATTGATCAGCTTCCTGCTCCCACTGCCGCACTACTTCGGCCAAAAAATCTTTTCCGGAACTATCGGCCTCCGTGAAAACCTGGTCTTCATTACCAAATCCATAATACCCGATGGCCGAAGCACAGATTACCGTTTTCACCGTATGCGGTTGCTGCTGCAAAGCCTTTGCCAACAGACGGGTAGAGCGCACGCGGCTATCGAGGATTTCTTGTTTTCGTTTCTTGCTCCATCTTTTGTCGGCAATGCCTGTTCCTGCCAAATGAATAATAATGCCGGTATTTCTTATTGCTTCCGGATCGAGGATATCGGTTTGCGGATTCCAATGGTAAGATTGCCCTTGTGTCTTTTTTAGGGAATAACTTAAATGAATAATCTCATGGCCTTCTTTCCGCAAAAGCGCTGTCAACCGTGTGCCAATAAGCCCGCTTGCCCCTGTGATTAAAATTTTTTTTGACATTATGAATAGCTTTGACCAAATTAACACCCGATGAGCAATAAGTTTTATGTTTTGTTACTTTTTGTTGGGCTCGGCCAGGGGCTGGGGGCACAAACCGTAACCGCGAAAAAGCAAAGCGAAAAAGTAAAAGGAGAAACCACCGATGGCTTTGCTGTTGAGTTAGAAGGAAAACAAGAAGCTGTCAATGCCCAGTGGAGTAAATTTTTAAAAGAGATAGGCCGCGTAAAATTATTTTCATCCGAGCCAGTGGTTATTACTGAACCGAACTTCAACGGCACGGTATATCCTAAAGGAGTAATCTATGCCCATATTTTTGAAAGCGGCAAGCAAACCCGCGTTTGGCTGGGCACATTAAAAAAAGACTGGGAAGAAAAAGAATTGGAATATGCCAACAAGCAGTTGGAGAAGCTGGTTTATCGCTTTGGTGTTCAGTACAACCGGAGTGTGGTGCAAACACAGATAGACGAATCCATCCAGGCAGCACAAGCAGTGGAAAAGCAACAACAACGATTGGTAAATCAAAACAAAGAGTTAGCCATTCAGCTAAGTAACAATGAGCAAGAGAAGATACAACTGCAAAAATCTGTTGATGCCAACAAGCTGGAAAACGAGAGCCTGAAAATAAAAATAGATAAAAACAAAAAGGCTCAAGACTCGCTGAAGAACGCTGTCATCCAGATAAAAAAAGCGGGCGAACTGCACCGCGAACGGTTAAGGAAAATTAACTGACAGTTCGTTTAAAACTGCAGAACAAAAAATTTTGTAACGTGTGAAAAGGAGTCTCATGATCTTCCGTGAGACATTTGATTTTTTCAAATCCATTATCGAGTTCCTTTGTCAGCGTGGCTTCGGTGTATTGGCGGATGTTGAGCCCACTGCATTGAGTAGGGCCGCGATCGCTGAAGGTGCCGATAGTTACAAAACCACCCGGCTTCACTGCTTGCCGGGCAGTGGCCATATACTTTTCGATTTGCACAGTTGTTGTCAGAAAATGAAAGGTAGCACGGTCGTGCCAAAATTGATAAAATGTAGTAGGGTGAAATGAGGTAATGTCGCTTACGATCCAGTTTACATAGTTGGCTTTTACACCCAGTCTTTTTTTGGCGCGAGTGAGTGCCTCTTCACTGATGTCGAGTACGGAGATGTTTTTAAACCCTTCTTCCAACAGAAAATCTACCAGCTTGCTGTCGCCCCCGCCAATATCTATGATGGCAGCTTCTTTGGGCAGAGTTGCCGCATGGATAAATTCCAACGAAGTTTTGGGCAGGGCTTGAGTCCAACTCACTTCATGCGCTTGTTTGGTGGCGTAGATATTGTTCCAGTGCTGAAGGCTTTCCATATGAATATAAGTGTAAATGTTGGTAAAACTTTCAGAGAAGATAAGCCAAAGTATTTCAAGTAGAAATAGCTTTGTTCCTATTTTAATTTTTATTTAATTTTATTTTAATTTTTTCACATAAACATACATGTATGAGAATACAACCTATTTTGATGTTTTTACTTGTACCGGTATTGTGTTTCAGCCAATCTGTTATCATTAAAAACGTTGAATTAGCCGGAGACAATGTCATTGTCAACTATGATTTGGAGCATTCTAACCCCGCCTCCGAGTTTTTGTTAAACCTTTATGCCTCCAATGATAATTTTTCCGCTCCGCTGAAAAAGGTAACAGGCGATGTAGGGCAGGAGATTAAAGCCGGAACCAATAAAAAAATGATTTGGGCCATTCGTGATGAGTGGGGAAACTATAAAGGCAAAGTGGCTTTAGAAATCAGAGGGAAGGTATTTGTGCCTTTCATCAAATTACAAAATTTTATAACCGCAGCCGCCAAGTACAAGCGGGGAAAAAACTATGACCTATTGTGGAGGGCAGGGAACAGCGACCCCATCAATATTGAATTGTACAAGGGCAACACCCGGATTCAAGGCAGTATGCAGCAGCCCAATAACGGGGCTTTTACATTATTTATTCCCGTCAATGCCAAATCAGATGATGATTATCGGCTGAAGATTTCAGACTCGCGCAATGCCGAAGAAATTCTTTATACACCTTATTTTAAAGTGGTTCCCAAAGTTCCCTTTTTGGTAAAGGCAATTATCCCATTAACCATTGGAGGCGGGGCGGTGATATTGCTGGGTGGAGGTAAAAAAGAATCAAGCCCTGGAGGATCGACTACTAATGATCTGCCCCTGCCCGGTTTCCCTAAATAAAAATATATATGAACATGAAGCAATATTATCTGCTTAGTATTTTGGTTTTTTTTATTGCAGTAAAACCGAAAGCGCAAACATCTAACTGGGCGTGGACTGCGACCAATGGCCCTTATGGGGCTAACGTACGTGCAATAACATTAACATCGGGCAATGTTTTTTTTGCAGCCACTGATGGAGGAGTATTTAGCTCCAGCGATGGCACAAACTGGGGTCGCTCCACGGTTAATTCAAACGCTAATTTTAATACCTACTTTGTAGATGTAAGAACTTCACCTTTAGGTACACTTTATGCCTTGCAAGCGAGTTATCAAGCAGGGCAGAGGGGATTATATTCATCGAGTGACGGCATCTCGTGGACATTACTTACCAGCAATAATTTGCCTAGTAATGGATTACAAAAAATTAGAATTGCCCCCAATGGTACAATTTACATTATGGCACAAGCCTCTGCTCAACTTTACCGATCAACTGATAATGGAGCAAATTTTTCAGTTTTACCAGTAACGTTTTCGAGCAATATTACCGAGATAGCAGTAGATGGAAATAATAAATTAATTGTAAGCACTGTATCTAATGCTGTTCAGGTATCAACCAATAATGGAGTCAGTTTTAATTCCATTGGATCAGGGATAAGTGCCACATCATCTATTACATCCATTGCCATTGATGGAAGCAACAACCTCTATGTGCTGGCGAGTGACGCCCCCTATCGTTCGACTAACAGTGGGAGTTCCTGGTCTTCCATTAAAGGGAGTATTCCAGACGGTTTCTTTAGCGGGATTATTTCTACGGATGCCACAGGGGATCTATACATCGTTAATCAAAACACAAGCAAAATATATTCTACAACAAACCCAACAGTTGCCTCGCCCACCTGGTCAGCTGGAACAAGCTATGCTACCTCTAACCCCAACCACTTAAACTGTTCGTATTTTCAGTCACTCAATTCATGGTATGTTGGGAAAAATGGAACCGGCATAGACAAATCAATTGATGGAGGTAATACATGGTCTCCCAATTCCAACGGCATGAAGGGATTGACTCAATCAAAATTGTTTATATCCTCTACGGATAGGCTGTTCCATACTTTTCAAGGTATGGGATATAATCTATCTATTGATGGAGGAAACACGTGGAACTTAATAACAAGCGGAAACGCAAACACTAATTTGGTGGGATTTGCTCAACTCAATGATGGCTCTATATTAGGTTATGGTTATGGAAATATGATCCGTTCAACTAATGGTGGTAATTCTTGGACGGTTCAAAGTTTAACATCAACATACAATCTTTATACTGCCGATGGCATAAAGCTTTATTACTATACTTATTCCGGTTCAATCTATTTAAGTACAAATCAAGGAGTAACTTGGGCTTTGCAAACCATTACAGGCCTTCCGGCCGGTAACATCAATTCGTTAGTAGTTGATAAAATTGGAAATATATATATAGGCTACTATAATAGTGTTTCAACTGCATGGGAGTTGTGGAAAATCAACAACGGCTCATTGGCTGCCAATAAACTCAGCACTTACCCGGGAACTTATGTTTACACACTGAATGTAACCGCTACAAATGCAGTGTATGCAAATGATTTTTCTGCCAACTTATACAAATCTACAGACGGAGGCACAACTTGGTCTGCAATTACATTGCCAAACGCAAGTGTGGTATCAGCTTATTTTTATGATGACAACAATATATACATACAATCCAATTCAGCTGGTGTGTTCAGCACATTTAATGGAGGATCCTCTTGGCAAAGCAGACCGCTGTTTGATCAGCCTATAGCTAAAATATTGGATTTAAAATTTGCTTCTGACCAATCCATCTATGTAGCTACGAATTATTCAGTAGTTCAAAAAAGCTCAACACCCGTTATCCTCCCTCCAGCCCCGAGTGGACTTTCTCTATTATCTAAATCTGTTCAATCAGTTGATCTGAAAATGACGTATTCAGCAACCAATAACGCAACAGATATTTATGTGCAATGGTCGGTGGGGAACAACTTAGGTTATAGCACATCCAACCAAGCTAATTTTGGATTTCAACCTAACTCACCGCAAAATTTAGCTCTTTATTATGGCGCTCCTGCTGACTCTGTGGTTACTTATTACTATCGCGCTTATGCGGTAAATGCTGCAGGCACGTCAGCATACAGCAATGAAATATCCGGAAAAGGCTTGATCGGCAACCGTACCAGCACGATACCTGACAACCGGAGTTGGACAGCCGTAGTAACGGCCGACCCCGGCAGCACAGCCTCGGGGCCGGGGCCGTTTACCTCCTCTACTGTTTCTATTGTAAAAATTCCTAATACGATTAATCAGTTTACTGTTTCTAATTGCGATCAGGGCATTGTGCCGCCTGTAGTTCACACAGCTTCCGGAGCAGCCAATATTACAGAAACGCAAGGTATAAGTTATTTTCAGGGAAACCCAACTACTGGAAATGACCAAGCCAACGGAAACGGAACATGGAACAGTGGAACCAAGACACTCACGCTAAAATGGCAGGCAGATCCCAATTTCTTAAGTTTGTTTCAGGGCACTACTACCCTTACGTTAAATGCAACGGATCCTGCACCTACTCCTGGAATGATCAATGCTTATGCCTATTCCTCCACTCAGTCTCTCTTGTTATGGGCTTCAGTTCCTTTTGCAATTCAGTATGTTATTGAAAGATCTACTACTAGTGGTATCTTTAGCGGGCCGCCTATAGCCACGGTTAATTACCCGATCACACAATATGTTGATAATGGCCTCGTGGGGGGAACAACCTATTATTATAGGATTACACCCAAAAATGCTACCGGTAGTGCTGCTCCATCGGCTCAGTCATCCGTATTGATTCCATCTTCTACACTATTTACTCCGGTACAAAATGGGATTGCGTTAAGTACTGATTTGCAACAAGGTATCTCATGGGCTGACTTAGATGGGGATGGTGATGAAGATTATATATCGCCTTCATTTACTAATGCAGCAGGACAAAGTGCCGTACCCGTCTTTTATGAAAATGTAGGGAGCGGACAGTTTAACAGAAGGACAATTGCTGTTCTTCAAAATGAAAACATTGCCACCTACCGGGGCGCTTACATAGCAGATGTGAACAACGATGGCAAATTGGATGTTTATCTGGCTAGATCATCTTCTCCCGGCTATGCAGATTTATTATTGGTCAATACCGGAAATTGGAATTTCACAAAAACCTCAATCTCAGCTACGGCATTAGCAAATGCCTTTAGGGGGGCATCTTTTGCTGATTACAACAAAGACGGATTAGTTGATCTTTTTACAAGTCAGCAGACACCAACTCAAATGCAATTGTCCTCTCTATTATTAGCCAACGGATCAGTAGGCTCAACCATTAACTTTAATACAGTAAGCAACGCAGGAACTGTCACTACAGATCAGGCTCTTGGGGTTACTGTTTCTTGGGCTGATTATAACAATGATGGGTGGCAAGACATTTTGGTTCTTTCCAGAAATACGGCCGCATCTAACATACCTAACCGGCTATATAAGAACAATGCAGATGGCACGTTTACTCGTGTGACAGGTACTATTTTTGATACTGACATTTTTCTTCAGTCAAGAACAGCCAGTTGGGGGGATATTAACAACGATGGTTATTTAGATCTGTATATCGGTTCTCAAGTGGGTAGTGTTCCAGATCGCTTGTATAAAAATAACGGGAACGGCACATTTACATCTCTTACAGCCAGTGCAGTGGCAGAATCAGGTACAACAACTTTCGGCAGTGCGTTTGGGGATATTGACAACGATGGCGATTTGGATTTAATAGCCATCAACGCTAATGGTAATTCTATTTTCCTCAACGATGGTACCGGTAATTTTACAAAGGTGCCAACAGGGCAAGAACTGCTTACTATACCATTGGTACCCAATATCGGTGGGTCTTTTGTAGATTACGATCAAGACGGGTTTTTAGATATTTCAACAGGGCGCAGTACAAATGTTATTCCTCCTTACATTTTTAGAAATACCCAGACTGCTTCCCCTTCTCGTAACTGGGTTGAAGTAAAACTGAAAGGGAATATATCTAATGCGGCAGCTATTGGTGCGCGCATTACAGTTACGACAACCACTCCAGCGAGAACACAAATACGCGAAGTAACTTCCTGCACCGGTTATGGTAGCATGAGCAGTTTAATCCAGCATTTTGGTATCGGCTCGGCTTCCTCCATCAGCCAAATTCAGGTGAAGTGGCCCAATGGAGGCGTGCAAACACTTGCGAACCCGGGCATTAACCAAATCATCACTATTCCTGAGATATTAACAGGGCCAACGTTTAGTAATTTATCTCCAGCCAATGGGGCAACGGGCATAGCCACCAATACGCCATTGTCGTTTACGTTAAGTTCTCAAGCTTCTCCCGTGACGGGCAAGAATGTTAACGTTTACCTTACTACCAATACCAGTACACCTGTGTTTTCCATTCCTGTAACAAATGGCTCAATGTCTGGTAATACTTTCACTTTCACTTTGCCAGCAGCATTGAATGCCACAGTAAGTTATTCGGTATCTATTGATGCAGGCGCTTTTGCAGATATTTATAATAATCAAACATTGGCGCTTCCCACATCCAGTTGGCAATTCACCACGATTGATAATACACCACCTGTTATTACATTCACACCGGTACCAGCGCTTTCCAAGGCAAGTTTGGCCACGTCTTCATTTACCCTGACGGCTACGGATAATGTATCGGTAGCCTCGGTCGTGATGAGCTATCGTAAAATAACAGCTACACAATACCAAACACTTACCGGCACAGCCGGTACCTCCAATACTTATTCATTTCCTCTTCAGGCTTCTATGTTTGACGATATGGGACTGGAGTATTTTTTTACAGCTAAAGACCCCTCCAACAATGTTGCTACGAGCCCTGCATCGGGCACATATACGACACAGCTTACTTTTGATGGTTCGGCCGCTGCGATAGTCGCTGTAGCCGCAGGTTCGCAAATATCAGATTACATAATTGTCTCTGTCCCGTTAAATTTATCTTCTTATGGGATAGCAAATATATTTAGCTCATTTGGGCCAGCAGATATTACCAAATGGCGTTTGTTAAGTTACAAAGACAATCCGCAAGCCTGGCTTCAGTACCCCAGTGATTTCTCAAGCGTAGCACGCGGGGCGGGCTACTTTGTCATCAGCCGGACAGGACAGAACTTAGCATTTCAGGGAGCCACTTCTCCTAATTATAACCAGGGGAATTTATTCCAAATGAATTTGTCTGCCGGTTATAACTTAATCGGAAACCCCTATACTACGGTGATTGATTGGGAGAACACCCGTGCGGGGCAAACGGGAGTAGGTGCTGTTAAACTTTTTCAAAACGGAAATTATGTGGACAACACATCCCCCGGAGGGAGCAGTGTGATTCAGCCCTATTCCGGTGGGTTTGTTTATTCACAAAACGCAGTAACCATCCCCGTAAAATTTAAACTAACAACAACCGGCACAGTCAAGAATGGGGGTGACTATTCAGCTAGGTCAGGATCGGACTGGATTGTACCCATCCGGATGACGCAAGGAAACCGTCAATTTAATTTTGGGGGAGTTGGTATGGCCACTAATGCCAGCTTTTCATACGATGGCAACGATGACTTGGCTCCGCCCGCCCCCGATGGTTTGTTTGAAATGAGTTTCTCCCACCCCGAACATTTCATGAAAAAATTTTCTAGAGATGTGGTACCGCCTCTGGAAGGATATACGTGGCCATTTACAGTAGAGGCAGATGCAACAGGTACCGCCACTATGACTTGGGATAACACTGCGGTAAGCAATACCTTGTTTTTGTTGGATGTGGCCAAGCAATATCCGATCAATATGTCTTCTCAAAATTCTTACTCGTTTGATCCGAGCCAATCAAAACAATTCAAAATTTATTATGGGACAGACGTAGAGAAGTTAAAACCTCAAATGGCTTTCTTGGGGCAGGCGTACCCTAACCCGGTCGAGAAGGCGACCACCATTCCGTTTAGTTTACCCGAAGGAGCTAATAATTTTTCTGTTGCTATTGAAGTGTTCGATATGATGGGTAAGCAAATAGCCACGCTAGTCAATGAGCCTTTGGCGAACGGGTTTTACACAACTACATGGAACGTAGAGGCGGCATCGGGTGGCCTTTATATATGTCGCATGACAGTTAGCGGCAATGGCCAGCAACAGATGATAGCTCAAAAGATTATAGTAAGTAAGTAACACACACAACATTCATTTTATGAAAAAGCAATACCTTCTGATAACTTGTCTTTGGCTTTTGTCTTACGGAGTATTTTCACAAAATGTATCAACCCGTACCAGCGAATTTCAGATAGATCTCAGCGACCCATCGAAAAAGGTCAATTCTACTATCCCGGTGGTAAGCTGGATTACCCCAACCGCTGAGAGTAACTTTTCAGGCGAGCAGCGGTACAAAATTAAATTTGAAGTTGAATCGAACGCCCCGATCAAAAATATACAGATTATTATCAAGGAAACACCGGAGTCTTCATCGCGCGGGATGTTGAATATTGAGCCTACTGTGGAGGAAAAACACAAAACAGTGATCGAGAAAAATTTAACCTTGATGGATGGTAATAATGTAGTAGAAATTGTAGCAGAAAATGCAGACGGGGTGAAGACTGTAAGCCAACGGGTTATTCGTGTTGGGGCGGCAGCCCTGACTGACGCTTCAAAACTTGATCGGACAGATTATGCCATCCTCTTTACTACAAATGATTATGACAATTGGCCGGACTTGGTAAACCCCGTTAATGACGGGCGAATGATTGCTGAAGTTCTGAAGAAAGATTATGGATTTAAAGTAGAGGTGCTCGAAGGAGGAACACAATCGGAGATTTTGAAAAAGATACGAGAGTATGCCGAGAAGAAATATAAACCGTTGGATCAGCTCTTTATTTTTTTCGCTGGCCATGGTCAGTTTGACCAAACCTTTGGTGAAGGCTTTGTGGTTACTAGAGAGTCGCTGGCGAATGATGAGGCCAAAACCACTTACCTGTCGCACAACCGCCTGCGCTCTATCGTTAACAACATTCCATGCGAACATATTTTTTTGGCGATGGACGTATGTTTTGGAGGAACGTTTGATCAGACCATAGCCCATCGCGGCCTTGATGAAGAAGTTTACAAAGAAGCTTCTCAGGCTGAAATTGTAACTCGAAAGCTCACCTATAAAACCCGGAGATACCTCACATCGGGTGGCAAGGAGTATGTGCCCGATGGAAGACCGGGGATGAACTCGCCATTTACCCGAAAACTATTAGAGGCTTTCCGCTCACGGGGAGGTAAAAATATGATCCTTACAATCGGAGCGCTCACTACCTATTTGGAAGCACTTAAACCTCAGCCCCGCTCAGGCGAGTTTGGCGACAACGCTCCCGGCAGCGATTTTGTTTTTGTAGCCAAATAATCGCCTTACAATTTTGCAAAAAAAAAGCCCGCTCGAAATGAGCGGGCTTCTGACCTAATTTATCTAACCAAAATCTTAAAACGTGTAGCGCACACCCACCTGTGCCTGCCACCGTGAGCCAAACTGATCTACCGACCATTTGGCCGAAGGCGTGGTATAACCGGCTCCGGTAATGGTTGCCACCCCGTTCGATACGGTTCGTCCGCCAATAGTTAAGCCCGGATCTACCGAAGAGTTGATGGTGTTGGGCGTGAAGTAATAGACACCCCAGTTTTTGCTGATCAGGTTGCTAAAGTTGATGATATCGAAACTGATTTGAAGCGTATTGATTTTCTTTCCGTTGCTGATCGGAAAATCGTGCATCAGGCGCAAGTCCATTTGGTTGTTCCATGGTGTGCGTGCCCCATTGCGTTCGGTAAACTGGCCTTGCCTTTTATTCAAATAGGTATCGTTTTGTATGAACTGGTTAAACGCTTGTTGCTGGGAAGCATTGAGATGGTAAGGGTTTTCGCCCTGGCTGATGTTGGGCACATAAAATAAGTCCACTTGCTGCCCGTTTTTTGTGAGGTTGTTGCTCGATGTGATACCGTAGCTGAACGGAGAGCCTGATTGAAACGTAGGGATCAACGACAGGTATGATATGCCCCAGCGTTGCCATGTTTTTTTGTATTGAATGGTGGCCACGATGCGATGGCGGATGTCGAAGTTTGAATACGTCAGGCTGGGGTTGTTCGGGTTCAATGCCTGATTGGTTTGCCAACCCGATTCGGGCGAATTGCGGATGCCGTTTAAAATGTCTTTCGATTGGCCATAAGTATAGGCCGCCATGAAACTCAACCCAAACGGATACGATTTGGAAATCTGGGCCGTCAGTTGGTAGCGATAGCCTTTGTCGGTATTGGTAATCAGATAAACACTGGAAAAATTATTGCTCACCCGGTTGCCGGTGGCGGTAGTGTAAGCAGCCGGAGCCGACAGATAAAGAGGCTGTAGTTTATTGACATCGTACGAAGCATACGCGGCCGAGTCTTTCAAGTTGATCTGTTTGATGTACAAATCCTTTACTGTTTTGGTGAACAATGCTTCCAATGTCAGCTTGTACCCATTGCCCAACTGTATGTCGGCAGCAATGTTGCTTCTCCACATACGCGGCAGCGAAAAATTTTTATCCAGTAGATCAATCTCAGTTCTGTTTTTAGAACCGTAGGCAGTGGCAAATGTGCCGAACTGCGTTTGATCGGTGGGTATAGGCACACCGGTAGCTGGCGCAATAGGTTTTGGAGGATTCAAATCCATGGCGTTGAATGCAGCCCCGCTGTTTACATAAGTGTATCCAATCCAGGCAAAAGGAATGCGGCCTGTAAACAACCCCGAGCCTCCGCGGATAATCACACGTTGATCGCCCTTCAGGTCATAATTAAATCCGATGCGGGGAGAAACATACAACTGACTGAAGTACTGCGTGCCAATGGTGGAAGGGTTGTTGTAGGTAAAGGTGCTGCCATAGTTGCCATAAGGAACGGCAGACGGAAACTTTGAACGGGGCAATCCATCGGGGCCGCTGGGTAAAATTGGTAGATCGGCACGCACACCGTACGTAAACGTCAGCTTGCCTTTTACAATTTCATCTTGTGCATAAACGCTCGTCAGGAACACATTGAACTTAGCGGGCGAGTTGTTCAAGAGCGTGTTGCGTGTGTCGTCTGTTGGGCTGTACAATGCCCGCATACGCGAGGGATTGTCGAGCAGAAAATTGTTCAGGCTGCTGTAATCGAAGCGGCCGTTCCACGAATTGATGAACACATAATCAATTTTGTAAAATTCGTTGTGTGTGCCCAGCGTGAGGGTGTGGTTGCCGGTAAAAAATTTGAAATTGTCGGTAAACTCAAACGTACGTTGGCGCATATTGAAAATACCGGCCTCGCGGTTAGTGCCCAGCAGCACACGGCTGCCGTTGATGCCATTGATCTGTACTTGTGGGAAGATCGTGCCGGTAGGGTCGCGCCTGTCTTTGATGTCGGTGTAGCCGATGATTAAACTATTGCTGATGCTGTTGCCAAATCGGCTCTTCCATTCGGCCACGGTGCTGATGTTGCTGTTTTTTTGAATGAAGTCATAATTGCCGAATTGAAACTCTGTTGTAGAGCGTTCCAGGTTAGAGGCATCAGATATAATGGAATTATTGCGTACCGCCAGCGAATGGTTTTTATTGATGACCCAATCTATCCGGTTAAAGAACTTGGTGCTTTTAGAATAGATGCTGTAGTTGGCGGTAGCACCGGGGTTGTACGAAGCCATATTGCCGTATAAAGACGAAAGGTTTGATAACTTTTGGGTGATGGCATCGGCCAGCGAGGAGCTGGCATAAGAGGCCAGAGAAGCTGGTACATTTCCACCATTTAACTGGGACAAGGTTTGGTTCATAAAATAACCCGGAGCATCGGCAGGAAAAAACAAGGGAACCGAGTTGCTCGTAATCTCTTCGTTTGTAAACCAAAATAATTTGTCTTTCACCAAAGGCAAGCCCAGCCTAAATCCGGTTTGGTAATCATAATAAGAAGAGTTGATGCTGCCATCGCCCACTTTGTCAGCGCCTTTGTATTTTCCGGTGATGGCGGAATTTCTGCCGAAAGTATAAACCGAGCCTTCCAGATTGTTGGTGCCACTACGCGACACGGCATTGATGCTGCCCCCGGTAAAGTTGCCCAGCGACACATCATAGGGCGCAATCTGCACCTGCACTTGCTGAATGGCATCCAGGCTGAACGAGTTGGTGCGCGTACTGCTGCCGGGTTGGTTGGCCGTGCCGCTAATGCCGCCCAGCGAAGGGCTGAAGCCAATGGCATCGTTATTAATAGCGCCATCTAACGTAATGTTGTTATAGCGGAAGTTAGTGCCGGCAAAAGAGTTGTTGCTGCTTTGCGGTGTCAGGCGTGTAAAGTCAGAGAAACTTCTGTTTAAGGTAGGCAAGGTCTGTAGCTGCTGTTTGCCCACGCTCGTGCCCGTGCCATTTTTTTCGGTAATATCTTGGTTGGCGCCTGTTACCACTACCTCTTTTAACTGCTGTGATTCTTCCAGCAAGGTTATATCGAGCCGGAGTGTTTCGCCCAACTTTAAAAAGACATCATCATATTTTTCTGTTTTATATCCCACGAAAGTAACAGACACCTCATAAGGGCCGCCCGGGGTGAGGTTTACCAACGTATAGCGCCCTTCGGCATTGGTGTTTACGCCATACGAAGTGTTCGTGGGTTTATAAATTACCAGCACGGTTGTGCCGGGTAATGTTTCGCCTTTGGTGTCGGAGATTTTTCCGCTCATGGCACTGGTAGTTGTTTGTGCTAAAAGCAGGCGGAGGCCCGCCAGAAGGAAAAAGGAGAGTAATAAAACTTTTTTCATGCAGTATTATAATTTACTGCAAAGGTGATGGGGGTGTGTTACCCAAAGAGGTTCGCCATGTTACCAAATTGTTAAGAGTGAGCAGCGAACTATCGGCAAAGGAAAAACGAAAGAGATCTTTCTTATTTGCTAATCGGCACTTTGTTTAAAAGCACTTTAATGATGTCGGCTGTTTTTACATTGTCGGCTTCGGCTTCGTAGTTTAACAAGATGCGGTGGTTCATCACATCCAGCGCTACTTCTTTAATGTCTTCGGGCAGCACATAATCACGGCCTTCCATGTAGGCGATGGCTTTAGAAGCTAAGTTCAGGTTGATGCTGGCGCGTGGCGATGCACCGAACTGAATGTACTGTGCTTCTTTGTCGAGTTTATATTCTTTGGGCTTGCGCGTAGCAGTAACCAACTCGATAATATATCGCTCCAGCGATTCGGATATTTTTACTTTGTTCACGCCTTCGCGGATGGAGAAAATATCTTCTTTGGTAAGCAAGGGGTTTACCTCCAGCGAAAACTGCATGTTGGAAATCCTGCGCATGATTTCCAGTTCTTGTTCTTTGGTGGGATAATCTACAAATACCTTCATCATGAAGCGGTCCACCTGCGCTTCGGGCAACGGGTATGTTCCTTCCTGCTCTACCGGATTTTGGGTGGCCAGCACTAAAAATGGTTTGTCGAGATTGAAAGTGGTTTCGCCAATGGTTACTTGTTTTTCCTGCATGGCTTCCAGCAAAGCAGACTGTACTTTGGCTGGCGAGCGGTTGATTTCATCGGCCAAGATGATGTTAGCAAAAATGGGGCCCTTCTTTACTTCAAACTTTCCTTCTTTCTGGTTGTAGATCATCGTACCCACCAGGTCGGAGGGCAGCAGGTCGGGCGTAAACTGGATGCGTTGAAAATCGAGGTGCAGCACCTTGGCAAGCGTGCTGATAGTCAGTGTTTTTGCCAAGCCGGGCACACCCTCCAGCAAAATATGGCCGTTGGTGAAAAGCCCGGCCATCAGGCGGCCTACCATATATTCTTGCCCCACCACTACTTTACCCACCTCTGCGTAAACTTGTTTTATCTTTTGCTGGTGTGCTTCGTGCTGCTCAGTTGTTGATGCAAATGCCATAGTGCGATGAAATTCAAACCGCAATAATACTAAAAATCAGAAATTGAATAACCTGTATTGTGATGACAAGATTAACTGAACACCATAATCTCCGCTCCTTTCGGGTTTACCAGGAATGAATTGACTACATTTTGCACGGTGCGGTTTTCTTTACCGGGTTTAATGAAATGACGGGCTGTGTCGAAATCGTTAAAAGACTCGTGCTTATCAAAAAAGCCAAAGCCCAAGTAGGTTCCGTTTTCCAGCAATACCAATGAATGTTCGCGGCTGTTTCGCCCCCGGCCGATGATGGCCAACGAACTGCCTTGTTCATAAAATGAATGAACGGCAGCCTGTGCGCGCTTGTTATATTTTTTTGCTGACTCAATGCTTTGACAAGCACCTTTGCACGACCCTGATTGGTAGCTGTAGCACAACCCCTTGGCAACTTGCAGTCCGCTCAACTTAGGACAAAGGTCAAACTCTTTCACTTTCTCCCACCAGAAATTCCACACATCACCTTTGTTGCTGAAGGTAATCAGCGGGCGGGTGCCTTTGGCCACCACGTTCACACAAAAGCGCAGATAGCCGTTGCGGTCTTCATAATCGTAAATGCCCCATTCTTCGATTTTGGTTTTTTGGGCGAGGTTATACTTAGGCCATAGCCGTCTGATTTCCTGCGACTCCAAAATCAAAGCGATCAACTCGTTGCCCGCCAACTCGTAGGTGATGTGGTGTATTTCGTGGCGAATGTTGGAGCGGTTCCACTCGCGGGCCTCACCGGAAAAATGACCGGCAATTCTTTTTTTGATGTTGATAGCTTTGCCCACATAAATCACTTGCCCGTGGGCATCCAAAAAATAATAGACACCCGGTTGGGGCGGCAGGGCATCATACTCTTCTTTGGGCAAGTTGGGAGGCAGGATGGCTTCACCTGAGTTGCGCTTCAGCGCTTTCTCAATGATGCCGTCATGGTCGCGTTTTAAAAGTGTATCAAAAATTTTAACGGTAGCCAGCGCATCGCCTCCGGCCCGGTGGCGGTCTGGGATTTTGATCCCCAAACTTTCGGCCAGCCTCCCCAGTCCATACGAATGTAGCCCGGGGATAATCTTTCGCGACAGCCTGACGGTGCAGAGTTTTTTGGTGTTCCAGTTGATTCCAGCCTCTTCAAATTCTTTCTTCAAAAAACTGTAATCGAAATGTGCATTGTGTGCCACCAATACGCGCCCCTCCAGCCAGTTATAAATTTCTTTCGCCACGTTTTCAAACGTGGGCGCCTCTTTTACCATTTCTATGTTGATGCCCGTCAGGCCGGTAATAAAATGAGGGATTGGCCTGTCAGGGTTGATCAATGTTTTATAATGACCCGTGATTTGAGTTCCATCGTGGTGATAAATGGCGATTTCGGTAATGCGGTGGTTGGCCGCGTAGCCTCCGGTCGTCTCGATATCAACAATGGCGTACATTGCTTCGAAAGTAATTCATGCGGAGGAATTTCAAAAAATAAATAAAATATGAAAATTTCTGCTTTCATGTTACGATGTGTGCAAGTGATGGAAATGGTGTGTTATAAATTTAAGGCGAGAACTAAAAAACAAGAGAATTTTGCGGAAAAAGATAAATTGTACACTTACTATCATCCATGAAAATCAAAAGTATCACTTTTGATTTTCATGGATATGTATTATCTTTGAGAAGATGATTTCAAGGACGTATTATAATTCCATACGAAAAGGTTTGGCTGACTTTCCAGCAGTAGTTTTGCTGGGGCCTCGCCAAATTGGCAAAAGCACGTTAGCTCGTGAATTAACTTTCAACACAAGAATGAAATCCATTTTTTTGGATCTTGAAAAGAAACAAGACAGAAATCAGCTAACCGACCCAGATTCTTTTTTCGCGCAACATCGTCACGAATTAGTAATCATTGACGAAGTCCAAGTAATGCCTGAATTATTTGGAGTCTTGCGCCCGGCTATTGATGAAGACCGAAGACCCGGCCGTTTTTTGCTGTTGGGCTCCGCATCGCCACAATTAGTGAAGGGCGTGAGCGAATCGCTGGCTGGACGTGTTCAGTATCTTGAGCTGCCCGGAGTAAATTTCAAAGAGGCAACAGATTATGGCATTGACCTAAACACGTTGTGGCTTCGTGGCGGATTCCCCGCTTCGCTTATTGCAAAGAAGGCAAGCATTAGTTTTGATTGGCGCGAGCAACTCATCCGCAGTTTTGTGGAACGTGATCTTTCTCTTTTGTTTGGCACAGAAATCACTACAGTAACCGTGCGTAATTTTTGGCAAATGATTGCCCACCAACAAGGAGGTATTTGGAACGCTCAGCAATTTGCTTCCTCGTTAGGAGTAACAGCCCCCACCGTAAAAAGATATTTACAATTTTTGATCGGTGCTTTTTTGATCCGATCGTTAGAGCCGTGGTTTGTCAATACAACGAAACGTTTGGTAAAGACCCCTAAAATTTTTGTGCGCGACAGCGGGCTTCTTCATGCTCTGCTCGACATCCATGATTACCGCCAACTGTTAGGGCATCCGGTTGCCGGAGGATCGTGGGAGGGATTTGTCATTGAGCAAATCATCCAACTTTTACCTAATTCGATCCGGCCATTTTTTTACCGCACACACCAAGGAGCAGAAGCTGACTTGGTTTTGATAAAAGGCATAACTCCTATTGCCTGTATAGAAATTAAATTGAACAATGCCCCCGTAATTTCAAAAGGATTTTATCAGTCCATGGAAGACTTAAAGTTGAAAAAAGGATTTGTCATAACACCCTCTTCGGAAAATTATCACGTCAAGGGTGTGGAAGTTGCAAGTCTTGACCATTTCGTCAACGTGGTTATGCCCAAATTCAATAGACAAAAACGAGTGGCCATTAACACTCTTTTTCCGTCTATCAAAAAATAGCCGATAGAGCTAAAACCTTTTACATCCTTTACGGTATGAAAAAAATAATTATTCTGCTGCTCTTTTGCACTACCGTAAAAGCCCAGCAACTCACCGAACTTACCGTTGAAAAAATTATGCGCGACCCCCTGTGGATGGGTGTATCGCCCGCTAATGTGTTTTGGGGTGACGACAGCAAACAGATTTATTTTTCATGGAACCCCGACCGGCAGCCGGGCGATTCGCTGTATGCCATCTCTACCTCTAATCTGAATCCTGTAAAAGTGAATGCAACCACTCGCAGGCAACTGCCATCGCAGTTTGCGGAATACAACGTTGCCAAAACAAAAAAGACATACGAAAAAAATGGAGACATTTTTCTGCTCGACATCCCTTCCGGTAAAACCATTCAAATTACCAATTCAGTAGAGCGTGAATCAAATCCTCATTTTTCATTTGACGAAAAAAAAATCTTGTTCCTGACAAACGGCAATTTGTACCAATGGGAGATAGGCGCGGGTATTTTTAAACAGCTTACCGATTTTAGAAGAGGAGGTAAAAAGCCAGAACCCAAACTTTCTGCACAAGAGAAATGGCTGCGGGCAGACCAGCTTGCCTACATGCAAGTGCTGAAAGAACGGAACAACCACAAAAAACTTTCCGATAAAAACAACAAAGCCAATTTGCCTAAGCGCCCCAAAGAAATTTATCTCGATGAAAAAAACGCAGACAACATCCAACTCAGCCCCGATGAAAAATTCGTCACCTTCCGCCTGAGCAAAAGCGCCATGGCAAAAAATACTTTTGTTCCCAATTATGTAACCGAATCCGGGTTTACGGAAGAAATCCCTTCGCGCAGCAAGGTGGGCGCGGCCCAGGCCATGCAGGATTTATTTGTATATGATATAATAAAAGACACGGTGCTGCAGGTGAAGACTGACCAGATTCCCGGCATAGCCGATGTGCCCGACTTTAAAAAAGATTATCCGGCTAAAGATTTAAAATCTGATAAAGAGAAAAAGGATAAACCCCAAACACGTGCAGTATTTTTTCAAAATCTGGTTTGGAGCCCGGACGGAAAAAATAATTTGCTCTCCATCCGCTCGCTCGATAACAAAGACCGTTGGATTATGTCGCTGGAAGTGGCCACCCAAAAATTGAAGCCCATAGACCACCAGCACGATGATGCCTGGATAGGCGGCCCCGGCACAGGCGGATTTTTTGAAGGCTCTACGATGGGTTGGATCAACCCCAACACCGTTTGGTTTTACTCGGAAGCGAGCGGCTACTCGCACCTTTATACCGTTGACATCGTAACAGGAAAAAAGACAGCGCTCACCTCCGGTAAGTTTGAAGTGCAACAAGCCCATCTCTCGAACGACAAAAAATTTTTCTATATCACCACCAATGAATCGCATCCGGGCGAAAAGCAATTTTATAAACTTGCCGTTGCCGGAGGCAAACCCGAGCGCATCTCATCACTCACGGGCGCTTATGAAGCTTCCCTTTCTCCGGACGAAAAGTGGATAGCATACCGATATTCATACAGCAATAAACCGTGGGAACTTTATTTGCAGGAAAATAAGAAAGGAGCTAAAGAAATTCAGGTAACCCATTCGGCTACAGCCGAATTTATGTCATACCCTTGGCGCGACCCACAGGTTACTACTTTTAAAGCCCGCGATGGAGCAGAGGTGTATGCCCGTCTTTACAAACCGGCCAAGCCCAACGGTGCTGCCGTAATTTTTGTGCATGGAGCCGGCTACCTGCAAAACGCCCACAAGTGGTGGAGCAGCTACTTCCGCGAATTTATGTTTCACAATCTATTGGCCGACAAAGGATATACGGTGTTAGACATGGACTACCGGGCGAGTGCCGGCTATGGCCGCGACTGGCGCACGGGCATTTACCGATTTATGGGAGGCAAGGATCTGACCGATAACGTGGATGGTGCAAACTGGCTGGTAGCCAATCACGGCATTGATGCAAAACGAATTGGTGTTTATGGCGGATCGTACGGAGGGTTTATTACATTGATGGCCATGTTCACCACGCCCGATGTATTTGCTGCCGGTGCAGCACTACGGCCGGTTACAGACTGGGCACACTACAACCATCCATACACATCCAATATTTTGAATGAACCGTTTACCGACAGCCTCGCTTATGAAAAAAGTTCTCCGATTTATCATGCCGAGGGGTTAAAAGGCCATTTGCTCATTTGCCACGGCATGGTGGACACCAACGTGCATTTTCAGGATGCCGTGCGCCTGTGCCAGCGGCTGATTGAGTTAGGAAAAAATAATTGGGAGTTGGCGGCTTATCCTGTGGAAAACCATGGATTTGTAGAGCCCAGCAGTTGGACGGACGAATACAAACGCATTTTAAAATTGTTTGATGAGAATTTGAAATAGAAAAATAATTTACCAGCAGGCTTTGTTATGGTTATCTTCGTTGCCCTGACACACGCCATCTGACAGCTACTTAAAATTTTAATCCAATGAAATCATTACGCACCCTTTTTGTTGTTCTGACAATAGTTTCCGGAACACTTCATGCTCAAGATAAAGGAGTTACCGAAATGTACTCCTTCCGCACAGCGTATAACGAAGATGAAGCTAGCTTGCGCAGGTTTTATTTTATTAACGGCTCACCAGCGCGGAGAGAGCGGTTCAAAAAATTTTATACTGATTCTAAATCGCAATTAGAAAAACTTCCGTTCGAACAAATGAGCGTAGGCGGCAAAGTAGATTGGCTTTTGCTGAAACGGGAGATTGAAGATAAGTTGTATAGGATCAACACCGAAGAGAACGATTACGGCAAGCTGACAAAATATGTATCGCTGGCGTCACCACTATACGACATTGAAAAGCTGCGCACGCGCGGCATCCATTTGAAAAGCCAGGAGGTAGCCCAGCAGCTGACAGATATTCGCAAAGCTGTGGTGGACATGACGGGCAAACTCAAACAAGAACCCAGCCTGCCACCGGCATTGGCCAACCGTGCCGAAGAAATTGTGAAGGGACAGCACACAGCGCTGAAAAGTGTTTTTGATTTTTATAACGGCTACGACCCGCAGTTTACCTGGTGGGTAACCAAGCCGTATCAAAAACTGGATACCGCTTTGACAAAGTATGCCGCCCAGCTAAAACAAAAAGCGGACAATTCCTTATTGCCCAAAGACGATGGCAGTGGCATCATCGGCAACCCGATTGGAAGAGACGAACTGACCCGATTGCTGCAATATGAGATGATCCCCTACTCTCCGGAAGAACTGATAGACATTGCCAACAAAGAATTTGCCTGGTGCGATGCGGAACTATTAAAAGCCTCGCGCGAAATGGGCTTTGGCGACAACTGGAAACAAGCGCAGGAAAAAGTGAAGCAGACGTATGTGCCCGAAGGGTATCAGCCCGAAGCCATGCTTAAACTTTACAATGAGTCAGTAGATTTTTTGAAGAAGAATGATCTGGTTACCATACCGCCCATTGCCGAAGAAACATGGCGCATGCGCATGATGCCGCCCAAACAGCAATTAATCAGTCCGTTTTTTTTGGGTGGCGAGGTACTGCAGATTGCCTACCCCACCAACGAAATGGATCAGGCCGATAAACTGATGAGCATGCGCGGCAACAATCCGCACTTTTCGCGGGCAACGGTTCATCATGAACTGATTGCCGGCCACCACCTGCAAATGTTTATGAATGATCGCAACAAACCCTATCGCAACTATTACACTCCGTTTTGGATTGAAGGTTGGGCTTTGTACTGGGAATTTATTTTGTGGGATATGAAATTTCCCCGCTCACCGGAAGATAAAATCGGCATGTTGTTTTGGCGCATGCACCGCTGTGCGCGCATCATCTTTTCGCTCAATTATCATTTAGGAAAATGGACACCCCAACAGTGTATTGACTTCCTCGTGGATCGCGTAGGCCACGAACGCGCCAATGCCGAGGGCGAAGTGAGACGCTCGTTTACGGCCAACTATGGACCGCTCTATCAATTAGCTTATATGACGGGTGCCTTCCAATTCTATGCATTGAAAAAGGAATTGGTTGACTCCGGCAAAATGACGTACAAGCAATACCACGATGCGGTGCTGCAAGAAAACGCCATGCCTGTAGAAATGGTGCGTGCCATATTAACCCACCAGCCGCTCACCCGCGACTTTAAAACTTCGTGGCGGTTTTATCAGAAGTAGATTGTTGCCTATAATATCACGCTTAAATACTTTTTTATGAGATATACCCGCATCAGCTATACCATTATTGGAATATTGTTTTCAGCCTTGTGCCTCGCGCAGGGCACGCAGTTGCTGCGACAACCCACCATCAGCAACGATCATATTGTATTTGTGTATGCCAACGATTTGTGGATCGTTAACAAAGAAGGAGGCGATGCCAAACGGTTAACCAGTAACGAAGGGCAGGAAAGCCTACCTCACTTTTCACCGGACGGAAAGTGGATTGCGTTTACGGCACAGTATGATGGCAATACAGATGTGTATTTAATTCCTGTTGAAGGCGGACAACCGCAAAGGCTTACCTGGCACCCCGGTGCAGACTTTGTAACCGGATGGACTCCCGATGGAGAATTTATTTTGTTTGCCTCTTCACGCGAGTCAGTGCCGACCAAAGAGTCTAAAATTTTTAAGATCAGCCGCAAAGGCGGAATGGAGGAGGCGCTCAACATACCACGTGCCGTGGCCGGAGAAATTTCGGAAGACGGAAAATACATGGCATATCAGCAAATTGGTTTTTGGGATCCGGAGTGGCGCAATTATCGCGGTGGCCAAGCCAAACCCATTTGGATTGTAGATTTAAAAACAGGATCGCTCAAGATGACACCTCAAACAGATAACGAACGGCAAACCGATCCGGTGTGGTTGAACAACACGGTGTATTTCTTGTCGGAAAAAGATTTTGCTAACAATGTATGGTCGTTTAATCCTGCCACGAATGAACTTAAACAACAAACTTTTCATACCGATTTTGACGCGAAGAGCATTGATGCCGGAGGTGGATTAATTGTATATGAACAGGGAGGATATCTGCATGTGTTTAACCCGGCTACCGGTGCCACCAAACAATTGGTCATTCAGGTGCGCGGAGATTTTCATTGGGCACGCGAGCGATGGGAAGATGTAAAGCCCACTTCTTTAATCAACGGCTCTCTCTCGCCCACCGGACAGCGGGCGTTATTCGAATACCGGGGAGAAATTTTTACGGTACCAAAAGAAAAAGGAGACTGGCGGAATATTTCAAACAACTCAGCCGCTGCCGACCGCAACCCTATTTGGTCACCGGACGGAAAAAAGATAGCCTGGTTTAGTGATGCATCGGGTGAATACCAGTTGGTGATCAGCGATCAGGAAGGAATTGAAAAACCCAAAACAATTTCGCTCACCCACCCCACTTTTTTCTTCAAACCCGCTTGGTCGCCCGATAGTAAATACATAGCCTTTACCGACACAGATTATAATTTGTGGGTAACAGATGTAAACACGGGTGCTACCAAAAAAATTGATACCGATCGTTATGCACACCCCAATCGCACCATGAACCCAGTATGGTCGCCAGACAGTAAATGGATTGCCTATCCGCGCTTAATGGATAATCATTTTAAAGTCATCAAAGCCTACAACATGGAGACAGGGCAATCACTACAACTGACGGATGGAATGGCAGATGCTATTTCGCCTGTGTGGGATGCATCAGGAAAGTACTTGTACTTTCTGGCAAGCACAAATTATGGATTAAATACAGGATGGCTGGACATGAGCTCGTTCGACCATCCTATCACACGTGCCTTGTATTTGATTGTATTAAACAAAGAAGATGCTTCGCCCATCAGCCCTCGCAGCGATGAAGAAAAAGAAAAACCCAAAGATGAAAAAAAGGACGGAGCGCCTCTTGTTAAAATAGATTTCGATGGAATCGCCAACCGCATTCTGGTAGTAGATATTCCTCTTCAAAATTATTCAGGATTGCTTCCGGGGCCCGAAGGTTATGTCTTCTATCAGGAAACAGTGGCTAATCAGCCGGGAGAAACCTTACACCGATATAATTTTAAAGATCGCAAATCAGAAATCTTTTTGTCACCGATAAATAGCGCATCGGTTTCGCACGATCGCAAGTCCATCCTCTATCGCAGCAATGGTACTTGGGGTATTATAGGAACAACCGACAGCAACAAAAAAATCGGTGATGGAAAATTAGAAGCACTCAACTCGTTGAAACTAAAAATTGTTCCTATGGAAGAATGGAAGCAAATCTTTCGCGAGGGGTGGCGATATCAGCGAGATTTTCTATATGTAAACAACACACACGGAGCACCGTGGAACGATATCTATAAATGGTACAGCCCATGGATAGACCATGTGCGTCATCGCGCTGACTTAAATTATGTAATAGATATTTTGGGAGGCGAGGTTTCCGTAGGTCACAGCTATACCAGCGGTGGTGATTTTCCAAACGTGGAAAATGTACCAGTAGGACTGTTGGGCGCAGATTACGAAACTGATAATGGCTACTATCGCTTTAGCAAAATATATTTGGGAGAAAGCTGGAACCCGGATATCAAAGCACCTTTAAGGGAACCCGGAATAAATATTTCGAAGGGTGATTATCTGTTGGAAGTAAACGGAAAGCAAGTGTCGGCAGCCGTTAATCTATACAGCTATTTTGAAGCGACAGCCAACCGACAAATTAAAATCAAGGTGAACAACAAACCCTCAGCGGAGGGCGCACGTGTTTTGATCGTGGTACCTGTAGGAAATGAAAATCAATTGCGGATGGCCGACTGGGTAGAAAGCAACCGCAGAAAAGTGGATCAATTATCCAACGGAAAAATAGCCTACGTATATCTGCCCAATACCAGCCAACCCGGCTACATTAATTTTAATCGCTACTACTTTGCGCAACAAGACAAGAAAGGAGCTGTGATTGACGAACGCAACAATGGAGGAGGCTCGGCAGCCGATTACATGGTGGATATTATGTCGCGACAATTGCATGGCTTTTTTAACAGCAAAGCAAATGACCATCGGCCATTCCTTACACCCAATGCGGGAATATTTGGACCCAAAGTAATGCTGATCAATGAACGAGCCGGCTCCGGAGGCGACCTGCTTCCTTATTTATTTAATCAGATGAAAATAGGCCCTTTGGTGGGTACTAAAACATGGGGCGGTTTAGTGGGCACGTGGGATACGCCACCTTTTGTTGATGGCGGGAGAATGGTAGCCCCGCGTGGAGGGTTTTATGACCTTAACGGACAGTGGGCAGTAGAAGGCGTTGGGATTTCGCCCGACATAGCAGTAGAGCAAATGCCAGCCGAAGTAATGAAAGGGAACGATCCGCAACTGGAGAGGGCAGTAGAAGAAGCTCTAAAACTACTGAAGACGCAATCTGTAGAAATCAAGCCTGAACCCGCGGCTCCGGTTAAATACAAACGCCCGTCAAAAAGGTAGCCGACCAAAAAGCAATATTGCTGACCGATTGATTTTGTTTCTGCCATTATCTTTGCTACAGCGTAACATTAACACAAGATGTACACCAAAAACTGGCAGGTAATAAAAGACGACACCAAACACACCTTTGAAGTGTGCGGGCTGGAGGGAAATACAAACCCCTTTACCAATCAAGTCTATGCCATGCAGCGCGATGGCATGAATGTGAGCTGTGTGTTGCTGCCCGTTACTAATAAAAATGCGAGCAAGTCAACCATAAAAATTATCAATTACATAACTGAAAACGGTTTGTACGAACGCCTGCAAAACCAGCATCGCAAAATTGTGCAGACCCAAAGCAATCAGTACGAGGATCTGGATTTTTGATCATCGCCAGCCGAAAGGTGTATTTTTGTAGCATGAGCCTCCAGTCCCAAGAGATAGACGAACCAGATGATGATCTTTTTGAACATCACCGGATTACGGCCGATCCCGGCCAGAGCCTGTTGCGCATTGACAAATTTTTGATAGACCGCCTGCCCAACGTTACGCGTACAAAAATCCAAAACGGAATTTGCGAAGGCTTTGTAAAAGTGAACGACAAGGTGGTGAAGCCCAATTACAAGGTGCACCCCCATGATGTCATCACCATATCGCTGCCTGAGCCTCCGCGCGATACCGATATCAAGCCCGAAAATATCCCGCTCCATATTGTATTTGAGGACGACCACATTTTGGTTGTAAATAAAGAGGCTGGTATGGTGGTGCATCCCGCCTATCAAAACTGGAGCGGCACATTGGTAAATGCGCTGACATACCACTTTCAAAATTTGCCCAACATGCCCGGCAATGAGGGAAGGCCGGGGCTGGTGCACCGGATTGACAAAGACACTTCGGGGTTGCTGGTGATCGCCAAAACAGAAATGGCCATCAGCTCGCTGGCCAAACAATTTTTTGATCACAGCATCGAGCGAACGTACAACGCTCTGGTGTGGGGTGTGCCCGACCCCCCGCAGGGGCGCATTGAAGTAAACTTAGGCCGCAGCCTGAAAGACAGAAGAGTGACAACGGCATTTCCGAAAGGAGATTTTGGAAGAGAGGCGATTACGAACTACCAATTGCTAAAAGACCTTCGCTATGTTTCGTTGGTTGAGTGTAAACTGGAAACAGGACGCACGCACCAGATACGCGCTCACATGAAATACCTCGGCCACCCGATCTTTAATGATGAAATGTATGGAGGCAACGAGGTGGTGAAGGGTACGGTCTTTACTAAATACAAACAGTTTGTCGAGAATTGTTTTAAGATCATCCCCCGCCAGGCGCTTCATGCCAAAACATTGGGGTTTGTGCACCCGGCCACTCAAAAATTTATTCAGTTCGATTCCCCACTTCCCCAAGACTTTGTAGAAGTGCTGGAGAAGTGGGAAAATTATGTGAAGTACAATTAAGGTTATTTTTTCTTGAGCGTGTATTCGCCTTCCGTTTTAATTTCCATTTGCATGGGCATGTCTTCCGGTATCTGTCCGCCTGCCAATAAAATCATTTTGCCTTTAACTTCTGAATAAGATTTGCTGACTTCGGGCCATCCGCTGGCGGCAGACACAGTAGTCTTTATCACTTGGCGGCCTTTCAGGCTGGCAGTAGCCCTCAATCCTTGCTGAAGGCTGATCACTTTGGTAGAATCGGAAGTAAAAATCTGCCCATCGCTCACGATGGTAGCAGTAGGTTCAGTAACAGACTGTAACGTATATTCGTTGGCAACCTCCGTGGGGAGCATACCGTTTCCGGTAGGGGCTGTGTTTTTCCAGGTAGATCCTGTCTTGATTTTGTTTTCAGGGTACAATACAAACATGCCTTCGAAACTTCTTTTCAGGGAAGATTTTCCAAAGGACTGTTCCAAGGAAGCTTTCATTTGCGCCATGGCAGGATCTTTACCTTCCATGCCCGACCACAGGTTTTCTGTGTTTTCTACCGATTCTACCACACCGTTTTTTGTCAGGGTGAAGTTGAATTTTTTGCCCACCATGAGCCGGATGGCTTTGCCCATCATTTTGTTAGCTTGATTGGTGGTGTCGCCATCTGAATTCATATCCATCCCGGGTGATTTCATTTTTAACGAGAGGGAGGTAAACTCTATTTCAAATTTCCCGGAGTTACCAATCAATTCAATGGTTTTCATCCGCATACCGCCTTGGATATTTGTTTCAATGTTTTGATCCATACCGGCTACTACTATGTGCTGTGTAACCATGCTCATTTGGGTTATTTCATACACATCGCCTTTTTTAAATGTGTACTGAAATTGTTTTTCCTTATCAGGAGAAGTGAACGAACAAAGGGCAACAACAGCAACAAGGAATAAAGATTTTTTCATGTGAGTTGGGTTTAGGGTTTCAAAGGTATTAAAAAAATGATCAGACGATTGATCAACTCGTTTTAAGCTTGCCGGATGGATAAGAGTTGTATTTTTAAGGGATAACGCGAAGAACTATATTGCCAATTAATGTTATTTTAATGTGAATAAAATCACTCTTCTTGTTTTCGCGTGGCTGTCTGTCCTGCCGGTTTATGGACAGGAGTTTTCTCCTTTGAAAACCTTTTCGGAACGTTCTTCGCAAAAATGGAAAGCAATTAGCCAGCGCACGGAGTTAGAAATTGCTAAAATCAATTCGCCAGAAAAAAATCAAATTGCCAAAGTATTAGAAGAGCGGTTGAAATTTTTGGAGCGGGAGTTTAACAGCAAAAACTATTTGGATGATTCGGTGCTTCAAAACCGGGTAGATCAGGTTTGGGCACGCCTTATTTCGGCCAACACGCTGGCCAACAAACCCGGACAAATTTTGATCAGCAACTCTTCCAATGTAAATGCCTTTAGCTTTGGCGAAGGAACTGTTATTGTTAATGTAGGTTTTCTGGCGCGCATCCGAAACGAGAGCCAGCTTGCTTTTGCGTTGGCGCATGAACTGGCACACTATCAACTTAACCACACGCTCATCAATATTGCCCGAAAAGCGGAAGGCGCAGAAGACAAAGAGGTGCAGGCAGCTTTAGCAAAGTTTAAAAGCGGCAATGTATCATACCATGATTACTCGGTGATCGTGTCGTGGATGTTTACCACAACGGGCTTTCAGCGGAAGCAAGAAATAGCAGCCGATTCATTGGGCTTTTTGTTGTATGCCAAAGCCGGGTATCGCGAAGATCAGGCTGGCGAGTTGTTGAAGATTCTCGACTCGGCACAGTCGGCAAAATATCATCCGGGCATGGCGCTTTTTAATCCCTTGAATTTTGCCAGCTTTCCCTTTCGCCAGTCGTGGATTAAAGAAAGCAAAACACATGTGGTAAAAGATACACTGCGAGAGACTTTTCTGGATTCAGTGCGCTCGCACCCTCATGTACGCGAACGGCTCAACCATCTTTTACAGATTTCAAATACACATCAGGGCAAAACGTATCAAACAGATTCTTCCCGGTTTCAGCATGCTGTAATCCGGGCGGAGTATCAATGTATTCAAAGCTCGTTTGAGAACAATCGGTTTGACAAATCACTTTTTTTTGCCCTTCAGTTAAAACAGCAATACCCCCCCAACAAATATGCGGTAACCATGATTGGCCGCATTCTGTTAAGCCTCAACATCCAGCGCAGAAACACAACGGCCCACCGGTTTGTGCCGGGCTCTTCGCAGTGGTACCGCAGCGACCTGAAAGCTGTTATTAATTTCCTCAACAACATAGACTTGAGAGATTTGGGTGAAATCACCTTCCGGTTTATCAATCTGAAAGGCAATTTCGATGCCCACAATGAAGAGCACTACTTTATCTTATGGAAAGTTTGTTTATTTACCGACCGGTGGGAAACAGCCGGCAAGGTAAGAGTTATGTATCGCTCGAAGTTTCCTCGTGGCGAGTATGTTGAAGACATGATGACACAATAAAAAAATACGATGGGCGAATTTTCAATTTATTTTGTATTAGGGCGCGAACACATTTTGGATTATGCCAATGGCTACGATCATATTCTTTTTGTGGTGGTGTTGTGTGCGCTGTACACCTGGAGCGATTGGAAGCGGGTGCTGGTACTGGTAACCGCTTTTACCATTGGCCACTCCATTACGCTGGCGCTGGCTACGCTTGGGGTTATATCCGTCAACTCTAACCTGATAGAATTTCTGATTCCGCTCACCATTTTTGTAACCGCGCTTTCAAACATTTTTAAAAAAGAAAACCTGGCAAGCCAACCAAAAATTCAAATTAACTATCTGTTTGCACTCTTCTTCGGGCTCATTCACGGCATGGGCTTTTCCAATTATCTGAGAGCCTTGCTGGGCAAAAGCAGCTCCATCCTGTCACCCCTATTAGCCTTTAATTTAGGTCTTGAGTTCGGACAAATAATTGTTGTAACCTTATTCCTTACAATCAGTTATATTTTGGTCAAATGGCTGAAAGTGAGCCAGCGCGATTGGAAGATGGTTATCTCATCGGCCATTGCGGGCATCGCACTGATCCTGATGAAGGACAGGCTGTAAGCCGCTAAAAAGATTTTATAAATAAAAATTTTATTCACCACCGTAAAGTTACAACCCCATGAAAAAATGTTTACTGCTTTTATTTAGCTGCATGGCTGTCCTTGCTTTTGCGCAAGAGCAACCGAAGGCCAACGAACCTCACTGGAAAGGGAAGTTTGAGCAACTCGACCAGATGTTGCCTACCCCAAATGAATACCGCACCGGCTCGGGCGCGCCCGGCCCCAAGTACTGGCAACAACAAGCCGACTATGATATTACGGCCGAATTGAATGACGAAAACCAAACCATCACCGGCAGCGAAACTATTACCTATTCAAATAATTCGCCCGATGTACTTAAATACCTGTGGGTGCAACTCGACCAAAATCTTTTTGAAAAAAATAGCAACACGGCCAAGACTGCTACCAACTCGATGAGAGACAGTTCGGCCGCCAAGATGATGGCCATGCAATTAAACCTGTGGGATTATGAAGGTGGATATAAAATAATATCTGTAAAAGATGCTGCCGGCAAAGAGCTTTCGCACACCATCAACAAAACGATGATGCGCATAGACCTGCCCACACCGATTAAAGCAGGCGGAAAATATGTGTTTAAAATTGATTGGTCTTTTCATGTGCTCGACCGCAACCAGACTTTCGCCCGCAGCGGGTATGAATATTTTCCGGAAGATGGCAACTATGTTTATACCATAGCACAGTGGTTTCCCCGCATGTGCGTGTACGATGATGTAGTGGGTTGGCAAAACAAACAGTTTTTAGGGCGCGGAGAGTTTACACTTCCTTTCGGCAATTACAAAGTAGCGCTGACGGTGCCTGCCGACCATGTAGTGGCAGCAACCGGCATGGTTAAAAACCCGGCACAGGTTTTAACAACTACCCAGTTGGCCCGATTTGAACAAGCCAAAACTTCTTTTGATAAGCCGGTGATCATCATCACCCAACAAGAGGCAACAGAAAAAGAAAAAACAAAATCAAAAGAAAAAAAGACATGGCAGATGGAAGCCACCAACGTACGCGATTTTGCTTTTGCTTCTTCGCGTAAATTTATTTGGGATGCCATGGCTGTGAAGATTGGCAATAACACACCGCTGGCTCAGTCTTTCTATCCAAAAGAAGGGAATCCGCTGTGGGAAAAAGAATCTACCCGCGCAGTAAAAAACACACTGGAGGTGTACAGCAAACACACCATTGACTACCCCTATCCGCAGGCTACATCGGTACATGCGGCCAGCATTGGCATGGAGTACCCGATGATCTGCTTCAACTTTGGCCGCCCGAAAAAAGACGGCACCTACGACAACGATAAACTGAAAGGCATGCTGGGGGTGGTCATTCATGAAGTAGGACATAATTTCTTCCCTATGATCATCAACAATGACGAGCGCCAAACTACTTGGATGGACGAAGGCATCAACAGTTTTGTGCAGTTATTGACTGAGTTGGAGCGTTACCCCGAATTAGATTTCAGCCGCGGCAAACCAGCCGGCCTGGTTCCTTACATGAAGGGAGATAAAGCCACTATGCGCCCGCTGATGACTAACTCCGAGCAGGTTATTATGTTTGGTCCCGAGCAATATCAAAAAGCAGCTACGGCTTTATTTATTCTGCGCGAAACAGTGATGGGGCACGACTTATTCGATCGTTCCTTCAAAGAATATGCACAGCGGTGGGCATTTAAACACCCGAAGCCGGCAGACTTTTTCCGTACGATGGAAGATGCCTCGGCCGTTGACCTTGACTGGTTTTGGAAAGGCTGGTTTTACACCACCGACAACGTAGATCAGACATTAGACCAGGTAAAATGGTATAAACTTCGTACCGACAAAGCGAATGTGGAAGGCAAAGAAAAGAACGTAGCTAAAGGCGACCTAGCAGCAGGAAAAAACGCAGAGAACTTTGACAACGGCCCGCAGTACATTGCCGTGTTGCCCACGAACGATAGAATGTATGGCGAGTTTCAAAATAAAATTGATGACAAAGCCGTAGTGAGCAAACTCGAAAACAAAAATATTTATGAGGTTACCCTTTCAAACAAAGGCGGCTTGGTAATGCCGGTAATTATTGAGTGGACATACAAAGACGGCACCAAAGAAACGGATCGCATCCCCGCAGAGATCTGGCGCACCAACGAAAATAAATTCACCAAAGTTTTTGCCAAAGAAAAAGAAGTAGCTCATGTTACGGTTGATCCCGACAAAGAAACATCCGACATCAACACCCAAGACAACGTGTTCCCGCGCGTGGTGCAACCTTCTAAGTTTGATGAACTGAAAAAGAAATCTAATTAAAAACAACAACCCTAATTCTAATGAAATATTTTCTTACCTCACTTTTTCTATTCGGCTCGCTGGCATTGATCAGCCAGGATAAAAAATGGCAAGGCAAATTTGAGCAATTAGATCAAACGCTCCCCACGCCCAACTCATACCGTACTTCTTCCGGTGCGCCCGGTGCCAGCTATTGGCAACAACGGGCAGATTATGTGATTGATGCCGAACTGAACGATGAGACACAAATCATCAGCGGCAAAGAAACGATCACTTACTACAACAATGCACCCGAGGTGATGAAATACCTTTGGCTGCAATTAGACCAAAATAATTTGGCCAACGGAAATATGACAGACAAAACCGAAACCAACCGCATTCGCGATTCGGTGCCTGCCCGCTGGTTTCCGCTGGCGCAAGATACTTATGGTTATGACGGAGGGTATCACATTAAATCCGTGAAGGATGCCGTTACCGGCAAAGACCTTCCGTTTTTGATTAACTACACCATGATGCGTGTTGATCTGCCCGCATGGATGAAGACAGGCGACAAATACAGTTTCAAAGTGGAATGGAGCTATCATGAAAAAGACCGCATGAAATTTTCTGAACGGGGCGGCTACGAATATTTTCCGGCAGACGGAAACTATCTCTACACCGTGGCACAGTGGTTTCCGCGCATGTGTGTATTCGATGATTACGAAGGATGGCAAAACAAACAGTTTCTCGGTCAGGGCGAGTTTGCGCTCGTGTTTGGAAACTACCGCGTGCGCCTCACAGTACCTGCCGACCATATTGTGGGAGCTACCGGAGTGCTTCAAAACCCCAAAGCCGTATTAACAACTGCCCAGTCGGAGCGATTGGAAAAAGCAAAAAAGACATTTGACAAGCCTGTGCTGATTGTTACAGAAGAAGAGGCACGCGCTAAAGAAAAAGAAAGGTCAACTAAAAAGAGCACATGGGAATTTTACGCTGAGGACGTACGCGATTTTGCCTTCGCCACTTCACGCAAATTTATTTGGGATGCCATGGCTGTTAAACTGAACGACAAGACCCCGCTGGCACAGTCGCTCTACCCGAAGGAGGGCAACCCACTGTGGGGCAAGGAATCTACAATGGCCATAAAAAATACGCTGGAAGTTTATTCTTCCCGCACGTTTGATTTTCCTTATCCCACGGCCTACTCCGTACACATGGCCAATCAGGGAATGGAATATCCGATGATTTGTTTCAATGGAGGCCGCCCGAAAAGTGACGGCACCTATTCGCAACGTGTTTACGAGGGTATGGTGGGTGTCATCATCCACGAAATCGGCCATAATTTTTTTCCAATGATTGTCAACTCAGACGAGCGCCAATGGAGTTGGATGGACGAAGGGCTCAATTCTTTTTTGGAAAGAGAAACCAAACGCGAGCGCTACCCTACAGTAGATATTGCCTGGGGCTCACCCAAAGGCTTGTCGGGTTATATGAAAGGAGACAAAGACATGATGCGCCCCATTATGTGGAGCTCTGATAATGTGCCCGGCCGTGATTTTGGTGCCAATGCTTACGGCAAACCCGCTGCTGCCTTAACCCTGCTGCGCGAAACGGTGATGGGCCCCGAGTTGTTCGATAAGGCTTTTAAAGAATATGCCCAGCGCTGGGCGTTTAAACATCCTAAGCCGGCTGATTTCTTCCGCACCATGGAAGATGCCTCGGCCGTTGACCTGGATTGGTTTTGGCGCGGATGGTTTTACACGGTTGACAATGTAGATGTAGAACTGAGCAACGTAAAATGGTTTAAACTCAGGCAACAAACTACAGACCCCGAAAAGAAAAATGTTAAAACAGTAAAAGGCGATTTGGCAAGTTCTTCATCCTCTCAGGATTTTAGCCAAGGACCTCAGGAAATTACCGTAGTCAACACACCCGATTTTGCCAACGGAGAATTTAGAAACTCGATAAATGACAACGACATCCGGGCGAAAATACAAGGCAAAAATATGTACGAGCTGACGCTGAAAAACAAAGGAGGGTTGGTAACACCCATTATCATCGAGTGGACTTTTAAAGACGGCAGCAAGGAAATAGAAAAAATACCTGCTGAGATTTGGCGTACCAACGAAAACGAAATTAAGAAAGTGTTTTTAAAGGATAAAGAAGTAACCCATGTGATGATAGACCCCAATAACGACACGGCCGACACCAACCTGTCGGACAACAGTTTTCCTAAAAAAGCAGCCGAGAATAAATTCGATATGCTGAAGAAAAATTAATCTTTAAAGCATACAACGTGCACACCAAGAGGCTGCCCAAAAGGCAGCCTCTTATTGTTTGTTAACTATTTTTGCCAAAGGATTACTTTTGTACTACCTAAACTGATAAAGCTATTATCCGAATTGCCCTCTATACCGCCATTTCATTTTTGGTTTCGTTTCTTACGTTTCCCGTGCTCATCAAATTGCTTACCCAGTGGAAGCTGTTCGATTCGCCCGGCCGGCATAAAATTCACGATAACTATAAGCCCTCTTTGGGAGGAGTAGCTGTTTTGATGGGCTTTGGTATTTCTTTATTGCTGGGCTTGCCATTAAACGAGTGGCTTGCAAATCGCTATCTTTTTATCTCGCTGTTGCTGATGTTCTTCATCGGGTTGCGCGATGATGTGCTGGCGCTCACTCCCAAACAAAAATTGTATAGTCAGTTTTTGCCGGTTATTTTACTGGTAGCACTCAACAACACCACCATCAACTCTTCGTACGGGCTTTTTGAATTGCCGTTTGTTCCGATGCCTGTTATTTGGATACTCAGCATTTTTACATTGATTATTTTAACCAATGCCTACAACCTCATAGATGGATTGGATGGACTGGCCGGAACGGTAGGCATCATTTCATTAACAACATTTGGGTTGTGGTTTTTTGCAATCGGAGATGCTTCAAACAGTTTGATCGCATTGACGTTTGCCGGAGCCTTGCTGGCATTTTTATTTTTTAATTGGGAGCCATCCAAAATTTTTATGGGCGACACAGGCGCACTGACTATTGGATTTTTGCTTTCCTACTTTGCCATTACGTTTGTAAACAAAAACTATCATCTGCCGGAAGAAAATCCTTACAAGTTGCACGCCTCCATCGCCTCCTCCGTATGCATAGCCATCATCCCGGTATTTGACACGTTGCGCGTTATCATCCTGAGGCTGCGCCAGGGGCTGTCGCCCTTTCATGCCGACAAAAACCATTTACATCATCAGTTTATTAATTTGGGGTTTAGCCATGCCAAGTCGGTTCTTTTTATTGCATTGATCAATCTGACAATGATTCTTTTAGCTTGGCTTCTGCGAAAACAAAATGATCTGCTAATTTTGAGCGTAGTAATTGTGCTGTGTTTGGGTATCAATTATTTATTAAAAAAAGCACAAGAAACGAGAGGCAATGGAACAACAAATTAAACAGATCGAGCAGGAAGTAAATGCGTTTGCCATTACTTCCAAAGAATCGCTGGAAACTTTCCGGTTGAAGTTTATCAGCAAGAAGGGGCTCATCCCTTCCCTTTTTGATGAACTGAAAAAAGCTTCGCCTGAAGAAAAAAAAACGCTGGGCAAAGTGCTCAACGAACTCAAGCAATTGGCAGAAGGCAAGTTCAAGTCTTCACAGGAAGTGTTAGAAAACACAACAGGCGAATCGAATGAAGCCATAGATCTGACGCTGCCCGTTATCTCCAACCAACTGGGCAACCAGCATCCGCTGAGCCTGACAAAATACAGGATCATAGAAATTTTTGAGCGGCTTGGTTTTAACGTGGCCGATGGCCCCGAGATAGAAGACGACTGGCACAATTTTACAGCTCTTAATTTTCCGCCTAACCATCCGGCACGCGAGATGCAAGACACGTTCTTCATCGAAAAAAATCCCGACATCTTGTTGCGCACGCACACTTCAAACGTGCAGATCAGGCTGATGAAAAAACAAAAGCCACCCATCCGCTCTATCATGCCGGGGCGGGTCTTCCGCAATGAAGCCATTTCTGCTAGGGCACATTGCTTTTTTCATCAGGTGGAAGGACTGTATGTAGATAAGAATGTCGGCTTTGCCGACCTGAAGCAAACGCTGTATTCTTTTGCACAGGAAATGTATGGCAAGGATATTAAGATACGCTATCGGCCTTCGTTCTTTCCGTTTACAGAACCCAGCGCGGAAATAGACATCTCTTGTTTAATCTGCAAAGGCAAAGGCTGCAACATCTGCAAGCACAGTGGCTGGGTAGAGATAGCCGGCTCGGGCATGGTGCACCCCAACGTACTGCGCCATTGCGATATTGACCCCGAAGAATACACGGGCTTTGCCTTCGGCATGGGCATCGAGCGGGTTACTCAGTTATTGTTTCAGGTAAACGATTTGCGGTTGTATTCCGAAAACGATATCCGTTTCCTCCGGCAGTTTAAGCCGGTGCTGACATGACCATAAAAACTATTGCCGTTATCGGTGCCGGCTCTATGGGTCAGGGCATTGCCCAAGTGTGCGCTGCTGCCGGGTATCGGGTGTTATTTTATGATCTCGATCTCTCAGTTGTAGAGCGCGGTATTAACTCCATAGCTCGCAATTTTGATCAGGCCATAGCAAAAGGAAAATCTACAGCCGAGTTGAAGAATAAAACACTTCAACAAATACGTGCAGTTAGATTAGAAGAAGTAAAAGCCGATCTGATTATTGAGGCGGTAGTAGAAAAGCTGAATGTGAAGCAAGACATTTTTCTGAAGTTGGAAAAAATCAATTCTTCAGAAACGATTTTGGCCAGCAATACTTCTTCGTTGTCTATCTCAAACATTGGCTCTGTTTTAGAACACCCTAACCGTTTTCTCGGCCTTCATTTCTTTAATCCCGCGCACCTGATGAAACTGGTGGAGGTTATTGCAGGCGAAAAGACTTCACCTTCTACTTTGGCGCAGCTTGTTGATTTCGTCCGATCTATTGGAAAAACTCCGGTAGAAGTAAAAGATTCTCCCGGCTTCATCGTTAACCGGGTGGCACGTCATTATTATTTAGAGGCATTAAAATTGCTCGAAGAGAATGTGGCCGACATGGGTACGATTGATGCCTTGACAAAGTCGGCCGGCTTTAAGCTCGGGCCGTTCGAATTGATGGATTTAATTGGCAATGATGTAAATCTGGAAGTAAGCAGGCTGATGTATGAGTCGTTTGGAAAAGTGCCTCGCTTCAAACCGAATAAAATTCAGGAAGAAAAAGTAAAGGCAGGTCAGTTAGGGAAAAAAACAGGGAAAGGATATTACCATTATGAAGGCAAATAAAATTCGTTGGGCTGTGGCAGCCATCTTGTTGATGGGAGCCGCTCAATTGCATGCGCAGGCCATGTTTCCGGATATAACAGTGAACCTGACGTTTCCACAGTTTCAACGTCTAAAAACTGATGGTGGATTTGTTTACCTCGATGGCGGGTTGAAGGGGATAATATTATACCGCTCGGGCGAAGGGGCTTTCAATGCTTATGACCGGGCATGCCCGTACCATCCTTCGGCCAATTGTGCCACAGTGCAAGTAGATGGTTCTACACTTTATATGGTTGACAGGTGCTGCAACTCCAGCTTTAGTTTTCCCGATGGCCAGCCTACCGGGGGTCCTGCCGTGCGCCCACTTATTCAGTACCGGATTGAAATATCCGGTAACACGTTAAAAATCTCAGACGAAATTATTAACTGATTATTTCCTGCGCAGTACGCTGTTCTTTTTGCTGTACAAAAAATAAATGACGATCCCGATCAGCAGCCAACCGCCCGCCACTATTTGCGTGATGGTATCGAGGCCAACAATCATGGTAGAACATACGACAATACCCATGATGGGCACAAAAGGAACCCATGGAGTTTTAAACCCGCGCTCGGCAGTGGGGTCAGACTTGCGCATTACAAGTATGCCTAAGCACACTAACACAAATGCGAACAGTGTACCAATGCTGGTTAAGTCGCCCGTAATATCTCCGGGCAGGAGAGTGGCAATGAGGCCGACAAATACGAACAGCAGCATGTTTGATTTATACGGTGTGCGGAATGTGGGATGAAGCTCGGCAAAAACTTTAGGGAGTAGCCCATCCATAGACATAGAATAAAACACCCGCGATTGTCCCATGAGCATTACCAGAATAACGGAAGAAAAACCGGCTAAGATGGCAATGCTAACCATGGTGGAAAGCCACCCATAGCCATGCATATAAGTATCTATGGCATACGCTACTGATGCTTCTTTTCCTTGCAGCATAAAATCGGTGTAAGGTGCCACACCGGTAAGCACATAAGAAAATAGAATATAGAGGATGGTACAAATGACGAGTGAGCCGAGGATGCCGATGGGCATATCTCTTTTAGGGTTCTTCGTTTCCTGGGCAGCCGTGGAGATAGCATCAAAACCAATGAAAGCAAAAAACACAACTCCGGCACCTGCTATTACTCCCAGCAGGCCATGATCCCAGATGGATTCATACGAATAATATCTTCCATCGGGGAGCAAAGCGGGCTTTGCATCGGCCGGGATAAAATAAGGAGAGTGGTTAGCCGGATTAATGAATTCCCAGCCTACCCAAATAAAGACTACAACGATGGCAACTTTGATGATAACAATAATGGAGTTGACAATAGCTGACTCTTGTGTGCCCTTAATCAAAAGCAGAGACAACAACAAGAGGACGACCAGCGCGGGTGCGTTCATGATTCCATGGTGCATCTCACCACCGATCAATGCTTTTTGAAAAGGCGAATGACACCACTCGTAGGGGATACTCCCCCCCAGCAGTTTGTTTAAAAATTCACTCCAGGCGATAGAGACCGTAGCTGCTCCCAAGGCGTACTCCAACACCAATGCCCACCCAATAGCCCAGGCAACAAATTCGCCCATGGTAACATAAGCGTACGTGTAGGCACTGCCCGCCACGGGGATCATCGAAGCAAATTCGGCATAGCACAAACCGGCAAAGGCACAGCCGATGGCCGCAAAAATAAATGAAAGCGTGACGGCAGGCCCCGCATGCTCACCGGCAGCGGCAGCCGTGCGTACAAACAGGCCGGCACCTATAATCGCCCCGATGCCCAGCGCAATCAGGTTGCCTGCGGAGAGTGTGCGCTTTAGTCCGTGCGAAGAATCAGAGGCTTGTGCCAATAATTGCGAAAGTGGCTTCTTGATAAATAAACTCATGAAAAATTAATGTTAGGCTATTGTCTGCCCTAAAAGTAGAAATAATATTCAAACGGTTGCAAGTAGCTTTATTCGAAAGTTCGCGAACCTGGAAAGTACCGGGAATTATTTATTGGGCTTGGGACGATTGAATTTTATCTGCACCTGCACGGTGTTCTCTGTTGGCTGGTCATTGCCGGAGGCAGTTATCCAGTTTGGGCCTTCTTTCACAAGCCTGACAGCCTCTTCATCGCATCCATAGCCTAAGCTTTTAATAACTTTGAGGTGGCCTGGCCGGCCATCGGGTGTAATGGTCAATTCAATTATTACCACTCCCGCGATGTTATTTTCTAATGCCTTTTCGGGGAAACGAAGGTTGCTCTCCAGATAACGCTCAAAAGCCTCAAACCCTCCCTCCGGGCTGGCCGTATTTTCCATACGACCTTTTTTACTGATGGCTCTGCTCATTTCCTTTTCTGCACCGATGGCGAGAGGAGAGGCTACTGTTACATTTTCTTTAGGCATTGTCAGGTCAGCCTCTGGGATGGGAGGCGTTGAGGCAATGACATCACCGGACAACAACTTATCTTTTTTTGCGCCACCGTTCAGTGGCTCGGTATTTTTTTCTTTGCTTAACGCTACTATTGGCGTTGGTGCTGTTGATTTCTCGGGTGGCACTTTGTCTGCCGGCTTTTTAGGGGCAGGCAATTCTTTTTTTACCGATCCGCTGGGGCTTGCTTCTGCTTTGTTGTTTATATTTTTTTCAGCTTCGTCTGCTGGCGGTTGAGGCTGAGCGGTTGTTTTTTCTGTTTTGAGGGCAAGTGTTTCCGGAGTGGGTTTAAATTGATAAACGGCAAAGATCAGGGCTGCGCTTAACGCAATTCCTGCTGCTATGCGCCAGATTAAAACATTGCTATTCTTTTTTGTTTTTGAAATTTTTTGATGGAGTTCTGCTACATCGGCCGAAAGCTCTTCATGAGAGATAGAGTCAATCCCTTCGAGGGCATCGGCTAAAAACGGATCGGTAAGCGCTCGTTTTTCCAGCGCGTGCATTTCTTGAGCCGAGAGCTCGCCCCGTTTATACTTGATAATATCGTCAGAGAAGTCAGCCATGTTTTTCCATACAGCTTTTTAAATTCCGTTTTCCATTCTGAATAAAACTTTTTACTTGGTTGAAATCGAATTGGGTAATGGTTTCAATTTCGCGATAGCATTTTTCTTCTAAGTAAAACAGCCGTACACATTGCTGTTGTTCATCAGCCAGTTTTTCGATGCACTTTTTCAATTTCTCTAAATTATCCTCCAGCTCAGTTTCGGGTTCAGGATGTAAAAGAAACTGATTTTCCACACGCAGCGCAGAAATATCTTCCTTGAATTTACCCTTTTTGCTGCGCAACTGCATCAGGCAATGGTTTCGCGTGGCCACATAAAGCCATCCCCGAAAATGGGTTACCTCGTGTGTGCGCAAATCGGCTATCAGTTTTTCAAAAACCTGCATCACAGCATCTTTGGCTTCCTCGCGATCTTTCAGGTATTTCAAACAGACCCCCAGCACCAGCGAAGTATAACGCTTATACAATTCGCCAATTACCTCCAGGCGGCCCGAAGTCTTATAATCGGAAAGCAGCTCGCTATCTGTTTTTTGTAAGATCACGCTGCGGTCAAGTTAAATTTTTTTTATGGCTTTTTATGGAAAAGCTACCCGGAGCACATCCTGAGGGCAAAAACAACAACACATGAAAACTAAAATTTCTTTGCTGGTGATGGTTGTACTTACCTTCATCAGCTTTCGACCGGCACCTCCCCGCACGATGGCAGGCCGGGTAACATCCTCAGACAATGGAACAGTCCTGACAGGGGTAAATGTAATGCTGAAGGGAACATCGGGCAGCAGCTCGGTTACCGACACGCAGGGTTATTACCTGATCACCGTGCCCGATCAGGGGGGTGTGCTGGTATTTTCCTTGGCCGGATATCAACACCGGGAAATAGCAATCGGGAAGAGCAATCGCATGGATGTGCAGCTAACGCCTGTAAAAGAAAAACAACGCAGCGTGGCAGATGAAAAAGTGAAAGGGCAAGCAGAGAAAGACAGATCTCCTGCCGCAGCAAAAAGATTTAATGGAGGATACACGTATAGCGGAGATAGCCAGTATGCACCGCTTGTATCAGAAGAGGCACAGCCATATAACACGGAAGAGTACAAAGGTATCACCGAAAATATTTTTCACGATGCCAAGAACAGTCCGCTCACCACCTTTTCTATTGATGTGGATAATGCCTCCTATTCTAATGTGCGCAGGTTTATACAAAATGGCCAACGTCCGCCCGTGGATGCCGTGCGCATAGAAGAAATGATCAACTATTTTAAATACAATTACCCACAGCCTGCGGGAGAAGATCCTTTTTCGATCAACACCGAAATAGCAACTGCTCCCTGGAATGAAAAACATAAACTTGTGCTGATCGGTTTACAGGGACGGAGAATTCCGACTGAAAATTTACCTCCTACCAACTTGGTTTTTTTGATAGATGTATCCGGCTCCATGAATGCCCCCAATAAACTGCCTTTGCTCAAATCATCTTTTAAATTATTGGTGCAGCAGTTGCGCGAGCAAGACCACGTGGCGATTGTTGTGTATGCCGGAGCGGCAGGTTTAGTGTTGCCATCAACTTCGGGTGCAGAAAAATCTAAAATTATTGATGCGTTAGATCAGATGCAGGCAGGGGGTTCAACAGCCGGTGGTGCGGGCATCAGGCTGGCCTACGATGTGGCGAAACAACATTTTAACAAGGAAGGAAACAACCGGATAATTTTGGCTACTGATGGCGATTTTAATATAGGCGAGTCGAGCGATGGCGCCATGGAAAGGTTGATCGAAGAAAAACGCAAGTTGGGTGTCTTTTTAACGGTGATGGGCTTTGGTATGGGCAACTACAAAGACTCTAAAATGGAAACGCTGGCCGACAAAGGAAACGGAAACTACCTGTACATTGACTCTATCTTAGAAGCACAAAAAGCATTAGTCAATGAGTTTGGAGGCACGTTATTTACCATTGCCAAAGATGTAAAACTGCAAATAGAATTTAACCCGGCTAAGGTACAAGCCTATCGTCTGATCGGCTACGAAAACAGGATGTTGAAAAACGAAGATTTTAACAACGACCAAAAAGACGCGGGCGAGTTAGGCTCCGGCCACACGGTAACGGCCTTGTATGAAATAATACCTGTAGGAGTGGAGAGCAAATTTTATAAAGTGGATGAATTGAAATATCAGAAACTGAACACTACACCTACGGCAAAAAGCAATGAGCTGATGACGGTGAAGTTCCGTTACAAAAAACCTGATGGAGACGTAAGCAAACTGATCGTACACCCGCTGGTTGACCGCCAAGAGGCTTTAGAAAACACATCCCTTAATTTCCGGTGGGCAGCTTCGGTGGCCTCTTTTGGGATGCTGCTGCGAAACTCCGAATACCTCAACGGATTTTCGGCCGAGAGGATTATACAATTGGCACAAGCAGCGAAAGGAGAAGACACAGAAGGTTATCGAACAGAGTTTATCAGCTTGATTAATGCCGATAAATTGGTGACGAGCCGGTAAGCTGTGCTATCAAGAAGCCGCCTCAATACTGGCGGCTTCTTTTTTATGAAAGGTTTGTATTTTTTTTATGATAATGTGACATTTGAAAACGATGCCTGTAGGGAAGAAACTAATCTTGGATACCACAAAGCTGAAAAACATCAACAGCGGGCTGGGGCAATTCTGCCTTCATCTGGGTCGGGCTATTCAAAAAGCCAATCAGGAATTTGAGTTTACCTATTTGATCACCCCCTCTACAAGCCATCTTTTGGGAGAACAGGTGGAGTATGTTTATGCAAATAAATGGACTCGTTTTTTGGGAATATCATCTCGTGCTGATGTATGGCACAGTTTTCATCATGATTCACCGTATGTTTCCAGAAAAAAAACAATCAAAAAAATTGTTACCGTTCACGACCTGAATTTCATGATAAAATATAGCGGATGGAAACGCAACCGCGAACTCTATAAGCTACAGCGAGAGATAAGACAGGCTGATGTAGTAGTGGCCATTTCAAATTTCACCCGTCAGGAAATACTGAAACATACAGACATAGGAGAAAAAAAAATTGAAGTTATTTACAACGGGTTAAATATCCCAATCGAAGCAGAAAAAAGACCTGCCTTTGTTCGCTTTGAAAAATATTTTTTTTCTCTCGGAATTATCGCAGCTAAAAAAAATTTCCATGTACTGCTCCCTTTGCTTAAGAAATTTAAAAATCACTCGCTCGTGATAGCTGGGAACAAAGACAGTAGATATGCAAAAAGGCTGATGGACGAAGCGCGCAACTTAGGCATAGCAGATCGGCTGGTATTGCCGGGCGAGGTTACAGAGGGTGAAAAACTTTGGTTGTACCGAAATTGCGAAGCCTTTTTATTCCCTTCGCTGCAAGAAGGTTTTGGGCTGCCGGTATTGGAAGCCATGAACGAAGGACGACCGGTCTTTTGTTCAAACCACACGGCCTTGCCCGAAGTAGGCGGCACTCAGGCTTACTATTTCACCGACTTTCATCCCGATAACATGGCAGAGGTACTCAACAACGGATTGGCCGATTATCAAAGCTGTCCTGATAAGAAGATGGCAATACAAGATTGGGCCAAAAAATTTTCGTGGGAAGAAGCGGCAAAAAAATATATAGAGCTTTATCGCAGACTAACAAATAGCTGACCTTAGGCCACAATATTTTTTTTCTCCTCTTCGATTAAGATATCCAACACATCAAAAAAAGAAAGATCGTAACTCCAACCCAGTTGCTTTTTTGCTTTGCTGTTGTCGCCATAAATATCTTTGATATCTGTAGGCCTGAATAACTTAGGATCTGAAATGATTTTGTCGGCAGAAATCCCTAGTTTATTAAATACATACAGAATAATCTCGCGCAGCGAAACACTTGCACCCGAACAAATAATGTAATCTTCCGGATGAGGCTGTTGTAATATTAACCACATGGCCTTTACATATTCGGGGGCATAGCCAAAATCGCGCTTGATGTCAATATTACCTACATTCAGTTCATGCAACTTTCCTTGCTTGATGGCAAGTGAGTTTTTAATCACTTTCTTTACAAAAAAATTATCTGTTCGCAGATAAGACTCATGGTTGAAGAGCACCCCGCTACCGGCATAAAGCCCATAAGACTCGCGGTAGTTTACAACCGACCAATAGGCAGTAGCTTTCGAAATGGCATAGGGGCTCAGCGGATGCATGGGTGTTTCTTCGGTAATAGGCAAGCGTGTTACTTTGCCATACATTTCACTACTCGAAGCCTGATAGAAGCGAATATCCTTGTCAACGATTTTAATGCTTTCCAGCAGATTAAGAACTGATATAGAATTGAACGTTATCGTGCCGATGGGCTGCTCAAAAGATAAACCTACCGAACTCTGTGCAGCTAGATTATACAACTCGTGGGGCTGATACTTCTTGAGTAGATTAATGATACTGGGAATATCAGTAAGGTCGCACTCTTCTAATTTTATTTTATCAGCAATTTGCAAGTACTGCAACTTCGACAAATTAGAATTGTTGTAACTTCGTATAATACCTACTACACAGTAATTTTTTTCTAACAATAACTTTGCTAAATAAGCTCCGTCTTGGCCTGTAATGCCGGTAATGATGGCTGTTTTCATTTCAGAAGAGATCGGTATATGTTGAGATAACCTTTCGCGGTATTTGACCAATCGAACTGCATAGCCCATTGTTTATTTTTTTCTTGAGGCTGCTCCCGATAAAAATGATTTAATCCGTCTGAGAAAACTTTTTGCATGGCCTCTGGTGCAAAATCAGCAAAATAGTAAGCGGCACTACCTCCTATTTCCGGCAAAGAAGTGTGAGTTGACAAGAACACGGGCTTGCCCTGGTTCATAGCCTCTATGGCCGGCAAGCCAAATCCCTCGGCAATGGAGGGGAACAGAAATGCCTCACAATTTTTATAGTACCAGGTTTTCTCTTCTTCCGACACAGCCCCTAAAAATTTAACGCGGGCAGAAACACCAAATCTTTTGGCTTCAGCTATAATTTGTTCTTTGTAATCAGTTTTAGAAATGCCGGCTATCAATAAATCAAAATCGTTTCCTTGCAAAAGGCAAGGCAGTACATGGAAGTTCTTTTTGGGTAAGATAGTACCCAACGCAAACAAGAACGGCTTGCCGGGTTTTTGATTAGGTTCTCGTGGCTGAGGCGGATGCTCAAAGTCATATCCAATATAATTGGTAGAAGACGGCTTATCACGAAAGTTGAGATAACTCCGGGCTTCATTGAGTGCAAAATCAGAAATACTGGTAATATGGTCAGCCCGATCTACGCGGTCTTGAATGAGTTGCAGCCTTTTTTTGTTTTTAGGATCATTGGGATGTTCGTGCAGAAAATTCAAATCTAAAATTGTCAACACCACTTTTGTTTTTTTGGCTAAAGGCACATACATAGATGATTGGTAAGTAATATGCCACACATCGTAACGGTGGGTGTTGAGCAGCAACCGCGACCCACGCCAAGGCAAATAAATTTTATTGAGCGGAGAAAGGGTATAATAAGAGGCTTTGTTCCCAAAGAATCCTTCCCTGTTTTTAGGAACGAAGAAGGTAATGTGCTCATCGGAGTTTTTATGAAGGAGTAATTTTCTGCCAACCTGTTGACAAACCTGATAGGGCCCTGTATTGGGGTACTTCATCCGCTCGCAGTCAAATAAAAAAGAATGCATGATTTTTTTATAGCTGACAAGTTAAACAAAACCTAAAAAACCATCTCAACAATACTTCCGTCAAGACAGTTTTTTTAGTTGTGCGGGTTTTGAATAGTAGTTACTTGGGATAATTAATATCTTGATTTTTTATGATTCTGAGTTAGCCACACCCTATATTTAACCACATTTTTTTAATATGAAAGTAAGTGGCTTTACCATCATTCGAAATGCTATAAAATATGATTATCCTATTGTAGAGGCCATCACCTCGATACTTCCTTTGTGCGATGAGTTTGTGGTGGCACTGGGCAATTCGGATGACGACACCGCAGAGCTGATCCACAAAATCAACTCGCCTAAAATCAGAATTATCAATACCGTTTGGGATGATAGCTTGCGCGAAGGTGGGCGCACATTTGCGTTAGAAACCGACAAGGCTTTTCAGGCCATTTCGCCTGATAGCGACTGGGCCTTTTACATACAGGCAGATGAAGCGGTGCATGAAAAATATTATGGCGAAATCCGCCATGCCATGGAGAAATACAAGGACGACCTTTCTGTTGACGGACTGCTTTTTAAGTATAAACATTTTTATGGATCGTATGATTATGTGGGCGAGTCGTGGCGGTGGTATAGAAGAGAGATCAGGGTGGTGCGCAACAATCCATCAATTTTTTCTTATCGTGATGCACAGGGTTTCCGAAAAAAACCAAATGACAAGCTAAAAGTTAAATTGATAGATGCCTTCATCTACCATTATGGCTGGGTTAAAAACCCCCGTCTGATGCTGGCCAAACAAACCAATTTTAGCAGATTTTATATTAACGACCAACAAATAGAAGAGCAGGTAGTTCAATCCGGTGAGTTTGATTATTCATCTGTAGATTCGCTTGAACTATTTCAAGACACGCATCCCGAGGTGCTTCACATCAGAATTGCAAAAAAAAACTGGAAATTTGATCACGATATTTCTGTAAAGAACTATTCTTTCAAAGAAAAAATTAAACGATTGGTCTGTTTTCTTACCGGATACCGCTTAGGAGAGTATAAAAACTATAAAATCATTTAATTGTTAAACTTTCCCGTTTTTATAACGGAGAAAGAAATTACTTTTGCGGTCTTCATTTTCAGTTATGATCGTAAAAACCAAAAATTACCGCCTCGAAAAGAAAGTTTACATACGCACGGCATTTGTCAGTGTGTTAAAACAGCAATGGTGGGTGTCGTTGATCGTGTTGGCCATTGGCTCGGGCTACTTTTGGATTGCCAGTTGGTGGTGGATTTTTGGTGCTGTGCTGGGGGCTTCTCTTTACCTGTTGTTTTGGTGGGTTCAGTTTTACGGGGTTACCCAGTTAGAGCAAGGTAAAATGCTGTTCGAGCGGTTCTCGTACGAAATCAACAGCCAGCAAATCTTAATGAAAATCAACGCCCGCGAGGGCATGCCCATGAAGTGGGATCAAATCAAACGTGCCCATACTGGTAAAGATTATTTTGTACTTTTTCTCAGCAAAGCCCAACTGATCTATTGGCCACACAAAATCTTCAATACCGATAACGAACGAAAATTTGTGGCAAGCATTTTAAAAACGAAAGGACTGATCAAATAATTTGAAAATGCGATAATTTGAAGATGAAAAAAACGGAGAATAAAAAAGGATATTCATTTTCCAACTCCCACATTAACAAATTCTCAAGAGATCAAGCATTATCAAAAATATACCGCTACTGCGCCTATCAGGAACGATCGCACAAAGAAGTAAAAGCCAAGTTGTTAACTTATGGCCTTCGCTACACAGAGGCTGACGAAATTGTTTCTAAACTGATAACCGATGGCTTCCTAAATGAAGAACGTTTTGCCAAAGCGTTTGCGGGCGGAAAATTTCGAATATTGAAGTGGGGCAAATTAAAGATACAACGCGAACTGGAAGGACGGGGGCTCACACCCCGCTGTATTGCTAAGGGACTGGCAGAAATAGATCGGCAGGAATATGCAAAAACCCTACACTTGTTACTGAGCAAGCAACAAAAAACAGTGCACGAACCCAATCTTTTTAAAAAGAAAAGCAAGATAGCCCGGTATGCCATCGGTAAAGGGTATGAGCCCGAGTTGGTTTGGGAAGAGATACAACATCTGTTTGAATAGCCATTTGTAGCCTGAGCGACAAATCAATATAAGAATGTATCTGATTTTTGCCGCACACGTATGATAGCACCATGAAAAGAATCGTATTTCTGCCACTGTTATTAATTACGTGCCTTGCGCACGGACAAACCAATGAAGCCCGCATTAAAAATTTTAACATCCAAAAAAATGTGGCTATCGAAGGGTATGACCCCGTCAGTTACTTTGATAACATACCACAAGAAGGCAACCAAAAATTCCATTATACCTACAAAGGGGTGATATATCTGTTTTGCAATCCTACTAATTTGTCGAAGTTTAAAGCAACCCCGCAAAACTATGAACCCGCTTATGGCGGATGGTGCGCTTATGCCATGGGCGAAACAGGCGAAAAAGTGAAGATTGACCCCGAGACATATAAAATTTTAGAAGGCAAACTTTACTTATTCTATCACTTCTGGGGGAACAACACGCTCACCACATGGAACAAAAATGAAAAACAGCTAAAAACCCAGGCCGATAAGAATTGGAAAAAAATTTTGCCTTGATGCAAAAAGTAGTTTTGTTAACTTAGTTCGTTAAATATAATTATGAGCCAACTTACAAGAAGCTGTTACACGATTTTAGACCAACTGACTGACTCGGTAGAACAACTGACGGCTGAAGAATTTATCAAACCATCTAAAACACTGGGCGGATCATCGGTAGGGCAGCACCTGCGGCATACGCTTGAATTTTTTCTTTGTTTGGAGCAGGGATTTGAAAAGGGCTTTGTTGACTACGACAAACGCGCTCACGATAAATCCATCGAACAAAAAAAAGAAATTGCACTTCGTACCATTTGCGCTATAAAAATTTTTATTAGCTCATTGAAGGTTGAAAAGACATTGCAACTGCAAGCTGGTTACGACTTGATGGGTACGGAAAGTACTGTAGTGCAAACGACAGTCAGCCGGGAAATAATCTATAATATTGAGCATGCCATACACCACATGACCATCATGAAAATTGGCATAGGCGAAGTGGCTCCGCACGTAGTGTTGCCGCCTGATTTTGGAGTGGCTGCCTCTACCCTACGTTACCGGAAAGAAATGTTGAAAGAGGTTTTGTAACCATGGCCTTCCGAAGAAAGAAATTTTTTATTAAGCTCTTCAACTGGGAGTATTGGCCTTTCGGCATCATCCACATTCCGCTGGTGTTTATGTGGCTTTGGTACTCGCTGCGCGAGCGATCGTTTTTTTATTTCTCCGCATCTAATCCCAGCATATTATCGGGAGGCATGATGGGCGAGTCGAAGTACGAGGTGCTTTCGATGATCCCCGCTGATTTAAAACCTAACACATTATTGGTAAAAGTGCCTTCGGATGTTTTCACACTTGAAGAAAAAATTGTTGCATCCGGACTTCGCTATCCGCTCATCTTCAAGCCCGATCTGGGCGAGCGTGGCTGGATGGTGAGAAAAATCAATGACCGGGAAGAAGCACAGCTGTACCTGAAGGAAATAAAAATTGATTTTATCGCACAAGAGTTGGTTGATCTTCCGCTGGAGTTTGGCGTGTATTACGTTCGCTTTCCCAATCAGGAGAAAGGAACGGTTAACTCCATCACCGGCAAAAAATTTTTGAGCGTGCAAGGCGATGGCCAAAAAACTTTACAAGAACTGATCTGGCAGGACAACCGTGCCTTGTTGCAGTGGGATGTGCTGAAAACAAAATTTCATCAGCAACTCACTCAAGTTATTCCCGAAGGGCAGCAAGTAAAATTGGTATCCATCGGCAACCACTGTCTGGGCACTACGTTTATCAATGCCAATCATTTAATTACCCCCGCACTGAATGAATCATTCGACCGTATCAGTAAAAACATCAATGGTTTTTATTTCGGGCGATACGACCTGCGGTGTGCGTCAGAAAATGATTTGGAAAACGGCAAAGTAAAAATTGTAGAACTGAACGGCTGCGGGGCCGAGCCATCACACATTTACCATCCGAATGCTTCTCTGCTGACCGGCATGGCAGACCTGATCAAACATTGGAAAAATTTATACCGCATCAGCCGCGAAAACCATCTGCGCGGAGTTCCCTATCTTTCGTTTCGCGAAGGAAGAACTATTTATAAAAACTTTAAAGCGCTGAGCGCCTGATGGAATGTACCACTTCTATGTTTTTTTGCTCGGCTTCTTTTTCAGTTTTGTGGGCTCTATTCCGCCCGGTACACTAAACGTTACTGTTTTACAATTGGCACTTCAAGATAAAGTGGCCATCGCTAAACGATTTGCGCTGGCCGTAGCCATCATCGAATACCCCTATGCCTGGATTGGGGTGCAGTTTGAATACTGGCTTTCTTCTTCACCGATGGTAGTACATAACTTTCAATTGATTGCAGCCGTTGTGATGACAGCGTTGGGGATTTTTAATTTGCTGCCATCAAAGCCAGCTAACGGGCTGGCAAAAAAGATAAGCGAAAGCGGTTTCAGGCGTGGTTTGGTTTTAAGTATCCTTAACCCGATGGCCATCCCGTATTGGATGGGCTTTACGGCTTATCTCAAGGCACAGGGATGGATCAGTCTCTCCACTACAAGCCTGCTGCATAGCTATGTATTGGGCACATCGGTTGGTGCACTTGCTTTACTTTTTTCATTGATTCGCTTTTCGCGCAAAGTAGCGCCTTACCTGCAGGGCAATTTTCTGGTGCGTACCATACCGGGCTTTGTCCTGCTGGCGTTAGGGCTGTATGCCTTTGCCCGATACTTATTCTTATAAAAAAGGCCGCGTTGTGCGCGGCTTTTCTATTTTAATTTTTGGTGCTCTTCCGGCTTCGCCAGTCGTTTAATTTTTTCAACTGATCTTCCTTCAGGTAGGGCTTCAGTTGCGTACTCAGCGAATCCAATACACGTTTCTCCTGTTTCTGATAACTTGCCCGCAAGGCTTCCAACCGCTTCGATGTTTTGTCCAACACAGGTTTCATTTTCAGCTTTTGCACACTGTCGGCATCGGTGATGTGGTACACCCGGTTAGCCAACGAACTTTTGCCAGAGCGATCATAGTTGCGCTGATCGCGCCCGTGCCCTCCATGCCCATGTCCGCGGCCTTGCGCGTAAGCACCCGATGAGATGATGGCCGCCAGCATAATGCCCAGCAGCACGTGCCAACTTCTTCTTGTTTTCATATATTTTTCTTTTTGCCTGTTAGACATTCATCAGAAAATATTTATTCCCTTACCTTTAAAATTATTTTTTTAGCATGTCGCTTTTAGTAGCCTCATTAAATTCAGGAAGTAACGGAAATTGTTACTACATCGGTAATAACCACGAAGCCGTGCTGGTAGATTGCGGCATTTCGCACCGCGAGGTAGTACGTAGGCTGAAAAGACTGAACCTTTCAATAGAAAATGTGAAGGCCATTTTTATTACACACGAACACAACGACCACGTGGCCGGTGTAGCAGTGGTTTCGCGCAAACACCAGATACCGGTTTACATTTCTGCCAAAACACGACAGCATTTTAATTTTGAGGTAGACGAAAAATTGATCTGCACCTTTGAATCAAATGAGGAAATAAAATTGGGAAACCTTGCCATCACTAGTTTTCCTAAACAGCACGATGCGGTAGATGCGCATAGTGTTATTGTGCAAAGTAAAAATACCTGTGCGGGTGTGTTTACGGATTTGGGCAAGCCGTGCCGTAACGCCATTCGATATTTTAAACTGTGCCATGCAGCTTTTTTGGAAACCAATTACGATGAAGAAATGCTGGAAGCCGGATCGTACCCTTTGGCTTTAAAAAACAGAGTGCGTGGTGACTACGGCCATTTGTCTAACAAGCAGGCATTGAAATTATTTATAGATCATCGGCCACCGTTTATGTCGCATTTGTTTCTATCGCATCTCTCGCAAAACAACAACTCACCCACGCTTGTCGAAAATCTATTTCAACCGTGGGCCGGAGAAACGGAAATAATCATTGCCTCGCGCAAAAATGAATCAGCTTTGTACAGAGTGGGCAAAGTGCACTACGAGCAACTGCAACTATTTTAACATCAAACCGGCTTGCTGCCTTTTTCCTTTTCGATGGAAGGCTGAGGAGAAGGCGGCACCGTTTCTCCGATTTTGGTTTTCTGTATTCCAAAAAGACGATAGGCTATCAGCAGGCCGGCCACATTAAAATCATTTTTCTCTACCCGCAACACGCCTTGTTGAAACGGCTTATCACCCAATGTAACGGTGTAATGAATGTTAACCGCATCGCCTTGTGGGGTGAAAGATAAATTTACTGCCGGCAGAAGGGCATCCGTTTCAAAATCTATGTGAGTATTTTTCAATTGATCAACCATAGACTGATACACGTCCGGAAGTTTGCTGTCTGAGGCGAGTTGCATCTTCATTTTTAAATCAGCAAAAGGAACCAACTGCGGGTAGGCGGCATAGAGTTGTTGTACGTTTGCATCGTGTTGAGTTCCCGATGTAGCCAAGGCCATCCCTTCATAGACACGTGCGCGGAGCAAAGTTTGGTATGGGTCAGCCATGTCGGGGTCGTTCAGCACTTGCTCGAAGTACCTAATTGCCTCGCTGTCTTTTCCTTCTGCCAGATATAATTTGCCCAATACATATTTAAAATATTTTTTCAGTCGCGGACGCTTGTCGGCAGCTAACCGCTTCTGATAGATGTTAATAAAATATTCATTGCCAAAACCTTCCATCACCGACCACACTTCATCAAAAGTCATCAGGTTTTCGGGCGAGAACAAAGTGTAAATTACTTGGTCGCGTTCGGGGTTTTCTGCTACCAGCGACACCAACAACATTTTTTGATGGCGTATTTCCAGTGTGTATTTCAACCAGCGATACCAGTTTGCCGGGTTCAGCCAGAAATACCATTCGTTATGTTCGAACCAATATTCTTTTTTAAACTGAAGCTGGTTGAGGTAGTGCAAGGCGGCTACCGCCAAATTATATTGCTCTTGTCCCCACGTGGTGCCGATGTGCATCTCCTGAAAGCGGGCGGCTTTGTTGGTGCGTTCCTGGCTTTCGGCCGTCAGGCCTTCGTAGTGCAGCGCTCGCGCCAGCCCGATGCTGTGCCAGCCATAGCCGGGCGTGCTTCCCTGATCTTGGATAACTTTATGCAGCAACGTATCGGCCTGCTCGGGATGCCCCCGGTAAATGGAGAGCGTCCCCTGCATGTAGTAATATTCTTTGGTGGTCTTCTCCACATTCGATTCGTGTTCAGCAGCTTCTTTAAAGAAAAGATCAGCATCTTCAAATTCGCCCATCGCCAGTTTAAACTCAGCGTAGTTGTTGCTGGAGTAGCGGTTGTTTTGGATGAGCACATCGTAATAATATCCGGCCGAATCAATATCGAGCAAGTAGTCATATACCATCGCCTTATAATGATAGGTGCTCAGGTATTGTTGGTTCAGGTAGCGTGGATCAAACAAGCCGTTGTTCAGGGGCATGTCTATCTGTATTTTCCGCAAAGCCGAATCAAGGCATTGGTTGGCGGCACGCACATTTTCGTTTACCGAATTTTTCAGAAATGAAAAACGCTTGGAGGTGTACATGCGATTACGATGGTACAGCCATGCCATGGTGTTGTACGAATCCAGATTAAACTCCAACTGAAAATTGCGGTCGCGCACATGGCGCACGACATCCATCGCGTTGTCCTGATCTTCTACATTTTGATAGCAACGGCTGAGAAAATAAGTGATGAGCCCGTAGTCGGATTGAAACCGGTAGTTGGCACTGTAGTCGGCAAAATTATTGGTGCGCAAGCGCAGCAGCGGATCGTAATCGTTTTCCATTTTCTCCCACGCCTTTTTGAGTGGATCAATGGCTTTGTTGAAGCCGAGTTCATCGTTGGCGCGAAAGAATAGAAAGGCACCTTCCAACATATACCCCACATAATAGGTGCTGTCTCTGCGGATAAAACTGCGGGCCTTGTCGTATGTTTTCTGATCAGTAAAGGCAACAGAACCCATTTCATTGCGCTCGCGGTCTATTTGCTGGCGGATGGTGCTTTGAGCCGGCAACAGTAGGCTCAACGACAGTAAACAACCAAAAAGAAAAGCTATGCGCATGTTATTTCTTAGACTGAATGCCCATCTTCGACAGCTTATTTACTTCTGCATCTACAATCTGCGATAAGGCCGTGCGCGCGGCTTCGCGGTTTCGGAAAATCAGACGGTGGTGCAGCACGGGCTGTGCCAGTGTGCGAAGGTCGTCTTCAATAACATAGTCGCGCTGGTTAACCAGCGCCCAGGCTTTTAAGCATTTGATGAACGTAATGCCACCCCGTGTAGAGCAACCCAGCGCAATCTCCTGATGCTTGCGAGTGCCCTGCACAATGTGCACTACGCCTTTAATCAGTTCGGGATGGATATACACTTTCTCGGCCTCTTGCTGCAAGTGGATAATATCGTTGTAGGCCAATACCTGTTTGATGGTATTCTTGCCATTGTTGATAGTTAGGTAGTTGGTGTAAATATCGAGTTCTACTTCTTCGCTGACATAGCCGAACGAAATTTTCATGTAGAAGCGGTCGAGTTGGGCAGCGGGCAGCGGATAGGTGCCTTCCATCTCAATCGGGTTTTGTGTAGCGATGGTGAAGAAAAAAGGATCGAGTTGAAAAGTGGTGTCGCCAGCCGAAATTTGATTTTCGGCCATACACTCCAGCAGCGCACTTTGCACTTTGGGAGAAGCACGGTTGATTTCATCGGCCAGCAGCACGTGGGTGAACAACGGCCCTTTTTTGAAAACAAAATCCTTTTTGGTCTCGTCATAAATGTGCGAGCCTATTAAGTCCATGGGCAGCAGGTCGGGTGTAAATTGAATCCGCTTGAAGGCCACTCCGCCTTGTGGCGAATGGAAATCAATGGCACCTTCCGAAATAGACTGCGCCAGCGTTTTGGCCAGCACGGTTTTGCCGGCACCGGGGTTGTCCTCAATCAGCACATGGCCACGCGCCAGCAGGGCAGTTACTACATATTTTATTTCCTGCGGCTTGCCGCGGATAATCGTTTCGATGTTAGCGATAAGTGTTTTTAGTTTTGAGATGCTGTCGCTCATACAGTTGGGTTTTCAGTTTCTGTGGGTGATTGAAAATAGCGGATAGCCCGCCCTACTTTAAAATAATTGATGAAGCTTTTAATGAATCCATTCTTTTTGCGCAGAGCCGGTCCGATTTCTTTAGCCAGCTGATTGATTTGCCGGTTGTCTTCTTCGCTCAGATTTCGCTGAGCGTATTTCAGGCGCAGGTACATTTTCATGAAGCCGGCAAAGTTGATGGCCAACGATGGATCAATTTTTTTCTCCGCATACTCCAGCGGTGTTTCGGTTTCTCTTTCCATGCCTGCCATGTGCAGGCGATAAAGTGTAGCCCGGTAAAGTTGGTCAGCTTTTGCTGTACCCTTTGAGGCTAACGCGAGCCGGATTGTACGGTAGGTGAGATATAATAATGGAAACAACAGCAACAGCAACAACGCAGAACCCAGCGTGAAACCGGAAACCCACGCAATGTCTTTCAACGTGATTTTCTTTTCGGGCTGGTTGTTTTTCTTTTTTGCAGTATCTTTTTTGGCTGCTTGCTTTTCTTTCCCACGGATGTGGATTTCATCGGCAATGATGGGCGAAGGAAATTTTTCTACCTGCGATTCGATCGCCACCCCGGCTTGCGGCTGGGGTATTTGTTTGGCTTCGTCTTTGTAGGAAACAATGATGAGCGAATCTCCGGGGCTGATGGCCGCCAGCGTGGTATCGCGTTTGTTGTACAGTACGCGGCATAGCGAGGCATCCACCGGGCGGGTAAAAATTTTGTTCAGCTCGTAGGGCGTGTTTTGGAAAATAAGATTTTTAAAGGAAGCCGTCAGTTGTTTTTTCTTTAAGTCTATGGTTTCGGCTTTGGCACTCAGCACCAGCCACGGCTCGGGCGGAGGCAGGGGCGGAGTGCCATCCGGTTTGGGTGCGCCTTGCTGCTCTTCATTGCCAATGGTCATATCAAAATCCATCCACCCATATTCCGGAAAATAAACTTGTGTCCAGGCGTGTGCCTGGCTGGCATAAAACCAATACCACCCTTTGTTTTTGTCGCTGCGGTTAATGGTGGCAAAGCCCGTAGTGAAACGTGTGGGCACACCCAGGGCGCGCAACATAAACAAAGAGGCTCCCGCGTAGTAAGTACAATAGCCTGTGTGGGTTTTAAATAAAAAATTGTAAAGCATTTTACTGCTGGGAATGTTGGGGTCATCAATAGCGCCAGCACGGAGCGAATATTTGAAAATGCGTTTTCCGTTTTCGTTGCGCTTCAGAAAAAAATCGCGCACGGCCAACACCTTGTCAATCGGGCGGGCTTCTTTTGAGGAGAGGCTGAATGCCAGTTTTGAAATAGAATCATAGATAGCGCCTGTGGGGTAGGCCGTGTAGTAGGATACGAATTGGCTGCTTACCCGGTTGTAATTTTTTATTTTCCCCAGTTCCTCATTGCGCTGCGCTTGAATTTTTTCGAGCATGGGGCTGGCCGAAATATTGTAAACAAAGTAGGCGTTGTTTAGCTCTGAAGTAAACGAATAGGTTTTGTAGGCCGATAAAAATGTTTTTTGAAAATCTTTCTCAACCGGAATCGTTTGGATGTGAAACGCGCTGGAGGGGCTCAGCACCGCATGCTTCCACGTATTTTCAGAAAGATATACGCTTGCCTCGGTGATCTTGCGAAACTTATCGGCCATGGCTTTGCGCAGGATAGACGTATCGGTAAAGGAATAATACATCGGCAGCCGGGCGGGATCCACATCTAATTCATCGAGCGAAGGAACGTTGACATCGCGTGTAAAACTTTCTTTTGCCGGATCGTACCGCGTCAGGTAATGGTAAACAAAATACAACGGAGCCGGAGACCCGTCAGGAAAATAATTATCAAGCCGCGCACAAAACATTAGCTTGTCGGACGAGCTCATCTTGGAGTTGACGCGCATCGTGTCTTTCAGGCGATAGCCGTCATCGGTTTTTTCCATCAGCCCGTTGCGGTCGTCATAATTGTCTTTGTTGCTGCCCCCTTTTCCGTCTTTGCCTTTGGCTCCGCGGGCAGCCAATTCCTTTTCAACAGCTTTTAAATTGCCGCTGAACAAACTTTCTGTGATGAAGAGAGCCAACAGAATGAGCAAAACAAACAAGGCAATGCGCACTAAAAATTTGGCAGATTTTTTTGCGCTGATTTCAATTCGTTCAGTTAATACCGGTGAGAGGAAGAGCATGTATAATCCGTACACCATCACCGGGGCAATGTGCAGCAGAATGTACGACAGGCTGACGTCTATCGTGTCGGAAATGGAAATGAGTGTAACTACAGTTAGTAACCCGAACAAAACAAAGTGCGCCCACCGGAGTTTGGCCAGCAGCAAGCCAAAAATCCAACCGATAATGAAAAGCGTGGAATACAGTTGAAACCGGGCAGTAGCATAGAACACGTCAAACTCGCCCGGCAGCCGGCTGATGATGCGCCCCGCTAATAAATAGGCAAGCCATAAAACGATGAGTGAAACGACCCAGCGCGCTCCATAATAATAGAGCGAGTAGGCCAGCAGCAGGCCAAATGAAAAATAAATAGTTTGGCTGACGATGCCTGAGTTGAGCGCGGTGTAAGAGAAGTTGACAAACCGCAGTGTTACATAACCGATGGCGATGGTGGGAACGACTACCAGCACCCACCGGATGAGGAGTTGCTGAAAGTTTTGTTTAGCTGAAAATCCATCCATTGTCAACTCTTCATTTGAATTGAAAAAATTCTATCACAGTTATTGAAGAAGGAATTTGGCCAATCTGTTTAGAAGTTCTTTGTGAATAACCAGATCAAGATTTCCAATTTTCCCAATGATTTTATTCAGTGGTACCAGTGCAAGGAAGCTTAATCGAATCAAAGAAGATTGAATAAGCCCTGTGCTACCAAAGGCCGGATTATTAGTATCAATTATCATATCAAAATCTTTTACCTCTTGCTTCAATTGCGTACTGATGCCACAGCAAAGAAAGTCATCAAAAGGCGGAAGTTTTTTAAGTAATAACACCGGACGATTTTTATTTTTCCATCCGACTGCGGGATGGAAAGCAGCACCACATCTCCTTCCTTAAGCGCCATAGTTTATATTTGGTTCTGTAACCAATGAAAGAGAATAATCGGGCTCGCCATCCGAATATGCTTTTGCCAAAGATTGGGAGGAAAGATCAAACCATTCTTGACTTTCTATTTCAGTCAACAAAAAAATAACCTTCGCTTTTCTATTCCGGATAGTTGGCAACGAGCCTAGTTTGATTTTACCATCGGCATCAAATTGCGCAGTAGTTTCAATAGCCTCCATGTGTGTACATTTTCTTTATCAAAATTAATAAAAACGCTTCAAGAATGCAGGTCAATTCGGTCGGTCAGCCAGGTGTTATCGCGCTGCCGTATGGCTTCACTGATCTTCGTCTCATTTTTAATCAAACTTTTTCTCAACCCTGATATCAACCACGGCTGACGAAGGTTGTCGGCAGGTTTTTTTTCAGGACGAAAGAAAATATCTTTCATCGAAATATTGAATGGTGATGGTATAGCTGATGATAATTTTACAATGACCAACGGAATAGCCGGAGGTAAGTTGCGCACTACGGTTTCAATTTCATCAGCCGGCACCAGCGAAGACATACAAACAAAGGCGGCTTGATTGTAACGGATAAACGCCTGAGGTGCTGTTTGGTTTTGCCAGGAAGAAGCCGTGATTTGATACAACTCAGTGTGCTTATCGCCTACTCCTGCCAAGGTGGGGATTTCCTGATCATGTGGTAGCCGCACCGCATAATCATTCCGTTGTAAAGCTTCCAGCAAATTACGCACACGGTCTTTGTACACATTGAGCAACTCAGCTTCAAAAGCTCCTTCCGGCAAACCGAGTTTGTTAAAATAACTGACATAGAAATATAAATGCGAAGCGTACGGATCTTTAACTTCAGGAATGCGCACAACCAGCTCTCCGTTCTTGGCATAAATTTTCCAAACGATGCGGTGAATGTTATCGCCTGTTTCGTATTCTTTATAATTTACATACTCACCTTCCACCCGCTTGGGCACATCAATACGGTGCTTCTGCTCTTCGGTGCTGTGCGGGTACGACTTGATGGTTTGCGGTTCAGAGGCCACCGGCAAGGTGTACAGTTGCTGCACAAAAGAAATAGAGCAGGGCAAGGACACTAAGCCAAACATATCGCAAAATGAAATCAACACTTTTTGGATATCATAGATGCCACGGTCGTGCAGCAAAGTTTGCCCCGCACCTTGAATGGCTTGGCGCCAAATATGACGCGGCCTGGTTATCTGACTATCTAAAATGATGGGAGCAGATAATTTTTTGTCGGCAAAAACTAACCGGGCTTGAATGGTTCCCAGCAGAGGCCGCAAAGCAGCACCCGCGAGCGACACCGATACATTGACCCATCCGGCTTCTGCCTTTTGGCCATCGCCAAATTTTACCTGAAGATCGGCTTTAGATTTTATAACCAGATGAAAGTAGCCCCACACCAATAAAGCAGACAGCAGGCTGAATGCAAAAAGCCCTACGATAGCCCATTGCAGCAATAAAAAAAATTGGTTCATCACCAACCACAGGTTGGAGTCGTCTTGTCCGTATTCATTTCTCAGCCATAGGCTAGCCAGCCAGATAACAGCTAATGTCAGAATCAGTTGCCAGCGTACGCCCAGCCATTTAGACCAGTACGAAGAAGATTTGAGCAGGGCAGAAAGGGAAACGGATTTATCCATAGATCAGGCCACAAGAAAAGAAATTGTGAGGGAAACTTCAAAGCAGATGATGGAAAGTAAAAAGTTTACAGCAACTTTGAAGGACATTCTTTTACTCAATTTTTAATTTTATGTTTTATACCCGGCTAACAGTTACTTGCCCGCCCGATTTTTTGGAAATTATCATGGCCGAAGTGGCCGAAGCCGGGTTCGAATCATTTATGGAAACGGAAGAAGGCTTTGAAGCGTATGTGGAAAACGAAAAATTTGACGGCCGGTATCTGTTGCATATACAAGAGAGGTATAGCCATGTTATGCCATTGATCTTTTCTCAGGATCGCGTGCAGAAACAAAACTGGAATGAGGAGTGGGAGAAAAATGTAGAGCCCATTGTGGTGGACGAAAAATGTTTAGTCAGAGCCTCATTTCACCAAATCGAAAAAAAATATCCGTACGAAATCGTCATCACACCGAAGATGTCGTTTGGCACAGGGCACCATCAAACCACCCATCTCATGCTAAAAAGTATGATGCGAATGGATTATGAAAATAAAAACGTGATGGATGCCGGATGCGGCACGGCCATCCTGTCAATCATGGCTTCAAAACTTGGCGCCAAGTCGGTAGAGGCATTTGATATAGACGAGTGGAGTATTGTGAACGGCAAAGAAAATGCAGAGGTGAACCACTGTGCGAATATCAATATCCGCCAAGGGAAAATTGCAGAGTTGTCGTTCGATACTTCATTTGATATCGTGCTGGCCAACATCAACCGCAATATTTTGTTGGCCGAAATGCAAGAATACGCCAATGCACTCTCCCCCGGAGGGCATTTGTTATTGAGCGGGTTTTATTCAACCGACATCCCTGTTCTCGCAGCCGCAGCCAGCCACCATGGGTTGCAAGAAGTGTTTCATGATGAACGCGAAAACTGGGCTGCCGTTTTGTTTGTAAAAAATAATGCTAAAAATTAAGCGTTCCTAAAATAGTGCGGCCAGCCGTTTATTAGAATTGCCATTAATTTACGACCTTTCATGCCCTTATTTCTGTGAAAAAGAGCGTATTATACATTTTTATCTGCTTCGGGCTGGGTCGGGCTTGGGCACAAACCACTACCGCCCCGCTCGCCTTTCAAGACAGCGTTAAAGTTTCGCTCGAAAACACCAAAGGTATAGAGGCTTCTTCCATAGGCGATGCATTTGGCAGCGTGTGGATGAGCCTCAGCCCTGACCAACAAATGACCATCCGGAAGCAAGTGAAGCTGATGAAAAAAAAGGGCTATCGCACGCAGCCCCATTTCATTAATTATTATGGCGCCTTGACTGCCGCCATCAATGTAGAGAAAATGGATATCCAAAAATTCACCACTTTTTTAACGGTGGCAGGTACGGCCATCCAAAAAGACAACCCTTCGCTTGTCAATTATTTTTTTCAGCTCTCTCGCGATTTTTTTGAACACCATGCGTTACGCTATGAAAAGTTTTTCAGGCTCCGGGTTACGGATGATGAGTATTCATTTGAATATATTCAGCCCAAGCCTCCCGACACCACAGCCGTAGTGTACGATGCTAAAGCAGACTCCGCTCTGAACGCTATGCCCCAGTGGCAGCGACCTGTAAAACAACACGATGTTTTCGGTGCGGCCATCGTGTTTAACAAACTAAGTTTGAATTTTGCCACTCCTTTCGATTCCGTTTTATTAAAAAATACTCGCGGCATTTTTTCGTTGCGCGATCGCTTATTTGTTGGTGAGGGTGGATCGTTCAACTGGTCGCCCGCAGGGTTGAGTGCCGACTCGGTTTTCTATGAGTTCAATCAATATAATTTTAAAACGACAGAAGCAGCGTTGTCGGCAGCACAAGGTAAACTGACGTATATCGGAAAACTTCCCGGCAAAATTCCGGGTATGTTCGAATTTAAAAGTGTAAAACACAAAACTAAAAAAGAGGCCGCGTTTCCCCGCTTTAAATCATACGAGAGCAACGTGGCTGTCTTGGGTTTGGGCAAAGACCTGATGTACACAGGCGGCTTCGGGCTGGAAGGTGCTTTGGTAACGAGCAATTCGGCAAGCAATAAATCATCCACCGTAGAAGTGATGGGCGAGTCGGACAAAAAATTTAAAGCCACCGGTTCATTATTTTCATTTCGCGATTCAAGTATTTTTTCCAGCGATGTACGAATCATCATTTTTCAGGGAAACGACTCCATCGTACATCCGTCTATGGCGTTTCGTTATAACTATGCTAAACACCATTTGGTGCTAAATAAAAATAAAACGGCCTTGCGCAGGGCTCCTTTTTCTTCGTCTTACTTCGGAATAGATTTTACGGCCGATGAGTTGGAATGGGATTTGAAGTCGGATAGCATTAACCTCTCCATTGATGGCAATACTACCGTAGCCCCGATGGTCATCGAATCGCACGATTTTTATGACCCTGATGATTTCCGCCAGCTTAGAAACTTAGGGTTTGATTTTAATCCGTTGATGGTAGTGGTAAATTATGCGCAAACTAATAACGTGCGCGATTTTTCTGTTTATGAGTTGGCCACCAAAAGCCGGTCTGTAGGCTCTGTAAAGATGGCAGCGGATTTTCTATCACAAAAAGGAATGATTGACTATGACGCGCGCAGCGGCAAAATACATGTAAAAGATAAAGCCATTCATTTTCTGGAAGCAGCCCGCGGCAAAACAGATTATGACAACATGAAAATCCATTCGCTGGCTGACACGGTGGTCAACGCTACCATCAACCTCAAAAAAAACGACATGGTGGTGCACGGGGTGGAAGAGTTTAAAATCAGCGACTCATTGAATGTAGTGGTAAAACCCGACAGCAGCAGCATTACTTTTTTGCACAATAGAGATGTGAAATTTAAAGGCACGATCAACGCAGGCAATTTTGAGATTACGGGCAAAGATTTTATGCTGAAGTACGACAGCTTCTTTGTTAACCTAAACCACATAGACTCCATCCGTTTTTATGTAACCGAAAAAAATGGTACGCGCAGAAGAGTAAACAACTCCATGGTGGGGGCAGACTCAACGGCAGCAGCTGCCGGAGGGTTACAAGCCTCGGCTAATAAAACTTCGGGCACCTTGTTTATTAATATGCCCAATAATAAATCAGGGAAGATTAAATACCCGAATTTCCCCCGGCTGGATGCCACAGCAGGAGGTGTGATTTATTTTGACCGCAAAGAAGTGCTTAACGGAGCGTATGACCGATCTGTTTTTTTTGTAGTACCTCCTTTTAAACTAGACAGCCTGAATGATGCCGACCCGGCCTCCATCAACTTTGAAGGTACGTTTGTTTCCAGCGGCATGTTCCCCAGTTTCAAAGAAAAACTGCACACCATGCCCGATAAGTCGCTTGGGTTTACACATATCGTTCCTGCCTCAGGATATAAAATGTATCATACAGACAGTAAATTTTTTGGAGGGCTCAACATGGATAATGAGGGGCTGCATGCCAATGGCAAGATAGAATATCTGGCAGCCACAGTAGAGTCGCCAGATTTTACAATCTATCCAGATTCTGTTTTGGCCAAAGGACCTGTCGGTGAGATCAAAGAAAAACAAATTGGAAACGTGAACTTTCCGCAGGTAACTTTTACTGACTACCAACTGAAATGGTTTCCCAAGCAAGACAAATTCAAAGTAAAAAACTTAAAAGAACCTTTTTCATTTTATCAAAAAACGGCTACGCTGAAGGGAAACCTCACGGTGTCTAAAACAGGCGTAAAGGGCAGTGGGCGGCTGAGTACGCGTGGCTCGGAAGTAGTTTCCCGCGACCTGAGTTTTTCGTCTAAAGATTTTGGCGCCCGCCACGCGCGCTTTGAGGTGAAAACCGGAAACCCCGATAAGCCCGCATTAGCCGGTAATGACGTGCGCTTGAAATTTGACTTGGCAAAAAATTTCGCCACCATCAGCCCCGAACGCGAGGGAGTGGCTGCCATCGAATTTCCGTACGCCCAATTTAAAACGTCTATACCTCAAGCCAAGTGGGATTTGACCACACAAAAAATTGTGATGACCAAAGCTGCCGATGTGCCGTTGGAAAATTCGTATTTCTATACTACCCGAAAAGAGTTGGATTCGCTGCGCTTCAATGCCGAAAAAGCGGAGTACGATATTCAATCTCAGCAACTTAAAGTTAGTGGCATTCCGTACATCATCGTGGCCGATGCCAAAATCACACCCGAAAACAATCAGGTACTTATTTTAGAAAATGCCAAAATCGGACAACTGAAAAATACAGTTATTGTGCTGGATACGCTGAATGGGTATCACCGCCTGACGGATGGTGTGGTGGACATCGTTTCGCGCAAAGAATTTTCAGGATACGCCACCTACGAATATGTCAATGCCGCCAACGATACTTTTAAAATTAAAATGACAGATTTTCATCTGGAGCCGATTGTAGATACAGGCAAGAAAAAAAGAAAAGGAAATGCCACCCAGCAAACGGTTGCTAACGGAGCCGTAATTGACAAAGACAAAATTTTGGTGGCTCCCCGAATTTTTTACAAAGGCGATATGGTAATGTATGCCACCCGCCCGGCACTTCAGCTAAAAGGTTTTGTTAAACTGGATTTGAAAAAAATTAAAAACTACGATACCTGGATTGCGTACGACCAGAGCGGAGATGAAAAAGAAATTTATTTAGACTTCGATCATTCAGTTACCGAATCAGGCCACAAAGTAGAAGCCGGGTTACATTATGCTGCCGACAACAGTTTGTACATCACATTTGTTTCCGATAAAAAAGACGAGGCCGATGATGATTTCTTTTTGCCGAGCGGCTCCCTGCACTTTGATAAGGAAAGCGGAGAATTTAAAATTGAAAACAGAAAGAAAGCGGCAGGCGAGAGCCTGGAGGGAAAGGTTTTCAATTACAATGAAGAAAAACAAGAGGTGAAGTTTGAGGGACCGGTAAGCTTCTTTAAAGGATCGAATGATTTTAACCTGTCGGCCAGCGCCATCGGTTCGGGCAACATGGAGACGAACGAGATCCGCATGAACACCCTCTTGCTGGCCAACATGAAGATGCCCGATGCGGCTTATCAAATGATGGCATTGAACCTGCAAGACATCATAAAAAATGAAGGAGCCAATGACGGTCTGGGCGATCAGACGGAATTACTTTATAAAATTGCCAACCTGGTAGGCGAAAAAGTAGCCCGCGATTATGAACAGCGGTCGCAGCAGGCATACACTTCCTTATCGCTGGTGCCGCGGCTGGTGGCCAACATTGGTTTTTCTAATGTCAATTTTAAATGGTCGCAAGGAAATAAAGCCTTTTACAGCGAAGGACAAATTGGCGTAAGCCACATTGGCAAGAATGACATCAACGGTGCGTTTGAAGGATTTATGGAAATACGCAAGAATGAAGATGGCTCACCGGTGTTTCATGTTTTTTTTAAGGCATCGCCCGATGCGTGGTACTATTTTGGCTATGAAGACAACCGGCTGATGGTGCAGTCGTCCAATCAACTTTTCAACGACCTCATTGCCAAAAAGACAAATGCCAGCAAAGCCAAAGCAGGCGAACTGGTTTTTATTCCGGGTAGTAATGACGAAGCATTGGCTTGGATTAATAAATTTCGGTTGCAGTATTATGGTTTGGAAGCACCCTATGATCTAAACAGCGGCACCAACTCGGCCAAAAAGAAAGAGAAAAAGAAAGACGAGAAGAAGGAAGATGACGGGTTTTAATTGAAATGATAAAAAACTATTTTTTTTAAACAAACATGAACAAGAAAGTATTATTGATGATTCTGGATGGGTGGGGTATAGCAACCAACAAGGCGGTGTCGGCAGTAGATGCAGCCCAAACACCTTATATCAATTCGTTGTACAAAAAATACCCGCACAGCAAACTGCAGGCATCGGGGCTGGCGGTGGGCTTGCCCGAAGGGCAGATGGGCAACAGCGAAGTAGGCCACATGAACATAGGTGCCGGACGCGTAGTATATCAGGATCTGGTGCGCATCAACAAGGCGGTGGAAGAAAAAGAGCTGGACAAAAACAACGTGCTGTTGGATGCCATCCGTTATGCCAAAGCAAATAATAAAGCGCTTCACCTGATCGGCTTGGTTTCGGATGGAGGCGTACACTCGCACATCAACCACCTGAAAGGAATTTGCACCATTGCCCATCACGAAGGAATGAAAAATCTTTTTGTGCATGCCTTTACCGATGGCCGCGATACCGATCCGAAAGGCGGATTGGGGTACATCACCGACTTGCAAAAACATTTGTCTCAAACGACAGGCAAACTGGCCAGCATCGTAGGACGTTACTACGCCATGGATCGCGACAAGCGGTGGGAGCGTGTAAAGCTGGCATACGATTTATTGGTGCATGGCACAGGCGAGAAATTTACTGACGCCCAACAGGCTATCCGCCAGTCGTACGATGCTGGTGTAACAGATGAGTTCATCAAACCCATTTCGTTGGTAGATGAAAAAAACAATCCGGTGGCTACCATCCGGGAAGGAGATGTAGTAATCTGTTTCAATTTTAGAACGGATCGGGGAAGAGAAATTACCATCGCACTGACGCAGCAAGATTTCCCCGAGCAGCACATGAAGAAACTGAAGTTATATTATGTAACGCTGGCCAACTATGATGACACCTTTCAAGACGTAAAAGTTATTTTCGATAAAGACAACCTGACGAACACTCTTGGGGAGATCGTATCAAAAGCAGGTAAGAAGCAAATTCGTATTGCAGAAACAGAAAAGTACCCACACGTTACATTTTTCTTTTCGGGCGGAAGAGAAGAAGCTTTTCCGGGCGAGTCGAGAATTTTATGCCCTTCGCCCAAAGTAGCCACGTATGACCTGCAACCTGAGATGAGCGCGCGCGACATCCGCGACAAAATTATTCCACAGTTGGAAAAGAAGGAAGCTGATTTTATTTGCTTGAACTTTGCCAACCCCGACATGGTAGGCCATACCGGAGTTTTCCCTGCCGTAGTAAAAGCGTGCGAAACTGTAGATCACTGCAATGAAGCCGTAACCGAAGCAGCACGTAAAAACGGATACACCACCATTATCATTGCCGACCACGGCAATGCCGAGTTTATGAAAAATGAAGACGACACCCCCAACACAGCGCACACCACTAACTTAGTGCCGTGCATTTTGGTAGATGATCAGTTCAAGGGAAATATTAAAGACGGAAAGCTGGGCGACTTGGCGCCCACTATCCTCACCCTGATGGGCATACCAGTACCTAAAGAAATGACAGGCCACCTGTTGATTTGAATGAAACCGATCAAATTATTTGTTGGGGTGTCTGTTATCGCGGCTGTGCTGTCATCTTGTATGCCGAAAGAAAATACCTATCGTAAACCTTATGTTGACTTCGATAGTTTGATCACTGCCCAGCTAAATACAATTACAAATGGCGAAGTAGTGTTGTTGAAAAAGACAAGGCTTAATTCTTATGAAGATTCAACGGCCGTAAAACCGGATTCATTACAACTGAAAAATGAACTACAGGCCTTTCGGCTGATGGATGACATCAACAAGCCAGTGCACAAAGGTATGTATGAAGTGAAGACAGAGGAGGATGCCAACAGCAACTTGTTGGTAAGAACCTACACTACTCATCAACCAACTTCCATCATTTTTGTCAAATTATTTTTTAAGCACGACATCAAAGAGTTGAAACGGATTGAATCTTCCTGGATTGAAAAGAATGTAATGATACACACCCGGAGAGATCTGATGCTGGAGTTTGATGATCATAACGGTGTGCCGCGTTTGGTGCATTATGCGGTAGCAGGTGAGCAAAAAGTGGTTTTGAGCAAACCCGTGAGCACCACCATAGAAGGATGGTTGAAGTACCCTGCATAAAATTCGATGTTTTACAAAATACAATTTGATGCCTGACGTTAACGTGTGTATGCGCAAAGCACTTTTGATAAGCCTCTTCCCGATGATAGCGTGGGCACAAGGGAATCAGCCGCGCACACAAGAAGGCCAATTTACTTTTGATACGGACAAGCCTTTTAAACTGCTGACACTCGATGAAAAAATAGATGCGCCCATTGCCTCTAAAAAAAAGAAACCCAAGCCTCGTGTCTTTTATGGTATCAAAACAAAAAAAGCATTTGCTCGCAAAGGATATGGCGAGAAAATGACCATCGAACTATTTTATGTATTGAAAAACAGAAAAGAAAAATTTACCGGTTTTGCCCGCGACATCTACTGGTATGATTACACACGCAGAGAGATCAGGCGCACATCCACATTCGACCCCAAGCGCGGTGTATTATTGCATGGCCCGTATAGAAAATTAACCGGGTTGAATTTGGTAGAAGAAGGTATTTTTTACAAAGGCGCTAAACACGGCCGATGGATGAGGTACAACCTGCAAGACCTGGTGGAAGACAAATCGAAATACTACAAAGGCTGGCCGAAAGAATCGTATGTTACCTATTACGACCCGTTAGAAAAAAAGCACATGAAAGAAGTAGTGCCCGTAGAGTACGGAGAGAAAGATGGCTACTATTATATGTTGTTTGAAAACGGCACCACTGCCGTGCAAGGCGAGTATCAATGGAATGAAAAGGTGGGCGATTGGATTGAGAACTATGCCAACGGCAAGCGCAAACGTATTATTGCCTACCAAAAAGAACCCTTCACCAAAGATTTTCAGCCCTACATCCGCAAAGAGTGGGATGAGAAGGGAAAAGAGATTTACTCGAAGTAACGATTTTTATTTACTGCCCAATATCCTGAAAGGCAAAGTCAATAGTGAGGCCGCCATTCTAACAATTACCTCGATGGTGAAGCCCGCTACACGAAAAGGCAAGAGCAGCAGCCAAAGTAGAGGAAATAAAAAAATCAGTGCGATGACCAAAGGCCAGCATAAAACAAATAAAAAACACCACAGGATAAGCACCAATAAAGTTTTCATCATAAAAATGCTTGGAGGAGTAAATCAAAGATCACACCATACTTGTAAAGGTGCTTTTGTTAAGATTTTTGGATTGTAGAAAACACACTTGACCAAAAATGAACAGGTGGTGTGTCAACAATGAACAAGAACTCAATAAGTAAGATCAATCAGGTGGCGTATAAATGATGGGCAGGATTTTAGCGCTAAAATTCAATCAAAAAACAGGAGCAGAGTTTTGCATTTCCGTTGATACGAAGCCGTTCAACTCACCTATTGCAGATACATGTTGGCATCACGCCCCTTTGTTCTCTTAAATTTTCAGCCCTCAATATGTTCATACGATTCCTATCATAAATTAAAATACGTACTTCTCCTTCAATGCTATATAAATTTCAAAAAATAGATTAAGAGGAAGACGAAAATGATTAAATCTGTCCACAGGGCAAATTTTTCATTTATACCCGAAGTTTTTTGAAGCCCGTGTTGAATACCAGCTATACCATAATAAAGCCCACTTGCAAATGCACTCACAATTCTCCAATCTGGTCTGAATAGAGAAACAATACCTACAAGTCCAAAACAAATATTGGCAAAGCCTAACTCTCGAAGAATAGGAAAACAGTCAGGATTGTCAAGATGAAAAATTTGTTTGGCTGTAAACTCTGGATTTTTTACTTGTTTAGTACCTGCAAGAAATAAGCGAAGGCCGACCGCAGAGAAAATAAACCATTTACTAAATAAGGCAAAAGTTAAAGCCGTTTTAGTTGTAAAATGTTCGATTAAAAAACCAATTGTAGGCAAAACAAAACTCAGGACAGTTACACTTATGATGTAAAACTTATTTGGTTTATCGTCTATGCTGTTTGTGGTTGCCATTTATTTTGTTCGTTATTTTTAATATTCTCAGTTTTAAGTTTGCAATATTGCCACGGGTGGCTGCCAACAGATTAGTTGAAGCAGGTCAGGGTTCAATCACTTCACTCCTTTAGCGGCATCCCAGCTTTTTTGAAGCTTGCGCACAAACACAATCTGACCGGTATGGTAAGCGTTGTGGGTGCTCATGTTGGCAATGTTTTCGTACCACCCGTTGAGTTTGTTGTCGTCTGCTTTTTTTATTTCCTGCTCCCACTCGGTCATGACAGCATTGAGTTGTTGTACGGTTTCGTTCCAGGCTTTTTCGTCAAACGAATCGAAGGTCTCTTCGTTGTTGCCGCTGAAGGCTTCCGCTGTTTCACCTTTAAAATTTTTCAGTAGGCGCTTGTTCCAAAACAGGAGATGGTACGTTAGCTGGCCGATGCTGTGGTTGCCGCTGTTGTCTTTCCACATGGCTTGTTTTGCAGTAACACCCTCTAAGGCAACATTTGCGGGCACAAACCAACCCTTTTCGGTGTGGGTTGATTTCAGTTGCTTTAACAATACCGACTTTAAACTGGCAGCGGGCAGAGTTGGCACAGTGTACATGCTGGCAATGTGCCAGTGTCCGTTTTCGTTTATCCATTTAGATGTAAACGTGCCAGTGTAAACGCCCGTGTCGCCCTGAGCTAATTTAGCTTTTTGCTCATAGGTGCCGTCAACATGGGCGGTGTCGCCTTTGAAATTTATTGTACTTAAATGTGTGGCATTAGAGATCAGGTGGATGTTGGCAGGGTTAAAAGAATTTAAAAATTTACGGATGCTGTCTTGCCCTACATATTGCTTCATTCCTTTTCCGCTCAACGTGCCAGTTTTTACATATAAATCAGCCAGCGAATCGCCCTTCATTTTGAATGTCAACTGATCGTATTTTTTGAAGGTGCTTTCAATTTCGCCTTTGCGGTTATCGCAAGCGGCTGCTATCAGGATCAAGGCTATAAATGGAATTTTTTTCATGACATTGTTTTTTAAGGCCGAGTGAAGTTAATAAAAAGTCTGGGCTCCGGTTGCAGAGCCCAGACTTATCAAACCAAACACAAGTTTTCTAAAAACTTTTATCACCTAAATCATCAACTCTAACCTGAATGAGTTTTCAGAAATACTTGATTTCTTCCCGCTAAATAAAAATTTCGATACCTGTTTTACAACCCTCTAATTTCGGTATTTGTAACTCTTGTACGAAGGCTCAAATTTTATAGCTGTTCAGCATTTGCACTGTCGAACGATAGTATAAAAGAATTTTAAATTCTTCTTATGGGTAGATTTTTTTATTTGTCTTTCGATTTTTTATTTCCGATTTGTTTTATGTCTTTCCCTTTTAGTGATGTCTTTGCATTGAAGGACGTAACTACTTTTTTTCCTGTTTGGGCTTCCAACTCCAATCGGGCTACATTTGCTACATTTCCACCACGTTTGGCAATTTTTGCACTTTCTTCAAAAGTTTTTGGTGTTTCTGTTTGAGAAATATCTTTGGTAGAAGCCTCTGCAAGCATATTCAAAATCAATTCGGTGTTGGTCATATTGTCCCGAAGATTTTCCTTTTTCAAGCCTTTGAGGATTTTATATTCTTTGGTTGTCTTGCCGCTCCACGCTTTGGTTATGATGTCAGTCAAGGTTGCAAATTGTAAACCCTCTTTTAGTCCTCGCTTTTTCCATTCGTCCGTGAGTTCTTTACGGATCTCAATACTTTTCAGACGTTGGTTAATCCAATTTTCAGAATAACCCAATTTCAGATATTGTTCTAAAGCCCTATCAATAGTAATTTCAGGGTCTTGCATTTCGCCCAATCGTTCAGACGCTAACTGTGCCAACCACAATTTAAAAGGTTCTGCCTTTGGTGACGGAATGGATTGAATTAACCTGAAAATCTGTTCGGTATCGGCTACGTCTGTTTTGTAAAATTTCCCGTCTGATGATTGCATTTTCAGTTGTCCGATTTTTTCGGACAACTCACTTCCTTCCTTTTTTAGCTTGGTTTTCAGATCGTTCCAATACTTTCTTGGGCGGTCTGTCCCGGTAAGCACCTCAATTACGTCAATGACTGAAATATACCAAAGTTCCTTTTCTTCGTCCCAAAGGGTGCGAACTTGTTTTTGTTCAAATATTCTTATGGCATTTTCCTTTTTCACCTATCGCATTTAAGAATTGACACTACGAAGATAAAAAATAAGTTGTGTGAAAATTCTTATGCGTGAAATCTGAGTTCAACTAATAAGTGCAACACAAGAGGTTAAAAGAAAGGGAGAACGAATCCCCCCTTCAATTGACCAAGTTTATTAAATGTCCGTCAGTTTGATGGTAGCGCAAGCCGGTTATATTTTTACCCCCATCGTCACATAAAACGAGCGGCCATCTCCGGGCAAAATGCCGGGGCCGGGATACATATTTATCCTCCGGCTAAAGTAGCGAACATCTAAGAGGTTGTTAATCCCGGCTGAAATATGATACTGTTTTAAAAACTTCCAGTCGCAAGCCCAATCAAACAGCGTATAACTCGGAATATAACCCACCACACCGGTAGCCACGGAGGTAGTATTATTGGCATCGCTGTATTGATCGCTCACATAGCTGCCTTGCAGGGTCGTGGTTATATTTTTATGGCGCAACTCCAGCCCCGCTCGCTCAATCCAGTCGGGTACATTTTCTACGCGGTTTCCAACAAGCGAAATATTGCTGTTGTTATTGCTAAACTGGCCGCTGACATAGCGGGCGTGGGTGTATGCCAATGAACTGAACAAACGCAGGTCTGTTGTTTTAGAAACCCCACCCATCGCTTTCAGCAACGAAAAATTGAAATAAGCTTCAATGCCTTGTGCTACAGAGTTTCCGATGTTGGTAGTGAACAGATAGGTAGTGCTGCTGCCGGTTTCGGTGAGGTTGCCGATTTTGTTGCCATAAAAAAGATAAAAGGCATTGACATCGAACGAAAGTAAATCAGAAACTTGCCCGCGATAACCCAGGTCAATATCGTATCCTTTACTGTCTTTCAGGTTGGGGTCGATCACCCCGATTTGCGTAGCCGGTGTAATGTTGGCATACAAGTAAGGACGATAGGCTTGCGAAATATTTCCGTACCACTGTGTTGACGGAGAGGCTTGCCATTGCATTCCCAAACCAAACAATGGAAAAGTACGGTTGCCTTGGTAAGAAACCGGAAACGTGGCGTGATTGATTACGCCCGTCAAATCTGATTGAATGATTTCATAGCGAACTCCGGGCGTAACAGAAAACGACTTGCTTACCTGAAACATATTTTCAGCAAAGACTGCGTAGTTGATGGTGTTAAACTGAAGGTTGATTCCATACGGAGCTACCAGTGTCATATCGTTCGTGGCGGCTGTGGTGCCTACTCCTTTTTGTTTTCTTAAAGTCTGCTGGTCGAAATAACGGAACCCACCTGCCAGTTTAGCGGCTGTGTTTCCGATCGTATATTCATGAAGCAGGCGCGCCTCCGTAGTAAACCCTTTGTAAAAATCGCGATCAACTTGCCGCGGGTTATAGCTGCCCAGCGTTGTATTGATGGTGTCGTTGATGTTGGGTGTATTGATAAACTGCACACTGCTGCGCTCACCCCAAATGCCGTTGGTGGTTACCTGTAAATGTGTTTGAGGTGAGAGTTCATAATTTAAAATCAAGGCAGGGATGTTGATGATCGGGTCGAAATAATTTCTTGCCCGGTTCGACTGTCGCGCGTTTTGGTGGAACTGAGCGTCTGTCAGTCCTCCGGCAATCTGCAGGCGTGTGTCAGTTCGTGAAAACTGAAAGGCTAAACTTCCTTTCTTAGAAAATTGATATTTGATGTTGGCATAGTAAGCTTTGTATTGATAAGCATTGTTGGGCCGCCACCCATCGGCATGGCGGTTATCATAGTAGGCATAGTAACTTATTTTTCCTTTGGTGCCGCCCACGGCATTAAAGGAATTGAACGAATTGAAAGAGCCCACCGTCTGCTCGCTCTCCAGCGAAAATGCTTTATTGGGGTCACCTTCTTTCAACACATAGTTCATCATGCCGCCAAACTGGCTGCCAAACTGCAACGCTGCCGAGCCGCGTACCAATTGCACCTGGCTTACTGCCTGCATGGGCACGGCATAGTGGTTTTCGGGGTAACCGAAAATATCGGAGTTGGTGTTGTAGCCGTTTTGCCGCATGTTCATTTCAATGCTGCGGTGGGCGTCTGTGCCACGGCTACCGATGTTCATTTGGGTGCCGGTTCCGTCCATATCCCACAGATTGATGCCGGGTATTTTAGCAAAAACCATACGCCCCAAATTTTGAGGAAGATTGGCTTCGCCCTCGCTCAGGGAGATGACGTTTGTCTTCTTGCCCGAAAAGATGTTCACTCCTCGTACTTCAGGCAAATAAGTTTTGTAGCCCTGCCCGGTGATGATAATATGCTCCAGCATACGTGTAGGTAAAGAATCGGTCGGAGTAACGGATTGTGCGTGGCCGATTGTAGTTACCAACACTATTGCGAGCAGAAGAAAATATTTTTTGATAACGATATTCATAATTGATTGAAATTAAAAAAATGGATAGAACGCTGTTCGATATAAACAGCACGATAATCAGGCTTTTTGTTTTTTAACATGACAGACCTGTTGCCAATGAAGCAACCAGAGCAGCTCAGGTAAAACTTAAAACCTTTTGAACCTCATAGGTTATGAGAGAACCTCGGGAGGAGGAGAAAATATGACGAGAAGAGAAGAGATTGGTTTTTCTTTTAGGTCGGGCAAAGGCAAAACCAAACACCAACCCACCGAAACAGCCTGAAGGCTGCTGTAACTTGATACAAACTCTTTGGTAAAACAGGTAATTAATTTTGCATTCGACTTTGAAGTCGGCACATCGTTGTTGGCCTGAGCGAAATCGGTAATAGATTTTTTAAGATCTGTTTTGTGTTTGTTCTTTACCATCACCACCAGCAGCGTGTCGTTTACCAAATTGTGTTTGGCTATCCGGTAAAATTCGCCTTTGTATTCAAATTCGCCATCAGCGCGCTCGTAGCCATCAAAGTTGGGCGGGTAGGGCAAAGCCATGGGGATTTTAATAATGATGGCATCGCTGCCGGAATAACTTTCTTCGTCAATTTTTTTTGATAAATCTGGCGTGGCCTGATCGCGCAAAGCCAAATAAAGACCATAATAGCCGGCTGAGTTGAACAGGAAAAGTACCAACAGAAATAGGGAGACTGCCTTTTTCAATTTTTATTTTGTCTTCGGCAAAGCTACATAAGTAGAGGAGCGAAACAAATGTAAAAAATCAGTAGGCGGTGTCGCGCTACTCGCTGCGCAGGCTCTTCACCGGGTTTATCAACGCGGCTTTGATTGACTGATAACTTACCGTACTCAGTGTAATGATGAGTGCCCCTAAACCCGAGGCTATAAAAATCCACCAGACCAAGTTGGTATGATATTCATACTGGCTAAGCCAGTTGTTCATAAAATAATAAGACAACGGCATAGAAATAATAAACGACAAAAACACCAGCACCACAAAATCGCGCGACAGCATTTGCCAAAGGGCAAACACCGAGGCGCCCATTACTTTGCGCACGCCTATTTCTTTGGTGCGCTGTTCGGCTACGAAACTGGCCAAACCAAAAATACCCAAACAACTGATCAGCACGGAGAGCGAAGCAAAAAAACTGGCCAGCTTGCCCACGCGCTCCTCATCGCCAAACTTGCGGGCATAGTCTTCGTCCACAAAGGTGTATTCAAAAGGCGCTGAGGGACTATATTTTTTAAAAACATTTTCTACCGTGCGGATGGCCTGATGGGCATCGGTGGTTTTATTGAGCTTTATTAATACAACATTTCCTTCATCTTTGGAGATATGAAACAGGGAGGGGCGCACCGGCTCGTAGGGCGACTCCACCACCATATCTTTGATGATGCCGATAATGGTAAACGGGCGCTTATCCCATGTAAGCACTTCCCCGATGGGGTTTTCAAGCCCTAAAAATTTTTCCATGGATTCGTTCATCACAAACGCCAGCGAGTCTGTGGCGTGGTCGCGCGAAAAATCGCGCCCGGCTTTAAATTGCCAGCCCACCGTTTTGCCATATTCGTAGGTTACTCCGTTGTTAGGAAAATCGATAGCCAAACTCGGGTCTTTCCCTTTCCAGGTAAAACCACCATTGCTGTTCCATACCTGCGTGGGCGGGCTCCCCGACTCGGCCATCTCCTCCACGGCACCGGCAGTTTTCAATTCGTTGCGCACAGTTTCAAATTTCTGATGGATGTCGTTGGTTGACATCGAAATTTGAATCAGGCTGCTGCGGTCGTAACCCACCGGCCGGTTTTTGGCGTATTCAATCTGGCGGAATACAACGATGGTGCCAATAATGAGTGTAACCGATACGGCAAACTGTATCACTACCAGCACTTGCCGCGGCAAAGACGCAAGCCTGCCCGTGCGAAAGGTGCCTTTCAAAACTTTTACCGGCTGAAAAGAAGACAAATAAAAAGAGGGGTAACTTCCGGCAACAAGTCCGGTAAAAACGCTGAAGAGAATGCCGATGCCCCAAAACGAAATACTGCCCCACGGCATGCTCAACTTTTTGTCGGCTACGGTATTAAAAAAAGGTAGTGTTAGCTGTACCAGCAGCACGGCAATAGTCAATGAAAATAAAGAGACCAAGATAGATTCGCTGAAAAACTGGCCGACCAGTTGCCAGCGCAAAGAGCCTACTGATTTTCGGATGCCTACTTCTTTGGCTCTTTTTTCAGAGCGGGCTGTGCTCAGGTTCATAAAATTGATACACGCCAGCAGCAAGACGAACACACCGATGGTTCCAAACAAATAAACAAATTCAATTCTTCCGCCTACATTTTTTCCGTTTTTAAATTCAGCGTATAAATGCCACTTGCTCATGGGGTGTAGAAATACTTCGGGTTTATATTTCCGATTCTCCTCGTCTTTTAGTTTGTTCAATTTTACGTTGATGATTTTAGCCGATACTTTTTCCAGGTCAGCACCTTCTGCCAGTTGCACAAATGTTTGGGTAAAATTGCTTCCCCACGGGTCATCCATTTTTTTTATCCACGGGTTGCTGATCAGGTAAAGTTCCCACGGCAGCAGGTAGCCCATGCCGCGAAAAAAAGTATTGTGAGGTAAATCTTCATACACACCTGTTACTTTTACATCTGCTTGGTTGTCTATTCGCATCAGTTGCCCCAGTGGGTCGGCATCTCCAAAAAAGGCTTTGGCTACAGATTCAGATAATAAAATGGAGTGTGGGTCTTTCAGCCCCTCGCGTGTGCCTTTTAGCATGTGCAGTGTGAGCATGTCGGTTACTTCAGGTTCAAAGTAATAACCGCTTTTGTTGAACATTTTATCGCCATGGGTAAGTATATGCGGCAAGTTCCACGAGGCTTGCAACACGTATTTAAAATCGCTGCCAAAGAGGTTTCGAATTTCTTCACCCATCAGGTAAGGGTTCGATACCTGTGAAGTGCGCACTCCATTGTAAAGGTTATGTTGCCATACCTGCGCAATGCGATCATAATTTTCGTGGTAGCGATCGTAGGTCAGTTCATCCCACATCCAAAGACTAATAAGCAAAGCCACCGCCATGCCGATAGAGAGCCCGATAATGTTGATGAATGAAAAACCTTTGTTCTTCAATAAAGTGCGGAAGGCAACCAGGAGGTAATTTTTTAACATTATCATATTAATGCTTTTGATGTATTAGATACTTGTTGGACAGAAAATAGTTTCAAAATGACGGAGATATTTTCTTAGATCTGTACAAAGACCGTTTGTGGGGCAAAAGGTTGCTTAAACTCGTTGAAGGATTTTTCTAATCTTAGCACAGCAACTGTACTGAAATGTGCAAGGTCTATTTCCTTCCGACCTAAAAGAACCTTACCTTTCCGGCAAAGTTTTCTTTAAATATGAAATACGTTGTCGGAATATTTTTTCTGCTTCTAACGGCTATGGCCGGAGCACAAGTACAAACAGGCAAAGCATCTTTTTATGCTGATTCATTTGAAGGCAGCACCACGGCCAGCGGTGAAAAATACAAGGCAAGCAAATTAACGGCAGCCCATAAAATCTTACCGTTTGGCACAGTGGTGCGTGTAACCAATCTGGCCACGCAGGCTCAGGTTGAAGTAACCATCAACGACCGCGGCCCATACAAAGAAGGCCGGGTGATAGATTTGTCGAGGGCGGCAGCAGAAAAATTGGGGATGATCAATACAGGCGTAGCCGATGTAAAAATTGAAATAGTAGATGCCGGAGACGGCAAAACCAAAACACCTGCCGTAGCAGTAGATCATGTAGCTGTAGAAGAAAAAGAATATTACGACTTTAAAATCAGCCCGGTGGTGCCCAAAGGATTTGGGGCACAGGTGGGCACTTACCAGGAGTTAGTAAACCTGTTTCGCATTTCGGAAACGCTAAAAAACAAATACAAAAAGAAAATCATCGTACAGGTGAAAGTAATCAATGGTGTGAAATACTATGCCTTGATTCTCGGCCCTTTGGGCAATCGCGAAAAAGCCGAAACATTGGTAAGCGATTTAAAGAAACAATTTCCCGATGCCTTTGTGTTTGATTACTCGAAAAATTGATTGTGGCTGAACTGCTTGGTTATTTTTTTTCTGTATTGGTCGGGGTGGTGCTGGGCTTGCTGGGTGGTGGTGGCTCCATTTTGTCTATCCCCATTTTGGTTTACCTTTTTCAGATAGAACCCGTCATGGCTTCGGCCTACTCGTTGTTTGTGGTGGGGGCTACCAGTTTGGTGGGGGCAGTACCAAAATATCGCGAGCATCTGGTCAATCTTAAAACCGGAATCCTTTTCGGCATCCCTTCCATCGTTGCCATTTTTGTTACCCGGCATTGGATTGTTCCGGCAATTCCACCCGTGGTTTTTCAATTCGATAATTTTGAACTGACCAAACGCGAATTGTTGCTCGGCTTGTTTGCCCTGCTCATGGTGCTGGCTTCGTTTCAACTCATCCGGGCCAAACGCGAAATGAGTTCGGACAACCGGAAGTTCAGGGTTTTTTTGGTGATTGTAGAGGGCGTGTTAATCGGATTCCTCACTGGTTTAGTAGGTGCAGGCGGTGGCTTTTTGATTATCCCCGCGCTTGTTTTTCTCACAGGCCTTCCGTTTAAAACTGCTGTGGGTACTTCATTGTTTATTATTGCCGTCAATTCGCTGGTAGGTTTCATAGGCGATTTGTTGAACCACACCATTGACTGGCCTTTTTTGCTTATTGTTACGGCACTGGCCATTGGCGGTATTTTGATAGGCAATTTTTTTTCGCGCAGGATTGCCGCCTTATACTTGCGCAAAACATTCGGCTGGTTTACGTTAGCCGTAGGCTGCTGGATTTTGTTTAAAGAATTTTTTTAAGCTGTAATGGATTGGATCAACTCCTTAGTTGCGCGGTCGGCCGAGTTTAATGCACCACTGATGGTTCCCGCATCACCACTAATATCGGTGGCTTCTCCGGCAAAGAAAATCCGGTTGTTTACATTGGTGCCAAGGCTGATCCGATCCTGATGTGTAGAACCCACCAATGGATAGGAAATCCCTCCGCGAATGTATGGCTCTTTCAACCAGTCATAGCTGGTAACAACCGGGTCAGTCTCTTGCGGCACACCGTTGTTAAAAATAGTTTGGCGTATAACCCATTTCGATGCCAGCCCCGGGTAATTTCCGGAAGTGTCGGGGTAAAGCGAATCCAATTCGTTGAGGATCAGGTTGACGGCAGTTAACCCCGGCTGTTGTGACAGGTGCAGTGCCGGCTGGCCATAAGCAGTTACTACTAATGTACTATTAAATGTGCCCCGGTTATACCCACCGTTCATGTATTGAGGGCCAAAGCTTCCTCCCCATAAAAAACCAGAATTACTGCCCCAGAAATTTTTCTTAAAATCTATAATCATGCGAAAGCACGGATCCATACCAAATTTTTGTGCAGCCGCAGTATTAATGGAAGGCAGCGAAGGAGTGAAGGCAATATCTCCGCCTTGCAGTATGGTGAGTGGCACGGTTACAATTGCCTTATCTACTTGATATTGTTTTCCGTTTTTATCGGTGATGTTAATTTTTTCACCACTGTAATCAATGGATGTTACAGCCGTGTTAAATAATACCAGTTTGATGGCATTGCTGAAGCGCGACAGCAGAATATCCTGAAGCGTATTACTTTTTACCGTCAACCTTTTAGTGTCGTGTTGCCGCAGGTGCAGTTCGCCCCCCACACCTGATGCGCTCACCAGATCGTAAGTGGAGCCATATAAATTAGATGCTTCCGAATTGAGCAGCGACTGTGCCCGTGTGCTGACACCGGCAGCCGATTGGATGGATGCGTTGCTGGTATTGCCGTTCAGCGTTGAAACAAAATTCTGTACAGCCTGAAAATCAGAATCTCCTTGCCACCCCGAGGCATTGTTGACCTGACCACCTAAAAAATAATTGTCGGTGGCAGTGCCCAAATCAATTAAGGGAACACTCAATATCTGAGTGATATTGCCGAGCGATGAGTCTGATCCATAAATAATATCGCCACCTAATTCTATAGGAAAATCATTTAATGGAGTATAAGCGTTATTATAGAGATAAGCAGCCGTTGCATTGTTGTTAGTAATATCATTAGCAGAGAATGACCGTATTCGCCCGCCAAAACGGCTGCTGGCTTCCAGCACCGTTACTTTTAATCCCTTAGATGATAAAATATCGGCAGCATATAAACCGGCAGCCCCGGCACCGATAATGGCGATAGACCCGTTGTAATTAATGGTAGGAACAATCTTTTCCTTTTTACAGGAAGAAAACAAATGAGGGGCTACAAGCCCGGCCGTTAGCCCCAAACCGATTTGTTGTATGGCTTTTCTTCTTTTCAAAACAATGAATCAATCCGAAAGATAGAAAATCCCGTTTGTTTCCAAATTACCGTTAGTCGGGTTTTAAAGTATTTTGTCCTACAGAATTGATTATTTTGAGGAAATTTTTTTATGAAAGTATCCCAAGCAAACAGACCCGAAGTAAAAAAAATTTGTGTGATCGGACCCGAGTGCACCGGCAAAACCGATTTGGCCCGGTTCCTGTCTCAACATTACCAAACACCTTGGGTAGAAGAATATGCCCGCGCTTACCTGAATAAATTAGGCAAGCCGTATGAACAAGTGGACTTACTAAAAATTGCCCATGGTCAACTGCGCATGGAAGACGAGTGGCTGTATGAGGCCAACCGTTTGTTGATTTGCGATACCAACCTGATTGTCATAAAAATCTGGAGTGAACATAAATATGGAAACTGCGATCCGGATATTTTAAAAAAAATAAAAGAACGTCCCTACGATCATTACCTGCTGACACATATTGATGTGCCCTGGCAAGACGATCCGCAGCGCGAGCATCCCGACAAGCGCGAATATTTTTGGAATCTTTTTAAAAATGAAGTAAGCCAATCGGGAGTTCCTTATACAGAAATTTCGGGCGACCGGGAAACACGCAAAAAAAAAGCCGTGGAGGCCATCGACAAAATTTTGTAACCCATCCAGCTACATGAGCAGTCCCTACGCAGCCTTGCGCACCCGCGACTTTCAGCTATTTATTTTGTCGCGTTTGTTTATTACGCTGGCCATCCTGATCCAGTCTGTAGTGGTGGGGTGGCAGGTTTACGAAATTACTAAAGATCCGCTCTCGCTGGGGCTCATCGGGCTGGCAGAAGCTATTCCGGCCATTGCTGTTTCGTTGTATGCCGGCCATTTGGCGGATGTGGTAGAGCGAAAAAAAATTATTTTGTTCTGCGTGGTTACGCTGACTTTTTGTGCATCTGCTCTTCTTTTTTTTACACTCCATGCCAGTGCTTTTATTCTGCAGCATGGAGTATTTCCTATTTACGCGGTCATCTTTGTCAGCGGTATTGCCCGCGGTTTTTTATCGCCAGCCAATTTTTCTTTTATGCCGCAGCTCGTTGAGCGCGAGCAGTACCAAAATGCTATCACCTGGAACAGCACCGTGTGGGAAGGCGCCACGGTAGTAGGCCCTGTCATTGGCGGGTTGCTGTATGGCATGTATGGCATCACGGCCACCTATTCGGTGGATGTGCTCCTCATGCTGGCCGCACTCATCTCGTATGCGCTGATACCCAACCGTCCAATTCCACCCGTAACCGAAGAACAAGGGATATGGAAAAAAATTAAAGCCGGAGTTAAGTTTGTGTTTAGCAATCAAATTATTCTGGGTGCTATCACACTCGATCTGTTTGCTGTTTTATTTGGAGGCGCTGTGGCCTTGCTCCCGATTTTTGCCAAAGACATTCTGGAGGTAGGCAAAGAAGGATTTGGTTTGCTGCGTGCCGCACCGGGCATTGGTGCAGTGATGATGGCCATTTACATCACCCGTCATCCCATCAAAAAAAATATGGGCAAAATACTGCTTTGGTGTGTAGCCGGTTTTGGTGTGTGTATGATTGGTTTTGGTGTATCCAAAGTATTCTGGCTTTCGGTAGGGTTGCTGATCTTGAGCGGTATGTTCGATTGCGTCAGCGTCATCATCCGCTTCAGCATGATCCACACACTCACACCAGAGAATATGAAAGGCAGGGTGTCGGCTGTGAACAGTATTTTCGTAGGCTCGTCCAACGAAATCGGAGCGTTCGAGTCGGGGGTTACAGCCCGCCTAATGGGCACAGTTACGTCTGTGGTGTTTGGCGGCATCATGACATTGGCCGTTGTGGGTGCAACAAGTTGGAAGGCCGTGAAGCTAAGAAGACTTGACCATGTAAACTGAGGTGGTCATGGTTTTTTCCTTTCGAACAATTTCAAAAACCGCTCAGGGGTTGTACAAAGAAAAAGGATCCAAATTTTTGTCGTTTGCTTATCCTGTCTCCGATGAGCCATCAGTGAAAAACATTCTTCTCGATTTAAAGAAAAAATATTTTGATGCCCAGCATCACTGCTATGCGTATGTGTTAGATCCCGAAGCCAAGAGATACAAAGCCTTTGATGACGGAGAGCCCAATCATTCGGCTGGCGATCCGATTTTAGGTCAACTGAAGTCAAAAGAGCTAACCAATGTGTTGGTAGTGGTTGTGCGGTATTTTGGTGGTAAAAAATTAGGTGTGGGTGGGCTGGTGCAAGCCTATAAAACAGCAGCCGAGGAGGCGCTCAGGCAAGCACCCGTAGTTGAAGTAGAGATTACCAAGGAAGTGATCATTCAGTTTGGCTACGAGCAGACAACCGAGGTAATGGGTATTATAAAAAAATTTAGTTTGCAGATAGCCCACCAGGCCTTTGAAGAACCATGCCGGATATATGCACATTTGAAAATCAGGCAAGAGGAAGCCTTCTGTCACCACATGGCACAAATTCAACACAAAGGCATACGGCTTGTAAGCAGTAATTTGTAAATTGAAAATCTAAACGGAAAAGTTATGACCAACCGAAGATCCTTTTTCAAAAAAACAGTTGGCTTGGCAAGTGCCATGTCGCTTACCCCGCTGTTAAGCCGGGCTCATGCAGAAGACGTATCAGATGCGCTTTGGGAACTGAACCGCTTTTCGCCCGAAGATGCCGCAGACGAAGACGACCTGTGGGCACGGATGGCACAAGCATATACTGTATCGCCCAATATATTAAACCTGAACAACGGAGGCGTAAGCCCACAACCCAAAGTGGTGCAAGATGCCGTAGATCGGTATTATCATCTGAGCAACGAAGCGCCCACTTATTATATGTGGCAGATTTTAGACAAAGGACGAGAGCCGCTGCGGAGAAAGCTGGCCGACCTGGCAGGAGTTTCGCCCGAAGAAATTGCCATCAACCGCAACACCACCGAATCGCTCGGCACATTTACGTGGGGAATTGACTTGCAGCGCGGAGATGAAATCGTGATGACCAAGCAAGATTACCCCAACATGATCCACGCCTGGAAGCAACGCGAAATGCGCGAAGGTGTCAAGATCAACTGGATCAACCTCGACCTGCCCGTAGATCGTGATGAGGTGGTACTCAATGCGTACATCAATGCCACCACCCCCAAAACTAAAATCTGGCACATCACCCACCTGATGACGTGGACAGGGCAAATACTTCCGGCTGCCAAACTTTGTGCGGAAGCAAGAAAACGTGGCATCATTTCCATCGTAGATGCTGCCCATTCTTTCGCCCACGTAGATTATAAAATTTCGGATCTAAACTGCGATTACTTTGGCACGAGTTTGCACAAATGGCTGTGCGCCCCTTTCGGCACGGGCCTAATGTACATACGCAAAGAACACATCGGCAAAACATGGCCGCTGTTTCCGATTGATAAACCCACCAGCACCGACATCAAAAAATTTGAAGCATTGGGCACACGTTCATTTGCACCCGAGCAGGCCATCGGCCAGGCCATAGACTTTCACCACGCCATCGGCAGCAGGCGAAAACAAGAGCGGCTGCATTATCTTAAAAGCTATTGGTGCAATGCCATCACGAAAAATCCGAGAGTGAAGCTGCACATTTCGCTCAAGCCCGAATACTCTTGCGCGCTGGGCACCTTCAGCATAGATGGCATGGACGTAGGCGATGTTTCCTCTAAACTGATGAGCGACTACCAGATACACACCGTTTCCATTAAATGGGAAAACGTGAAGGCCGTGCGCGTAACACCACATGTTTATACCACCACACGCGATCTTGACCGGTTTATTGATGCCGTAAACAAAATAGCCGCATCCTAAAAACATCAATCGCCATTAAACAATTAGTTCTTATCTTGACGTAACCTAAACGATCAGTTTATGAATAACCGACAACTCTTTACCGTCAGTTCCATCATTGTTATTGCTGCTCTTGCAGCGTGGACACATCTTTGGTGGGATCACGATGATGTCGTTATCCCTGCCACTTTATTAATTATATCTATACCGCTGGTGTACATGGGCTTTGCCGATATGATTCAAGTGAGGCAATCCATTAAAAGAAATTATCCGTTGTTTGGCCGCTTGCGCTATGTGTTTGAAGACCTGCGTCCGAAGATTCAACAATATTTTGTAGAACGCGATACCGATGGCGCGCCCATCAATCGCAACGAAAGATCGGTTATTTATCAACGTGCCAAAAAACAGATTGACACGATTCCGTTTGGCACTCAACTCGATGTGTATGCCGAGGGTTACGAATGGATTACGCACTCTATCGCACCCAAAGATTTTCACAAAATGGATCATAACCCCCGCATTCGTTTTGGTGGAGAGAAATGCACGCAGCCTTACGACATGAGCGTACTCAACGTGTCGGCCATGAGTTTTGGTTCGCTGAGCAAAAATGCCATTGAAGCACTTAACTCGGGCGCGAAAATTGGAGGTTTTGCCCACAACACAGGCGAAGGTGGCTTGAGTCCGTATCACTTAAAAAACGGTGGCGATGTAATCTGGCAAATAGGTACTGGTTATTTTGGGGCACGATCAGAAGACGGAAACTTTTCTGATGAGGCCTTCCGTCAAAATGCCACCAAGCCCAATGTAAAAATGATCGAGATCAAACTGTCGCAAGGCGCCAAGCCGGGCCATGGCGGAATTTTGCCGGCCGCAAAAAATACTTCCGAGATTGCCGCGATCCGTTTAGTGAAGCCGGGCACAACAGTTTATTCCCCTACTTTTCACAGTGCCTTTTCTACACCCACAGAATTAATCCGGTTTATAGAAAAACTACGAACCCTTTCGGGAGGCAAACCGGTTGGCTTTAAATTATGTATCGGCCGCAAAAGCGAATTCCTTTCGATCTGCAAAGCCATGGTGCAATTGAACAGCTATCCTGATTTTATTACTATTGATGGAGGCGAGGGCGGCACAGGCGCAGCGCCACCGGAGTTTACTAACTTTGTGGGCATGCCCCTGCTCGATGCCCTTGCTTTCGCAGACGATTCGCTGGTAGGGTTCGGCATCCGCCACAAGTTGAAACTCATTGCATCTGGAAAAATACTGACCGGTTTTCACATGGTACGTGCCATGGCACTCGGGGCAGACACGTGCAATTCGGCTCGCGCCATGATGATGGCGCTCGGCTGCATTCAAGCATTGGAGTGTAACAAAAACACGTGCCCCACGGGTGTGGCCACACAAAATCCTTCTTTGATGAAGGGACTGGTGATTGACGATAAAAAAGTGCGTGTGGCCAACTACCACAAAAATACTGTAGAAAGTTTTGTGGAACTGATTGCTGCCGCGGGCATTGATAATCCGGAAAAGATTAATCGCACACATGTGTACAGACGTGTGTTTATGAACATGGTAAAAAACTACGAAGAAATTTTTCCGCCCATTCCCGAAGGCAGCTTGCTGGAAGGCGGAGATGCGCCTTTCGATTTTGAAGAACACCTGAAGCGAGCTTCGGCAGAAGTATTTGAGGTGGTGTAATCATTTAATTGATAATTTTGCAGCATCATTTTTATTGAAGTGAAAGCTGAGCGGAAAATTCTTCTCTACTTTTTTATTACGCTGGTGGTTTTGCTGATAGCCTTTGCCGGATCAGTCATTCTATTTAAAGACCGGATCATCCAGCAATTTATCAGCGAGGCCAACAAAAGCCTGAACACACCCGTGCAGATTGGCCGTTTCGATATTTCTTCGTGGCAAGATTTCCCTAACCTGACCATCACCTGCACCGATGTGTATGTAGAAGACAGCCATCCGGGCATCTACCCGCTGTTGAAAGCCAAGTCTGTTTCTTTCTCGATCAATACGCTGGATGCGTGGCGAGGGAAATACTCTGTTCGAGGCTTGCAGATCAACCAATGCGAAACACATTTAAAAATTGATGAAGAGGGGCACTCTAATTTTGTGATTACCAAAAAAGCAGAAAACCCGGGCAAACAACTGGAGTTTGACCTGCGCCAAATAAAACTGAATGACACAAAAGTTGAATACTATGATAAGCAAAGCCGGCAACATCACATTTTTCAAAGTGATAAGTTGGTGGCATCCATCAAATTTTCTCACGAGATATACACCATTGAAACACAAGGCGATGTAACCATTGGCCAGATCGGCATCAAAAATCTGATCTTGCTAAAAGATAAAAAATTTGACCTGACCTCTATTGTGCGCTACGATGACAAAGAGAAGCAAGTTAAGGTAGAGCAATCGAATATTAACCTTGGCCAATCAGAATTTGAGCTGAAAGGAGAGCATGTCTTTAAAGACAAAGACAACATTAATGTAGAACTGAGAGGCAAGAACACAAACGTGCAAACTTTGCTATCGCTGTTGCCTGAATTTTTTTCTCAGAAATTGAAAGCCTATCAAAGCAAGGGCGAAGTTTATTTCTCGCTGGCACTACAAGGCGACATAGCCCACCCGTTGATGAAGGCCAGCTTCGGTTGTAAAAACACTTCCTTTGTCCATACCGGTACTCAATCTAAAATTGACCAGGCCAACTTCAGCGGATCTTTCTTTACACCTTCGCTGACGGATTTTTCTAATGCGGAAATCCGCATCCAAAATCTTTCGGGATACCTCAACGGCAAACAAATTCAATCAAATTTTTCAATCCAGAATTTTGACGACCCAGTGGTAACGCTTGATTTTAAAGGTGCAAGCGATGCGTCAGTCATTCAAAATTTTTATGCCATTGAAGATATGAATGAACTGAAAGGTACGGTGGAAGCTGATGTTTCTTTTGCCGGGCGCATTTCGCTCTTAAAAAATAAAGCCACCGCGCAGCAAGTGCAAACCACCGGAACGATTGACCTACACGATTTGTCTTTTATTTCAAAAAACAAAATCCAATTTAGCGACATCAACGGCTCGTTGCATTTCAATAAAAATGACATTGCCATGAGTAACCTGAAAGGCAAATTGGAACGGAGCGATTTTTTGCTCAACGGTTTTTTGAAGAATGTAATTACCTACCTGCTTTTCGATCATCAGCCAATTGGGGTGGAAGCCGATTTAAAATCTGATTTTTTAGATCTCGACCGTTTAGTGGCGATTGGGTTAGGCTCGGGGTCAACAGATTTTGGGTTTTCCATTTCGCCTTTGCTTCACTTGAATTTTAATTGCGATGTAAAACGGATGAAGTACAAACGTTTTGATACACGCCTGGTGAAGGGCGACTTGTTGATACGAAATCAGATTGCCGTGTCGCGCCATTTGTCGTTGCAGGCGATGGGTGGCAGCTTAGAAATGAACGGAATTGTAGATGCTAAAAACCCGAAGGCAATAGATGTCTCAACGGCCTTCCGCCTCAACAGTATCCATATTGACAGTGTATTTTATGTGTTCGAAAACTTCCATCAGAATTTTATCGAAGCTGCCCACCTGAAAGGACAAGCCCATGCCGATGTAAACCTGGAAATGAACCTCAACCAAAAATTAAAACTCTACCCGGAGACGCTCGTGGCAGATATTGATGTGCTGATAAAAAATGGAGAGCTCAACGATTTTGAGCCATTGCAAAAACTGAATAAATATCTGGACGATCAGGCATTGAATAGACTCCGTTTTGCCGATCTGAAAAACAATATCCACATTGAAAAGAGGATGATATTCATTCCGCAAATGGAAATACGCTCTAACGCCACCACTATTTCTCTGAGTGGCATTCATTCCTTTGATCAGTTGATTGACTACCGCGTGGTGGCGCCTTTGCGCAACAAGAAAAAAATTGACCCCGATGAAGCCTTCGGAGCGGTTGAGGAAACGGGCGGGCAAACAAAAATATTTTTGAAAATTGTCGGCACGACAGATCAATACGATGTAAAACTTGACAAAGAAGCTACCAAGAAAAAAATTGTGAGCGACCTAAAAAAGGAAGTGAAGGAATTGAAAGAAGCTTTTCAAACACGAGGTGCCAAAAAGAAAAAAGAAGTGGAGTTAAAGAAAGATGAATACTTTGATTGGGATAACTAATGCGTTACCCCGCTTGAGAGTAATAGTCTCCTTTTTCCGTGGCAGTAATTTTTAATACGTTGGCAAGTACCAGCAAAATCAACTTGCGCGAGGCGGCATACTGACTAAGACCTGTCAGTAGCCGGAATTCCTGAAGTGTGATGGTTTTGTGTGCTTCAAGGTATTTCATCAAGGCAAGTTCGTGCTCGGCAAAATAGAACCGGATATTTTTGTTTAGCCTTTTCCTGCGGATGATCTCGTTCATCTGTAGGCTTGCTTTGATGCTCTTGTCCTCTACACGCACAAAGCTTTCGTGTTGGTTTTTTTCATCAGTAAAATAAAGCGGGCGATTATCGCTTGGAGGAATGTCGAGCCGTAGCACAAATTTATTAGGAGTCAGCTCAATGAGCGAATCATGGTACACCAGCGGTTGCTTCATGTGTTGACTTAACGCTTGCCGCACCAACAGCAATTCTTCGTCAGGATATTTTACTCCGGCCAATGTGCCGTTATCATCCACACCTATTAATAAGGTGCCACCCTCGCTATTGGCGAAAGCAATCATTTCGCGAATAATTTTTTCGGGCTGAGATACCTTGTGTTTGAATTCCAGGTGCTGCCCTTCTCCTTCCATCACCAGCTTGCGCAGCTCATATACCTCCTCACTATCATAGCTTGTGCTTGCCGAAGGCCTCGTCTTCTTCATCGTCTTCGTCTTCGTCTTCTTTGGGGAGGTTGAACATACTGCTGAGCAAGTCTTTAAACTGTAACCCGGCCGTCAGGTTGTGTTTGCTGATCAAACTGTATTCGGCCAGACCATGAAGTGCAAACTCCATAAAAAATAATTTCAGGTTTGTGTCTTTTCCTTTTTGATATTCATTGACAACATCAGCAAGCCCCGGCACGGCCTTCAATGATTTTTCATAATCCTGATTGCTCATGTCGTGTAGCAGATCGAGCGTATTGCCATTGCCAAACCATTCGGTAATTTTTTTATAAGGACTTTTTTCCTTTTGCTTCCGGAATTTTTCGGGGTCGGGAAAATAATTTAAAAACTGTGTACGCAGCGCTTTGCCCACTAAGTTCTGCGCCACGATGCCCGGGCCTTCCTGCTGACCTTCGTACACCAGTTCCACTTTTCCGGTAACGGAGGGAACCACTCCGACAAAATCTGAAATGCGGATGTTGGTAGATGGCTCATGATTGAGCAACGCTCTGCGTTCGGCTGCAGCTATCAAATTTTCGTAAGCCGAAATAGTGAGCCGTGCCGATACGCCACTCTTGGCATCCACATATTCGCTTTTGCGCGCTTCGATGGCAATTTGCTCGATCAGGTCTTTTGCGATATCATTAACAGAAACAACTTTGCTTTGTTCGGTGCGGATGCGCGCTTCCTGTTGTGTAATCTTCCTGCCGATGTCAATCGTTTTAGGATAATGTGTGATGATCTGGCTGTCAATGCGATCTTTTAAAGGCGTAACAATGCTTCCGCGATTGGTGTAGTCTTCCGGATTGGCTGTGAAGACAAATTGAATGTCCAAAGGCAGCCGCAATTTGAATCCACGAATTTGGATGTCGCCTTCTTGCAAAATATTGAAGAGCGCCACCTGAATCCGCGCTTGCAAATCGGGCAACTCGTTGATCACAAAAATGCAGCGGTGCGATCGCGGAATCAATCCGAAGTGAATGACGCGCTCATCTGAATACGGAAGTTTCAAAGATGCTGCTTTGATCGGATCCACATCGCCAATCAAATCAGCAATGGAAACATCGGGAGTTGCCAGTTTTTCGGTGTAGCGCTCCTCGCGATGCAGCCATGCAACGGGCGTGTTGTCGCCCAGTTCATTCACTTTATCGCGACCGAAACGTGAAATCGGATGGAGCGGGTCATCGTTCAATTCCGAACCTTCAATTACCGGGATGTATTCGTCCAATAAATTCACTATCAACCGTGCAAGGCGTGTCTTGGCTTGTCCGCGCAAGCCCAACAAGTTAATATCATGACCTGCCAAGATTGCCCTTTCCAAATCGGGAATAACGGTCTCTTCGTAACCCCAAATGCCTGCAAAGACATTTTCTTTTCGTTTAAGCTTTTCTATGAGATTTGAGCGAAGTTCATCTTTGATGGTTTTGAAAACGTAGCCGGAAGATTTGAGTTGGCCGAGATTTTTTATGGTTTTGTAGTCTGTCATTACCATACTTTTGAACAATATAAAACAAAGTTAACCAAGCAAAGTTTCATTTTGCAATGCTAATATTTCGGATAGCTTAGAATGTAGAAAAATGACTGCTTACAGGTGAAGTAGCATCAGCCCCAGCAAAATCACAACGATACCCACATATTGCCATAGTTTTAACCGCTCGCCAAATAAAATGGTGGCGAATGCATACTGTCGCAAGATTACGCTTGTGCAGAAGTAACAAGAAGGTTACTTTCCATCATAAGCAGAAAATACAGATTTGCTGGAATGATCGGTTATACTTTATTCAATCAAGCGAACTAACAATAACAAGAGTGATAATTATTTCTATGCGACTTAGCCCTTATCAACTGTATTGACGAGATGCCGCGGAGTATCGTTCCAATAGGCTATCTCGTAATGTGATTGGAGAAATAACTTTCACCCGCTCACCATACGACAGAAGTTCCATTATAAAATCGTAAGTGATGTGGAGCGAAAGTTTTATTTGTGTCTCATCGTCATTATCCAGAATGATTTGCTGAGATGAATGCAGAGGGAAAGATTTTACATACTTGCCTTGAAAAGAATCAAACGACAAAATGATTTCTTCTACTTTGCCTTCAGGTGAATTGATGATCCCGAAATAACTGTTAAAAAGTTGTTGTGCATCGAAATTATTTGACCGTTCAAACTTCTTCTTCGTTATATCGAGTTCTAAAATCCGGTCGAGGCCGTAGGTTTTCATGAATTCATCGTGAATATCTTTGGCAATTAAATACCAGCGACCTTTAAATTCTTTCAACGCATATGGCTCAACTTCACGCTTCACAACAATGTCATCTTCGTATTTGTGATAAGAAAATTTTATGATCAAAGAATTCTTGATGCAATGAAGTAATCCGTGAAAATGATGTACACCTTGAGGCTTCCGTCTTTCAAGAAGCACGAAATGAGAAAGATCAGCCGAAACATTCAGTGCATTAAAAATTTCAAATGCTTCGAGCATTCGGTCTGTAACTTCTGATTTATCAATTTGGTTGATGGAATAGACTTTGTTGGAAGTATCGTATTGAATATCCACATTGAAAATATCCCTGATCTCGTTCAGGTCACGCTGGAAAGTGCGCTTGGAAATACTGAGGTCAAAGTCAATTACATCCGATTCGGTGACAAGATAATTATTGATCTCTTCAAAAGTTGCCCGCGATTTTTGAAGGCGTTTTATGATCAGCGAGTAGCGCAAAAAGTATTCTCGTTTAGACATTCTTAAAATCAGATTGATTTATTAAACTTAATATTTGATTCACAAACATATCTTGAAGATCATGGCCTGCGAAGCGAGGTCGTTTAGTTACGATAATCTTGGTCGATCGAATCTGTTCACAGTAATCAATTTTGGAAGGAAGATGGTTATGAGTAGGAAATTTTTCAAGAAGAGCCTTTCCAAACGGCTCCCACCACTTCCCATTTGTTAAAATAATACAAAATTTAGGGTTCACTTCTTTTATTTCTTGCTCGAACAGTTTTATTGAGTAATCCATTTGGACATTGGTTTCATAATCATTTGGATTCGCATCCTCTGGTGCGATTTTATGTAAATTAGACCAAACCATTTTACTACTCCAATTTGGTTCATTCCGATTAAATCCATAAAAATCATTTATTAACTTATAAGTGACATTCCAGAAAAACGAGCGATTTGCTCTGTATTTGCCTGAGTAATAGTTCTTAATTCCTTCATGTTTTAACTTGTACTCCTCCATTGAATATTTGTCCCACTGCACATTTACCCAGTCTAATGGGTTATGGCCAAGAGGTTCAAAATATTCATTGGATGAAGCAATGCTTTTATCGACATGCGCATCAGTCACAACTTTTTCTGGCTCAAAACCAGATATCCATCCGTTTACTGCCTGCCCATATATTAGAAAATCAGCATACTCGTTTTCAGCAACCCCAAAACTTGGATAAAAATCAACATAGTAATCTCTGGCTCTACCATTTTCTTTTACTTTCTTTTGAAAGGATAAAATGTTTTGCAGATATAAGGCATTGTATTCTTTAGAAAACTGGTTGTAGTTTTTTTGTTTCTCCATATCCTGCTTTTGAAGTGATACTTTACTTTACCTTTTACAAGTGTGAGTGCACATTTGGCAAATTCATTTTAAGCATTATATAGAGATAGTTGCGTTAACTGGGTAGTGTTTCAATTTTGTTCAACGCTTGCCAGTTTAAACCCCACAGCCTTCGGTTGCTTTTCATACTTGAAATTTTCTCCAAGTCCATAAATGTCGGCTATTGTCATCGGTTCTTTCACATCTATGTTTTTATTGAGATCATGAATCAATGCTTTTGTTTTCTCAAGGGACAGTGCGGTAAATTCATAAAGCGCTTTCAATCTTCCTTTGCGAAGGAGTGCTTTATCAATTTTGCCAAGCTGAATGTTAAATGTACAAATAAACTGAATGTTGAGACACGACCCCAAAAGCCCGTCTGTGAGATTTAGCAGCATGGAGATGCCGGAGTTCTTTTCGTTTTCTCTCGCCACCAAAAGTTCTTCCGCATCTTCTACAATGATGATTGCGTTTTGATGATCCAATAGTAATCTCGCGAAATGTGGATTATCTAAATTTCCGGCCAATCCGGGTGAAAGAAAAATGATCTTTTTGTTAAGTTGAGAAGTTAAGTAGCGCAGATAGGTTGACTTGCCTGTGCCCGGCTCACCATGAAATAACATTAATCCGCTTTCATCCTTTTTGAGTATTTCCAAAATGCTTTCGTGACGTGTGATAAGATCATCATTGTAGCACTTTTCTAAGTTTGTATTTGGCGCAGAGATTTTAACAGGTCGCAGATCAAGTAGTCCGCTAGGCTCGCAAGTAACGATAAGAATATTGTTGTTGCTTTTTTCTTTCTTAAAGTCTTTTAGTGAATCAATGATTTTTTGAGCTTGAGCCTCATTGTCGTGGAACAATACTTCCATATCGCCAACAAAACTGTCAACAGAAAGTAAAATTCTATCCGAAAAAAGATAAATCACACTTTTGAGATTTAGTGATTTTGCACCAAAATATTCGTCAGTAATTTTTTGAATGACCAACTCTGATTTATTATTTTCTACCCATTCAACGACCTTGGTCAGGTCTATATTATGAACCTTTTTAATCGATGGAACCTCCCTGAAAAAGAAACAAAACATTCTTTGATTTTGAATTTCACCATGATAAGAGAACATGTTGAAGTCGGAAGAGCGATTAGCTTTTGGATTAGATTGTACCATAAATTTTGATTTGTGGAACAAAATAATAAAGTGGCTACGCCAAATTATGTCGCTGTTAAAAATTCATAAGAAATCTTTCGAGTAGTGCGGATCATAGTCTTGTTTTAGCTCCTAATAGACTGCATGAATCCGCAAAACTAAGTCATTGCTGGTCGAACGACACAATCTGGCAAGATTCGCTGGTGCCAGAAGCAGACGGGCTCAATTGGTAATAAAAACAAGTACGGAATCTACAAAATGTTTGCCACTATCATTCCTTCACCTTAATAATTTTCACCGGACAACCTTTTGCTGCTTTTAATATTGAGTTTAGTTCCTCTTCATGAACGCGGACAGTATGAAACCCTTTTTTATCGCGGGCGTGGAGCAACACAGCCTTGCCGTCTTTCTTCGACATGGTAAACCGCTGCGGGGCATACTCCCGGCAGTAATTACAACCAATACACTTTTCGCGCTGAAGTGTTACGGTGATCATGCCGTAGCTACTAACTTGTATAGCTTATCGCTTTTTCTGATGGGCGTATCCAGTTTGATAGAGCATAGATCGCCTTGTACGGCTTCTTCCACAGCACCTTGGGATGTGTGAAGTTCTTCTGCGGTAGTTTCGATGACGCCCGTAGTAGGGCCGGTTATCAAAATGGAATCTCCTTTTCTGAGTGTGTGCGTTTCGATCAGAAATTCGGCTACACCTATTTTGCCAAAATATTTATTGCCTTTGCCAAGATACACTTTGCGCAACTTGGCTTTCGAGCCAGAGGTGTTTGTCCATTCGCCCAGATGTTGCCCCAGATAGTAGCCCGACCAGAAACCCCGGTTGTACACATTTTCCATTTTCTCTTTCCAGACTTTTGCTTTCTCGGGCGTGTAGGTGCCGGCCAGGCAGGCGTCCACTGCTTCGCGGTAGCATTTGGTTACGGTCTTCACATATTCCGGGCCTTTGCCACGGCCTTCAATCTTCAGCACGGAAACACCGGAGTCAAGCACCTGATCTATAAAATCAATGGTGCAGAGGTCTTGTGCCGACATAATGTATTCGTTGTCTATGGCCAACTCATGTCCTTCTTCGCGGTCTATCACCTGGTAAGTTCTGCGGCAGTTTTGCACACAAGCACCCCGGTTGGCCGAAGCATTGTGGGTGTGCAGGCTCAGGTAACATTTTCCGGAAACGGCCATGCATAGGGCTCCATGTACAAATATTTCAATTTCCATCAGCCTTCCCGATGGTCCTTTGATTTGCTCGGCTTGAATGGCATCGGTGATTTTTTTTATCTGTGTCAGGCTCAGCTCGCGAGCCAAAACGATAGTGTCGGCAAACAGAGAATAAAATTTTACGGTTTCAATGTTGGTAACATTTACTTGTGTAGAAATATGTACCTCCATGCCGACTGAGCGCGCATAAGCAATGACGGCTTGATCGGCAGCTATGATAGCCGTAATGCCGGCATCTTTGGCGGCTTGGATAATTGTTTTGATGACTGAAAGATCATGGTCGTACACAATGGTGTTTAGCGTGATATAAGAGCGGGCTCCATTTTCTTTACAGAGGCGAGCCACCTCGTGTATATCCTCCAACGTGAAATTCATCGTAGCGCGGGCACGCATGTTCAATTGCTCCACACCAAAATAAACCGAGTGAGCCCCTCCCTGAAGGGCGGCCATCAGCGAATCGAAACTGCCGGCCGGAGCCATTACCTCAATACTTCTTTTCATCATGCGGCAAAATTATATCTTGTCGAGGTTGTAGGATATGATTTTCTTCAGCATCAAAAAAACAGGATGCTGAATTTGCTGAGATGAATAGAGAAAAGAGAAAAATATTTTATCAGAGCGCTCGGTAATCGGCACGCATTCTGATAAAAGCTTCTGCGGCAGTTACACCTGCTTCGGTTCCGCGGAAAGACTCAATTAGGTTATGATTACAGTCTGGAGCAGAGTATATACCTTCTGGATTTTGACTGGCATGGCAAAAAACTGCCTTTCGTTTTTGGTCTCGCACAGAGCTGATATCAATGTAATCTGTAGGGCGAAATCCCATCGTTTGCGAGCCGGTACACACTTCAAAAAAATATAGATCAAAATTTTTCTTGCTGCGAAACCAGCTTTGGATGGTGAGCAGGCTGGCGCATTGGTGATCGGGGTGGGCATCCAGCGGCCAGTGGGTAAAAACAACAGAAGGTTGTTCTTCCATAATCAGTGCTTGTATTTTTTTGCGCCACTCGTTGTTGAAGATGGTATCTCCATCTGTCTGTCCGGCAAAAACAGGTTTGGCATTTATTATTTTACAGGCAGCCATAGCTTCCTGCGTGCGGATGGCGGCCGCCTCTGTATGCGATTTGCCTTCGATGCCCGCTTCACCACGGGTAAGGTAAATAACAGTTACAGCGTGTCCCTCGTTTGCAAATTTAGCAAGCGTGCCGCCACAACCACTCTCGGGGTCATCCGGATGCCCACCGACACAAACTATTTTCATAGTTGATGCAGGTGAATGCCCCGAAGCATTTAGAAAAGATGAAAGGCTAAAGGCAGCGGTAGCGGCTATCGTTTTTTTGGCAAAAGATCTGCGGGTAGTACCCATATCAGTAAATTTAACAGAAAGAAATGACTATTGCCGAAAAGGAAATTGATGAGCACCTGATACTTATTTTGCGATTTATATTTTATCTTGAACGAGCAGCGCGACTTACAAATTCTTCGTCCTATTCTTTTTAAAATCTTCGAACACCAGATTTCCCAATCCTTGCAGGGAACTGTAATAGGCGTTGCCGTTATTTGCTTTGGTGAATTCACGCACGAAGGCTTTTAAATAAGGATCGGTGGCGATCATGAACGTGGTAACGGGTACTTTTATTTTTCGAAGTTGCACGGCCAGGTCGAGTGTTTTGTTCAAAATTTTTTGATCGAGGCCGAATGCGTTTTTATAATATTTTATTCCTTGTTTGATGCAGGTAGGCTTGCCATCGGTAATCATGAAGATTTGTTTGTTGGTATTTTTTCTCCTGCGTAAAATGCCCATCGCCAGTTCAAGCCCTGCAACGGTGTTGGTGTGATAAGGGCCTACGTTTAAGTACGGCAAGTCTTTGATTTCAATTTGCCAGGCATCATCACCGAAAACTAAAATGTCCAACGTGTCTTTTGGATATTTTGTGGTGATCAATTCGGACAAGGCCATCGCTACTTTTTTGGCTGGCGTAATGCGGTCTTCACCATACAAAATCATGGAGTGCGAAATGTCAATCATCAGCACCGTAGAAGTCTGGGCTTTGAATTCGTTTTCCGTTACTTCAAGGTCTTCTTCGGTCATGAAAAAATCTTCGAAGCCATGATGGATCTGCGCATTGCGTAAAGATTCGGTCATCGAGATTTGTTCCAGTGTATCGCCAAATTCATAATCGCGCCTGTCGGTAGTGGGTTCATCGCCTCTGCCATTATGATGTGTTTGATGGCCACCCGGTTTGGTGCGTTTTAGTTTTCCAAAAATTTCTTCCAGTGCCGATTGACGCAGGTTCTGCTCGGCCTTTGCCTTCAATTTGAATTCACCATTCGGTCCATCATCGGTGATATAGCCATTCTTTTTTAAATCTTCGATGAAATCGCCAATGCCATAATCTTTATTGGTAAGCCCATATTGTTTATCCACCTCGGTAAGCCATTGCAACGCCTCGGCCACATTGCCCGATGTAATGAGCAATAATTGCATGAAAACATTGAGCAATTTATCGAAATCGCTCTTTGCGCTGTCGGGCGGTGGGGTATATTTTGAAAACCGATGACCTATCATGCTGCCGGAAGATACAATTTAAACCAAAAAACGACCGTTAGTGTTCATTTCAACTCGTTTTTTGATGCTTTATCGTCTGTAAAACCTTTTTTGGCGATTTAGAAACTTATGTAAGAATTTTTCCGTTATGCAAAATAATCTCTAATTTGGTGGCTTATCTTTGTATGGTAATTAAATAAACCGGTTATGAAAAAGTCTGTTTTGGTTTTGATAGCTGTGGTCATGTTGATGGCTTCTGCCTGCTCTCAATATACATGTCCCACCTACTCAAAAGCTCATGATGTAAAGAAAGAAACGAAGATCTAATCAATCTTTTTCAACTATATTGAATGGCTGTCTTCACCAAGACAGCCTTTTTAATTTGTACTCTTTTCTCTCCTTATTGAAATCAGCCAAAGCCCCAGAAAGGTAAGGAGCCCGTCTATTATGATTATCTCATAGCTCATTTGGTAGCCATCCCACCATTTTTCGGAATGGGCACTGAGCCAGTACGAAATAGCCGGAGCCAGCAAACAGATAACGGGCACGAATTTTCCGTTCACCTTCCGCAAAGTAAAAATGCCGAAAGAAAATAAGCCAAGTAGCGGTCCATAGGTGTAGCCGGCCACTTTCAGCACGGCATCAATCAGCGATTTTTCATTTACCTCTTTGAAGATTAAAATGATGACTAAAAACAAAGCGGAGAACGAGAGGTGCACGATAAACTTCTGGCGCTGTTTTGTTTTCTCATCCTTGATTTTAAAGTTGAGGAAGTCAATACAGAATGAGGTAGTGAGGCCGGCCAGGGCGGAGTCGGCACTGGCATACGAAGAGGCGGTGATACCCAACAGAAACAACACGCCTACCAGCAGCCCCAGTTCGTTGAAGGCCAGCAAGGGAAACAGATCATCGCTATTATGCGGAATGGCAATCCCTTTCTGCTCACAATAAATGTAGAGCAGCGCACCGAGTGTCAGGAAAAGCAAATTGACTATTACCAGCGTGAGGCTAAACCAAAACATATTTTTTTGAGCATCGCCCAGTGTTTTGCAGGTAAGGTTTTTTTGCATCAATTCCTGATCGAGCCCTGTCATGGCAATGGTAATAAACATTCCTCCCAAAAATTGTTTAGGAAAAAACAACGCTTCGTTGGCCGATCCAAAAATAAAAACCTGTGAATACCCTTTGGCTTGGATGGCCTGCACCATTTCGCCAAACGAAAAATTTAATTTGTTCGAAATCTCCCATACGGTAATGATGACGGCCCCCACTAAAAATATGGTTTGAAATGTATCTGTCCAGATGATGGTCTTTACTCCACCTTTGAAAGTATAAATCCAAATCAAAGCTAAAGTGATAATGACGGTAGCATAAAAGGGTACGTTCCAGGCATCGAATAAAAAAAGTTGTAGAATAGAGGCCGCTAAAAAAAGACGGAGCGAAGAAGCAACCGAGCGGCTCACTAAGAAAATAGCAGCACCTGTTTTGTGGCTCCAGGAATCGAAGCGCTGTTCCAGATAAGTATAAATAGAAACTACTTTCAGACGATAATACAGCGGCATTAAAATAGCGATGATCACCATGTACCCCACCAGGTAGCCGAGCACTACCTGAAAATAGGAGAAGTTTACTTTACCTACAGCTCCGGACACCGACACAAACGTAACCCCCGACAGCGAAGAGCCGATCATGCCGAAGGCCACCAAGTACCAAGCCGATTGCCGGTTGGCTGTAAAAAATGTATTGCTGTCAGCACCCCGCGAGGTGAAGTAGGAAATCGTAATCAGCGAAGCAAAGTAGATAACGATGATGGAGCTGATGAGAAGTGGAGACATTGCGATTGACAAATTTTTGTTTACGATTTACGATTTAGGTTTTACTTGTCAAAACTTTTATTTTTGTGAGCGATTAAAAAATGAAACCCTCGGTTGAAATATTGGAAGAAGTGGATTTGCTGGAGTCCATTGAGATCACAGATGTAAAAGATCTGGTGGTGTTCAATGATGATTTCAACACGTTTCAACATGTGATCGAAACACTCGTTCGTGTTTGCAAGCACACCCTCGAGCAGGCTGAACAATGTACGTGGCTCATTCATTTCAAAGGGAAATGTGCAGTGCGCTCGGGCTCGTACGAAGAGTTGAACCCCTTGCGCGAAGCAATTTGCGAAGCCGGCATTGATGCCAAAATCATCTGATGGAATATCCTTCCAAACTGATTGAAGAGGCCGTAACGGAAGTGTCCAAGCTTCCCGGTATTGGCAAAAAAACAGCCCTCCGTCTGGTGCTCCACCTTATTAAAGAAAACGAAACACGCACGCTGATGCTGGCCGAAGCATTAACTAAACTGCGGACGAACATCCGGTTTTGCAAAATATGTTTTAATATTTCCGATGAAACAGAATGTACCATTTGTCGCAGCCACAAACGCGATCACTCCATTATCTGTGTCGTAGAAGAGAGCAACGATGTGATGGCCATAGAAAACACGGCACAGTACAGCGGGGTGTATCATGTGCTGGGCGGGGTGATCTCACCCATCAATGGCATTGGCCCGACCGACCTGAAGATTGAGCAACTAGTTCAGCGCATCGCACAACATAAAAGCGAAATCAAAGAAGTAATTCTAGCGCTAAGCCCTACGCTAGAGGGAGACACCACAGCTTTTTATATTAACCGCAAGCTCAAAGAGATGAATGTAAAAGTTACTTCCATTGCGCGTGGTGTGCCCGTAGGCGGCAATCTGGAATATACCGATGAGATTACGCTGGGGAGAAGTATTACGGCAAGGGTGTTATTCGATTAACGTCACCTAATCTTAGACCTTTCAGGTTTCTAAAACCCGAAAGGTTTACATAAACTTAAGATTTTATCTCAAGTTTAAACCCCACGCCATGATAGTTTACAATCTCTACGTTGGGGTCATCTTTCAGGTATTTGCGCAGCTTGGAAATAAACACATCGAGGCTACGGCCCATAAAATAGTCATCATCGCCCCAAACAGTTTTTAAAATTTCCTCGCGTTTCAGTACACGCTCGCGGTGCAGGCAAAGTAACCGCATCACCTCGGCTTCCTTTTGTGTCAGAATTTTTTCTCCGGATGAATGATGAAGAATGAAATTTTTTGAATCGAAAGAAAAACTACCCAGTCTAAAAATTTCTTCTTTGTGCACGTTGCCATTCGACCTGCGCAAAAAAACTTCGATGCGCAGGGCCAGTTCGTCCAAGCTGAAGGGCTTGGTAATGTAGTCGTCTCCGCCCAAGCGGAAGCCTTCTATTTTATCTTCCAGCATGGATTTAGCTGTTACAAACAAGATGGGCACATTCGAGTTCCGCTCGCGGATTTCGCGTGCCAGCGTAAAGCCGTCTTTTTTGGGCATCATCACATCTAAAATACAGAGATCGAACGGCTGTTGAAGAAAGGTGTTTATGCCCTGCTCACCGTCTTTGCAAAGTGTTATAGTATATCCTTTGTGCGCCAGCCCGTCTTTGATGACATATCCCAGCGTAGGGTCGTCTTCTGCCAAAAGAATTTGTGCGCTCATGCGGTGGGCAACAAAATTTTAAAAGTACTCCCTTCATTCAACTTGCTTTCTACTGTTACCTTCCCTTTAAAAGATTGAATCATGCGCTGCACATAGCTCAGGCCTAAGCCAAAACCTTTTACATCGTGCAAATTGCCGGTAGGTACGCGATAAAATTGATGGAAAATTTTCTTATGATTTTCGGCACTGATGCCAATGCCGTTGTCGCGTACTTCTACTACAAACTGATTGCCGCTGTTGCCGGTCATGATTTTCAAATGAGGAATATTTTTATTGTACTTCAGCGCATTGTCAATCAGATTAAAAATAATGTTGGTAAAATGCAGTCGGTCGGCTATGATTTGTGTTTGGTGCGCATTCAATTGCAAATCAATCGTGGCGTTTTTCTCTTGCAGGTGTACCGAGCTGTTTTGCACGGCTTCGCGAATTACTTCGTGTGCATCCAAACGCTCTTTTTTCATTACCACATTATCTTTTTCAATCTTGGCAATTTGCAGTACCCGCTCTACATGTTGCTTGAGGCGTGTGCTTTCGTTTTGGATAATGGTGGCATAGTTTAGCAGCCGGTCGGGCGTTTGCACAATGCTGGGGTCTTTCAACACTTCCGAAGAAATACCGATGGTAGAAAGAGGTGTCTTAAACTCGTGAGTCATGTTGTTGATAAAATCTTTTTGGATTTCTGACAACCGTTTTTGTCGAAGGATAACAAACAGCGTATAAACAAAAAAGAAAATGACTACTACCAGCACGATAGAAGAGAAACCCCAAATGCCCATCTGGCTGATCAGGTTTGCTTCGATGCTGGGAAAGCGCACACTGAAATAGTAGCCATCGCTTTTTAAAGTAGGTAAGTCGGTTTGGCTTGCCGTTAATTTTTTTGAGCGGGTAGATTCGACAACGGCTCCCTTCATGCACTGTTCTTCGCAATCGTACACACCGTATTCATAGTCGGCCGTGATGTTCCTTTTTTCAAATTCGTTGGCAATCAATAAACCCAGTACGTTGGCGTTAACAGGGCCATTGACTATTACCACAAAATAATTGGTTGACATTTGTTCCACCGGAGAGTTAGTGGGCACAGTGGTTTTGTTAATTTCAAAAATACGATTGGCCACCGCCTGTAAAGATGCATTGACATCGCGGTTGAATTGATTTTCTTTCAGGTCAAACGCCTTGCGTACCCAATAAAACTGGGTAACGGCAATGCCCGCAATGCTAACAGCAGCCAGAATAATAATAATGCGCAGTGTGTTTCGGCTCACATTGCAAAGATAAGGTGTATTAAGGGTCACTTCATACAAGTGGTGGGCATTAACAAACGATTAACATTACTTAGACCGTTTTTAACAAGGAAAATGGTTTTTACCTGCGAAGTTTGTACAGTTCAACGGAACACTTTAAGTTTAACCCAAAATTCAACGAAATGAAAAATTTAATTGCTATGGCAGTATTTGTTTTGGTGGCCGGAAAAGGGATTAGCCAAACAGTAACTGCACCTAAAACAGATCAGGCTGCTTTTGCGTGGGAAGCTACCACCCACGAGTTTGGAAAAATCAAACAAGGAACTCCCGTAACGTACGAGTTTAAATTTACCAACAGCAGCAAAGTACCGTTGGTTATTACCAATGCGGCTCCGTCATGCGGATGTACTACACCCAGTTGGACACGCGAGCCGGTTATGCCGGGCGGGCAAGGGCACATTAAGGCTACCTACAATGCTGCCGCAGCCGGAATTTTTGACAAGACCATTACCGTTTCTGCCAACGTAGAAGGCGGCATGGTTACTTTGCACATCAAAGGCGAGGTGGAGCCTAATGCCAAACCGGTACAACCTTAACCTGAAGAAAGCACTCAAATTAATAAGCCGGATTAACTCCGGCTTTTTTGTTGCAGCATATTTCAGCAACAATCACAACTCTCTCACCCAAATATTTCGGTAGCTTACCGGGTTGCCATGGTCTTGTAGTTGGATAGAAGCCTTGCCGTGAGCGCGATAAACAGGCAAACCTTTAAACTCTGTGCCTCCTTGAATTTGAGTGTGGTTTTGTACCAGCACACCATTTTGCAAAACCGTAACATAAGCGGGTATAATCACGCGGCCATTTTCGCTGAATCGCGGAGCCATATAAATAACATCGTACGTTTGCCACTCGCCAGGCTTCAGGCAAGCATTCACTAAAGGAATGGATTGTTTGTAGATAGATCCGGCTTGGCCATTAGAGTAGGTAACACTCTCGTAGCTGTCGAGCACCTGAAGTTCGTAGCGTTCTTGCAAAAAAATTCCGCTGTTACCACGGCCTTGCCCTTCGCCCACTACTTCGTCCGGAGTTCTCCATTCAATGTGCAACTGCATATCACCAAAAGTTTGTTTGGTCTTGATGTCGCCTTTGCCTTTGGTAACAATCATGGCATCATCTTTTATATCCCATTTGGCTTCGCTGTTTTGTGCTGTTGTCCATTTTGATAAATCTTTTCCATCGAAAAGTACGATGGCATCCGAGGGAGGATCGCCTATTTTTTTGGCGGGCGAAATTTTTACAGGCTTCAAATCCCACACTTCCGTTACCTTCGGGTCGAACGAACTGCGATCTGTTTGACAGAAACAATTCAATGCCGGCAGCAGCCCCAGCAGAAAAAATATTTTTTTCATCTAATTTTTAATTTGATTTTTTGAGTGTGATTTCTACAACGCCATTTTTGCCGGCATCTCCATATTTAGCAATAGCTTTTTCACCGTTGACAACTCCAATATTAATGATGTTGGCCGGGTCAACATTATCAATAGGGCGCACCATTTTGCCCGGCTCGGATTTGCTGGCTACCCACTCGGGCTGCGCTTGCCCATTGATGACATAGAGAGGAGGGGCAACGGTTGACTTTTGCTGTTGCGCGAAAGAGGCAGAAGCAGAAGCCACAAAGACGAGGATGAAAATTATTTTTTTCATGTAGATTAAATTAAAAGCATTAGTTCGGGTTTGCTGATTACAGCATCAATTACATTTTGAAAAGATGAAGGTACAAAAAAATCAATCTTCGTGGTATTGATCTATGATGTGCTGGCTGATGAGTTGATAGATCTCAGCCACGTGCGGATCATCATGCAAAAAAGCCATGTGCTTTTCTAAGGTTTCCAGGTCGCCCCGTCTGGCCGGGCCGGTTTGGGCTTCGCGCGGGCTTGTCTGTAAACATTTGTTGATGGTTTCGGTAATGAGCGGTTTCAGCCACTCGAAATCTAAATTGTTTTTTTGTGCGATGACTTCTCCCAGCGCCAGCATGTGGTTGGTAAAGTTAGAGGCGAATACGGCTGCCACGTGCAGCGCCTTCCGTTCTTCTGATGTAATCCGTTTTACCTGATGGCTGATTGCCTTTGCCAATGTGGTCAGTATTTTTTCTGTTTCACTGTTGGCGCTTTCAATAAAAATAGGGACAGATTGGAAGTCGATCTTTTTGGTTTTGCTGAAGGTTTGCAATGGATAGAACACACCAATGTCGGAAGTGGCGGCAAACTGAAGTTCGTCTAATGGTACAGAGCCGGAAGAGTGCGCCAGCAAAGCCTTTTCAGGTAATATAATTTCGCGTGCTACTTCGCGGATGCTGTCATCGTTTACTGCGATAATAAAGACAGCGGATTGGCTGGTAGAGAAATCTAGCGTGGCTTTCACTTCCGCCTGATAGAGGCGTTCGGTCAGTAATGCCGCATGCCGGTGGTTGCGGCTGAAGATTTCCTTCACCACAAACCCGGCATTGTCCAGTGCCGGGGCGAGATGCCAGGCTACATTGCCCGACCCGATGAATGAAATGCTTTCCGGCACTACTGCGTGTTTAGGCTTCTACTTTTATCAGCTCAGCAACTTTTTGCACGGTAAAATCTACTTCCTCTTTCGTGTTGTATTTGCTGAATGAAAAACGGACAGCACCTCTTTTGGAACCCGGGTAGATGGCATGGAGCACATGCGAGCCGGTGGCGGCACCGCTGGAACAGGCACTGCCACCCGAAGCGGAAATTCCCTGTAGGTCAAGGTTGAAAAGCATCATCTCGTTTTCTTCCGACTCAGGGAAGGAGACATTTAATACGGTGTACAAACTTTTCGAAAGGTTGCCTGAGTCGCCATGAAATGAAATACCCGGAACAGCAGCTTTCAGTTTTTCGATCATATACTGTTTTACACCCGAAATGTATTTTTCGTGCTCGTCCATTTCGCGATAGCAGATTTCTAATGCTTTGGCTAAGCCAATTATTCCATAAGTATTTTCAGTGCCGCCCCGCATGTTGCGCTCTTGCGCACCACCGTGTACCAACGGTTTTATTTTTTTGTCTTTGTTGAGGTACATAAAACCCACGCCCTTGGGGCCGTGAAACTTATGGGCGGCAGCCGTCAGACCATGTACATTCAGTTGCTTCAGGTCGTGGCGGTAGTGCCCCATCGTTTGCACAGTGTCTGAGTGGAAGTACGCATTATGGTGGCGGCATAACTCGCCCACAGTTTGTATATCGAGCAAGTTGCCTATTTCGTTATTGGCATGCATAAGCGACACCAGCGCATGAGGAAATTCTTTTAACAGATATTCGAGGTGGCTTAAGTCAACGTGCCCTTGTGCATCTAATTTTACTAAGTGCAGATTGATCTCACCTTTTTTTTCCATCATGGCCAATGTGTGTTCTACAGCATGGTGCTCAATAGAAGATGAAATGACATGTTGTATCTGGTAGGTTTCAACAGCCCCGCGGATGATGGCATTGTCTGCTTCGGTACCTCCTGATGTAAAAATAATTTCGCCCGGTGTGCAGTGGAGCAGTTCGGCTATCTTTTTTCTGGCCGACTCAATAGCGGCACGTACTTTCCGTCCGTGTGCATGGGTGGAGGAAGGGTTGCCAAAATCTTCCACCAAAAATGGCTTCATGGCCTCAAACACTTCGGGATCCAGCGGGGTGGTGGCGGCATTATCAAGATAGACTTTCATAACATGAATTGATTACTGCAAAATTAAGCGACAGGATTGAATAACCTTTTATCAAAGGGCGGCACTTTTAGAAGAAAATTCAAAAGAAGAACCTTTGAATTTTGTACAAACCTCCAATCTATGACACAGACAATGTTTCTTTCTGTAGTTCTCACTTTTTTATCATATAGCATAGTTCAACCATCCCGTTTTTATATGCTTTTGAGTCCTTTAAGTATAATGCTTGTTCTTGTCCTATATGGTCAAAAAATAGTAACCCGTCACCCAAAATAATTGGCAAAATACTTACTCTAATCTCATCTACTAATTTTTGTCGAATAAGGTTTTTAGTAAGATGAGAACCCCCAACAACCCATACTTTTTTGTATTTCTGTCTCAGTTGATCGTTTATAATCTCATTCAGATCACCTGAACAAAATTCAATATTTTGCCTGTCAGTTGATAGGTTTCTATTCGTCAATACAATAGTCGGTTTGTCTCCATAAGCCCAACCATATTTTTTTGAAAGATCTAATGCAAGTTCGTATGACTTTGACCCCATTACGTAGCAGTCTATAGTTTTTAAAAACTCTTCTGGGTCTTCACCAATCACTCCTTTATCGTATTTGTGAGAAGTTTCAAACCACGAAATGCTATTGTCTTTTTTGGCAATAAATCCATCAAGACTCGAAACCATATGTATCGTTACATTAAATTCGGTTGTTGTCATCTCTTAATGTTTTCGGATGGTTAACTAGACATTACAGCCAACATGCGGATATCGTCCATTATCCGTTTTGCCAATTCATTTGCTTTCTGCTCGTTTTGCGATTCGGCATAAATGCGGATGATCGGCTCGGTATTGCTTTTGCGCAAGTGCACCCATTCTTTATCTTGTTCAAAGTCTATTTTTACCCCGTCAACCAAGTTTATTTTTTCGTGGGCGTATTTTGCCTTTATTTTTTCCAATACTTTGTCTGCGTTGAGGTCAGGCGTCAGTTCGATTTTATTTTTTGAAATGAAATACGCAGGATAAGTTTTTCTCAGATCTGAAACTTTCATTTTCCTTTTGGCCAAGAGTGTTAAAAAAAGAGCGATGCCCATCAGCGCATCGCGGCCATAATGAAGTTCAGGGAAAATTACTCCGCCATTTCCTTCGCCCCCGATTACGGCATGGGTTTCTTTCATGGCCGTTACCACGTTCACCTCTCCTACGGCAGCGGCCGTGTATCGTCCGCCTGCCTTTTCGGTAACATCGCGCAGCGCCCGCGTAGATGATAAATTAGAAACAGTATTTCCTTTCTTGCGGCCCAACACATAATCGGCTACGGCCACCAGCGTATATTCTTCGCCAAAGGGCTTCCCGTCTTCCTGCACCAGCGCCAGCCTGTCCACATCAGGGTCAACAATAATGCCCAAATCATACTTCCCTTTTTTTACTTCACGGCAAATGGCTTTGATGTTTTCGGGCAACGGCTCTGGGTTGTGGGCAAACTTGCCGGTAGGCTCGCAGTATAATTTTTTAATAGTCTTTACACCGAGTTCTTTCAGCAGGAGAGGCACGGCAATACCTCCGGTAGAGTTTACACCATCTACTACAATTTTAAATTTTGCTTGCCGGATGGCATTCACATCTACCAGTTTATTTTTTTTAATGAGGCTGATGTGCTTTTGAATGTAGTGATCGGCTTTTGAATAAGTTCCTAATTTTTCGATGGGCGCAAAATCAAAATCGTCTTGCCCGGCTATCGTCAGCACCAGTTCGCCATCGGTAGCAGAAATAAATTCGCCTTTTTCATTTAACAATTTCAGCGCATTCCATTGGGCAGGGTTGTGGCTGGCTGTTAAAATAATTCCACCTCCGGCTCTTTCGAGCGGCACGGCTATTTCAACGGTTGGCGTTGTAGATAAGCCCAAGTCAACCACGTGCAACCCTAGACCCGTCAGTGTGTGGCTCACCAATTGACTTACCATTTCACCGGAAACACGCGCATCGCGGCCGATGACGATTTTTTTTCCGCCCCGCCTTTTCACCCACGTGCCAAAGGCGGCAGAAAATTTTACCACATCAACAGGAGTGAGGGCTTCGCCCGGTTTGCCTCCGATAGTTCCTCGAATGCCAGAAATAGATTTGATGAGAGTCACAATATTAGTTTTAAAGCACAAAGATACCTTAATAATGGTTTATGTGAGATGGTGGCTTAAACTTTGAGAAAAATATTGAGATACGTATATTTGATTATCAATACGTATGATATGAAAACCAAACTGACTTTAACCGTTGACGAAGGCATTGTAGAAAAAGCAAAAGCGTACGCTGAAAAAAATTCCGAAAGTCTCTCATCTTCTGTAGAAAAATTTCTAAAAAACAGAACTTTAAAAAATAAAAAATACTCCGTAGTAGATGCATCCAAAGGGTTGTTGAAAGGCAAATATCCATCTATGAGCAGTAAACAAATTATAGCCCGACATTACCAAGAGAAGCATGGCCTATAAAATTTTTTTAGACACCAACTTGTTTTTAGACCACCTCTTAGATCGAAATAATCATTCCTCAACCATTCTGAAAGCATGCGAGGAAAGTGTGGTAACAGGCTTTGCTTCATCAGCTTCGTTTTACACCTTAGCTTATCTCATTCGAAAAACAATCTCTACATCGGCCACCCGAAAGCTGCTGGGCGAATACTTGCGCTTTATTTCCATACTTCCTACCCAAAAGAATACTTTGCGTATTTCGTTAGAGTCTTCCTTTAATGATTTAGAAGATGCTTTTCAGTACTTTACAGCACTGGAAGAAAAGCAAATAGATTTTTTTATCACTGCGAATTTGAAGGATTATCAAAAAGTTTCGCAACAACTTCCTGTCATAAGCCCTCAAAAATTTGTGACTGAATATTTAGTTTGAAAATGAAATTATTGGAATGAATAAAAAAAATCTTTCTGCCCCCGACCCACACCGCCAAGCCAAACTCGATGCGTTCGATCGCTTGCTTACCATCATGGACGAACTGCGCGAAAACTGCCCGTGGGATAAAAAGCAAACTTTGGAAAGCCTGCGGCATTTGACCATCGAAGAAACATACGAACTTTCTGATTCCATCTTGGAAGGAAACCTGCAGGAGATTAAAAAGGAACTGGGCGATCTAATGTTGCACAATGTTTTTTATGCCCGTATTGCATCTGAAATGAAAGCCTTTGATATGGCAGATGTGCTCCATGCCATTTGCGATAAACTAATTGTGCGGCATCCGCATGTATATGGCGATGTGGTGGCCAACGATGAAAAAGCGGTGAAAGAAAATTGGGAGAAAATAAAATTGAAAACGGGAAACAAGTCTGTGCTGGAAGGCGTGCCCAAGTCGTTGCCTGCTTTGGTAAAAGCCATCCGCATTCAGGACAAAGCACGGGGCGTGGGTTTCGACTGGGAACGGAAGGAACAAGTGTGGCAAAAAGTAGAAGAAGAGATGCTTGAGTTTAAAAATGAATTTAATGTGGAAACAGGGCAGCCTATTAACAAAGAAAAAGCAGTAGCAGAATTTGGCGACCTTCTTTTTTCGCTGGTTAACTACTCGCGCTTTTTGGAGATTGATGCCGAAGAGGCGCTGGAGCGCACCAATAAAAAATTCATCAAGCGGTTTCAATACTTAGAAAAGGCATCAGCCCAAGACGGAAAAAAAATGGGCGAGATGACACTGGCGGAGATGGATCAATATTGGGAGAAGGCGAAAGAGTTGTAATACGGGTTCAGAAAATTCAAAGGTCTTCTTCCCGCTCCAACATCAGTATCGAAGCCTGCGGCACGATAAAGTATTTCTCCTTTTCATAAATTACTTCGATAGCTCCCTTCTGCAAAAAGATAGCCAAGTCGCCTTCTTGCGCCTGCAGTGGCAGGTACTTTATCTGCTCTTCCTTGCCTTTCCACAAATCGTCTTCATCGGCAGGCATGGGCAACGGGTAGCCCGGCCCTGTTTTAATGACATAGCCGCTCTGGATTTTTTCTTTTTCCTGCACACCGGGCGGTAAGTATAGCCCCGTATCGGTTTTGTCAGACTGACGACCGGGGCGAATGAGTACGCGGTCGCCCACCACAATCAGTTTTTTTAACTTGTTGTCGACCGTTACTTTCATTTTTTGATTTCCTTTTTACGAACAGCTTTGAACGGAAAACTCATGCCTTGGGTGGAAACCGTTCCGGTCATATCGTTTTCCGTAACGGCCGCATCAAAGTTGACAGTCATGCCCATGTAATTAAAATCGCCTGTTGCTTTTTTCGATTTGCTGAGATAATCAAATTTGTTGAAAGGCAGGTCTCCGGATTCCGACTTCATGTCGGCAGTTAATGTTTTTTCTTTTTTGGCAACCGTCATCACACCCGAGTAATCGCCTTGCGGGGTGCCGATAATTTTGTAATCCCATTTTCCCACGGGAGAAAGAGAGGCGCAAGAAGTCAATAACAAAGCAGCGGTGAAGGCAAAGAGTAGATTTTTCATATTTTACTTTTTAGGTTAACGAGTTTCATCAAACAAATTGGTTTACTTATCCGGAACTTCGGCTTCCAGATCAGTAGAGTATAATGGAAGTTTGCTGAGTTTACTGGAAAGTATATTTTCTTCGGTGACGATACCTTTGGCGTGGGCTTCTTTTTTCAGCGAGGCGGTTTCCTGCTCCAGTTCTTTGGCGCTGATATGCTTAGCTCTCCGCTCGATGGGTGGATTGATTTTTTCAGCCTTCTCAAACTCCGATACTTTTTCCAGAATGTCTTTGGGCAGGTCGGCTTCACTGCGATAGACCAGTTCAAAAAACTGGCGGGTGAAAAATCCGTCTATCTGTATCCTTCGCTTTGACAGGTGAACGAATTTGCCCAACACCCGGCAAATGTTTTCGCGCTCTTCCGGGCTTAGCTGCTCGACAAATTCATATTCTTCAATTTTTTGTAAACTTAAAATAACCGGCTCCAGCGAATCAATGGAAATGACAAACACATTATAATCGGCCAAACGAAAAACAAACTGCTCTAAACTTTCCAGCGTGTTGGTAGGCACCACCAAAAAAATATCTTTTTTAACATCGGCTTCTTTGGCGTATTTTTTGGCAGACTCTGCCTGCGCCTTCAGGTAATTTTTGAAATTGGAAAGGTCTTCACCGGCCGGGCTTTTTGCATCAAAAATGACAAACTCATCGCTGATTTTAAGTGTATTGTCGGGCTCGCCCTTGAAGGGAACTTTGTCAATGTACTCGATCGTATAGCGCGAGCAGATGGTTTTGATCGTGTTCTTTACATTTTCCTGATGGTTGCTCCAGGTCTCCTTCATGTTGCGCAGCCGGTTGATCTCGGCATCTTTGCGCTCTTGCAACTCGCGGTTGCGGTCGTTTTGTATGCGCACCTGAATCGTTTCGAGGGAAGCCACAGACTTGGCGTGATTTTGTTTGCGGAAATCTTCGTCCTTCTTTAATTCAATATTTTCGTGGGCAACTTTTTGAAGTTCGCGCTCGCTGGCTTCCAGTTTTTGTTTCAGCTCGGCATTTTCATTCGACACCTTAACGTATTGATTGGTGATGAGCGAGCGGGCTTCTTTTAAACTGGCCTCTTCTTTTTTCAGATCTTCAATTTGTTTGTTGGCCTCTTTCAGCACTTGGTTTTCGGTTGACAGGCGCGCTACTGACTCCGAAAGATTACGCGAATTGGTTTGTTCGATGGCCAGTATATTTTCTGTTTTGGCAGCGTCTTCAATTTTTAAAGTCAGCTTGTACAAATCTGCCGAAGCATCAATCATCTGATTTTTGATTTGGCTCCAGCCAAAAATCCTTTGCAGGAAACTAATCCCTTTCAGGTTTTCAAAAAGTCGTTTGATATGATCAATATTTGAATCCATCATGGCAAAATTAAAATCGGATAAAATTAGAAAAGAACTTATACAAAGGTAGTGAGCAGGATTTATAGTGCAAGACAGCCTTGGGTTCGTCAGTAGTCTGTGTATCTTTGTTTCCCTTTAAAATATGGTTATGACTGATTCAATCACCACTTCCCAAAACGCTATCGCACTCGAAGAAAAATATGGCGCGCACAATTACCACCCACTGCCGGTGGTGCTTACCAAAGGCGAGGGTGTTTTTCTGTGGGATGTAGAGGGCAAACGGTATTTTGATTTTCTTTCAGCCTACAGCGCGGTGAACCAAGGTCACTGCCATCCGCGCATTGTAAACGCGCTGATCAACCAAGCGAAAGAACTGACGCTTACCTCCCGTGCTTTTTACAATGATAAATTAGGCTTGGCCGAAAAATATGTGGGCGAAACATTTGGCTACGACAAGGCTTTGTTTATGAACAGCGGTGCCGAGGCCAACGAAACGGCCATCAAACTGGCCCGCAAGTGGGGCTATACCAAAAAAGGGATTGAAGCAAACAAAGCCGTGATAGTGGCAGCCAAACAAAATTTTCATGGGCGCACCACTACAATTATTTCTGCCTCTACAGACCCAACGGCCACAAAAGGATTTGGGCCATTTATGCCGGGTTTTGAAATTGTAGAATACGATGATGTGGCTGCGTTAGAAAAAGCGCTGGCCAATCCCCACGTGTGTGGGTTGTGGATAGAGCCTATTCAGGGCGAGGCAGGTGTTTATGTTCCACATGATGGTTATCTTAAAGCAGCCGAAAAACTTTGCCGCCAGCACCATGTGTTGCTGATGATGGATGAAATACAGACGGGCATTGCCCGCACGGGGAAAATGCTGGCCAGCGACCATGAAAAGGTAAGGCCCGATTTATTGATTCTCGGCAAAGCATTGAGTGGCGGTGTGCTGCCCATCTCGCTGGTGCTTGCTAACGATGACATTATGTTGGTGATCAAACCCGGAGAACATGGATCTACGTTTGGCGGAAACCCGCTGGCAGCGGCCGTGGTGATCGAAGCATTGCAAGTAGTGAAAGACGAACACCTGATGGAAAACGCAGAGCGGTTGGGAAAAATTTTCCGCGAACGCATGAATGGATTGATCCGGAAAACCAACATGGTGAAATTGGTTCGTGGCAAAGGGCTGCTCAACGCCATCGTCATCAACGATTCGCCTGAAAGCGAAACAGCCTGGAACTTGTGTTTACTATTTGCAGAAAATGGATTGCTGGCTAAACCCACACATGGCAACATCATCCGCCTGGCTCCGCCTCTGGTCATTACCGAAGAGCAGGTGCACGAGTGCTGCGATATTATCGAGAAATCTGTTTTGGCATATTCCAAATAATTATCTCTTTGCGTTATCCGTGCCTATCTGGTCTTCTGACCGGACTCACCTTGAGCCGCCTCGTCAGGTTGCATCCTAACGGCCGAAAACTTGGAGCAAAGCGTTGGGGCTGTTATTCTGCGAGAAAAATGAGTGATGCAAAATCAAATAACCGGAAGGTGAACCTGTGATAAGCGATTGAACTTCAACCATAACATGTTGTTAAGGCAAAAATTACAAGTTCGCTTTACACCATGCTTCTGATTTAATTCTGATAAATTCAATATGGGAAGCATAAACATCGGCCAATATCCAATACACTTTTGATTGAACCGATAATTCAATTTTATACTCAAATGCTTTGGTACGTTTTAATTTTTTAAGCCGAGGAATGTTAACTGAACTTTCAGATTTCTCAATTCGTTCAATCAACGTTGCGAGTGAACGGTTTAACCCACGATTGGAAATATTGTCGAGGTCGCGAAAGAAAGAATTTCTAAAACGCAACTCCACGCTTCTTCAATTCATTTTTAGCTTCATTAGCTGACAGTAATTTAGATTTCCTGCCGGCTTCCATCAGTACCGAAAACCGCATGTCGCGAAATTCTTCATCCGTCAGCACATCTGCCTTTTCATTCAAAGCAGCAACCAGTTTTTTAAGCAGCGAAGTGTTTTCTTTCTTTTTTATTTTGACAACAACTACACTCATAGAAATCTTTCTTGTAAAGATATGGATTTTAAAATCTAAAAAAGTTGGTAACCAGCGGCCAATGATAACTGAGTAGATTTTTAGTGCCAGTCAGATCTTCCTATCTGACAAAGCAAGACCCCATATTGGAAGAGCAGGTTACAAACTACAATCGAAGCATAAGTGCTGTACTCTATCAGCATTTTTTTAACGCGGATTATAAAATCCGCTTTATCTGTCGTTCGGCATTGCAAATGTCGAACAGCAACAAACCCGCCATTGCTTATGCATTGTGTTGGCAGTCGGTTTATTCACCGTCCGATTTTTTTTTGTAATACTTTAACATCGCTTCTTGTAATTCAGTCTGTCGCTTTAATGCTTCCTCGTCATTAATAATTGTCATTGGAATAGCTGTCTCTGCTTTTAATACGTCAAGAAGTCCTTTTCTTATTAATTCATTTTCTCTTTCAACTCTTTCATGTCCAGCTGGTGAATACATGTTTCTTTTAATCAATACCTTGTCAAACTTGTAGCCAAGTGATTGTCCCATTTCATAAAGTAAGTTTGCTAATAACTCTTCATTTCTGGCGACCCAAACAGTAAGTTGTTCGTCAGTCTGAGCTTTCTGTCCTAAATTGTCAAAGTACTCCTTCCAGGCAGCAATTACTTTTTGATATTTTTTGTCGTCTGAAAATTCTAAGTCAATTCTGTTTAATGCTTCAACGTGAGCAAATGATAGCGAAGAACCTCTTGTCGCCATCAGCGTTTTAAAAATGTTGAGACGCCTACTTTTGTCTTCTCGTCTTCTTTGTAAAAGCTTCTCGGCTTGAACCGCCAGTATTGGCCCGAGAACAATTGCTATTATGGTCAGTATTTCATACAGTTTCATATTCTTGTGTCTTTAATCTCTGTCAGGTTAGCGTGAACGCCCATAAAGTGACTGCCAACATTTGCATACATCCTACCCCCTAAGGCGTATTCACTTCGTGAAATCCTTTGCCATCATTATCCGTCCAACTCATCGGGTAGTTTTTATCTAAGTAGGGCAGCGCATCTTCTGTTAAGTACAAAGGTTTGAAGGTGTCTATCATGACGGCCAGCTCATGTGTTTCTTTGGCGCCAATACTTTTGGCTACGGTGCCGGGGTGCGGGCCGTGTGGCAGCCCGCCCGGATGCAGCGTAAACGAGCCGCGCTCAATACCTCTGCGGCTCATAAAATTTCCTTCGGCATAGTATAGCACTTCATCGCTGTCTATGTTGCTGTGGTTGTACGGAGCAGGGATAGCCAGTGGATGATAGTCGAACAAGCGGGGCACAAACGAGCAGATCACAAAATTGTGCGCCTGAAAAGTTTGGTGTACGGGCGGTGGCTGGTGGATGCGGCCTGTAATCGGCTCGAAGTCGTGAATGGAAAAAGCATAAGGCCACAAAAAACCGTCCCACCCGATGAGGTCGAGCGGAGAGTGTTCGTACATGTAGTGATGCAACGCACCTTGCTTTTTTATTTTGATCAGGTATTCTCCCTTTTTGGTTTCGGTAATCAGTTGATGGGGCGGACGGATGTCGCGCTCGCAGTAGGGCGAGTGTTCGAGCAATTGCCCCAACTCATTGCGGTAGCGCTTCACGGTTTCTACGGGCGATGCCGATTCAACTATCAGCAATCGCAGCGGGCCTGCTTCAAAATCGAGTTTGTAAATAACCGTGCGGGGTATTACCACATAATCTCCCTGCCGGATGTCTAACGTGCCAAACTGTGAGGTAAGTTTCCCGCTTCCATCGTGAACGTAGATGACTTCATCGCCTTCGGCATTTTTATAGAAATAATCCATCGTCCGTTTTTTAGGCGAGCAGATAGAGAGCGCACAATCGTTGTTGACGAGCAAAGTTTTGCGGGCGCTGAGGTAATCTTCTCCTGTTTCTTGCACCTTCGATGTGTTGAGGTGTGTCTGTAAGAGCTTGTATTCGGCCACCCGTTTCACCGAAAAATTTTCGATTGCCTGCACGGCCTTGATGCGTGTGGGCGGAAAAATGTGGTAGAGGTTAGAATAAATTCCCGAAAACCCCTCTGAACTGACAAGTTCCTCTTCGTAGAGGCTGCCATCGGGCTGACGGAACTGGGTGTGGCGTTTGTGGGGGATTTGCCCCAGACGGTGGTAATACATAGAAATATTTTTTTAATTGGTTTTTATACTTGCAGTTGCTTGTTCAAAGTTAATGGATAAGCTGATGAAAATCTTACCTCATCATTTTTTGGTTGATACTCCATTTTGAGAAAACAGCCGAATAGCTAAATTGCCCCGTTTGTACAGATGAAAAATACCGAAGAAATCCAACGAAAGGGTAAGTTAATAGACTCACTGCCGGCCGTTACTTTTGAATATTCTTTTTTTGTCAGCGGCATACGCGATTTTGTTTATATCAGCCCGCGTTGCGAAAAAATGTTTGGCCTCACCCAGACTGAAATACTGAGCGGGGAACTGTCCATGCAATCGTATATTCATCCGCAAGATTGGCCTCGCTTCCGAATCAGCATTATCGAAAAATCAAAAAATTTTGACCATTCCGACTGGCGGTGGGAAGGAAGAGTTAAAGTCCCACAGGGATATTTGTGGATAGAGGCCATTGCTTCGGGCGAAGTATTAAACGATGGCACCATTACCTGGGTAGGTATCATTCACGATATCGGCCATCGTAAGCAGGTAGAACAAAGACAATGCGAAATGGAACAGCGACTGGAGTTGGCGCTGAAGGGTGCTGATCTGGGCTTGTGGGATTATAACTACCAGACAAACGAAACAGAACTCAATAAGCAGTGGTCTAAAATACTGGGGTATGACCACGAGGAGTTGCTGGGGATGCAAAAAACTTACGAAGATTTTATCCACCCTGATGACCTGCACGAATATACCCGGATTATGACAACCCATCGCTTATCTAAAAGCGACTCGTTCTCTTGTGCCTACCGGTTTAAGATAAAAAACGGAGCGTGGCGTTGGGTGTTGGAAAAAGGACAGATAGTAGAACGCGATACACAGGGAAACCCCATCCGATCAGTCGGTATTATACAAGATTTTGAAGAACATAAAATTAAAGAAAAAGCCGTACAGGAAAGTGAAGAGCGATACCGGCAGTTGGTAGATCATATACCCATGGGCGTAAGCATATTGCAAGATGGTAAAGTTAAATACATCAATAAGTATGGTATAAACTTGTTGGCAGATGGGCAAACCGATGAGGTGCTGGGCAAACCTTTTATGCGTTTTATCGCACCTGAAAATGAACAACTAACCACCGAGCGGGTAGCCCGTGTATTGGCAGGAGAAGAAGTTTCTGCCATCGAGCAAATATTTGTGTGCCTGAATGGGCAGCACCGGATAGTGGAAGCCCTGGCCATGCCGTTTCGATACGGAGGCAAGCCGGCAGTACAGTCCATTTTTAGAGATGTTACAGATCAAAAAAAGGCTGAAACAGAAAAACGAAAATCTGAAACTTTATTCTCCCAACTGTTTCACGTTTCGCCCATGGCTATTGCCATGCTGGACGACCAAGGCAAAGTACAGCAGGTAAATGAAGGCTTTGAAGCGATGTTTGGCTATAGTAGCACCGACCTTCAGGGAAAATCGCTCAATGAATTTATTGTGCCCGAAAATCTGGAGTCGGAGGGCAACGACCTCAATACGCTTATTTCCTCACAACAAGTGGTGCGTATAGAAACCGTACGGCTTCACCGCGATGGGCATATACTTTCGGTCATTATTTATGGAATGCCTATTATGATAGAGGGTGTAGCCATCGGCATTTTTGGTGTGTATGTGGATATTACCGAACAGAAAAAAACAGAAGAAGAACTAAAAACCCGCAATGCCGAGTTAGATAATTTTGTGTACAAAGTTTCGCACGATTTGCGCGCCCCGCTTTCGTCTGTACGCGGATTGGTGAACTTGGCAAAGTTGCCAGAAAATAAAGACGACCCGGCCGAATACTTAACCATGATAGGCCGGAAAGTAGATCAGCTCGATCATTTTATTACCGATGTGCTGAGCCACTCTAAAAACCTGAAAATGGATCTGCGCATCGAGCCGATAGATTTTAAAAACCTGATTGACCAGACATTTACCGATCTGAACTACCTGAAAGGCGCAGACGAAATCATGCGCAGCCTCACAATTGAGGGAGAAACATTTATGAGCGACCGCTGGCGGATAGGCGAAATTTTCAGGAACCTCATCTCCAACGCCATTAAATACCGCAACTTCCGCAAGCCCGATCCTGAAATCATTATTGAAATTCGGGTTACCGAAAAAATGGCATTCATTAAATTTTCAGATAATGGCATTGGCATACAACCCGAAAGCATGGAAAAAATATTTCACATGTTTTATCGTGCCAGCGAGCAATCAGATGGCTCGGGGCTGGGCTTGTATATTGTAAAAAATGCTGTAGAAAAACTGGGTGGCCACTTGGACGTAAAAAGTACGTATGGCGAAGGCACTACATTTACTTTTGAGTTACCCAACCGATCAGTATAACCTCATGCTCATCCGCGAAGTAACTTCGGCCAAAGAACAAGAAGAGTTTTTACGTCTCCCGCTCAAACTTTACAAAGAGTTTCCAAAATGGATTCGCCCATTGGACAAGGACATTGAATTGTTTTTCGATCCGGAGAAAAACAAAGCTTTCCGAACCGGTGAGTGCACACGCTGGGTTTTGCAAAACGAGTCGGGCGAAACCATTGGCCGGGTGGCTGCCTTTTACGATAAAAAGCACGCTACTAAAGGAAACGACCAGCCTACCGGAGGCATCGGCTTGTTTGAGTGCATCCCCAGCCGCGAAGCTGCCTTCATGCTTTTCGATCAGTGCAAACAATGGCTGCAAAGCAAAGGCATGGAGGCTATGGATGGCCCGGTTAATTTCGGCAACCGCGACCGATGGTGGGGGTTGCTCACCGAAGGATACGACTTAGAACCTAACTACCAGTGCAATTATAACCCGCCCTACTATAAAGATTTTTTTGAAGCCTATGGATTTCAGGTTTACTTCTATCAGCTTACGTTCGGAAGAAAAATTGCCGGCAAGCTGGAAGAAAAAATGTATCATAAAGCAGGCCTGATCGCCAAAGACCCTGACTACAAAATTGATTTTTTAAGAAAAAAAGATTGGCACAAATTACCTTTTCAAATACGCACCGTCTATAATCAGGCGTGGGCTAACCGGGGAGAAATACCCGAGATGACCGAACTGCAGGCCCATGTTATTGTCAAGCAAATGAAGCCCATCATGGATGAAACCTTGATTTGGTTTGTGTATTATAAAAATGAGCCGGTGGCTTTCTTGCTGGCATTGCCCGAAGTGAATCAATTATTCAAGCACCTGAATGGAAAATTGAATTTATTCGGCAAGCTTAATTTTTTATGGCACACGTTGCTAAAAACAAATAATAAAGCATTTGGTGTATTGTTTGGTGTAGTGCCAGCTCATCAGGGTAAAGGTGTAGATGGCGCTATCATTGAAGCGTTCCAGCAGTATCAATTAAAAAAAAACAAACACTATGTGGATTTTGAATTGAACTGGATTGCCGACTTCAATACAAAAATGATCCGGGTGTGTGAGCAGATCAACTCCGTGGTTGTAAAAAGGCACGCTACCTATCGCAAGTTGTTTGACGAGACCAAGCCCTTCAACCGCTTTCCGATTAAACATTAGCTGTCAGAGATCCTGCATCGTTTGCTCAGTAATGTAATCCACTACTTTTGCCATGCTGTTGGTGGCGGCAAAAACTTTAAGTTGACGGTCGGCTCCGGTGCCGTGTTCCAAAATTTTATTTACCTGCTGGATGGCATGCCGGCTGCCGAGGTCATCTACCACATCATCAATGAAGTCGAGCAACTCATAGATGAGCGAACGGGTATCTACTTCTTTTTCTTTGCCGAAGTCAATAAGTGTTCCATCTAACCCATACCGTGAGGCGCGCCATTTATTTTCATTGATTAACGCACGGCTGTAGTTGATGAAGCTCATGTTTTGCAAACGCAGTTTGTAGAGCTTGGCCACCAGCGCCTGAAAGAGAGCCGCAATGGCAATCGTTTCATCTACTAACAAAGGCACATCGCAAATGCGAAATTCGATGGTATCAAAAAACGGATGGACGCGCACATCCCACCAGATTTTTTTGGCGTTGTCTATGCACCGGGTTTTAATCAGCAGGTTGATATAGTTTTTAAAATCATCCCACCCGTTGTGGCTGTCGGGTATGCCCGTGCGTGGAAATTTGTCGAACACTTTGGTGCGAAAAGATTTGAAGCCTGTGTTGCGTCCTTCCCAAAAAGGTGAGTTGGTGGAGAGCGCAAACACATGGGGTAAAAAATAGCGCACAGTGTTCATGATGTGGATAGCCATGTTTTTGTCGGCTATACCCACGTGTACGTGCAATCCGAAAATTAAATTAGAGCGAGCTGCTTCCTGCATTTCGTTGACGATTTCATCGTAACGCGGATTGGGGGTGATCAGTTGGGTGCTCCAATGCGAAAAGGGGTGCGTACCTGCTGCTCCTATTTTTAAGTTTAGGCTTCCGGCCACCTCGCCCACAAATTTGCGCAGACGGGCTATGTCGTGGCGGGCTTCATCTACATGGCGGCAAATGCCGGTGCCTACTTCTACCACCGCCTGGTGCATTTCGGCTTTCACCTGATCTTTCAACACCTGCGAAGCAATCTCCACAATTTTCTGGTCGTGCGATTTTAACTCCCGCGTAACGGGGTCTATCACCATATACTCTTCTTCTATGCCGAGGGTAAATTTTTCCATATCAAATTATTTCGCGCTAAGACACTGTAGTTTATTAATCAGCAATTTATTCTTCATCATATTTTCTTTGCGCTCTCTGCACCTTTGCGCGAGTTGTTTATCTCGCTAAGACGCCAAGACACTAAGCAGTAATATCTGAATTTCATTTTCTATCATATTTTTCTTTGCGTTCTCTGCGCCTTTGCGCGAGTTGTTTTTCTCGCTAAGACGCCAAGACGCTAAGTAGTGATATCTGAACTTCATTTTCTATCATATTTTTCTTTGCGCTCTCTGCGCCTTTGCGCGAGATAATTTCTCACTAAGACCTATTCTTTCTTTTTCGTTTTGGGGGCTGTGGCTTTTACTTCTGTAGCAATCGAATTTTTTACGAAAGATCCCCACGTTAAATTGTCTTTGCCGGGTTGCTGTGCCTTGGCTCGTTCAATGGCCATCTTGGCTGCGTGCTCCACTACCCAATCAAAATTTTCCTGCCCTACTGAGTTGACATCTGCATCGGGTGCCGGATTGCAAAAGTCTATGGCATACGGTACGCCATCGCGCACGGCCATTTCTACCGTATTGAAATCATACCCCAGTGCATTGCATAAATCGAGTACATAGTCGTGCACTTGCTTAACGAGTTTAGCCGATGCAGGCGGCCCATTTACTACATAACGCAAATGGTGCGGGTTACGCGGCTCGTACTGCATTACGCGCACATACTTTCGCCCCAAACAATAGCACCGGAAATATTCCGTGAAAACAATTTCTTCCTGCAGCATCATCACCAGTTGGCCTGTTTCTTTGTAGGCATTGAAAAAATCACTTGCCTGATTGAGTTTATATACGCTTTTCCATCCACCACCGGCATGGGGTTTCATGTAGGCAGGCCAGCCGATGTATTCAAAAATCTTTTCCCAGCTCAGCGGAAATTTCAAATTGCTGAAAGACGAGTTCTGCGTGTCGGTAGGCTTTTCGTGCGAAGGCAAGATCACTGTTTTAGGAACGGGCACACCTAACTTCACGGCCAGCGCGTTGTTAAAAAATTTTTCATCGGCACTCCACCAAAACGGGTTGTTGATGACGGCCGTGCCACTGATGGCGGCATTTTTTAAATAGGCACGATAAAAGGGTACGTCTTGCGAAATCCGGTCGATGATGACCGCAAAGCCATCCCCCACGCCTTGTTGTACCATGTCTATGCTGACGGGCTCAGCCTGAATATCTTTCAACCCTTTTTTATTTATTTCTTCAATAAAAGCTTCGGGAAATGAGCGCTCCATGCCGTATAGAATTCCGATTCGTTTCATAAGTTGATGTTTAAATGGTTTTGAATATTACTTGATAAGAGAAAGATAATGCGGGAACATCTCACGCCAAGCGGGCCAGTCGTGCGGAGCATTATGGCGCACATCAAGCCAACGGTGGATTCCTTTTGCATCTAAGATATTGGCCATTTTTACGTTGGCATCCCAGCACATATCATGGGTGCCGGTGCCCAGTACAACAAATAGGTCGTGAAAAAAATCGCTGTGGGCGCTGGGGATAAAATCGGGAGGATTATTGAAATACACGTTGTCATCATAGTAGCCATCTAACTGATCTTTGATGTCGAAGGAAGCGCCCATATTAAAAATATATTTCACCACTTCCGGATGACGAAATCCAAAGTTGGTGGCATGATAGCCGCCAAAGCTGCAACCGGCCGTAGCCACACGGCTGACACCCGTCTCACGCTGGGCGAGGGGCACCAACTCGTGCAGCAACATCTGGTCGTACCAAATATGGTTCTTTATCCGATCTGCCGGATGAATAGATTTATTGTACCAGCTGGTAGAATCAATTCCATCCGGACAATAAATTTTTACCAGCCCTTCGTCTAAAAACCAAGCTACGCTGTCAATCAGTTTGAAATCTTTATTTTCATAATAGCGTCCCATGGAGGTGGGAAACAAAATGACAGGGTAGCCGCGGTGGCCAAAAGCCAACACATTTATTTCGCGACTAAGGTTGGGCGAATACCAACGGTGAAGATGTTCGTGGGGCATAAGAAGGTGACCGGTGAAAATGAATCGTTTTGTTATTTTTGCTCCCTTTAAATTTGGAGAATTAATATCACTTTGCCAACTGTGGAGAAAGATACGAACGAAGACATTTATACCGAAGAAAAAATTACAGGAGTTTTTTCAAAGCTTCTTCAGCGTGAAGTGGACGTAACTATCCTGATGCCTGCCGAAAAGAAAGGGCAAGTTTATCCTTTGCTATTGTTGAATGACGGACAAGATTTGGAAAAACTAAAAGTAAAAGAAACCATAGAGCAGCTAACGGCCGAAGGCATCATCCATAAAATAATTGTAGCGGCTGTAACCGCAGGCGATCGGATGCAGGAATATGGTGTGGCTGCCAGACGCGATTACCTGAAACGGGGGAGCCGGGCGCGAGCTTATACAAAATATATCGTTAGTGAATTAATCCCTTACCTCACGTACCGATACCCGGTTGACCCACACAGTCGCCATACCATTGCCGGCTGCTCCATGGGCGGGCTCAGTGCGCTGGATATAGCCTGGCACCACGCAGCCTTGTTTTCAAAAGTGGGCGCTTTCAGCGGCTCATTTTGGTGGCGCAAGCGCGACAGCAAAAGCCGCCTCTATTCTGATACCCGCGACCGGATCATGCACCAGCAAATCCGCTCAGGCAGAAAAAAAGCAGATATGAAATTTTGGTTTGAAGCCGGCACCGAAGACGAAAAAAGCGACCGCAACAAAAACGGGATCATTGACTCCATAGACGATACGCTTGACTTGGTGGCAGAACTTACCAAGAAAGGGTACAGGCCATTTCATGACATTCAGTACCTGGAAGTGAAAGACGGCCATCACAACATAGAAACCTGGGCAGCAGCCATGCCCGCATTTTTAACATGGGCATTTGAAAAATCATCCATACAATGAATAACCCAAAAATAGATACCATTATTTTTGATTTGGGCGGTGTGCTCATAGACTGGAACCCACGCCACCTCTATCGCAAAATTTTTAATACCGAAGAAGAGATTGAATGGTTTCTGCAAAACATCTGCACCAGCGACTGGAACGAGCAGCAAGATGCAGGCCGCCCGTTTGAGGAGGCCACCGAAGAACTGGTAGAAAAATTTCCCGAACACGAAGCAGCCATCCGGGCTTGGTACGGCCGCTGGCAGGAAACCATCACCGGGCCATTACCCGGCACAGTAGAAATTCTCCGTTCGTTGATAGATTCAAAAAAATATAAACTGTACGCACTCACCAACTGGTCTGAGCAAACTTTTCCGTGGGCCTTACAGAATTTTGAATTTCTTCACTGGTTTGAAGGCATCGTAGTGTCGGGCATAGAAAAAACACGCAAGCCGTTTCCCGAATTTTATCACATCCTGTTAAATAGATATTCCATCAATCCACCGCAATCTGTTTTTATTGACGATAGTCACCGTAACGTATTAGGAGCACAAGCCGTGGGCATCCGGGGGATACATTTCCAATCTCCAGCGCAACTACTGCAGGAGTTAAAGAAATTAGAGATCGTATGAGCAGGTAGGCAGGCGCACAATACGCCTGAATTTTTTAAAGAACTTTTACCTGAAGTTATTTGTAGTAGTACAAATAATTGAAGATGAAAACTGTTCTACATAAAGCAAACACTCGTGGCCATGCCAACCACGGGTGGCTTGACAGCCACCACACCTTTAGTTTCGCTAATTATTATGACCCTGCCCGTATGCATTTTGGTGTACTGCGCGTACTAAACGATGACGTAGTGGAAGGGGGCATGGGCTTTGGCTCTCACCCGCATGATAATATGGAAATTATTTCTATTCCGTTACAGGGCGATCTGGAGCATCGCGACAGTATGGGCAATGGAACGATAATCAAACAAAATGACGTGCAGATCATGAGTGCCGGCACAGGCATACACCATTCTGAGTTCAACAAAAACAAAGACCAAAAAGTAAGCTTTTTGCAAATCTGGGTTTTCCCCAAACAACGCAACACCACACCTTACTACGATCAAAAAACATTTGATCCGCGACAGCGCGAAAATAAATTACAACTAATTGTTTCAAATGAAACCCATGGAGAAGGTGTGAGGATCAACCAGGATGCCAAATTTTATCTGGGCAACTTGGCGAAAGGGTTTCAAACAGAATATAAAGTGAGCCGGCCACAAAACGGAGTGTATTTTTTTGTGATAGAAGGCGAAGTGTCGGTCAATGGCAAAACCCTGAACAAGCGCGATGGGTATGGTGTGTGGGACGTTGATCAACTCACCATTGAAGCAAATCGCCCTACCGAATTATTGTTGATGGATGTACCGATGAATTAAATTACAAGTTATGAAGAACAGATCCGTTGCCCGATTGCTCTATGCGCATCAGATGGATATGGGCGGTATGCCCATTCGTCAGCCATTGCCTACCCAGCAGGTAGAACAGATTGATCCTTTTCTTCTGTTGCATCATGCCAATATTAAAGTACCCACCCACATCAACCCCGACCATGCCGGAGTGGGCCCGCATCCGCACCGTGGGTTTTCGCCTGTTACATTTATTTTTCAGGGCGGTGTGCACCACCGCGACAGCCGGGGGCACGACAGCGTAGTGTATGCAGGCGGAGCCCAGTGGATGAATGCCGGCATGGGCATGATCCACAGCGAGCGCCCTCCGCAAGACATCCATGAAAAAGGTGGAAGGCAAGAGATCATCCAGTTGTGGATTAACACACCACAAAAAAATAAAATGGATCAACCTGCTTACTTTGCCGTGCAAGCAGAAGAAGTTCCTACTACTACAAGCGATGACAGGAAAGTAACCGTCAATGTTTTTTCAGGAGACTTGGTGGGGTTGCATGGACTAGTGCCCTCGCAGACGATTGTCAATGCGGCTACGCTCAGCCTTGTTAAGGACGGAAAAATATCTGTTCCGCTGCCACCACACCACAATGCATTTATTTATTTGCTGGATGGCGAACTGAACATCGAGGGATATGGGCTGGCAGAAGCACTACACTTGGTTCATTTTAAAAATGATGGCGATGGCATTTCGTTCAGTGCCCGAAAAGATACCCGCGTTTTATTGCTGAGCGGTGAGCCCTTGAACGAAAAGGTAGTATCGTATGGCCCTTTCGTGATGAACAATCAAACACAAATTATGGAAGCTATGCGCGATTACCAGATGGGAAAGATGGGCGTACTCATTGAAGAGTGATCAGAAAAGAATGTAAGTAGAAAGTACTCCCGGCTATTTCAGGTTGGCCAGGTCTCTTACCAAAATTTTTTTTCTGTCGAAGTTGATCAGGTTTTTTTCTTTCAGCTCGTTAAGGACGGTCGTTACCGTTTGCCGGCTGGTGCCCGTCAGGGAGGCGATGTCTTTATGTGTAAGTTGGGTGGGCACCATCGTTTCTAAGCCCACTTTTTTCCCTTTCCACGATGCCGAGTCTTTGATGAACTCGATAATGCGGGTGCGGGCGTCTTTAAATACCAGCAACTCTAATTTCCGTTCCAACTTCATCAGCCGCAGCCCCACCAACTTCAGCATTTTAAAACTGAGGGTATGGTTTTGGTACATCAATTCTTTCAGATCATCTAAACTTAACGGGCACACGGTGGTAGTGTCGTTCATAGCTTGAGCATAATCCCTGCGTTTTTCTTCACCGGCCAGTGCGAGTTCGCCAAAAATTTCGCCCATGCCCAGTATGGCCGTTACCACTTCCTGCCCGTCATCTAAATAATGACCGATGCGCACGCGGCCATTGGCTATCATGTAAATGGTTTGAGCCGGCTCATCCGGAAAATAAATGTATTGGTCTTTTTTGTAATAGTTAAACGAATGGCGCTCGGCCATTGCCTTTACCTTGTGCGGGCACAGAATGTCGTAGAGGTCAACACTTTCAAAATACCATAACGCGGAAGCAGACGACATCTTAACAAATTTCTGCTAAGTTAAAATAAATTTTTCTGTCGTTTTTTTGATGCGATGACATGAGAAGACATTAATTTTTGATTAAAACGATCAACAGCATGAATTGTTTTTTTACGGACAGTGTTTTCATCAACATAGAAAGAACAAGGAAGCAAATTGCCTGCGCTCAGCTAAAAAAATTATCGGGTAATGGTAAACTTGCCGAAATGTTTTTGTTGTTTTGAAAAAGTTATCTGCCAACGATTATTCTGAGTTTATGAAGATGAAAAGATTTTTTTTAAAAAATATTTCAATGGCTTTCTATCGGCCTGCTATCATTTGTATTTGTGCAGTCGGTATATTGATGGCGGCCGGCTGTGCGCAAAAGCGCCAACTCCCGATTTACGGCTCGCATACATTTAATGGAAAAGATACCGTGTACCACACCATTGCCCCGTTTCAGTTTACCGACCAGGATGGAGCTGCCGTTACCAATGCTACCTTCAAAGATAAAATTTATGTAACCGATTTTTTCTTTACCTCGTGCCGTACCATTTGCCCGATTATGAAAACCCAAATGCTGCGTGTGTATGAAGCTACGAAGAATATGCCCGATGTGCTGATTCTTTCGCACACCATAGACCCCGAATATGATACCGTGGCGCTGCTGCACGATTACGCCAACCGCTTGGGCGTGGAGTCTGCCCGCTGGCATTTTGTTACGGGCGTTAGAGATTCTATTTATAAAATAGCACAGACAAGTTATTTTACCGCTGCCCTACAAGACAAGACCGAACCCGATGGCTTTATTCACAGCGGGGCATTTATGCTGATTGATAAAAAAAGCCGCATTCGCGGAAAGTATGACGGCACAAAAAAAGAAGATGTAAATCGGCTGATTGGCGATATCAAAATATTACGACAAGAGTAAGGTGCAGACATCCGTACTTTTCAAGTTGGCGATAATCATGAAATCAACCAGTTTCAAATTTTTAATGTATCGGCTAAGCGGAATAGTTTGTCTGTTGTTATTTTTTTCCTGCTCACCACAAGACAAAAAATTTAGACAGTATTATACGCAAGGTCAGATGCTTTATGAAAAACATTGCAGCAACTGCCACCAACAAGACGGGCAAGGGCTGAGACGGCTATATCCGCCATTGGCCAAAAGCGATTTCCTGAAAAATAATTTTAACCCGTTCATTTGCACCATGAAATACGGCACATCGGGCAGCATTGTAGTCAACGGAGTTGAGTTCAACAAGCTGATGCCCGGGGTGCCATCGCTTACAGAATTAGAGTTGGCCGAGTTAGCCACCTACATCACCAACTCGTGGGGCGAGCAAGGAGGAATAGTAACCATCGAACAAGTTTCTCAAGCCCTGTCAGGATGTGCCCCTCAATAATCGGCCGGTTAAATTTTTATTTATTGCCGCTTTGCTTTAGTTTAACGGTTGGTTTATGCAGCTAAAGCGCCCCAATTACCGCAGAGTACTCATCTCATCGCTCATTTTCACCATAGTTTATGGAGGGCTGCTTACCCTCTTGCTGTGGGTAGAAGAAGATAGGGCCGGCAGCAAAATCAACACTACGCAAGATGCCATGTGGTACCTGGTGGAAACGCTCACCACCGTAGGCTATGGCGATGCGCTACCGGTAACCTACTGGGGGCGTATGATCGGTTTTGTGTTTCTGCTTTCCAGCTTGGGCGTATATGGTTTTATTATCGGACAGATTGCAAATTTTATGAGCACACTCAAAGAAGAGAAGGCACTGGGCCTGAATGGCACCAACTTCAAACATCACGTAGTGATTATCGGCTGGAATGACTTCGGCCAGTCTGTTATCGGCCACTTGGTTGGTGCCGGGCGGCAGGTGGCGGTAATCACCAAAGACCGCACCCACATAGACATGATCCGTGAATACTATACGCCCGAAAAAGTATTTACGCTCTACTCTGACTACAATAATTTTGAGCAGCTCGAAAAAGCCAACATCCGCCACGCCACCATTGTATTTGTAAACCTGAACGATGACACCGAAAAGCTGGTGTATATCATTAACATCAAAAAACATTTTCAAAATCTGAATTATGTTGTTACGCTCGACAACGGCAACCTGAAAAGCACCTTTGAGCATGCCGGGGTAACGTACACCATTTCTAAAAACGAAATCTCCTCCAAGTTGCTGGCCAGCTATATCTACGAACCCGATGTGGCCTATTTCAGCGAAGAACTGATGGCTTATGCCCACCAAGAAGATGAGTACGACATGAAGCAATTTTTAGTGAAGCCGGAAAACGCATTTGCCAACACTCCGTATGATAAGGCCTTCTTCGAATTGAAAAAAGACTATAATGTTGTGCTGCTCGGTTTGGTAAAAACCACTAATGGTCAGCGCAAGTTGTTGAAAAATCCCGAAGGCAGTATCCGGATTGAAGCAGGCGATTACCTGTTGCTGATGATGGATGGAAAGGGGAGAAACCGCTTGGCCCATCTATTCAAATTGGAAGAAGGTATCTGAGGAAGTGAACAAAACATTTTGTTAGCGGTCAGGCTAAAAAGAAAGCACGATTAAACTAACGTATAAAAAGCATACATAAATAACTATGGAAACAAAATTTCTGATAACAAAAAACTCTAAACAAAACACTATTATTTACGCTGCATTTCTGATAATTGCAGTGATCGGCATTTTATATGGAAATGAAATTAAAAATAATTTTACTTTCCTCAGACTTTGGGATTACAAGAATATACTTATTCTATTTTTGGGTATCCCTTTTTTATTTCTTCAATCAAAAGCAAATCTTCCCAATTTCGTAGAAGAAAGTATTTACAATAAGCAAAGATTTTTGAAGCCTTTTCTAATTGGTACTTTATTTGGAATACTTGATGTAATTATAATAAAAATTATAATGCACCCAGAGCCCTATACAGAATTACCTCCGTTTTTACAACCATTCCCATATTCATTTTTTTTATATTTTTCTGGTGCTTTTGAAATAGAAGTTTTTTATAGACTAATCCCGTTAACGCTAATTCTACTTTTAGGTAAATGGTTCGCAAGTGGTAAATATTTTAATATTTTTTTATGGACAGCCATCGTTTTAACTTCAGTAAGAGAGCCAATAGAACAATTTCCTAATGGGGAATTATGGTTTGTTATTTATGCTTTATTAACAGGTTTCTTGATGAACTTTTTACAAGCAATCTATTTCAAAAATGCTGGGTTTTTAGCTTCTATCACATTAAGACTTGGACACTATCTATTTTGGCATATTTTGTTGGGTTTCTATGTTCAATATTTTGAATTACAATGAAGCCCGAACCGCTAACAGCCGTTTTGCAAAAGCGGGGGTTTCGTGCTTCTATGAAAGTGAAGTGCTAAATTCAAGCTTTGTGCATCTAATGAAGTTTAGTGCTAAAAATCCCCGCCTTCGCAAAGCCGCAAAACGTTGAATGTTATTTAAGGGGTGCTAACCTTTCTGGCCTTTTATTTTCTCTGCATTTTTCTTCCCCACTACTTCCGCTAACTCGGCCAACGTAGCTTCGTTTATTTTTTTTACAGATTTAAAATGCGCCAGTAACTTATCTACAGTCTTAGTGCCAATGCCGGCCACGTCTTCCAGCTCTGTGTGAAAAGTATTTTTACTTCGCTTCAACCGGTGAAAGGTAATCGCAAAGCGGTGAGCTTCATCGCGTATCTGCTGGATGAGCAAAAGCCCGGGCGATTTTTTGCTGATCAGCAACGGCAGCGGGTCGTCCGGGTAATAAATTTCTTCCAGTCTTTTGGCAATACCCACGATAGGGATTTTTCCGTACAACCCAAGTTCTTTCAGCGCTTCGCACGCATGGCTCAGCTGCCCCTTGCCACCATCTACAATGATCAGGCTGGGAAACTCGCCCTGCTCTTCCATGATCCGTTGATACCTGCGGGTAACAACTTCTTTCATGGAGGCAAAATCGTCAGGGCCTGTAACAGTTTTGATGTTGAAATGCCGATAACCTTTTTTGTCGGGCTTGCCATCTACAAAGCGCACCATGCTGGCCACGGGTGAGGTGCCCTGAAAATTAGAATTATCAAAACACTCGATGACTTTGGGTAGCTGCAGCAAGCGCAGGTTTTCCTGTAGAATGGCCAGCACCTCGTTCTTCTTTGTCTGGCGCGATTCTTTTTCGATTTCTTTTTCTTTTTTCAGATACAAAGCGTTCTTCAGCGACAGGTCAACCAACTTCTTTTTGTCGCCAATCTGTGGAACTACATTTTCAAAATCGTCTGACTGAAGCGACAATGGCAGATTGGTAAAAACTAACGGAGTTCCTGGGTAAGTAGTGCGCAGATCGGCCACGGTCATATTCAGGATATCCTGATCGCTCTCGTCTAATTTTTTTTTGACTTCAATATTCTTCGAAAAAATAATAGCGCCTTCTTTGACCCGTAGATAGTTTAAAAAAGCGCCCGTGGGCGAGCTGGTAATCGTTACCACATCAATATTGGTAAGCTTAGGGTTTACCACCAGCGATTTAGATTGAAATTTTTCGAGCAGGTCTAACTTGTGCTTGTAGGCGGCAGCTTTTTCAAATTCCATTTTGGCGGCCGCTTCCGTCATCTGCGAAGTAAAGACTTCTTCCACCACACGAAGGTCGCCCTTCAGTATGTTGCGCACTTGCGCAATGTCTTCCAGATAATCGGCTTCGCTTTGCAATCCTTCGCACGGGCCTTTGCAGTTGCCGATGTGGTACTCCAAACAAACTTTAAATTTTTTCTGTTCTATATTTTCGGGAGACAACACCAAATTGCAGGTGCGGATGGAGTATAGTTGCCTGACTAACTCAAGCACACTTTTCATAGCCATAACGCTGCTGTAGGGGCCGAAGTATTCGCCTTGTTTGGGGTTGAACTTGCGGGTGTAGATGATCCGCGGGAAACGTTCTTTTAATATACAGAGGTAGGGAAATGTTTTATCGTCTTTTAACAGGATGTTATACTTGGGCTGGTTTTGTTTGATGAGGTTGTTCTCAAGCAGCAGGGCATCAAACTCATGATTGGCCAGCGTAAATTCGATACGGGCAATTTCAGAAACCAGCTTTTCAGTTTTGCGGTTATAGGGCGACTGCCTGTTGAAGTAGCTGCTCACTCTTTTTTTCAGGCTCTTGGCTTTGCCCACATAAATCAGTATGTCTTCTTTATTATAGTAGCGATACACACCGGGCGAATCGGGCAGCAGGGCAAGGGTTTTTTTTAATGTGTCGGACGTAGTCACTTGTGCAAGTTCGGTATAAATCTGAATTTTATCTGACGAAATAGTTATCAACGAGTTGATAGGATTGCCGTTTTTCAGATATTTTTAGGTGCAGATTTCACCTCATGAAAAATATTTTAATCATCCTATTGTTGTGGATGGCATGCCAAAGTTCTTTTGCGCAGGATGCTTACCAGCCGGACAACGTTACTTTTTATTATAACATAAAATGGGAATTGACCACACCCGAAAAATCAACATACAAGCGCGTGGCGCAGTTTGACCTCTACAACATGGTTTTTGACGGAGTGTACAAAGACTACGACAAAGCAGGCCGCCTGATAGGAGATGGCTATTATGACCACGGAAAATTAACAAGCTTTCAAACAGAATATTTTGAATCGGGGGCGGTTAAACTCTCGGTTGAATACAATGGAAAAGACTTTACGATATGGCAACTGGCGAAAAATGATGTGAACCAAAATGAACTGGCTATAGCCCGCGGCACAGGCACGTTTACGATGGAATATTTTTATTTCTTCGATTGGAAACTCAAGCGGGGCATGATGACAGGAGAGTTTCGAAATGGCGAACGATATGGCACGTGGGTGTACCTGGATGCCGCCAACAAAATAACCGATAGAGAAGTGTATGCTAACGGAAAATTGTTGTCGCATGTTTTTTTTCAGGGAGATGATTCAGTGGCAGTACCCGCTAAAAAAGAAATTATTTTGTCTGTGAGGTTGCTCTTTACCGAACTGCAGGCAATAGACTGGAATTCATACAGCAGTCTCAACCAATACATAGAAAGCCAAGTGCAATATCCCCCCGACTTTCAACGACCGATCAGTTACTCAGGAGGAATCAAGCGACTGTTGTTATTGCTGGCGCAGCAAGTTTCTGTGCCCGACAAAAACTTGGTGTTAGTCAGGCTGAAGATAGATGAGCATGGTATCATTCTTAAAAGTTCCGTGGCACGATCGGTGGATGACGACACCGATGGCCGCGCCTTAAAGGCAATTGAAAACCATCGCCCTTATTTTCTTCCGCCCATCAAGGGAGGTAAACCCTACGCCACAACTGTGTACATACCCATTGGCGGAGGAGATGAGTGGGTGGAGGCCATCCACAACATGCCTGTGGAGTGGTTTTTGGATGTCAATAATTTTTACTGATACAAATCCTCGTTTTTTTTTACAGGCAATCAATTCCTGAAATCTTCCGGCTCTTGTTCTTTGGCTTTCAGCGAATCTGATTTGGCTTTGTACGAATCCAGCGAAAGATCTACTCCGGAGCTGGGGCGTTTGAATTGCCCCTTGACGATGCCCGTGGCAGGGTCTGCATAGATGCGCTTCATGTACTTGGCCCAAATGGGGCGTGCAGTGCGGCTACCTTGGCCAAAATTCCAGGAAGGAAAGTGGATGGCGCGCTCGTCTCCACCTACCCATACACCTGTTACCAGATCGTGCGTAACACCTACGTACCATCCGTCTGAGGCATCGTTGGTGGTTCCGGTTTTCCCTCCTATCTCATTGTCTTTGCGCAAGTCCAGGTCGAGACCTTGCGAGGTGCCGCCTTGTTCTTCCACACCTCCGCGCAGCATGAAAATCATTTTGTAGGCAGTCTGCTCGCTGATGGCCTCTTTGGTTTTGGGCACAAAATTTTCTATCACATTTCCGTTTTTGTCTTCAATGTGGGTGATGAAAAATGGTTTGGTGTTGATGCCTCCGTTTACGAACGTGCAGTACGCACCTACCAACTCAAACAACGACACATCGCTGGTGCCTAAACACAACGAGGGCACGGCATCTAACTTACTGTCAATGCCTACGCGGTGGGCAAACTCCACTACGTTTTCTTCGCCCAATGCCTGCATCATCTGCGCTGTGATGGAGTTGACGGACTGTGCCATCGCTTGGCGTATCGTCATCTTTTGCCCTGTGCCTTTGGGCGGCCCCGATGAGTTGGCCGGATACCAGGCGGGCTGGCCTTTTATTTTAAACTGAGGAGAAATATCGCGCATCGTATAAAACGGAGAGTAGCCCGACTCCATGGCCAAGCCGTAAATAAAAGGTTTGAAGGTAGAGCCCGGCTGCCGCTTGCTTTGGCGCACATGGTCGAACTTAAAATATTTGTGATCTACCCCGCCCACCCAGGCTTTGATGTGCCCGCTCACGGGATCCATAGACATTAAACCCGACTGCAAAAAACGGTAATAGTAGTTGAGCGAATCGAAGCTGCTGAAGAGCGTGTCGCGCTCGCCTTTGTAGGAGAAAACAGTCATCTGCTTTTTCTGCCGCAGCATGATTTTAAGCGAGTCAGATTTTTCGCCATACTTCTCTGCGAAAATTTTGTAGGCATCTGTTTTCTTGATGCGCTTGGCCAGGAAATCTTTTATTTCGTGGCCGTCTTCATCTACCCATGGGTTGCGGTTGCGGCTTTTCCACTCTGCATAAAATTCTTTTTGCAGCGACTTCATCTGCTCATACATGGCCTCTTCGGCATACTGCTGCAAGCGGCTGTCGATGGTTGTATAAATTTTTAAACCATCGTTATACAGATCCAATCCTTTTTCCCGGCAGTAGTTCAACAGATAATTTTGCAGCACCGTACGGAAGTAGGTGGCCAGCCCTTGGTTTTGATTTTGTACGCTGTACTTCAGTTCGATGGGCAAAGCCTTGAGGGAGTCGAACTGTTTCTGGGTCTTGATTTTGTAACCATGCCTGAATATTTTTTTCAGCACTTCGTTGCGCTTCGTCAATGCATTGGCCGGGTTGCGCTTGGGGTTGTAATAAGAAGGAGCCTGCAACATGCCCACCAAAATGGCGGACTCCTGCAAGTTGAGGCTGTCGGGGTCTTTGTTGAAGTATGTTTCAGAAGCTACTTTAATGCCGAACGCATTGCTGCTGAAGTCGCACGTGTTGAGGTAAAGCGCAATGATCTCTTCTTTCGTAAAATGTTGCTCCAGGTCAACAGAGATAATCCATTCTTTTGTCTTTTGAATAAACCGCTTCGGGTATTTGCCCAACCGTGCCAGCGGACCGTCTAACTTTTTATCGGCATTTTGGGTAAACAGGTTTTTGGCACACTGCTGGGTGAGGGTGCTGCCCCCGCCAGCCGAGTTGAAGGTAACCAGCCCCTTGATCACCCGGAAGTAAGCGGGCAAGTCGAGGCCGGAGTGTTGATGAAAGCGGTGGTCTTCCGAGATCAGCAAGGTGTTTACCAAGTCGGGCGACAGTTGCTGGTAGCGAACCTGGCTGCGGTTGTAGCGAAAGTAGCGCCCCAGCGACTGCCCATCGGCCGAAATAATTTCTGATGACAAATCGTTTTCGGGGTTTTCTATTTCGCGCAAGCTGGGCATCCCTCCGTACAAGCCAAACAAATCAACGCTCACGGTCAATACATACAGCGGCAGACCGAGAAAAAAGACAAGCGCAAAAATCCACAAGTATTTAATGGCCTTGGGTATCCACGGCCATTTTTTTGAAAGCAGTAATTGAAATTTACTTTTGATAGTTTTTGTCGAAGAAGGTGAGGTACTCATCCAACGCTTTGTTTCTGTATAAAATCTGGAAGTTGTCTTTGCTGACTACAAAATTATAGAATTTGTAATTGGAAAACGGCTTGGCCTTCAGCAACTGGCCGAGAAATTTGTAGTAATAGCGCAAGGCGGTCTCTTTGTCGGGAAGCTCCGAACACAGCGTCAGGGTCTTGTCGTCCATACCCACGTTGCTGGTGGTAAGTTTTAGTTTGCCAAACTCTGCCGCATTGAATTTTTCCAGCGCATCTACCACGGGGCTGGTGATGCGCTCGGAAGAGCTGTACACTACCACAAACAGATGGGGCGCTTTGGCATCGGCAATAAAACGGATGCCTTTGGCTTTCTCCATTTTCACCACAAAGTCTTTGGAGGCCGTAACCAATTGCTCGGCATATTTTTTTAACGGATCCTTCGGATATTTTTTGATGAACTCGCTCAGCTCATACTGATACCGGGCTACGTCTTCGGTGCGCGCCACAATCAGCACTTTCAGCAGATCGAGCTGCGGTGTAAACGAACTTTCGCCAGCGGCCAGCGCTTCGGTTACGCCATCCATGGCGGGCTTCAAATTATTGTCTTGATAGAAGCGATAGGCTTCTTTGTACATCAGCTTTTGCTTCTCGGCCAGCGCTGTGGTTTCTTTAATGTAGTCGGGGTTGATCAGCACACGGGCAAACGTAGAGGTCGGAAATTCTTTTTGTAAGCGTGCCGCATAGCCATCGGCCAGGCCATCGTTCTTTTCTTTGTGGATGAGGTAAAGTTTGTACAATACTTCCGCCATGCGTTCGGAAGCCGGAAAGCGGGCTACTAATTTTTCATACGATTCAGAAGCGTTGTCTTTTTCGTTCAGGTTAAAGTAATACAGATCGCCCAGATGGTAGTAGGCGTCTTCAATTTTTGCCAGCGCCTCGTTGCGTTGTGCTTCTGTTTTAGGAAGTTGGGCAATCAAAACTTTTACAGGATCAACTTTTACTTCTTCCTTCTTTTTGCTGTTAGCGTTTTCATCCGGTGTTTTGTCTTGAGGTTGCTGGGCTACGGCCACGGCATCGGAGGCCACGGTAGAGCGACCCGACCTGCGCCAGTTGTCTTCCAGCGGGATAGACCCCCACACACGCTGAAACTCATTTTGGCCGGTAGCTACCAAATCCGAGCTGCTGAAATACCAACCGTTAGAATTGGAGTCGCCTGTTGAAGAAGCGGCAACGGTGTTGAATGTGGATCCACCCCCGCCTGTGTCGTCAGTGTTTTTTCGCCTCCTTTTCTTTTTGGAGGCCACTACTTCTTTTTTGTTTTTGGCCCAAATAGAATCTAAGCGCTGACGGATTTTGGCGGTATCGAGCGATGCGTAATACAGCAGGCTGTCGTTTACGGTAATGATGTCGGTGTATTTTACAAACTCGCCCAACACTTCCTGCCGTTTTTTAATGGCCGCCAGGTTTTCAAAATCCGGTGGCAAAGAAGCAACCGCGCTGTCGTAATATGATTTGGCGGGTTTGTACCTTTTTAAAGAATCGAAATTCACCTGCCCGATGCGCAGGTAGGCCATGCCTTTGATGCGCTTGCTTTTGCCGGAGTGGGCTGCCAGCTTATATTCTTGCACGGCTTCTTTCAGGTTGTTTTGTTTCTTTTCAAACTCGCCAAACTCAAAATGGATCTTGTCTTTGAAGTCAATGTTCTTGCTGTCCTTCAGCATCTTCAGAAATTGTTTGCGCACGGTGGCCACGTTGCGTTTGTTGGTGAGCTCTGTAACCTGGGCCATATTGAGGCGTGCATAAAAATCTATTTCATAATCGGGGTTGGTGGCCAAACATTTTTTATAAAAATTATAAGCCTCCGCATTGAAGCCCAGCTTCTGATATACCTGCCCCAAGATAAAGTAGATGCGCCCTTTGCGGTCTTGCCGCGTAAGGAGCGAATCTGCTTGCGACAGGTTTTGCACCATGTTGTTGTAGTCTTCGCGTATCTGGTAGTAGTTGGCTTTTTCGAGGTACAGTTTTTTTTGGTTAGAGCGGTTCAGTTTTTCTTTATCTAAAAAGCGGAAGGTTTCTTCTGCCCGGTCGTAGTCTTTCATTTCCGTAAAGGTGCGAGCCAGGTTGAGCAGCGCAGTATGCCGCAGGTGGATGTCGTGGCTTTTGGTGTTGACATACTTAAAGGTGAGGATCGCGTTTTGCCAATCGCAGGCATAGAGGCGTGCCAGCCCTACCATCAGGTAATCATCGTCCACCCAGCGGCTGTTGGGGTGGCGCTGGATGGAGATGCTTGCCATCTTGATGATTTCTTCCGTATTTTTTTTGTAGGTCTTGGCCAGCACGGTATCCCAGCGCGGGTAGAGCAACAATATTTTGTTGTGGTCGTCATCCAGGCTTTGTAAGATCAGCTTCTCCACTTCCCGGGCTCCCTCTTTGGCATAAAAGTAGCCGTTGAAGCGGGCCGTCATATTATGAAAAATATTGCTGGTGATGGTATTCTGCTCGATCGAGCAGCCCGCCATCAGCCACCACAAGATAAAAACGGAAAATGCACGAAACTTCACGCCCAAATATCAGGTAATTATTTGGAACGAAATGCAAGGGCAAGTATTGTGTGGAAAAGATACTTGCGCCAGAACTTGCCTTGGTGCTGCGAGCAAGCTTGTGCGGCAGCCTCACCAACAAGAACAGATGCGCAAATCTCCGCTTGTGCCCTTTATTGCAAGCTGAGTTTTCTTGCTGTTCGTCATTTGCAATATCTAACGATAGATAACACGGATTATAAAATCCGCGTTTAAAAAATCCTATTACAGATCTTCTTCGGCACAAGAGCGACTCTTGCGCCCTAATGTTAACGACTATGGTAGTAGCACCAACCGCAGGCAATTCTTAGTGGGGCTGCTAACAGCCCACCGTTTTAATGAAAAGATTTTTGAGAGTACCTTTGCAAAAAAATATATTTTGAAGCCACCCAAAAAAACATTGTCTGAAAGGCTTACCAACCGCTACCTGTTGGTGGTACGCAACGAAGAAAATCTGGAAGAAAAAAGTACGATTTCGTTTACCTATGCCAAACTGCTGGTAATCTTCACCACACTTTTTTCAGTAATTTTTATCGCCAGTCTTTTTCTTTCCAAAACCTTGCTCTCGAAATGGTTTGACCCCAAGTACGAAGTGGCTGCCCAAAAGAAGCAGTTGATTTTGCTGGCACAACGGCTGGATTCGCTGGCGCAGGAAGAAGACCGCAAAGAAAAATTTATTCAAAACTTTCAGCGCATCCTGCGGGGCGATACCTCCAGCGGATTTGTTGACCCCGCCCGCGAGCTCAAAACTACGCCTACCAAGGCCATCGCTTCCATGAAATTGGCACCGGCCGATTCTGCCTTCAGAAAAGAATTTGAACAGTCGCAGTATTCGTTGGTTTCGCTCAACAGCCAGTATCGCGAGTTGCAGCAACTTTTTTTCTTTACGCCCATCACCGGGTTTATCAGCGATAAGTACGATGGCAAGAAAGGACACTACGGGGTGGACATCGTAGCCAAAACCAACGAGCCGGTAAAGTGTGTGGCCGATGGCACCGTGGTGCTCAGCAGTTGGACACAAGATGCCGGCTATGTGATAACCGTGCAGCACCACGGCAACCTGGTGAGCGTTTATAAGCACAATGCCACGATATTGAAAAAAGTTGGTAGTTTTGTAAATGCTGGCGACATCATCGCCATAGTTGGCAACAGCGGTGAAATGACAGACGGCCCACATTTGCATTTTGAAATGTGGTACAACGGCAGTTCGCTGAATCCGGAAGATTTTGTAACTTTTTAAACTTCAAAAAAGAAATTGGTATGCTAACAACAAAAGAACAAAAACGCGTGGCAGAAGAAATCAGTAACAGCAGCAACGTGATCGGCAAAGGCACGATGCTGGAAGGAAACATCGAAACCCATGGCAACATCCGCATAGAAGGAAGGGTGCATGGACACATCAAGTCGAAATCGAAAATTGCCTTGGGCAACGGCAGCCAGGTAGAGGGCAACATCACCGCACAAAATGCCGACATCGAAGGCGAAGTAAAAGGCAAAATAGAGATTGCCGAGTTGCTGGTATTAAAATCTACGGCCGTTGTCTATGGCGATATCAACACAGGAAAATTAGTGGTGGAGCCGGGCGCTATCTTTAACGGCACTTGCAAGATGGGCGTAGTGAAAGACCTGAAGATTTCTGAAAACGGCAACCCGGTGCGCCCACAACCTCAGGAAGCCCGCTTGAACTAAAACGTGCTGCGAAGCAACCTTGAAAGAAAGTCCTTCCAATAATTTTTTGAAATACTCCAGCCTGGGTATTCAGTTGCTGTTGGTAATAGGCGTGAGCGGCTGGCTGGGCTGGAAAGTTGACCGCTGGCTTCACCTGCAGTTTCCCGTATTTCTTTTGCTATTTGTCTTCGCTTCGTTTGGCGGCATGATGTACCAACTCTATCGTTCGCTCAATGAATAGAAACCTGTTTTTATTTTCTGTCTGCTGGGCATTGTTGTTGGTTGGGCTGGGCTGGGTTGCACAACTGATTGCCATCAGTTCTTTTACGTTTGTTATTTTAGGGAGTGTGGCCGTAGCCACGTGGGCAATCTATTTTTTGATGATGAAAACCGATGCCGAAAACAGGGTAAAAAACTACCTGTTGAGCATTGTGTTGAAATTATTGGCGGGCGGTATATTTATTTCTGTGCTGATCGTTTTAGATAAGCCCCATGCCGACACCAACGCCATCTTTTTTATGATAACGTATTTTCTGTTTACCACACTGGAAGTGGCCTTTCTGCTGAAACATTTTCGCTAACTCAGTAATTGACGAAAGTCAGGCTCAAAAATTTTTCTAAAGATTTTTTTGGGCACGGATAATTGATACTTTTGCAGTCCGAAATAAAGACCTTGGCCTGTTTCACCATGAAAATGCCCTTTTTTAAGACAGTTGCAACGCTGTTTTCTTTGTTGTTTGGCTTGTTTGTAGGGGTTTCCGCCTGGGCACAACATGCCGAAGGAAACCACCCTCAATCAGACACAGCCCAGACAGCACTCCATACAGATTTGACACATGCCGAAGGAGATGCCGGTGAAGGGGAAAAATTCAATGTTAACGAAACCATCATCGAGCACGTAACAGATGCGCCCGTATGGCATTTTGCCGATCATCTGGTGTTGCCGCTCCCGGTAATTGTTTATTCCAAAGAAAAAGGGCTGGATGTTTTCTCGTCTTCTCATTTTTATGACGAGCACCACCACGTGGTGGAATACAATGGCTACAAAATGGAAGGCCGGAACATCCTGATTGCCGCAACAGGCGAAAAGACATTGAATTTATCTATCACCAAAAATGTGGCCATGCTGTTTCTGACAGCCATTGTTTTATTGTGGGTCTTACTGTCAGTAGCAAAAGCATACAAAAAAAATGCAGGCAAAGCGCCCAGCGGGCTGCAATCTTTTATGGAGCCCGTCATCCTTTTTGTGCGCGATGAAATTGCCAAACCCAATATCGGGAAGCATTACGAAAAGTATCTCCCTTATATTCTGACCTTATTCTTTTTTATTTTATTTGGAAACCTACTGGGGCTCCTTCCGGGATCGGCCAACCTTACCGGCAATATTGCTGTAACCCTGACACTGGCGGTCTTAACATTTTTGATTACCAACTTCAGCGGCAATGGTAATTACTGGACACATATATTCTGGACACCCGGTGTGCCGTTGCTGTTGCGCATCATTATTCTGCCCGTTGAAATCATAGGTGTGTTCACCAAGCCATTTGCTTTAACCATTCGTTTGTTTGTGGCCATTACAGCCGGACATATTGTGATCTTGAGTTTGATTTGCCTTGGGTTTATCTTCCACAGCTATGTGGTAGGTGTTGGGGCTTCATTGTTGGTGGTGTTTATTAATTTAATTGAGTTGTTGGTAGCGGGCATTCAGGCGTATGTGTTTGCGCTGTTTACTGCATTGTATATTGGCATGGCTACTGAAGAAGGCCATCATTAATGTGTTTTTTTTGTTTCACTTAACCATAAATTCTATGTTGTTTTCATTACTTCTCGACATCAGCTACGCCATCATGGGTGCTGGCATTGGCGCAGGTCTCGCAGCAATTGGCGCGGGTATCGGTATCGGCCGCATTGGTGGCTCTGCCATGGAAGCAATGGCACGTCAACCTGAAGCTTCCGGAAAGATTCAGGGTGCGATGCTTGTTATTGCCGCTTTGGTGGAGGTAGCCGCTCTGTTCGGTTTGGTAATTTGCCTGATGATTTCATTCAAAGGCTAATGACTTAAAAGAACTTGCTTTGACGATGGGTCTGGCGAGTTCTTTTTTTAATGAAGCTTCAGAATTATTGGTTGAAAAAATAAAAGTACTATGGATTTACTAACCCCCGGCACCGGCCTGATCGTTTGGCAAGTGCTCATCTTCTTAGGCCTTGTTCTTGTGTTGGCAAAGTATGCCTGGAAACCTATTTTAGGCTCGCTGAAAGAGCGCGAAGAGTCAATCCAGCAAGCACTGGATCAGGCAGAGAAAGCTAAACAAGAGATGGCTTCGCTTAAGTCGGACAACGAAAAATTGTTGAAGGAAGCACGCGAAGAGCGCGACAAGATTTTGCGCGATGCGCGCACGGCTGCCAGCCAAATTCATGACGAAGCACAAACAACGGCCAAGAAAACAGCCGATAAAATAATTGAAGATGCCAAAGCCGTTATCAACACAGAAAAGCAAACAGCTTTACGCGATGTGCGCGCCCAGGTAGCCTTGTTTTCGCTGGAGATTGCCGAGAAGCTGATCAAGAAAAATCTGGCGAACGACAAAGCACAAAAAGAACTGACAGAAACATTAATTAACGACCTCAAGCTCAACTAATCATGGCCGATTCGCGCGTAGCCGCCCGATATGTAAAGTCACTGCTCGGTCTTGCCATCGAGCAAAACGTGTTGGAACAAGTGCATACCGATATGCAGTTGCTGGATAACCTATGCCGAACCAACCGCGACCTGTTGATGATGTTGCGCAGCCCCATCATTAAGCACGATAAGAAAAGACAGATACTCGAAATACTCTTTAAAGGCAAAGTAAGTACGCTGACTACTTCCATCATTGATATTCTTACCCGCAAAAACCGCGAGCCATTGCTGCCGGCCATCGCTGCCGAGTTTGGCAATGCCTACAACGAATACAAGGGCATTCAGAAAGCTGTAGTAACAACCACCGTAGCAGTAGATGAAAACTTGAGAAAAGAAATTGAGGCCATCGTAAAAAAACTGAGCAACAAAAAGCAGGTAACGCTCGAAACAAAAGTGGATAAAGAGTTAATAGGCGGGTTCATTCTCAACGTAGGCGACCGCCAGATAGACGCATCCATAAAAAATAAATTGAAATCATTGCAAGTAAGGTTTAACGAAAACCCTTACGCCAAACAATTATAAACGAAACGGACAAGTATAAATAAAGAACTATGGCAGAAATCAGACCCGAAGAAATCTCAGCAATCCTACGCGAACAACTTTCGCAGTCGCGCACCGATGCAGAATTGGAAGAAGTAGGCACCGTACTTACCGTAGGCGATGGCGTTGCCCGCATCTACGGCCTTACCAAAGCACAAGCCGGTGAGTTGATCCAATTTGAAAACGGTGTGAAGGCACTGGTGCTAAACTTGGAAGAAGACAACGTGGGAGCTGTGCTCTTGGGCGAATCAAAAGACATCAAAGAAGGCGACACGGTAAAACGCACCGGCCAGATTGGTTCCGTAAACATAGGCGATGGATTACTTGGCCGCGTAGTAAACACGCTGGCCACACCCATTGACGGCAAAGGCCCTGTGGCCGGAAGCCTTTACGAAATGCCGTTGGAGCGCAAAGCGCCCGGTGTTATTTTCCGCCAGCCGGTGAATGAGCCGTTGCAGACAGGCATTAAAGCAATTGATGCGATGATACCGATAGGTCGAGGCCAGCGCGAGTTGATCATTGGCGACCGCCAAACCGGAAAGACAGCCGTTGCCATTGACACCATCATCAACCAGAAAGAATTTTATGAAGCCGGCAAGCCGGTGTATTGTATTTATGTGGCCGTTGGCCAGAAGGCATCCACAGTGGCCGGTGTTGCCGCCACATTAGAAAAGGCAGGGGCCATGGCTTACACGGTAATCGTATCTGCTTCCGCGTCCGACCCGGCACCTATGCAGTTCTTTGCCCCATTTACAGGTGCTGCCATCGGTGAATTTTTCCGTGATACCGGAAGGCCTGCATTGGTAATTTATGACGACTTGTCGAAGCAGGCGGTGGCCTACCGTGAAGTGTCGTTGTTGTTGAGAAGACCTCCGGGCCGCGAAGCCTATCCGGGCGATGTGTTCTATTTGCACTCGCGCCTGTTGGAGCGTGCCGCGAAAGTGATCAACAACGATGAGATCGCAAAAAAAATGAACGACCTCCCACCCAGCATCAAACATTTGGTGAAAGGTGGCGGTTCGCTCACGGCTCTCCCCATCATCGAAACACAAGCCAATGACGTATCGGCTTACATTCCCACGAATGTGATTTCCATTACCGATGGTCAGATATTTTTGGAAACCAACTTATTCAACTCCGGTATCCGTCCGGCCATCAACGTAGGTATTTCTGTATCGCGCGTAGGTGGTTCGGCTCAGATCAAGTCCATGAAGAAAGTAGCCGGAACATTAAAGCTGGATCAGGCACAATTTCGCGAGCTGGAAGCTTTCGCCAAATTTGGTTCTGACCTAGATGCCGCTACAAAATTGACGATCGAGCGAGGCCGCAGGAACACCGAGGTATTGAAACAACCGCAGTACGCACCCGTGCCGGTAGAAGAACAAGTAGCCATGATCTTGGCATCTACCCGTGGTTATTGCGATAAAGTGCCGGTTAACAAAATCAAAGAATTTGAAAAAGAATTTATCGGTTTGCTGAAAGCACAAAACAAGCAGGTGTTAGATAACTTCCGTGTGGGTAAGTTTGAAGATGCCGATGCGGATTTGGTAAAGAAAGTAGCAACAGAATTAGCATCGAAATACTAATTTGAAAATTTGAAAATGAGCTGATTTGAAAATTGGCTCAGAATAAAATGAATTCATCTTCAAATTTTCAAATTGATTAATTTTCAAATTTAGTATGGCGAGTTTAAAAGAAGTAAAAAGCAGGATCACCTCGGTGATGTCCACCCAACAGATCACCAAAGCCATGAAGATGGTGGCGGCAGCGAAGTTGCGTAAATCACAAGAGCGGATCATCCAAATGAGGCCGTTTGCACAAAAGCTGAATGGACTCCTGCAAAACTTATCGGCAGCCGGAACGGATGGTCCGACATGGTATAACTCTGCCAGGGAAGAAAAGAAAGTAGCGATTGTGGTAGTCAGTTCAGACAGAGGCTTGTGCGGTGGATTTAACAGCTCTGTTTTTAAAGCCGTGCTCAGGCTGGTTGAAGAAAAGTACGCATCACAATACAAGCAAAAGAACGTTGTTATCCTCCCGATCGGCAAAAAAGCATTGGAGTTTTTTACCCGGAGAAATTTTCCGGTGATCAGCGACTACTCGTTGATCTTCCAAGATCTTTCGTTCGACAAAGTAGCCGAAGCCGCTCAGTTTATGATGGATGCGTACAAGAAAGGTGAGTACGATAAAATTGAAATTGTTTACAACGAATTTAAAAACGTAGCCACTCAAATTTTACGCGTAGAACAATTTTTGCCGGTACTTCCTCCTGCCAAAACAAAAAAAAGCCAGGAAGTAGATTACATTTTTCAGCCCAGCCAGGAAGAAATTATTACGGGGATGATCCCCAAGTCGCTGAAAGTACAGTTGTATAAATCTGTGCTCGACAGCAATGCGGCCGAAAACGGTGCGCGTATGACGGCCATGGACAAAGCCACCGAAAATGCGGGCGAGCTGCTGAAAGATTTACGGTTGACATACAACCGCACCCGTCAGGCAGCCATTACCAAAGAAATTTTGGAAATCGTGGCAGGCGCTGAAGCTCTCAAGTCGGCATAACCAAAAATTGAATAAATTGCTCCCATCTTCTGAAGATGGGATTTTTTTTTCGCACTTACCGGTTGCTGAATATTCTCAGTATTGATGTCGCAGCAGGTGCAGTCATCAGTTCACTTTTTTTTGCCCGTATATTATCAGTTTCTGTTTTGCCGCAAGGCCTGATGGCGCTTGGCCTTACGGTGTGGGCAATCTACACGGCCGACCATTTGGTGGATGCAAAAAGAATAAAGCAAACGGCCTCTACCGAACGGCACCGGTTTCATCAAACTCATTTTAAAGCGCTTTGTGTCCTTTTAGCAGTGGCGCTGCTGGCAGACGCTGTGTTGGTGTTCTCCATCCGCGAAATAGTTTTTATCAACGGATTTGTATTGGGCGTGGGCGTCTTGGTTTATTTTTTAGTTCAAAATTATTTGAAGTGGTTAAAAGAATTGACGGGTGCGCTGTTGTATGCGGGAGGTGTGTTGCTGATTCCTCTTTCGATGACAGAAAAAAATTTGGCAACGGCTCAATTATTATTACTGACTCAATTTGTGCTGGTAGCCTTAATTAATTTGTTGCTGTTTTCGTGGATAGATTTACAGCAAGACAAACGCGATAGGCACGCTTCGTTTGCCACCACGATGGGAAACAGCCGCACCCGTAATCTGTTAGTTATTTTGTTTTCTACTCAATTGATTCTTTTTTTCGTTCAACTGATGTTGGGGGAGATGGCTATTCAACTGATTTTGCTTTCCATGAATATTTTATTGTTTGCCATTTTCGCTAAGCGCCATTATTTTGAAAAGGACGGCCGGTATCGCCTGCTCGGAGATGCTGTTTTTTTTCTGCCGCTGATATATTTTTTCCTGTAAAGTGAAACCCAATGATTTTGATCGCGTGGCTTTTATTTATGACAGGCTGGTCAGGCTAGTGTTCGGCAAGACGATTGTTAGAGCTCAACTTTATTTTCTTCATCTGATCCCTGAGGAAGCCAACGTGCTGATATTGGGAGGTGGCACAGGTTGGTTACTAAAAGAATTGATCTTGGCTAAACCTCAGGCAACAGTGTGGTACATAGATGCATCTGCAAAGATGATCGCTCGGGCAAAAGAAAAAACAGAAAACTGTCAGCAGATTTATTTTATTCAAGGAACGGAGAATGACATTCCTGCCGCTATTCAGTTTAATGCCGTCATCACTCATTTTTATCTCGACTTGTTTTCTGAAGAAACATTGCCGCCTGTTATATTGAAAATAAAAAATCATTTATCAGCCAATGCCATTTGGCTGGCAACGGATTTTGTCAAAAAAGCTTGGTGGCACAAGGTGTTGCTCAAGATGATGCACCTTTTCTTTCGCTTCACCAGCAACTTGCAGACTACTATGTTGCCTGACTGGAGTGAGATGCTGCAAAAACACGGAGGCAAAAAATACGGATCAAATTTTTTTTATGGACGATTTATTGAAGCGGCCTGGTACCGGTTTTGATTGATTGTTAACTTAATAAGGCTCAATTCTTTTCCAATAGTTCAATGAAAAATTTATCCAAAGTCAGATTATGAATGGTTAAGATTTTAATGAGAGTTTTAATTGTAAGATTAGTCCCATTTTCAATACGCCAGTATTGCTTTCTATCAAGCCCATTGTCTAAAGCAAAATTTTCGTAACTGGTATAACCACATTCTTTCCTCAATTCTTTTATGCGATTTGAAATTAAGAATAACCATTCCTCTTCAGTATATCGTTTGCTTTTTTTAGCCATCCCGCCCCAAAAGGAGCGGAAAACAAAAAAATAATTTACGGCATATATTGCACATTTGTTAATTTTTGTTTTATTTCATTATAAGGTTTGGCTGAACTGAGTTAAATTTTATTTTTAGACTAAAAACCAAAACTATGCGAAAATTTAATAGACTTTCGTTGCTGGGTACTATTTTGCTTTTTGCCTTAGGCTGTCATCAAAATGTACAAATTAATAAAACTGATGGTGAAATCTTTAAAGTAGAAAAGACTTATTACCTGCAATTCGTCAATGATTACACAAACTTTATTAAATCATTAGATGTAAAAACTAATATCGAGTTGGCCAATTTTATCAATCAAAAGGAAATTTTGTTAAAGAATAAGAAAGCTTCTGAGATTATTATGCGAAAAGATAATGTTGTTTGTAATTGCACACCTGGTTAGGCTACTTGTTCTGCTTCTTCTTATTTTTCTGAATGTTGTATTTGCTGGAACCCTAATTCTCAAACAGGTGCATGTGGAACGTATTTTGGAGTAGCTTCATGTCAAGCTTGGAATAATAATCCAGATGAAAGAAGTGAATATGTTCCAAGCTATATTTCATTTAATAAAAGAAACTTTTCTGAAATGATTGACTTTGCTTCATCTAAAGGAGTTGATGTTTCTTCGGTACTAAATTCACTTAGCACACTTGAAGCCAATGCTGTAAAATAGTATTATTGTAAATACACTAACTAACAGCCACCACAAAAAATCTATTCACAGAAGACAAACGCATTGGATGGATCATTGAATGAGTTGTGGTGGTGAAAGCTCCCCCAAAAACAGTAGCGATTATAAATAGAGTTTAATCGTTAAAATTGGGAGAAAATGAAAACAACAAAATTCAGTGAGAGCCAGATCGTAGGCATTCTCAAACAACAGGAACAGG
>JAFDYX010000001.1 GCA_018267215.1 Bacteroidota bacterium
CCGACAAAGACCAATCTTTTTACATCGGCCAGACGAACAATTTGGACGAGCGCCTCAAAAGGCACAACCTCGGTATGGAAAAATATACGAGCAGGAAAATGCCTTGGAAAATATTTTGGAAAACCCCGGTGCCGTCAAGAGCGGAGGCCATGAGGCTTGAAAAAAAATTGAAAAACTTAAAGTCAACAAAAAGACTGCTTGTGTTCGCCTCAAGCAAGTTTGAACCCAAGAGGTAAAAAATTAAGTATATTTGAACATGTACCTGATGAATTTAATTAAGAGAAAGTATCCAGATTTTGTTAGCCTGTGTCAGACACATAAAGTCAACAAAATCTACGCCTTTGGGTCATCCATTACCGACCATTTTGACCCTGCAAATAGCGACATTGATATTATTGTAAAGATTGACATAGACGATCCGGCCGACCGTGGAGAAGCATTACTTTCCCTATGGGATAAACTTGAAGTTCTTTTTGACAGAAAGATTGATTTATTAACAGAGGATTCCATTCGAAATCCGTACCTCAAATCAAATATTAATCGGACAAAAAAATTGATTTATGACGGAGAAGGAGAAAAAGTTTTTGTCTGATATTTCCCATTCGATCAGGTTGATTGAAAATTTCACACAAGATTTGAAATCATTTGCGGAATATCAAAAGGATATAAAAACCAAAAGCGCTGTGGAGCGACACTTGGCAATTATTGGAGAAGCCGTAAATAAATTTTTAAAGGAGTCACAAACAGATGAGCTAAAACAGGCAACTCAAATAATAAGTTTGAGAAACCGACTCATTCACTCATACGATAATGTAGATGATGCAATTATATGGTCAATATTGACACGACATTTGCGGCCACTCAAAAATGAGGTTGACAAAAAACTTGAGTAACCCTTAACCAAAGGCCGGCATTCGAGCTCCATTGCTCGCCCTAAAATGATACGCCTCCGGTGGGGGCTTTATTTTTGTTTTCTCCAATATGATACAATGGCTAAGCAGATCATTATCCCACCAATTCCAAATAACGGCCAGTTGAAAATATCAGGAACGTACGTTGAAAGTGTTTGAAGTGATTGATGGGGTGTACTGGCAATACTTCCACTGTAAGTGATAAAATTCCAAGTCCAAGAGAGGATCATTACAAAACTTCCGCCAAAGAGCAGAGTCAATTCGCGCCAATGAAATTTTAGAGGCTGTTGTTTGTATTCCTTCCACAAAATAATTGCAGCAAGAAGAAACATCAAAAAGCAAACAATGATCGGTGACAAGACCGGCCCTACCCATGGCACAGGAATCAGAAAAAGAATATCCCAGGTAAAAAAAGATGTTGGCCAATCGAGGATAAGTTTAAGAGCAACGTAATAGATTAAATCCCATACAGCGAATGCGATTAGAAAAAAAGCCCAGCGTTGATATTTATTTTTCCCTCCCAGTATGCTCACTCCGGCCAGCATGATGATAGTAGCCGCTTCACGTAAAAGTTCGACAAGCCCTGTGCGGAAGTCAAGTGTGGCCAGTGGGAAAGCAAATCCATTTGGGTAATAAACCATACGGAGATACACTACTACGGCTCCTTCTAGAAACCCCATGGCTATGCTAAAGACCACCAACCAAAGCAATTGTTTTGTTAGTGTTAGTTGCATTCCCTCAATTTATGTAAAGAAATAAATTCCTACAAGCGGCCTCTCTACTCGTTTTACATTTTTTGTATCTTCACCTCATGATATCGTGGACAGAACTAAAAAAGCAAACGCTCGATGATAAGGTACAGATACTATACCGGCACGCCACGTTTGTTACGGCCATTCGCTACTACCGCCACAAAGTAAATTTGTATTTGTTGGGTAATGATTATGTAGAAGTTTTTGTCAATCACAAAAAAGCAATGATAGACAAAATTGATTTGCTCGACCGCTCACATTCGCGCATGAAGTTCTATTCTGATCAGATTAAGTTGAGTTTGTAAGAATAAAAAAGGCCTCATGAGAGGCCTTCATTTTTTTATTTCTGTGTATTCGGCTGATTGCTTTTTCCTGACCCGGAAATAGACTGACGCATTTCTGTATCGGCCTGCACGTTTTGCATTTTGTAATAATCCATCACACCCAAATTGCCATTGACAAATGCTTGTGCAATAGACTTAGGGATTTCTGCCTCGGCCTCAATCACTTTCGCCCGTGCTTCTTGTGCTTTGGCTTTCATCTCTTGCTCAACAGCAACGGCCATCGCCCTGCGTTCTTCCGCTTTTGCTTCCGCTACCTTCAGATCGGCAGCAGCTTGGTCAGTTTGCAATTTCGCGCCAATGTTGGCGCCTACATCCACATCGGCAATATCAATAGAAAGGATTTCAAAAGCCGTGCCTGCATCCAGTCCGCGCGAAAGAACGAGCTTCGAAATTTTGTCAGGATTTTCTAACACTTCTTTGTGTGATTTGGCCGAACCAATGGATGTAACAATGCCTTCGCCTACACGCGCCAAGATGGTCTCTTCACCGGCACCGCCTACCAACTGTTGAATGCTGGCGCGCACCGTAACGCGGGCAATGGCAATCAACTGAATACCATCGGCAGCAACGGCAGCAACTTTAGGTGTGTTAATCACTTTTGGATTTACTGAAATCTGAACGGCCTCAAACACATCGCGCCCGGCCAAGTCAATGGCTGTAGCTTGTTTAAAACTTAAATTGATATTGGCTTTGTCGGCAGAGATAAGCGCGCGGATTACGTTGGGCACATTACCACCAGCCAGATAGTGGGTTTCCAGTTCGCGGGTGGTTACTTGAAGTCCGGCTTTAGTGGCCGTGATCAGCGAGTTTACAATTACACTCGGTGGCACTTTGCGTATTCGCATCCCGATCAGCTCACCGATGGTCACTTTTACACCGGCAAAAATTGCCGTAATCCAAAGACCTACCGGCACAAAATACATGAACATGAAAAAACCGATGATGGCAATGAACACGATGAAAATAAAACCTATTTCTTGCATAATTTTAGTTTAGGGGTTCTACAAAAATTTGATTGGAAAAAATTTTAATGATGCGGATACGCTTGCCGGTTTCTACATATTCGCCAGAGGTTTTCACCTCATAGGTTTTATTATTGATTTCTGCCTTGCCTACCGGCCGGAGCGTAGAGGTGGTCTGCCCTTCAATTCCAACAGTCAGCTGATCAAGTTCTCCCTCATTCACTTTACTGTGAATGGCTGTTTTCAATGAAAACTTATGCCACATCTTAGCGGAAAATGAGTAGTAAAGAACCACTCCGGCCGCCACGGCCGTGCAGCCTACCATGATCCATCCCGTCTCACTACCGAAGTAACGGAAGCTGAGGCCGGTGCCAAAAACCAAAAAAGCAAAACCCAGAATACCCACTATAGTAGTTCCGGGTATGAAAATAATTTCTGCTACGACAAGCGCCAGCCCAAAAACTATCAGCGAAATAACAATCAACCACTCCATGCTGCAAAAGTACTCAATTCGATGGTCTTCATGAGATAAAAAAATCAGCCAGAGCAAAATTTGTTTTTTCTTTTGTCTGGATTTTTATCAACTTCGGGTACTAACAAACTCAAAATCATTTATGAAAAAAATTCTGATCATTTTTTTTGTAATGATGGCCGGATTGGCCATCAAGTCTAAAGCACAAACCGTGTATGCCTCGCCCAAAGGTGAAAAATATCACACGGCCGATTGCAAACTGTCGGGCGATGCCGATGGCCTCACGTTAGCGGCAGCCAAGAAAGCCGGCAAAACGGCCTGCGCCATGTGTAAGCCCGATGAACACCTGAAAGATAAAATGGCACAGTGCTCCGGTAAAACCAAAGATGGCACACGCTGCAAGCGCATGACGGCCAGCAAAAGCGGCAAATGCTTTCAGCACAAAGACAGTTGATGGAACGAAGAAACATTCATCCTCAGGGGCCAGTCTTTTCACGCATCGTTGCCGGGGCTTGGCGTTGGCATAACGTATCGCCCGAAATCGTGGAACGATTGGCCCTGGCAGCGATAGATGAGGGCATCACCAGTTTTGACCATGCCGATATCTATGGCGACCACTGCAACGAAGAAACCTTTGGCCGTGCCTTGGCCAAAAACCCTGCGATGCGCAACCAAATTGAGTTGATCACTAAATGCGACATCAAGTTCGCTTCGGCCAAACGGCCAGCTACACGGGTAAAGCATTACGACACTTCGCAGGAGCATATTATTTGGGCAGCAGAAAACTCGCTGAAGATGCTCCGTACCGACCACATTGATTTATTGTTGATCCATCGCCCCGACCCGCTTATGGATCCGCACGAAGTAGCAGAAGCATTTGGTAAGCTAAAACAACAAGGCAAGGTTTTGCATTTTGGCGTTTCCAATTTTACACCCAGCCAGTTTAGAATGTTGCAACAGCACTTGCCGTTTCCGTTAGTAACCAATCAAATTGAAATTTCTCTTTCGCAGATTGACCCATTCTTCAATGGCGATTTAGATCTGATGCTCGAACTGGGCGTGTCGCCCATGGCATGGTCTCCGCTGGGAGGCGGCACCTTGCCGGTTGACGAGCGCACCATGTTTGGCATGGCCGGCAAATACAATGCTTCTTATACACAGATGGCTATTGCTTGGCTGCTCAGGCATCCGGCAAAAATTTTTCCGGTGATTGGCACCACCCAACCGGAGCGCATCCGCGAAGCAGCTAAATCAACCGATATTGACCTCGACCGTCAGGATTGGTTTGAAATGCTGAGGTGGGTAATGGGTAAAGACCTGCCGTAGATAATTTTTATTCTCTTCCATTCACATTCCGATAAAAATCCCTCCCTCATTTTCCTGAATCGGGAAACACTCCAAGTCATCGCTACGTTGCTCTCTTTCTCTACCGGTTTTTAAATTGAATTGATACTGATGCAGCGGACACACCACTTCACCGCAATAATTGACAGTTCCTTTGCTAAGCGTATCGCCCCGGTGTGTACACTTGTCTTGAACGGCAAAAATTTTCTCTTGAAACAATGCCAAGCAAATACGCCTACCGCGTAACACCAATAGCCGTGGCTTACTGAGTGCATCGGCAGCTTCGGTATGATCATTAAAAATTTTTATCCAATCCATGCTGTCGTGGATTCGCGAAGAGATTATTTTTTGGCATACTGCCAGTTCCTCCCTTTCCCTTCGGCAATCCATTCTATAGCCTGTGCTATGCGCTTGGCGCGTGTGGCTTCTGTTTTAGCTTCTTCAAACCACTGAATGTATTCCTTACGGTGTGAGTAGGCAAACTTTTCAAAAATGGCTTCTGCTTTTTTATTTTTTTTCAAGGCACGTATAAAATACGCGGGAGTTTCGATAGTCTTCGATCCTTTCGGTGTAATGCTCACTTTTCGCTTCGCACCTTTTTCGTTGAGCTCCATTGCCTGTTTGATAAAGCCTGATAGAATTTTATCAGAAGGCAAATCCTTCAGCAAAGTGATCCGATCGAAATTGCCCATGCTCCCTTTGTCGGTTGATTGCAATAATTTTTTTGGATCCCGAATCAACGATGCTTTCCAAAAACCAAAAGCGCAATGTTGTTTAAAGGCTGCCATGTTGCACATCAAGCCTTTGTATTCGAAGTTGGAAAATCCCCATTTGATCACTTCGTTTGCATCAGGGCACACTTGGTGAACCAACTTGCGCAGATGAATGAGAATAGGTTTGGCAAACTCAGCCGACTGAGCAATGTATGCATCTACTTGTTTTGACTGTGGCATATTTTTCTTTTCAATAAAACGCATCCTCTATGTGCACAATTTCTTTTTCTCCGGACAGGTCGCGGATGGAGACAATATCGTACCGCACGTTGCCTTGCCAGTTTTGCTGGTAAGTATATTCTTCCGCGCCTTCCATTATATTTTTTGCTTTCTTGTTGTCCACAAAATCTTCCGGATAGCCATAAGCATCTGAGCTGCGCATTTTCACTTCCACAAACACCAGCCAATTGTCTTTTTTTACAATCAGGTCAATTTCCGATCTCCGGTATCTAAAATTCCGGGCTACGATTTCAAACCCTTTTTTTTCTAAAAACTCTGCAGCCAGTTTTTCTCCTTGCTTTCCTTTGCTGATTTTATCGCTCACGGCATTTGTTTTACCTTTGGTAGTTAAAGGTAACATAAACGAATGAAGAAAATCATCGAAGGTTTTACACAACAATTAGCGCATGCCTTGAAGGTAGGCGAGGCCATTGATATTGTACGGCCCGGCAGCGACATCCGCAATGTTCTTATTGCAGGCATGGGCGGCTCAGGCATTGGCGCTAACTTAGTAGAGTCGCTCACCTTCGGGCGCGTGCCTATTCCTATTACTGTTTCAAAAGGATATAACATCCCTCAGTTCGTCAGCCCGCATACCTTGTTTATTGCCTGCTCTTACAGCGGCAATTCGGAGGAAACGCTGGCTGCCGTGCAGAAGGCCATGCTCAAGCGGGCTCACGTCATCTGCATTACCTCGGGCGGGCGGCTTCTGGAGATAGCCAAAGAATACAACTTGGTTTTCATTCAGGTGCCGGGCGGCTCGCCAAACTCGCGCGGGCAAGTGGGCTATATGATGATCTCATTGCTGCATGCTTTATACCACACCAACCTGATAGGCGCAGCTTACATGAAAGAAACAGAAAATGCTATTGAATATTTAAACCGTGGAGAGAAAGCCATTCAGTCGGAGGCAGAATTGATTTCAAAAAAATTGCGCGGGAAGCTGCCGATTATTTATTGCGATGAACGGCTACGGGCGATGGCTGTTCGTTTTCAACATCAAATCAATGAAAACGCCAAACAACTGGCACATGTTAACACGTTTCCTGAGATGAACCACAATGAACTGGCCGGCTGGCGTTATCCGGAAACAATCTTACAGCATTCGCAGGTGGTTTATCTATACTCTGACCACGACCACGAGCGGGCGGAAAAGAGAATGGAGATCTGTCGGGAGATTTTCGAAAAAAAATCTAATCCGATTATTGATATCGTAGCCGAAGGCGCCTCGCTGCTGGAGCAATACTATTACCTTATCCATCTGACGGACTGGATTTCCTACTATCTCGCCAAAGAAAATGGGGTTGACCCCGATGCCGTGGAAGCGATTGATTTTTTGAAGAGTGAATTGGCTAAATTGAAATGAACTATTTTTAATAAATTAGCTTTTATAAGGGCAAGGATGGACTGGACGAAACATATTACTTCTGATCAAAATATTTTGAGCGGCAAACCAATTATTAAAGGCACTCGGCTTTCAGTTGAGTTTTTACTTGGTTTGTTATCAGAAGGGTGGACACAACAAAGGGTACTGAAAAATTATCCTGCCCTCACTAAAGAAGACCTACAGGCTCTCTTTGCCTATGCCCAAAAAAACATAGAAGAAGTAACTGTTCTTGATTTAAGTAAAATATGAAATTTCTAGCGGATGAAAATGTTCCGCAAGAATTGGTTGACCTTCTTTTACAAAACAAGATTGACATAATTGGTATTCGTCCGGCACACTCCGGCTCTTCTGATGAAGAAGTAATTCGATTAGCTAACCGCACACAGCGAGCCATTATCACCTTTGATAAAGGGTTTGGTAAGCTGATTTTTCAACATGGAATATACCCCACAAAGGGGCTGGTTTTTTTGCGGGAGAATCCGATTGATCCTCCAACAATGGCTAAAAATATTTTAAAAATCGTAGAAAATTCTTCACCTGTGTATTTAGATGGGGCTCTGTTGGTCGTTGAAAAAGATTTTATTAAGCGAAGAAAATTCAAATGAATTTTTATCCATCCAAACAAACACATATCATTGACCTGGGCCTGATTGACTACCAGCAAGCGTGGGATTATCAGACCGGGCTGTTCAACAAAATTATTTCTGTAAAATCAGAAAACAGAAATCTGCCACCCGAAGAGCAAAAGCCAACAAACAATTTTATGCTTTTTTGTGAACACCCGCATGTTTACACACTCGGCAAAAGCGGTGATGAAAAGAATTTAGTAATCAAACCGGCTGAGCTTCCATCCATTGGCGCAAGCTTTTATCATATCAACCGCGGGGGGGATATTACCTATCACGGCCCGGGTCAGATCGTGGTTTATCCGGTGATAGACCTGGAAAATTTTTTTACGGATATCCATCGCTATATGCGTACGCTGGAAGAGGCGGTGATCCAAACATTGAAAGCTTTAAATATTATTGCCGGAAGAATCAGCGGCCTCACCGGTGTTTGGCTGGATGTTGATGATCAGCGTAAAGCCAGAAAAATTTGTGCCCTGGGCGTAAAAACCAGCCGGTGGGTAACCATGCACGGACTGGCGCTGAATGTAAACACCGACCTGAATTATTTTAACCACATTGTACCTTGCGGAATTTCTGACAAGGCCGTTACCTCCATCGAAAAAGAACTACAGACAGAACAAGATATGGCACAAGTAAAAAAATTGTTGCAAGAAAAATTAATTTCTCAATTCGGCATGGAACACATCGTATGAAGAAAGACATCCCCATCCCCGATGTAAAAAATGTTACGTTGGCTGTCGCACGCGAAAAAAATATCTTGAACCAAGATGAATGGAAAGTATATCTCATCAACAACAACAACTTGGCCATTGAAAACACATTGGTAGCGAGCCGGGGATATGGCGAACAGAACGGAGAAGAACAGCGCACATCTACACTGCGGCACTTTTTAGAAACAGTAGAAGCAAAAAGCTGGGCAGTTGTAGAGTCCATTGATCAGAAATTATTTCATCTCAACAATGAATATTGGGTTAGCTACTATATCGGCCATGAAATTTATGATAAGCGTTTTATTTTTGTGCCCGACAGTATTTGCGAGGAGAACCTGATATTCATTCCTGAAATACAGAAGCAGGGCGTACTTCATTCCTGATATTCAACTTCCTCTTCAACCGCTCGACCTCACCCTAAGCAACTGATCGAAAAAATACGCGGGGGGAATTCACCTTGTCATACCAAAGCGTATGGTTGCTCGTTATGTTAACGATGAGGTTTTTATTTGTTTTTGTGCTGCTGACCATTGCAGGATGTAATTGTGATAAGCCCTCGTATTATCAAATCAAATCCGTTACACCCGATGTCTCCCTGAAATGGAAGTGCCAATATGTAGCCGAAGGCATGAGTACCTGTGCTACCTGGCAAAGAAGCCCTCAGATTATTTTTGCCGATTCGTGCGGAAAGTTTGTACTCAGCCAAGTTGTGGGCAGCGCCCAGTTGAACAAGTACCGATAAGGTTACACTTTTAAATCTTGTATAATGAGGCGTGCATGGTCGCGCGAATTTTCAATAAACCATTTGTTGGTTTTCAGTCCGCCACATACTACACCGGCCAGGTAAAGTCCCGATACGTTTGTCTCCATTGTTTTTTCGTTGTACACGGGCGTATGAAATTCGTCATTTTGAAATTGAATACCCATAGATTTCATCAAAGCAAAAGGAGGCTCGTAGCCCGTCATTGCCAGCACAAAATCATTTGGTATTTTTTGAGTGCCTTGCGGTGTCATTATTTCAATTTCGGTCGCTGAAATTTTTGTGACAGTCGAATTAAAATAAGCTTTGATGCTCCCTTCTTTGATGCGGTTTTCAATGTCAGGCTTCGCCCAGTATTTAACGCTTTCGCTCAATGCCGGCTCGCGCACAATCAGGGTAACATCTGCCCCTTTGCGCCATGTTTCCAGTGCGGCATCAACTGCTGAATTGGCCGCCCCGATAACAGCTACTTTTTGTTTGAAGTAAGGATGCGGTTCGTCATAATAGTGTTTTACTTTGGGTAACTCTTCTCCGGGCACGTTCAACAAAAATGGTCGGTCATAAAATCCGAGTGCTAATACAATGGCCCGTGCAGAATATTTGCTTTTTGTTGTTGTTACCGAAAAACTTCCCATCGTTGAAAGTTGGGCTTGCTTTACTTCTTCGTATAAGAGTATATGCAGCCCCCAGCTTAAACAAACCCTGCGGTAATACTCTAGAGCTTCAACACGGGTTGGTTTAGCGTTGATGGACACAAAAGGAATGTCTCCAATTTCCAGCCTTTCGGATGTGGAGAAAAAAGACATGTTCATCGGGTAATTGTACAGCGAGTTTACCAAGCATCCTTTCTCGATGATGGCATAATCCAGCTTGGCTTTTTTAGCTTCGATGCCACATGCCAAGCCTATGGGCCCAGCTCCAATGATGATCAAATCATAACCTTCCATTTCATTCAAAGGTAGTTCAAATTGCCATCATCCGATAAGAATAAAACTATTGTTAATTTTAAACGTGAAGAAGTCTCTCCCGGAAGGTATCGCCAAATATTTTTTAGCCATCGTGCCGCCTTCGCCTGTGCGCGAAGAGATTCAGGCCATGAAGGAATACATCTCCGGCAAATACAATTGCCAAGCTGCCTTGCGCTCGCCCCCGCACATTACTTTGCACATGCCCTTTCAATGGAAAGAAAAAAAAGAAGATGTTCTCTGTGGGACAATAGCTTTGTTTAGTTTAGGCAAAAAAACATTAACCTTGGAGTTGTCTGCATTTGGTGCGTTTGAACCTCGTGTGCTTTTTATTGATGTAGCCGAAAATGCAATGCTCCATGAGTTTCAGCACAGCCTGCACCGGTTTTGTAAAATAGAACTGAACTTGTTCAATGCACAGTACCGCGAGCTGCCGTTTCGGCCTCACCTCACCGTTGCTTTTCGCGATTTAAAAAAAGAAATGTTCTCTTTGGCCTGGAATGAATTTCAGTCAAAGCCTTTTTATAATTCTTTTGTTGTAAACGGCATTTGGTTGTTGAAACATACCGGCAAAGTATGGTTGCCTTACCGGTTCTTTCCGTTTGAAATAAATGGTTAATTTGTCTTGCAAAATATAGTTTATGAAATGGATTCTAATCATATCGGCCTCATTTAGTTTCCTGACAGGACATGCCCAGGTAGGATCAGAAATTATTTTATTCGACCTGCAGGTGAAAGCCCATAAAGTTTCCGTTTCAAACCCAAAAAATATTACCAACCACAAGGGTTACGACAATCAACCCTATTTTCATCCTGACCAACCATTGATTTATTACACCTCCTTCAACGACAGCGGGCGGGCAGAAATAAAATCGTATAATTTCAAAAAAGCAGAAACAAAACTCCTCACCCAAACACACGAACGCGAATACTCGCCCACCCTCACCCCGGATGGACATTATATTTCTTGCATTATTCAGCGCGACAACGGAGCGCAAGATTTAGGCAAATACCCCACAGAGGGTGGAGCCCCATTGATTATCATCAACAATTTAACTGTGGGCTATCATGCCTGGGCTGATAACAGCCACTTGGCGTTGTTTGTGTTGGGGCAAGCCGGCAGCTCTAACACGCTACATTTTGTGCGCCTTCCCACCCGGCACGACACTGTGTTGGCCAAAAATATTGGCCGGTCGTTGCACCGGGTGCCGCATAAAGCTGAGATCAGTTTTGTTCAAAAAACATCTGATACCAACTGGCAAATCAAAAAATTTAATACGCTAACAAAAAGTATCTCCGATGTAGCCAATACGCTGCCAGGCCGCGAGGATTTATGCTGGACGCCCGATGAAAAAATATTGATGAGCGATGGCACCAAACTTTTTTGGCTTGACCCGGCAAAAGGCAACACGTGGACAGAGGTTGAAATAAAATCAGGAATTGAATTGCTGAAGGGCATCACACGCCTATCTGTTAATCTTGCAGGCGATAAGTTAGCTGTTGTCGTAATCGAATAATTATTTCTCGCCAAAAGAACCCTTGGCTGTATTCCATTTTTTAATCTCAATTTCGAGAAAGCCGGCACGCACAGCCGGATCTGATTCTATAACTTTCTGGTCGAGGTCTCCTTTCATGATCAGCACTCCCCCGTCTGTATCATTAAAGATACCTTCAGCCACCACGTTGCCGGATTTTTTAAGTTGACGAAGATATTCGTCATGTTGTTGCATGAGTTGGGGTATATCGTTTACATTGAACTTGGCGATATATGAAGTGAACCGAATGAATTGGTACGATGTCATTTCATAAGGCTCACGTACTGCTTGTGGGTTGCCGTATCGGGATTTATAGGAAAGTATTTCTGCTTTCCATTGGTTTGACTGCATACCGGGATCGGGCTTCAGCCATTCGGCTACTTCGTCTGCAGAATTCGATTTGAAAATGAAAATTCCGCCACCGCCCTCGAAAGATCCTGAAGCGAGCAACTTTCCCTCGTTCGATAGTTTTTGCATAAAAATTTTATGGCCATTTATCAGTTTGCTCAACTGCGCTGGCGGCACAAGAGTCTTGTCATCGTTCTGGTGCAAAAACACCATCACCATCGTTTGCGCCATCACAGGCTGACTCAGATACAATATGACTATAATAATCCGTATCATTTTTTTTATTTGAAAGTAGATAAATATGCCTACTTTCAAAACGAACAACGTACATTCGCGAAAAAAAATATTTCATGATCATTATTGCTGACAGCGGTGGCTCTAAAATAGACTGGAGATTTTTAACACCTGACGGAAAAATAAATCAGGCCAACAGCGTGGGGTTTAATCCTTACTACCAGCCTTTGGGTCATCTGCAAAACATCATCCATGAAACACTGCTCCCACTTGTTACCGAAGAGGTAACTAAGATATTTTATTATGGCACCGGGGTTTCCTCTGAGAAAAATGTAAACAGTATTCATAGTGTCTTTGCCAAATACTTCCCTCAAGCAAAAATTGAAGTGGGGTGGGATTTACTGGCAGCAGCCAGAGCACTCTGCGGCCACGAGCCGGGCATTGCTTGCATCTTGGGAACAGGCTCAAACTCCTGCCTCTACGATGGAAAAAAAATTGTAGGAAATGTGTCCAACTTAGGCTGGATTTTGGCTGACGAAGGCTCTGGCACATATATGGGCAAGCGCCTTATTTTTGATTATTTTCGAGAACAGATACCTAAAGAACTGGCTGCCCAATTTAAAGCCCGCTATCCTTTTACAAGAGAAGAAGTATTAGAAAAAGTGTACCAACAGGAAAAGCCCGGGGCTTTCTTGGCAAGTTTTGCCAAGTTCATTTTTCAACATCTGAAAGACCCCTATTGCTACCAGCTGGCTTACCGGAGCTTCTCCGATTTTTTTGAAAACAATGTGATGAAGTATGAAGGCTACAAAAACCTGAAAGTACATTTTGTCGGATCCATCGGGTTTTATTTCAGCGATGTGGTGCGGCAAGTAGCCAACGACAAGGGTATTACGGTCAAAAATATTCTCGAAGGCCCGATAGCCGGCCTTACCTTGTTCCACCAGCACGACTTATGAAAAAACGATGGGTAAATATTACTGAGTCGCCATCGCATTACAACAACTTAGAGAAGATGACCGTGCGGCAACTGCTGACGGGCATCAATCGTGAAGACGCCTCCGTGGCGGCAGCCGTAAAAAATTCTATTGATGATATTGAAGAACTCGTCAATGCTGTTGTTGACAAAATGAAAAATGGCGGGCGTCTGTTTTATATCGGGGCCGGCACAAGCGGCAGACTGGGTATTTTAGATGCATCAGAAATCCCACCCACTTATGGTATGCCATTTGGCAAAGTAGTCGGGTTGATAGCCGGAGGTGATAAAGCCATACGCAAAGCAGTTGAAAATGCCGAAGACAATCAGACCCAAGCCTGGAAAGACTTACTTAAGTACAAAATCAATAAAAATGATGTATTGATTGGTATTGCTGCTTCCGGTCGCACACCTTACGTCATTGGCGGAATAAAAAAGGCCAGCCAAATGGACATTGTAACGGGCTGTATAACGTGCAACAGAAACACAGAGCTAACGGCCTACGCACGTTATCCGGTAGTAGTGGCGGTAGGGCCGGAATTTGTAACCGGCAGCACCCGGATGAAAGCCGGTACTGCGCAAAAGCTTGTACTCAATATGATTTCTACTTCCGTCATGATAAAGCTGGGGCGTGTAAAAGGGAATAAGATGGTGGACATGAAACTAACCAACACAAAATTGGTGAGCCGGGGTGTGCGCATGATCATGGAAGAACTCAACGTGAATGAACAGAAAGCCAGAGCCTTGCTAACCAAATTCGGCAGCGTCCGCAAGGCTATCAGTCACCCTCAGTAATTTTTTACAACAGAGGCAATTGCACGTTGCCTATTTCAATATCGGCAGGTACCAAATATTGCCTGCGCGACTTTACTTCATTACATACTACTCGTGTTCTGCGCAACTTTCCTTTGGTAAACCATCTGCCCTGTAATTGAAACACACTTCCCTCAGGAACTTGAGAGAGCAATACAGCGGTTTGTTGATCTGTATCCCAAGTTCGGAACAAACGAGTGAGCTCTGAATCTGAATAACTGGAGGCCATCGGGTTTTGCATGTGTGCCAATAGTCCGCTCAGCAGAGGTTCGGGAAAAAATTCGGGACTCATCAAGGGTACCATCAGTTGCCGAAAAAAATGCTTCCATTCTGCCCCATGAGCCTCTGCTTTAAACCCGTGTTTCAGGTGTACCTTTAAGTGTGCTACTTCGTGCACATACGTCATCAAAAAAAGATGAGGGTTGAGGTTATTGTTTACGGTGATGCGCGGCTTGCGCTTCGTGCCACACGTAAAGTCGCCTATTTTTGAAATTCTTTTTTTTCGAAGCTTAAATTCAAATGGAGATTCCTGCCAGAGTTGAAGGCAGTAGTTAACCGCAGGCAGCGGCACGTAGTGGGCAAGGATTTGTTTGAGTTTCTCTTCTTGCATAAAAAAGAAAAAGGCTTTAGAGTTTCTAAAGCCTTCCCGGGAAAATCTCTGGTTAAGAGATTACTTCTTTTTCTTTGCTGAAGCGGCTTTGGCAACTGAATCTGCTTTTGCAACAGAGTCAGCTTTAGCTTTTGCTGCAGCGGCAGCAGCCTCTTCAACTTTCTTAATGGAGTCAGCTTTTGCAGCAGCAGCAACAGAATCAGCTTTAGCTTTAGCAGCAGCTTCTTCTTTTGCTTTATTGCCACAAGCAGTAAAAGCTACAGCGAAAGCGGCAACCATTAACATTGCGAACAATTTTTTCATAGTTTACAGGTTAAAAATTTGGCTGCAAATATAAGTGTACGGTTTGATAAAAAATCAATAAAAATGAAAAAATTAATGTTTTTATCGAAAATCCTTTTGAAAGTGAGGTAAAGAAACGGCTGCAACCGTTGCCGGTTATTTCTTCCGGAAAAACAAACGAATGGAGGTACCTTCAAAATCAAACTTTTCCCTGATGCGGTTTTCTAAAAAACGTTGATACGACTCTTGGATATACTGAGGCAAATTGCAAAAAAACACGAATGAGGGGGTTTTGGCGGCTACCTGCGTAATGTACTTAATTTGAATCAGTTTACCTTTAATAGCTGGAGGTGGATAATGGGCAATTTCGGGGAGGAGTGCGTCATTGAGTGCCGATGTGGCTATCTTTTTTGTTTTATTCTGATAGGCTTCCACCGCTTTCTCAATTACCTGAAAAATTCGTTGTTTCGTTAAAGCAGAAGCAAAAACAAAGGGGATGTAGCTGATGGGGGCAATTTTTTCCAACATCTCTTTTTTTAGCTTATCAGCCGTTTTGCTGTCTTTTTCAATCAGATCCCACTTATTTACCATAATCACCATGCCTTTGCCCTGCTTTTGGGCCAAGCTGATAATATTGACGTCTTGCGATTCTAACCCGCGCTCGGCATCAATAACAATAATACACACATCGCTTTCTTCCAGTGTGCGGAGAGCCCGTAGCACAGAATAAAACTCTACATCCTCCACCACTTTACTCTTTTTGCGAATGCCGGCCGTATCAATCAAGATAAAATCTTTGCCGTACATTTTATAGCGCGAGTGGATGGCATCGCGTGTGGTGCCTGCTTCATCGGTTACGATGCTCCGCTCCGCGCCAAGCAGTGCATTAAGCAGGGAAGATTTGCCGGCATTAGGTCTGCCCAGAATAGCAATCTTAGGAATCCCTTCATCGGGATCTTTGACTCCCTCCGTTGGAAATGCTTTAATAACGGCATCTAATAGTTCGCCTGTTCCTGATCCATTTTCTGCAGAAACCGGATAGACATCGCCCATGCCCAACTCAAAAAATTCTGCGGCTTCATCTGTTTTGTTGGGAGTATCAACTTTATTGGCGGCTATAAACACAGGTTTTTTCGATTTGCGAATCAGGTTAGCAAATTCTTTATCATAGCCGGTTAGCCCCTGCTGGCAATCGACCATAAAAATTACAATGGAGCATTCGTCTAACGCCAATTCTACTTGCCTGCGTATCTGTGTTTCAAATTTGTCGTCTGAGCCGGTTACATAGCCTCCCGTATCAATAACTGTAAAGTATTTTCCTGTCCACTCGGCATAGCCATAGTGCCGATCGCGTGTAACACCGGGCATATCGTCCATAATGGCCTGCCGCTTTTCTACGAGCCGGTTGAAGAGCGTGGATTTGCCCACGTTAGGCCTGCCAACTATTGCTACAATATTTGCCATCGTTAATTAAGTCAAGTATCAATGAGCTGATATGCCCATTGAAATTGGGCTGTAAAGTTAAGCGACATTAGCATATTGGCTAATTGAAACCCTGTCAATTATTCGCTGTAGCCAAATTGTTTCAGCTTCAGTTTTTGTTTGCGCCAGTTGTCGGCCACTTTCACGTGGGTTTCTAAAAAAATTTTCTTGCCAAAAAAATCCTCCAGTGCCAAGCGGGCAGCAGTACCCATTTTTTTTAATGCGCTCCCGCCTTTGCCAATGACTATTCCTTTCTGTGACTCGCGCTCTACAAATATGGTGGCGCGAATGCGGATGATTGTTTCCTCTTCTTTAAAAGAATCTATGGACACTTCGCTACTGTATGGAATTTCCTGTTCGTAATTCAAAAAGATTTTTTCGCGTATGATTTCAGAGGCAAAAAAACGTTCGCTCCGGTCGGTTAGTTCATCTTTCGGATAAAAGCCCGGATGTTCGGGCAAATAAGTTTTAATGGAAACCAGCACCTGGCTTAGGTTTTCGCCCGTCAGCGCTGATACGGGTATGATTTCTTTTGCTTCAATAAAATTTTTCCAGTACACTATTTTGTCTTCCACCTGCGACCCCTTTGCCAGATCAATTTTATTGATGAGCAAAATGAGCGGGCTTTTTATTTGTTTGAAACGAGACAACAGTTGCTCGTCATATTTTTCATCCAACTCAACAATAAATAAAATAACATCGGCATCTTCCAGCGATACTTTTACATAGTTCATCATCGCTTCGTGCAGCGGATATTTGGGTTCCAGCAGGCCGGGGGTATCAGAATAGACGATTTGAAAATCTTCTCCGTTTAAAATGCCCATGATACGGTGGCGGGTAGTCTGCGCCTTGGCTGTTATGATGGAAAGATTTTCGCCTACCAGTTTGTTCATCAAACTGCTTTTGCCCACGTTGGGTTTACCTACAATACTGACAAAACCTGCTTTATGCATACGCAAAGGTTGAAATTTTTTAAGTTACATCTATGATATGGAGAGATCTTCTTGCTTGTTTTATAACCGGCCTGTAGAAATTGGTTATCCGTCATTATCAATATTTTTTATTTATCCGCTTGTCTGTGTGGGTGTAAGCTAGGCGCGCCTGAGTTGAAATTGATGAACATATCATTTTCCTAAAAAAAAATTATACTGTAACCTAAGTCACATTCAGCCGGCAGACGAGCTGATATTTTTGTGCCTTCAAAATAAAAAGAGCCATAATGAAGAAAGTAATCATTTTTAAGTTTTTTATTTCCCTTTTCTCTGTATCACTACAAGCACAAGACAGCGTGCGCCTCACCCTTACACATGCTATTGAAGAGGCGCTTAAAAACAATCGTGATTTGAAGCTATCTGGTATCGATGAAAAAATTGCATCTGCCAAATATGATCAAACCCATGCTGTTTTTTTGCCTCAGATCAATTTGAGTTATACGGCATTTACAACCAACAACCCACTAAATGCATTTGGGTTTAAACTGCAGCAGCAATCTATCTCTGCTAATGACTTCAACCCATCTCTGCTAAATAATCCTCGTACTACGCAAAATTATATGGCAAAAGCCGAGTGGAATCAGCCAATCCTCAACATGGACATGATAGCTCAACGAAAGGCTGTTCATGAACAAATCAGTATCTATGTGTACAAAACAAAACGTACTAAAGAGTACCTCGTGTTTGAAGTACAAAAGGCCTATTCACAACTGCAGGTGGCTCATCAGGCAGCATCAGCTATGGCAGGTGCCTTGCAAACGATAAAATCCATTTACAAATCCACTCAAGATTATTTTGAGAAAGGATTATTGCTAAAATCTGATTTGTTGCAGGTGCAAGTACAATTAGCTTCTATCGAAAGCAAACTGGCAGAAGCGAAAAGCAATATTAGAAATGCTTCTGATTATCTGAGCCTACTTATGGGGGGACAAGCTGGGGTTACATACTCTACTCCGGTGCTTGAAAAAAATCTTAATCCAGTATCTGAAGGCATTCAGGTTCCTGCCAATAGGGCTGATTTTCAGGCCACCCAATCTGCCCTAGCTGCGCAGAGCCTGATGGTTGCTTCGGGAAGGTTTTCTTATTTGCCAAAGTTCAATGCTTTTGCGAATTATTTTTTCAACGATAACACGGCTCTTGGGTTCAAATCTAATTCCTATTTAGCCGGAGCTCAGGTTTCCTGGAGCCTCTTTAATGGATTTTCCACTAAAAGTAAAATCTCTGAGTATAAAAACGAGCTCCATAAAATCGAGCAGCAACTTCTCTATCAAAAAGAACAGGCACAACTGGAGTTAAATAAAACCTCTCGACAGTTGGCAGATGCCAACTTCAATGTCTATCAAATGGAGTCGGCTGTAGCGCAAGCTTCAGAGGCATTGCGTATCTTAAAAGATCGTTACGAAAAAGGGCTGGTACCCACAAACGATTTATTACAATCTCAAACATTGCTGCTGCAGCAAAAATTATTGTGGGCACAAGCCACGATGCAATACAATGTAACCAGTGCCTATATCGAATTTTTAACTACATCATCTGAAAAATAAAAATGAACACAATGAATATTCTCTCTTACAGAACAATAAACCTGCTCATGGCCGGTAGTGCTCTACTTGCTGCCTGCTCGGGCGGCCAAACGGAAGAAGCGAAAAAAGACAAGCCTGTTGAAGTGTTGGTGCGCACTGTAGCACAACAGAACAGCAGTACCATTTCCGCAAGTGGCCGCGTAGAATCCGCAGAAACGGCTGTGGTTAGTACACGCATCATGGGCTTTGTTACCAGCATTAAAGTAAAAGCAGGGGACAAAGTGCAGAAAGGGCAACTTCTTGCCACTATCAGCAATACCGATATTCTAGCCAAACGGGCACAGGCACAAGCCTTAATTGCAGAAGCAGAGGCCGCGCTTGCTGATGCACAGAAAGATTATGAGCGTTTTCAAGATCTCTACAAAAAGCAAAGTGCCTCTGCAAAAGAATTGGAAAACATAACACTAAAGTATAATTCCATCAGAGCGAAGGCAGAAGCTGCCCGGCAGATGAAAAATGAGGCTGACGCTATGTTGGCATACACCAACCTTACTGCTCCTTTCACCGGCACAATCATTCAACGTGCGGTAGATGAGGGAAGTATGGCAAATCCCGGTATGCCCATTCTGATGATGGAACAGGATGGTGATCTTCAGATTGCTGCATCAGTAACTGAATCGGAAATTTCTAACCTGAAAGTCGGCACCTCAGCACAAGTAACTATCAAATCTGTCGGAAAAAATTTTAACAGCAAGATTATCGAAGTCAGCCCTTCATCGCAATTCAATGGTGGGCAATATTCCATCAAAGTATCAATTCCTGAAAATAACAGGCAAGACCTGCACTCTGGAATGTATGCAACTCTTTCAATAGGTATCGAAAAGAAGGGGATAGAAGAAGGTCGTTTACTTGTTCCTTCGTCTGCTATTATAAAGAAAGATCAATTAACAGGCGTTTACACGGTGAGCGACAATCAACTGGCACTTCTTCATTGGGTGAAGTTGGGCAAGAATGTTGATAATGTTGTTGAAGTACTTTCCGGATTGAACGCAAATGAAAAGCTCATCGTGCAGAGCGAAGGCAAGTTGTACAACGGAGTTCCGGTACGGGTGAAGTAATTAAACGGATTCAAGAAATTTAAAATCATGAAAGAAGGTTTATCCGGAAATATTGCAAAAGCATTTATCCAATCGAAACTGACAATTCTGCTGATGATTGCCTTTCTGTTGATTGGCGGTTACAGCACTCTACTAATACCTCGCGAAGAAGAACCTCAGATAGATGTGCCCATGGCTGATATTTTTCTTCGCTATCCGGGTGCATCTCCTAAAGAAGTTGAGGCCCGAGTGGCTCAGCCATTAGAAAAAATCATATCTAATGTGAAAGGGGTAGAATATGTTTACTCCACATCAATGAAAGGCCAGGCGATGATCATCGTACAGTTTTATGTTGGCGAAGACATCGAACGCTCGCTCGTAAAACTTTACAATGAGTTGATGAAAAACATGGATCGCATGCCGCAAGGCGTAATGATGCCGTTGATAAAAACACGCGCCATTGATGACGTACCCGTGTTGGGAATTACTTTGTGGAGCGAGAAATACAACGACTATGATTTGAAACAACTTGGCCAGACGCTTACGAGCGAAATAAAAAAGATACCTGATGTAGCTGCCATCAACATTATGGGTGGGCGAAGCCGCGAAGTGAGTGTCGTGCTCGACAAAGACAAGATGGCCCAAGCTCATGTTGACTTTCTTTCGGTCAGTAAAATGATTCAAGGTAATAATACGCAAATGCATGGAGGCAACATGGTAAGACAAGATTCTGTCTTCTCTGTTGATGCCGGAGATTTCTTGAGCCAAGCAGAAGAGGTGGGCAATCTTGTGGTTGGTTCAAATCAGGGAATCCCTGTTTACTTGAAGCAGGTAGCTACCGTAAGCGAAGGCGCAGAAAAACCATTGCAATATGCTTTCTTCGGCTATGGGCAGAGCGATCATGAGTCTGCTTCAAAATACAAATCAAACTATCCGGCAGTAACACTGTCCATCGCAAAAAAACAAGGTGCCGATGCCATGAACCTATCAAAGAGGATTGTTGATAAAGTAGAGCATCTCAAAAAGGAGTTAATCCCATCAACAGTAAACGTTACTGAAACAAGAAACTACGGTGAAACTGCCTCTGAAAAAGTATCTGAGCTTTTGCTCCATCTTTTTGTAGCTATCGTGGCTGTTACTGCTTTCGTAATGTTGGCAATGGGCTGGCGCGGTGGGCTTGTCGTGTTTTTATCAGTGCCTGTAACTTTTGCACTGACCCTGTTCAGCTATTATTTCCTCGATTATACATTGAATCGCATCACGCTCTTCGCACTGGTGTTCATTACAGGAATTGTAGTAGATGATTCGATTATCATTGCCGAGAACATGCACCGCCATTTCAAAATGAAGCGCCTGCCTTTTTTACAAGCGGCTATCTTTTCCATCAATGAAGTGGGAAACCCTACCATTTTAGCCACTTTTACAGTAATTGCTGCTGTGTTGCCAATGGCTTTTGTTTCGGGCATGATGGGGCCTTATATGAGCCCGATGCCAATCGGTGCTTCCATTGCCATGATGCTATCGCTTGTTGTAGCACTCACCCTTACCCCCTACCTAGGTTATCTCTTCCTTCGCGAAAAAGAAAATCAAGCACCTACAAGCCATTCGCTGGAAAGCTCGAAGATTTATAAAATATATAAATCATTCATCTTCCCAATGCTGGAATCGCGCTGGAAACGTTGGACTTTCATTGTAGGAACAGTAGCAGTATTATTGGGCTCATTAACGTTCTTTTACACTAAGTGGGTGGCCGTAAAGATGCTGCCGTTCGACAATAAGAATGAATTTCAAGTAGTGATTGATATGCCCGAAGGCACAACTCTGGAGCGTACATCTGTAGTGGCTCAGGAAATTGCTCAATATCTCGCTGATCAGAAGTTGATCAAAAACTATCAAGGATATGTGGGGGCTGCCAGTCCGATCAGCTTCAATGGATTAGTACGCCATTATGATTTACGCAGCGGAGATAACGTGGCTGATATCCAAGTAAACCTGATTGACAAAAAAGATCGTAGCGTCCAAAGTCATGAAATTGTGAAAGAACTTCGTCCGGCCATCCAAAAAATTGCCGCTAAATATCAGGCAAATGTAAAACTCGTGGAAGTTCCGCCTGGCCCCCCGGTGCTTTCTACTATTGTTGCGGAGATTTATGGGCCCGATTATAATGAACAGATGAAAATTGCCGATCAGGTAAAGAAACTGTTTTCTAATACTGAAGGCATTGTAGATGTAGACTGGATGACAGAGTCTGATCAGACTGAGTTTAAGTTTGAAGTTGATAAAGAAAAGGCTATGAAGTATGGTATTGCCCCGGCACAGGTTGTGGCTACGGTTAATGCAGCCCTTTCAAACATGCCAGTTGGTATTTTGCACAACCCTGTTTCTTTCGACCCGATCAATATTGTAATGCAACTTAGTGATGCGGACAAGTCCGGTCTAAATGATATTAAAAGCATATCGGTAATCGGGCAGACGGGCAATGCTGTTCCTATTGGCGATCTCGTCAATATTACTAAAGGAATAAAAGAAAAAAGTATCTATCGTAAAAACCAAAAGCGCGTAGTCTATATCCTTGCCGACCTTGCTGGAAATCTTGAGAGCCCCGCTTATGCCATGATGGATATTTCCAAAAGGCTAAATACCATTACCATGCCGAAAGGTTATCAGTTACAAGAAGAGTACAATCATCAACCAGAATTGGAGGACAACTATACCCTGAAGTGGGATGGCGAGTGGCAAATTACCTTTGAAGTATTCCGCGATCTGGGTATTGCATTTGTGGTAGTCATCATCATCATCTATATGCTCATCGTAGGTTGGTTTCAAGATTTCAGGGTACCTGTAGTAATGCTGGCCGCCATTCCGCTATCATTAATTGGTATTGTTATCGGCCACTGGGTAATGGGTGCCTACTTCACCGCTACTTCTATGATTGGTTTTATTGCTTTAGCCGGTGTAATGGTTCGCAACTCTGTGTTGTTAATTGATTTCATCAATATCAGGCTTGACGAGGGCGTTCCGCTGAAGCAAGCTATAATAGAAGCAGGCGCGGTGCGTACAACCCCCATTTTATTAACGGCCGGTGCTGTAGTATTGGGAGCGGTAATCATTTTATTTGATCCGATTTTTCAAGGGCTCGCCATTTCATTGATGGGAGGAACCATTACATCCACATTCCTCACTTTGCTGGTTGTGCCTTTGATTTACTTCCGCATGATGCGTAGCCGATACAAAAATTAAACAAAAATATTATGAAGCTTTTAGCAGTTACGGGTTTGAAAGAATACCAAAAAGATATCAACGAAATTTTTCATCGGTCAGGTGTTCCGGTGTACAGTACATCCAAAATCATTGGCCAAAAAGACGGGCAAGCTCCTGATTTGCTTGATAGTTGGTTTAGTGCCGGGAATGAACAATTTGATTCGGTTTTAGTATTTTGCTTTGCCGAAGAGGAGAAAGTAAAAAATGCATTACGGTTTATTAATGAATACAATGCTCAAACCCAAACTTCATTTCCGATCCATGCATTTATTATGCCCGTAGAAGAATTCAGCCATCAATAAACAGCAATTATGTACACAAAACAAAATTATCGTCCACCTGAAGAACAATATATTCTGTCATTTCAAAAAGCCTGGGAAAATCTGACGCAGGTGTGCATCGAATATAAAGGCACACCTTTGTGTAAAAGACAAAAAAGAAAAATCAATAAACCAAAATCAATTTTATAATTATGAAAGAACGAATGGTACGAGCCGTTGCAGGAACTTTTGTGCTGACAAGTATTACACTTGCCTACTTTGTTAATATCAACTGGTTGCTGTTAGCCGCATTTGTTGGCCTAAACCTGTTGCAATCCTCCTTTACCAAGTTTTGCCCGCTGGAGATAATATTAGGCAAACTAGGAGTTAAAAATTGAGGCTGCTCCTTATCTATCTTTTGTTTCTACCGGTAGTATAATGCTGCCCTGAGGTAAATTTACGGTTGGATGGCTGCATGCCCGGATCCTGAGATTGAGGGCGTGTTTCTCAATCATGAAACTTTTACTATTTTTGACTATACTTATCAATTTATTTTAGCATGAATAGTTTAAAGGTCTTTGCAGTTCAGCGAGAGAACAAAAACTATATTCAATTTGATTTTGAAGGTGATCTTACCCATCGCGTTGCCCAAGACGGTATCAGACAGTGGGAAAACGAAATGGGGAAACTGGCTGAGGGGCAAAAAATAAATCTTCTTTTCAACTGTGTTAGTATGCTTGGTTTTGAAACGGAGGCACGCAAGCAATGGCAGGAGATTATGAAAAAATTTAAACCCCAAATTGAAAATGTGTGGGTGATAAGCGAAAGCATTTTTATCCGTGGTGCTGCCCGAACCATGGGCATGCTTACAGGGTATAATATTAAATCGTGCCGCTCAATCAGTGAAGTGGAGTAACGCCTTGAAGGTCGGCTCTGATAATTTCGAATTCTCAGTTTCCATTTAATACAAAAGCACCCCAATAATGGGGAGATGGATATTTTTCTTTCACAACCATTTGTGTTTGATAAAATGCAAGGCCAATGTTTTTGTTCTTTAACCATTCGGTATAAAATGTAACCATAAATAGTTGTGTGGCCTGATCATCTACTTTCCATAAGCTCATCAGAAGCTGCCGCGCACCAGCCATAAAAAATGCGCGCTGCAATCCATAAACACCTTCTCCGTTTTTAACCTCACCCAATCCGGTCTCGCAGGCCGACAGCACCACCAGTGCGGTTTTATAAAGAGGGAGGGTTGAAGCTTCGTAAGCGGTAAGCACTCCGTCTTCGCTGGCTGCATTCTGAAGTTGTGGTCTCTTCTGGCAGTTCGCCATCAGCAACCCCGATCTCAACAACGGGTTTATAAATTTTTCATTTGTCTTGAGCGAAGGCAAAAAATAGCCGTGTGTGGCAACATGTAACACTTGTGGAGAATTAATTTTTTTGAGCGCCTCTTCTGTTGCCTGCTCACCTTCAAAGGCTTTGAAAGTTATCTGATTAGATTTCATTAACTCTGTCAGTTCATTTAATTCTACTTCAGTACCGGGTAAATCAACCACATTGTCTAAATCAAAGCTACGCGATATGCCTGTTTGTTTAGCAACCGATGTACTTCCGTAATTTGGGTGCGCAAAAAATACAGGCTGTGTCAATTGTATTTGTTTGTTTTGGCTTCTCGCCACCCAAGCTGTTGATGGTACATGGCGAATCAATTTCTCTTCCACCAAATATTTTTTTGTTTTTGGGTTAAACAATGTGGCTATGTTGACTTGGTGATAAATGCCATCGGCTGACCAATAAACCGTATGTACATCGGTTAAAATTTTTTCAAGTGGTTTATAATAAAAACGATACGAGCTCGTGTCTTCCTGCTGAAACTGAATACTGTTTTTATAAAATCTGAAAGATTTTCCATCTGCCAGATGGCTGTCTGCCAGGCGCACCACTTGGGGTTCTTCCCATCCGGGTTTTATGACAATAGCGTAATAGGCTGAGTCGGCACCTGTTTCGCGATCGCTGACGGCATAAACAATTTCTACAGCGGCTTCGTCTGTTTTTAGTGCTTGCTGTACTTTCTGCCGATTTGTTGTAGCGTACTTTAAGTTTGTGTTTAGCAATCGGGTGTGCTCAGCTAGTTTTTTTTCAAGATCGTTGATACTCGAATATAGTTTTTGAACTTCTTCCGGATCAGCGTGCTCGTTTTGCAATAGCCGTCCGTATTTGTTTTTGGTTTCTTGCCAATGCGTAAATATTTTTTTGATTTCTGAATCGCCCGAATGAAAAATGGCTTCGCGAATGGGGTTGAAGGAATGAAGCACAATTCCCTTCTGGTCTAAAACTAAATTACACCATGCCTCGGCCAACCCCGGAAGTTGCCCTGAATATTGTGCGGCAAATCCATAAAACCCGCTAATCATATCTTTGTTCAGGTCATAAAACTGTTCTTTTTCTATTTCGCTCAGATAAGGAAAAACCTGTTGTATGTATTTTTGATGAAGGGCTATGGCCTTATTATAATTTTCAAAACTGGCTTTGTAATTTTTTCTTATCTCCGATTTTTTTGCAATTAAAAACAGTACGTTAATCAGGTAGGGGTGTGTTTCGCCCCACTGTCTGCGCACGTTATTGTAAACAAAATCATATAAACGGTCGGCCTGTTGTGGCCGTCCTTCATATTCTTCTACCGTGGCATAGGCCATGTACGTGTCGGTGATATTGACAGAAAATATCTTTTCAGGCAGGTTATCAAAAATGGCTATCGCTTCTTTCAGATATTGGCCTGCGGCCGCCAACTTTACAGGTTCGGGTTTAGAAAAATGTCTCATCAGGTAAATCGTGCCCAGCCTGGATTTAAGCAGTGCTAAGTTAGTTTTCTCGATTTCGCTGAGTGTCTGAAAATCTATCTTCGCATAAATAGCAACGGCTTCTTTGATCAGTTCTTCACACCGATTCCAATCTCTATTCATAAAGGCTATATCCACCAGGGCTAACAAGGTGCGGGCATACTCTACTGATTGGCTGCCATACAACTTGGCTGCGGCTTCTTTTCTTTTTTCAGAAATTTGCAATAGTGCTGGTATGTTTCCCATATATCCATAAACTGCAGAAAGTTTGGAGAGGAACTCGAGGTAAGAGAAACTAAGGACATTCTTTGTTTGAAAGATTTTAAATGCTTGCCTGATCAGCTGGTCGGCCGTTGTAATATCTCCTATAACAACATGCAGTTCTGCCAGAGAGGCTAGTGTCTGCGCATAATTTTCCGACTGATCTCCTTCGGCAGACCGGATAAGGTCTAGTGCTTCTCTCCATTCCTTTTCGGCAAGGGCATATTTGGCAGCCCCCACGTGTATGCGTGCCAGCAAACTCAATGCAGTTCGGTAATAGTCAGACTGTCGGCCATACTTGGCTTTTATTTTGGGTATCTCTTCCAAAAGATATTTTTCTCCTTTCGCAAAGTCACCGATCGTCAAATAAAGTCCTGACAGCACCAATACATTTGAAAGATGGGCATACTCGTATTTTACTAAATCCGTTTCTAACATCACGCGTGCGTCAGTCAGGTAGGTAAGGGCATCATTGTATTCATGAAGTTTTTCGCATACGGTGCCTAAAGTTTGGATAGCAGTGGCTGCGTCCGGATGGTTTCCGTTAAAATATTGAGCGTTTAAAACAACATATTCGCGCAGCTTCTTTTTTGCCATCGTAAAATTCTCCTGCATACGATACGATGTGCCTACGTCTTTGAGCACACTCATCATCAGTGTATCGGGCGGAGCATGAATGGCTTTCCGTACAGCTATGTATTCTTCCTGATAGGGAATAGCTTTGTCATATTGTGCCGACAAGGTGTAAATAATACCCAGCCAATCTGCCACGGCCGCATACTCTTCGCTCTCGCGTGCGTTAAATGCTTCTGCATTTTCAAGAGCTTTGAGAAACTCTGTAGCCGCTGCTAAATAATTTTTTTCATCATTAAATTTTTCTCCTTTCCGGTAATAATCTTCTATCCAATTTTCATTGGCGGGTTGCCCCGAGCGCAGATAAATCTTTTGCGATTGCGATTTGCCTTTGTCAAATTTTTCTACTACTCGTATTTTACCTGAAGGATAGTACCAGGTTTGAATGCCATTCTGTATTTCTTCGGGGCGATCCTGAATCAATATACCCTCGTATTGCTTCGCTCCGTTTTTATAATAATCCGTTACCAAACCAACAGGCTTATCGTCTTGATAAATAATGTGTCTGTAAAAATAAACGGCTGACGAGTCGTTGGTAGGATTCCATTTTATGTCCATCCAAATAAACCACTCACCCTGCCGTTTTTGGTGAGTATCTGTTTTGTTTTGACCTATGGGTAATTTTTGTGCAGAGGCTGCCTGTGCCAGAAAAAAGAAAATGAAAAGATTTATCAAATCATTTTTATTCACATTTTTCCGAAGAAAATTGTTTGTTTGCAAAAAAGTAAAATTCAATACTCCAGGATAACAAATTCAGTTCTGCGATTTGCCTGCCTTCCTTCTTCCGAGTTGTTATCTGCTACGGGGTTTTGTTCTCCATAACCTTTTGCCTGCAAACGACCGGGCGCAATCCCCGCATTAACCAGATATTCCCGCACTGATTTGGCACGGTCGTGCGATAGCTTCATGTTAGAAGCATCATCTCCTACATTATCAGTATGCCCGCCTATCTCCACGATCATAGATGGATTCTTTTTCATCAGGTCAACAGCCTTTTGCAACTCTAATCTGCTTTGCGCAGTGAGTGTGGCTTTTCCTGTTTCAAAGAAAATATTATTCAGGATTACCTTGGCTCCTTTTTCGATGGGGTTGAGTTGGATATTTTGACTGATTTCCTTGAACGAAGAAGTTAAGGGCACATCAAATCGCTGGGAGTAAAAGAAAAATCCTTCTTTGTTAGCCGATACACTATACGTTCGGCCGGCCGGCAGTACTACCAGGTATTTTCCGGTGGCTGAGTTACTTTTGTTGATAGCGATCAATTCGCCTGTATTAATGTCTTCTACCATTACATACGCGCTAACAAGTGCGTGGGTCTTTGCATTTGTTACAACTCCTTCTACTACAATGGATGGTTGTGGGCGCATCTCTTCAGGTATTTCGATTTCATAAATTTTAAATTCACCACTTTCCCCGGAGGAAGAAAAATATCCTTTCTCACCAGACCCTCCGATTGTGAAATAGCGATCGTCTCCTTTGCCGTTCAGGGGTTTGCCTAAGTTGACGGGGGTACTCCACTTTCCGTTTTCAAAAACGGATTTAAAAATGTCTGCTCCGCCAAAGCCGGGATGTCCATCGGATGAAAAATACAAGGTCTTTCCATCCTGACTTAAAAATGGTGACATCTCACTAAACGGAGTGTTGATCATCGGCCCCAGGTTTGATGGTACGCCCCACTGGCCAAAAGGATTGCGCTCAACCATGTAGAGGTCTTCACCTCCATAACCACCGGCTCGGCCTGAGCTAAAAATTATTTTGGTGCCATCGGCCGAGAGTGTGCTGTGCGCATCCCAGTCTGCACTGTTCACTACATTGCCCATATTCTCCGGCTTAGACCATTGGGTTCCTTCCAATACTGAAAAATATAAGTCACAACTACCCACTCCGTCTTCGCGGCCACAAGCGCCAAAAATCATCATTTGGCCATCGGCCGAAAAAGAGGCGGCTCCATCATTGCCGGCACTGTTTAACGGTTCGGGCAATAGCTGGGGTGCTCCCCAATTACCGTTTGATCGAATCGTGAAATATAAATCTTCATCGCCCTCCTTCACACCCTCGCTTTCATTTGAAAACCCGCCCAAGCGTTTTGAAGTAAAGTACAGTTTGCTTCCGGTGGGGTCAAGCATAGGCAGGTAGTCGCCTTGTGGTGAGTTAACAGGCGCAGGCAATGCCACCGGCTCTTTCATTACTACCGGCTGCAATGCAAGCACTTTGGCTTGCATTGCATAGTAGATGAGGTAGTCGGCCCGGTGTCGGGCTCTTGCCGACTTTGATGAACGCGAATAACGATTTTTAAATTGAGTCAGTACACGCAAAGATTCATCCCATTGGTTGGTTTTATTGGCAGCTATGCCGGCTTCCAGATAAAACCATGGGTCATAATTTGCATTTAATTTTTCAAGTAACTTAAACCGCTCCCACGCTTTTTGGTGCTCCCCTGTGTTGTTATAGCTGGAAGCCAAGTAATAGATAGCATCTTGATTATCTGGCGAGGTAGCTATGGTTTTTTCCAATAACAAAATGGCTTGTTTGTAGTTCCCTTCTTCGTAAGTGTTTTTTGCCATGGAGAAGTCAGGGTCTTCAATCTTAACAGTACGTCTTTGGCTTTGGCACATCAAAGCAGCAAACAAAAGCAAACTTGCAATAGTCAAAGTTTTCATGTTCAATACAAAAATTGATATTGGCTTGACATAGCCTTACACACTTGCCAGCACACTACTTGTTGATTGAAAATTTTGTCACCTTTTCTCCACTGCGCACATAGAGGTAGTTGCCATCGTCTGTCAGCTGTGGGTTGCCGATGTCTTTCATTTTGCCTTTTACCTGACCGGTGGCCAGATCAAAACCGATAAAATCTTTTTCACCAACCCATACAAAATAATTTGCTCCTTGTTGAAAGTTATAGGTGGACTCGCCTGGTTCTTTCCAGAATATTCCGCCTGTTTTTACGGCATAGTTTAGCTTACCGGTAGCTACATCGGCAGAGGCAATTCCATTGTCGCAAAAAATGTAGAATGTTTTATTGTCATCTGAAAGGGTCAGGTCAAACGTGTCGCCAATCTTCCCTTCTGTCAGCGAAGTTTTGTACACCACATCTCCAGATTTGGCATCGAGGCAAAACAGGTTTTTATCGCTGGCCATTACTACTTTGTTTCCTAACCCATAAATAGTAGTAATACGGTTCGAAAATTTATCTCCTAACTTATCTGTCAGCTTACGTGTATCCCACACGGTTGCTCCTGTGTTGCTGTCGTATGCGCGTACGCCATAGTCGCCATCAAACCGGTTAGCTGTTTTATAAGTTCCGTCACCCAATCCGCCATTAGCGTTGGGTATGAATGTTTGAGTGTTGATCATCCCGCCAAACTGGGCTATGAGCATTCCATTTATTACAGTCAGGTTTGGTACGCGGTCTCCTGATTTTATCTTTTCTGTTTTCCATATCAGCTTACCTGTTTTGGCTTCTACCTTTTTTATAGCATTGTCGTTTTGCAAGTCCACATAATAAACATAATCTCCCTCAACAAGAGGCCAGCCTGATATTCCATATTCTTGTTTTACTTTTAGTCCTGCAGATATATCACAATTATCAAAAGGTGCTTCCCACAGTTGATTGCCTGTTTGCAAATCAAAAACAGTTATGTTTTTAGAGAGCACAAATATTTTTCCTTCCTGCACATCGAGTTTTACATAAGGAGCATTCTGCACCAACCTTCCATTTGACGAGGCCAGTAATTGGCGCACGGCACTGCCTTCAAATTCTTTTGACCAATTTACATCGCCCGATGCTCTTAGCTCAAACTTGATTTTGGATATTGATATCATTTTCATTGTCCCTATTAGCTCCACCAGCGTGTTGCCTGCATTTTTTCCTATCCTAATTGAATTGGATAAAGCAATAGAGTAATCTCTGCTTCGGCCTGCTTTAAAATTATTGGCATCTACCAATTCGCCTGTCAGAATATTCATATAGATGATCTGTGTTTTCAACACATCTTCGTTGTAGATAAACACCTTGGCTGATTCGGAGTTTTTGATTTCGTCAATCTGAACTTCTTTTATGTCAGCGTCAAATGCCTTAGACTCCCATACTTTTTTGCCTGTGCGCACGTCTATCCCAATAAATTTTTTATTGACATTATCATATGCCATCATAGTGCCTTTGGTTGTTAGTTTGTCAACACAATGAGCAAAATGATAATTATCGTCAGCGTCAACCCCTGCATATCCGTCTGTGCGCCACAGTTCTTTTCCGGTAGTAAAGTCAATGACGATCTTTTCTCCGTTTTTCTTTTTCTCATCCTTGTTGTAGAAGAGGATTAACCCCGCATTGTAGTTATAAGTGGCTCTGGCTATCTCTTTTACCTTCAAATCATTTTTGAAATTCAATGTCCACATTGATTTTCCGGTGGCGCCATCCAGCATTTCGGCTCCGGTTTCGTTTCTCCCTAAAACATATTTTCCATCAGGCGTATAATACCAGCGAGTAGGGTCTATACTAAACTTGGATTTCCAAGCCAGCGGAAAGTCTTGACTGAAACTGCTATAACTACAGGCCAGCAAAAGGAGGAATACAATTTTTTTCATTTTTCTTTAGGTTTAAATGGGTCTTACAACTACCCAAACTTAACCGCTACCCAGATGGGGTGAAATGTGAAAAAAGTAGTAATAATTAGATGCTCCCTACATAAACCCTGTTTTTTTCAGGGCTTCTACCCGGCAGTTGACGTGGAGTTTTTCATAGATATTTCTGGCGTGGGTGCGCACGGTGTCTATGCTTAAAAATAATTTGTCGGCAATTTCTTTATATCGGAAGCCTTTGCTGAGAAGTTCTAAAATTTCCTGCTCTCTGCGGCTCAGTTCTTGAAAATATTTATTTGTTTTTTCTTTTATGGCAAATGCTTCAATTACTTTTCGGGCTATCTGGCTGCTGATGGGCGAGCCGCCCTGGCTCACTTCTTCTATGGCTTCCATTAGTTTTTGGGGTGGTGTGCTTTTTAGCAGATACGATGTAGCGCCTGCCTTCAGGGCGTCAAAAATATTATCTACATTATCATAAACCGTCAACACCATCATCTGCATTTTCGGGTGTACTATTTTCAGTTTCTGAATGCAGTCTATGCCGCTCATCCCGGGCAGGTTGATATCGAACAAGCCGATTTGTACAGGTTTGGCCGTCAGTTGCTCCAGTGCTGTTTCAGCATCTTTAAATGATCTCAGGTCTGCTACTGCCATGTGCTGCCGTATTTCTTCTACTAAATATTGACGAACCTTATCATCGTCTTCAATAACAGCAATGGATTCTATCTTTTTCACTTTAACAAATATTGTGTGGCTTAGAACAGGATGCAATGTGATTTTAGTGGTACGCTACTCAACTGTCAGTTTGATATGAACCGTTAGAGTTGTTCCTTTTAGCGATGCTGAGGTTACTTCCCACCTGCCTTCCATCTCCTTTACTCGCCTGGCTATATTCCTCAACCCATTGCCTGCCATTCCTTCTTTTGGCTCAAACCCTATTCCATTATCTGAGATTTGAATACTGAAATTATTCCCTTTTAGTGTTCCCTCTATTTCTATTGTTGTGGCCTGAGCGTGTTTGAGCGCGTTGTTGGTAGCTTCTTTGATCACCAATATCAGGTTACGGATCAAAATATGGTTCAATGAAAAATTTCCCTGCTCGGGAAGCACAATGGAATAGTTGATGCCGGAGGGCTCTAGTATGTTGTGAAGTTGGTCGCGCAGATAGCTCATCAGTTGTTCAAAGGTTTTATGATCGGGGTTGAGGCTCCAAATAATTTCATTCATACTGAGAACTACCTGCCTGCTGGTTTGTGCGATCTGGTTAAACGAGTCTTCTTTCTGTGGTTGATGTTTTGCTAATTCGCTGATTAACGTAATTTGGGTAAGGCTTGCGCCAATATCATCGTGCATCTCCATACTGATGCGCCTGCGCTCACGCTCCAGTGCATTTTGCTTTTCAAGCTCAATAATTTTCAGCCTGTACCGTTGGCGTATTACATATTCTACAAGGAAAGCTATTGTAACTATGGTTAGCGCTATTACCGAAACATAAAACCACCACCGCTGCCAAAACGGTGAGAGTATAGTGATGTAGAAACGCTGCTCTTTACCCCAATGTTGATTTCCGGTACTGGCACTATAAACTAAAGTGTATTTTCCGGGTGTTAGGTTTTTATAGTCGGCATATAAGTTGTATGTGGTTAATGGTTTTTCATCCCAGCCCAGCAGTTGGAATTTTACCTTGTTGCTTTCGGGTTTCGAAAAATCAAAAACAGAAAAACGGATCGACAAATCATTATGGAGATGCGAAAGCTCCAGTTTGTTTTTTAAAATAATCGAATCGGTCAGCGCCCGGTCGTTCACAAAAAATTCAGTAATTGTGCTTCGAGCTAATGTCGAATCAGCATCCGACTCTTTCGGGTTAAACCAGTTCAATCCTTTTACGCCCCCAAAATAAAAATTGCCTGATGCTCCTTCATAAAAGGCGCCTGAATTAAATTCATTACTTTGCAACCCGTCTTTGCTGGTATAATTGATAATCGTGCCGGTAATTTTATCCAAGCAACTAATTCCTCCGTTAGTGCTACACCACAATCGCTCTTTTTTGTCTTCCAGTATTCCATACACATAGCTGTTGTTCAGACCGTCCTTTTCAGTTAGCACTTTGTATTGTTGGGTAGCTTCATTAAATCTAACTAACCCCAAGTCGGTAGCCAGCCAGATTAAATGAGGATCTTTCTGATCAAAGTGTATGGATTTCACATCCAAGTTATCAAAGAAGACTTGTTTCAACTGGTAACCTTCGCTTGTTTTCGCATATTGCCGAAGTCCAATGTTTTTAGCGCCTACCCACAGCGACCCATTCGCCATCTCCGCCACATCGTTAGCCGAAAAATTTTCGACAACTCGTTGTACTTGAAATGATTTTCCTTTTTGTAAAATGGTGGCAAGTCCACCTGTCCAGGCCAGCATCATCCGCCCGTCATTTAATTCGATGAGCCTATTAAATTGGAGTGGGAATGTAGAATGAAGCTCGCTCTGTGCCACTAAATTTCCGGCTGAGTCTAATTTAGAAATAGTGGCATCCTGGCCGATCCAAATGTTTTTTTTTGTATCTACTTTCAGAAAGCTGGCATTACTTATCTTCAGTTTTTCAAACTGTGGAATTGTCTTGATCTGGCCTGTGGGTGGGGTTAATTGATAAATGGGATTTTGCAAGGAGGCAATCCAAATGTTTTGCTTCGAGTCTTCAGCTATTGACCTGACAAACAGATTTGCTTTTAAGTTTTGCTGCTGGCTGGCGATGGACGATTTAAACAATGGCGATTTTGTGCTGAGCCAACCAACACCGGCTCCCTCCGTGCTCACCCACAAGTTTTTATTACGGTCCATCAACAAGCCCGTCAAATTATTCGTGGGGATCGAAGTGTTGTTAAAAACCTGGTTTTGAAAATGAGTAATTTGTTTGGTTTGCCTTTCGTATTTCCACAAGCCTTCATGGCGGGTGGCTATCCAGACATGGGCATATTCGTCCTCTGATAGGGAAACAATTGATATGTGATTTGGTTTGCTTAATGGCAGCGAAATTATTTCGGTAGTTTTTTTTGTTGAATCATAATAGTGAATAGTAGAAAAGTCGGCTTTGTAATAGCCTCCTTTTTTTAACCGGATAAATGCCACAGCTTCATTTTCGAAAAAATGATCGGTTACAAGCGTGCGCGTATTAAACCGATATAACCCATCATGCAGATTGACTCCGTACCAAATACAATCGCCATAGCGTTTGGCATCTCTCGGGAAATAATCAGCCTGATTTAATTGAGTAGGAAACGAAAACAATTTGAATTCGCCTGTGCCTATTGTGTAATAAGCAATGCCAGCACTGGAGTTGAAAAGCCACACGCGCTGGCGATCATCTACAAATACTACTTTAAAATCAACACGTTTTAGTCCTGCTTTTTGCGGACTGAATATTTTTTCCACCTGGTCTGTTTTGCGGTTATACCGGTACAACCCGTTTTCAGTATAGTACCAAAGATTTTCATTCTTGTCTTCGGCAATATTGCCTCTGATGTAATTGGCATTATAGGGCTCAGAAGGATTGAATGGAGCTCTGTAGTATTTTATTTTTTTGCCGTCATATCGGTTGAGCGCATCGGCAGTGCCTATCCAAAGAAATCCACGCTTGTCCTGATACATTCCATACACGCTGTTTTGCGATAACCCCTTATCAACATCTAGAATCTGAAAATTTTGAACAGCATCTTGACCGCAAGTCCATAAAGACAGCCCAGCAAAGAATAAAAAAAACAAGAGTGTCTTATACATAAATAGGTTGAACAACAAAATATAATCACAACATACAAACTGCTAAAGTTAAGTTGGTATGCTAAGAAGTTCAACCCTTTGTCCTCCTTTATCGAAACGATAAGGCTCGCCTGAGTTTTCTCTTACCTCAGGCTTAATTACCTTTGTTTCAAAAAAATTGTGTTCATGTTTTCCGCACCAAAACAAATTCTGATTTTAGTTACATTTTTTGGCTGCCACCTGGGCCTCTCTCAATCCGCTGTTAATTTTTCTTCTTCCAATTTACCCATCATCATCATCAACACAAATGGCCAAACCATTGTGGATGATCCTAAAATACCGGCACATCTTGGCATTATTGACAACGGGCCTGGCAACCGCAACCAGCTAACAGATCCTTACAATGATTTTGATGGCAACATCGGCATAGAAATCCGCGGTTCCAGTTCACAATCCTTTCCGAAAAAACAATACAGCATAGAAGTGCGCGACACAAGCGGCAATGCTATTGATAAATCCTTGCTGGGTATGCCTAAGAAAGACGACTGGATTTTGTATGCCGCTTATGACGACAAGTCGCTTCTCAGAGACGCGCTGGCTTATCATTTAGGGCGGCAACAAGGCCGCTATGCCTCCCGAAGCCGTTACGTTGAAGTGGTGATCAATGGCGGCTATCAAGGGATTTATCTCCTCTTAGAAAAAATTAAGCGAGACAAAAACCGTGTAAATATCGCCAAGATGAACCCGGGCAGCACAAGCGGCAACAGCCTTACAGGAGGTTATATTATTAAAATCGATAAGACTACAGGCAGCGGTGGAGACGGGTGGACTTCCTCCTATAAACCGACAGGCGGCAAAGGATGGCAAAATATTTTTTTTCAATACGACTACCCGAAAGCAAAAGATATTGTGGTCGAACAAAAAACCTACATTCAGCAGTATGTAAATTCTTTTGAGTCAGCTTTGTACGGTGCGCAGTTTCAAGATCCATCAATCGGATATGCAAAATATGCCGATCGCGATTCGTTTATTGATTATTTCATCATGAACGAAGTCACCAAAAATCCGGATGGCTATCGGCTCAGTTCTTTTTTCTACAAAAAAGCAGATGCGGACGGTGGCAAAATTTTTATGGGGCCCATCTGGGATTACAACGAAGGCTTTGGCAATGTTGATTACTGCACAAAAGGCAACACAGACGGGTTTGTCATCGACTTTAACACTATCTGCCCGGACGATTACTGGCAAATTCCGTTCTGGTGGAAAAGGTTTTTGATGGACTCGTCCTTTCGCAGGCATTTGTCTTCCCGGTGGCAATCTTTAAGGGCAAGTTCTTTTTCGACCAACAAAGTACTTGGGTACATTGATTCCGTCAGCAACGTGCTTAATCAAGAAGCCCAACAGCGCAATTTTCAGCGCTGGCCTATTTTGGGCACGTATGTCTGGCCTAACTATTATGTGGGCTCTTCTTATGCAAGCGAAATCAGTTGGCTGAAGAACTGGGTAACCGAAAGGCTTTCGTGGCTGGACACCCATTTAATTATGCTGGTTACTGCCGTAGAGAAACAGCCGCAATTTTCTCTACGAGCTTTCCCTAATCCCTTCCATGAAAATCTTTATTTAGAATATGCTGCTGACAGCCCCTTGCCTGCACAAATAGAAATATTTGATCTGCTAGGTCAGCGAATGGCAGAAATGACTATGCCCTCTGGGCTTGAAACAGAACAATCTACCTCACTACCGGTTTCTACACTATCATCGGGTATTTACCTGCTGAAAGTAACACAGGGTAACAAGCAAGCCTCTCTACGAATTATAAAAAAATAGGCACCACTATACCATCAGGTGTGCTGCAAAAATTGTATTGCGAAACCGTGTGCAATTTTTGATCTTGTGTGCTTCAAAAAAGATCGTATGAAAAAAAATCTGATTCTCCCTCTTTCGCTCTTGGCTGTAACCTTTTCATTCTGCTCCTTAGCACAACCCAAGAAAGATTGGAAGTCCGGTGGCAGGCTCAATCCGCTTCAAGCCAATATGGACATCCGTCATTACACGCTTTCGCTCGATGTAGATATTGCTAACCAACGTATTGATGGCTTTGTAGAAACCAATTTAATTTTATCACAACCAGCCGATACCATTTTTTTTGATTTGATTGATGAACTAAAAGTTAAAAAAGTATGGATTGATCAAAAGCCGGTTTCATTTCTTCAACAGAATGACCATGTCTTTCTTATTGCCAAAACGCCATCGGGTAAGCACATCACAAAAATCGAATATGGCGGCAAACCGCCCGTAGCCGTTAAGCCGCCTTGGCTGGGTGGCTTCACTTGGACAACAGATAAAAGCGGGAAACCATGGGTAGTCATCAACTGCCAACTGGAAGGCGGCAAAATTTATTTTCCGTGCAAAGACCACCCCAGCGATGAGCCCAACGAAGGTGTTGACCTGTTCATCAAAGTTCCCAGTGGTTTGCAAGTAGCCGGCCCTGGCTTGTTGCAAGGTACCTCCTCTCAAAAAGGCAAAACTACTTTTCACTGGAAAACCAATTACACTATCAGCAATTATTGTGTGCTTTTTGATGTGGCCGACTACCAAGTAGTGAAGAGCACATACACCACCGTGTTGGGCAACAAAGTGCCGGTAGAGTTTTATGTGCTCCGGCAAGATGTTGCTAAAGCACAACAAGTAATAGACATACGCACACGGGATACTCGTATTCTTGAAAAATACTTTGGCGAGTATCCGTGGGCAAAAGAAAAAATTGGCATCGCCCAAGTACCCAACCCGGGTATGGAACATCAAACCATGATTACTTATGGCGACCCTTTCAATTACCAGCGTTTTGGCGGCCAGTATTATTCTGCCAATCTCTTTCACGAGTTTGCGCACGAGTGGTGGGCCAACAAAGTAACCAACAAAGACTGGGCGCACATGTGGATACAAGAGGGCATTGCCACCTATGCCGAAGCGCTGTGCTTTCGCGAGCTAACGGGAGAAAAAGGGTACGATTCGATGGTGCTCAATTTCAGGGTACACATCAAAAACAAAAAGCCGTTGGTGCAGGGCGATGAAATCAATTCGCAAGACACCTACACCGGAGATATTTATGTGAAGGGTGCTTTTTTTATGCACACCCTACGCTATGTATTAGGCGATGAAATATTTTTCCCTACTCTGAAAAAACTGGCCACTGACCCTGCCTACACCTACGATCATTTTGTAACCACCGATGACGTAGAGCAGTTGTTTTCTCGCGAATCAAAAATAGATTTGAAACCACTGTTCCATTTCTATACCCGTACAACAGACCGGTTGGAAATTGTTATCAGCCAACTTGCACACAACAAGTGGGCTATCGTTCCTCAAAACCTTCCCATGAAATTGCCTTTTGAGATTTCAACGAGTAAGGGCAACCTGAAAATAGATTTGTTCAATCAGCCTATTGTTGTAGAGAGTACTTCGCTCCCGATAATTGATTCCGGCAATCATTATCTGAAGCGCATCTCTGTCGAATAAGAATTTAAGATATCGGGAGCGTAGGGCATTAGTTGACTTCCACAAACGTAAACATCCACTTCACCGGATTTTGCCAGTCTTTGCCTTTAAAACTTCCGACAGGTATTTTCAGCACTACTGTATTGAAGCCTTTTTGTAATTGAATTTTAGTGGGAGTTCGGTACTCATACCCCTCATCAATCAATGGAATATCTGCATTTCCTTTTTGCCCGGGTCTTTTCCATGCGGGAGGGGAGATAAGTTTTCCGTTAACCCAAACTGCACTGCCCTTATGATCCCATCCATTCTGAGGTGGCGAGTCGGTAGCGGGTGAGCGAGAAATATTATTGAAGCCTATCCAAAAGTCTTTTGTTGCTTCCTCTTCACTCCAGATCGTTGTGGTTGCATACCAGGTGGTGTTTTCTGTAGGGTTATCTAATGCTCCTTTTATTAATGGAGCCCACCAGTGGCGCAGTACAATGGTGGCTCCGGTAACCTGCTTAACCATCTTTGTCGATGATTCCTTCCACTGCTCTCGTTCCGGTTCAAATGCCTTTGTCACATCGCCACCATTATTGTATGGGCCGTATAATTTCCACTGACTGTTCGATTGCCTGACGTAGGCAAATGGTTTATTGTAAAAATATTGCAGCTTGTTGTCGAGCAGTCTGTTCTCGAAATTTACAAATGCTTTTTTGTCGCCATCATCAATATTGGCAATCCAGCCGGCTTGTCCGCCACCTTGCCAAGCTCTTTCTGCAAAAGCAAGCATGCTAGGGTAAACGGGGTTCATTCTCAATATATCATTTTCGTTGGCTGCCGCTCTGTCATTCCACAGGCAGATTGTTCCTCCCAATAAAGTTTTATCGCCTTCTTCTTTATTGCCAATTTTCCTGTTAAAGATGGTTGTTACTGCTTCCAACGGATCCAAGTGGTTGAGGTAGAGATGGCGTGAGTCTATAAATTGAATATTACCGTTTGCCGAAAGGTGTGCTTTGTCATCCATCCATAACTGCCTGATGGTATTGTTGGTAAAATTTCCGCCTGGTTGCCAGCCTATTACTTTCTTGCCTAAACTTTCGATGTAGGCAGTTACCTCAGGAACAAAGTTTCTATTGGTGATCCTCACCTCATCTGCACCAATATGTATGTACGGCACATCGTAAGTACTACAAATTTCTTTGAGGATGTTTTTCACAATTGCGATCCCCGAATCAGATTGCATGGAAGTTTTCATGGCGCGTGTAAAGGCCGCGCTATGGCCGGGCATATCAATCTCAGGAACAAATGTGATATGTCTTTCTTTACAGTATGCAATCAATTCCTTTATATCCGCTTCTGCATAATACATGCCTTTGTTGCGAAGCATACTTTCGGGCGCAGTCAGTTGTGGATATCGTTTGACTTCGAGGCGCCAGGCAATGTCTTCGGTGAGGTGCAAATGAAAAACATTCAACTTGTATTTCGCCATCACTTCAATCTGTTGTTTCAGCAAACCCACCGGCTGAAAATTTCTACCCACATCAACCATGTACCCGCGCCAGGCAAAAGCAGGCCAATCGGTAATTTCGCAAGTGTCAATCATCGTGCTGTCGCGCATGAGTTGCAACAAGGTCCGGATTCCGTTGCTCACTCCGTGCGGAGAGTTGGCCGTAACAACAATTTCTTTTTCCGTAATGCTGAGCGAATAAGCTTCTTCGGTTTGATTGGGCGCCTCAACCTTTCCCAACTTTAACAAAATATTAAGTCCGCTAATATTTTTATTAATTCCAACCGAAATGTTTCTGACCGACAAACTTTGTTGTAATCGTTCTGCCTCTTTTTGAAGTGCTGAGTTTTCAATAACGATCGAAGTAAGTTGGTATAATGGAAACCTCCCTGCCTTCCACTGCAACTGTTGAGGCAAAGGAATGAGTGATGGTTTTTCCTGTAAGCCATACACCCGATGATATATCAAATGTTTCCACAATAAATAGCCTTCGCCCGTCAGATGCAGGCCGTCATTGGTGTAACGCAAATCAAGTTTTCCTTTTTCGTTTGCAAATGCTGTGTGCAGATCAACAAACGTATAGTAAGAATCTGTGGCGCTTATCCTAAGTTTTTCATTCACGCTTTTTATCTGTTCGCCTTTATTCGTATGAGTCGGAAATTTTTTCAGTTCGTCATTTACCGGCAAAATACTTTGCACAAATAATTGAGTGGCAGGCGTTTCTTGTTTCAAATATTTGCAGATCCACAAAATATTTTGAACAACGCTGTCCACCGGCAAGCCTCGCGCCAAATCGTTGGTGCCGATCAATAAAAAAACTTTAGCCGGTTTCTTTTTTGCCACTTCGTCCAAGCGGTGAATAACACCATGGGTGATGTCTCCGCTGATGCCACGGTTTTTTATTCTGATGTCGTTAAATAGCTCAGCCCACTCTGCCCCGTCAGTAATACTATTGCCGAGAAAAATGATGTCGGCAGATGAGTGGGGTAATGATTTGAACAAAGAAACTCTTTGATGGTAGTAAGTAGGGAAGAGGCTGTCTGGTGCTATCGGTATTTTTATCTGAGCTAAAACCTGTGGTGAAAAAATCAGAATGATGATGACCCCAAGCAGCTTTCTCATTTTTCAATTTTTATTTTAAACGTAGTAGCAGGAAGTCGTTCGGAGTTGATCAGATTAGCATCAGTGTACGGTTTCCATGCATAGTAAACATACTGCGGTATCTCTTTGGTTTCGATTGTAATGGTTTGCTTATTGATGGTTGCCGCGGCATCTGTTTTGCCATCCAATGAAAAGCCTCTCACGCTCTGTCCATCGGAGGTGAGTAAATTTTTTCCGGCATAACGAAAATGGATAGTGATTTTTCCATCGGCATATTTAGCATGAAGCGGAAGCGGGCCTGACGGAATAATTTTTTTGTTGTACGTTTTATTCAAAGCCCATCGCGCCAGCCGGTCGCCCACTGTTTTTTTGTCGCGTGGATGTACATCCGCCCTTGCTCCGATGTCGCTGCACACGGCCATGCCACTATATTTTGTTTTGTCGAGCGCCAGCCGTTGCTCATTGCGAAACGAAGGCCACAATGCAGAAGCATATTTTATGGAATCAATGGACGAGAGTTGAACAAAATAAAACGGCAAGGCAGAGTCGCTCCAATTTTTTCGATAATCATCTACCATCAGTTTCATCAAATCGGCATACTCAAGCACACGTGGCTTTTCCTGCGCATTGCTTTCGCCTTGATACCAAAGAATTCCTTTGATGGGAAGTTTTGTCAAAGGATATACTCCGCTCTCAAAAGCAAAGCCCGGTTTGTATGCGTGGTTAGGGCTCTCATCATCCAATGTCTTTAGGTTCCCCTTCAGATTTTCTTTTCCCCTCTCTCTCACCCAAACCGGAAGGGCATCGTTGGCGAGCCAGTTGCCTTTTACCTTGGCCGCAAAGGCGGGGTTATTTTTCATCACATCCGGGTTGACGAAAGTTTCGATGGGCGCCCCGCCTATCGCCAGGTGCAGCAAGCCGATGGGTATGCTTGTTTCTTTCATTATACGTTTACCAAAAAAATACCCCACCGCGCTCATGGTCTTTACCGAATTACTATCGCAAGTTTGCCAACGGCCCGCATAAAAATCTTTTGGGTTCAATCGCTTCATCAGCGAATCGGAGTAAGGTTTCCCGAAAACATTTTTTCCCACGAAAGTTGGATTGTAAAACCGGATCAATGGCTGATCCATCTTCAACCGTTCTTCTTTAAAATGTATTTCCTTTTCTGCCGGCCACTCCATGTTCGATTGCCCGATGCACAGCCACACATCACCAATCAAAATATTGTTGAGTTCAATTCGCTCGTTACCGGATAGCACAATTATTTTAGTCGGCACTGCAGATGCTTTTTGTTTTTTAAACTCGGCTACCCATGTGGAGTCGAGCTTTACTACTGAAATGATTTTTTCATTGGCGAACAAAACCTCTATTGAGTTGTGTGGGTTTCCTTTTCCAAAAATACGAACCGGCTTATTGCACTGGATTACCATGTGGTGATCAAATTCTTTTGCTACACGCAGCTGCGCAAAGCACGCGATCGGCAGCAGCAGGCACAAAAGATATTTCATCTATTATTTGTTTAGATGCTCCGCTAAAATCTGCATACAATACCACTCCTGTCTTGGCAGATGAAATGGCCCTTTAAATAAATTTCCTTTGGCCGTTTGTGCCACCGTTCCATCGCGGTGCAGATAGCCAAACCATTCGCCATTTTTTTTGTCGTGAAAATGACTGTAAGCATATTCGTGGATTTTTTTATGCATCTCGGCATACTTTTCTTCGCCTGTCATCAGATAAGCAAGTAGCGTGGCGATGATGGTTTCGTTTTGGGGCCACCAAAATTTCATGTCTTGCCAATACTCTTGCACGGGCTTGTTGTACACATCGCGGAAATACAAAATGCCGCCATGCTCTTTGTCCCAGCCTCGATCCCACATGTAGTCAATCATCTGGCAGCCAAGCTTGATCAGGCGCGGATCGTTGTTGTGCTGCTTGGCTTCATGCAAAATAAACCACGCGCCTTCTATGGCGTGGCCGGGGTTAAGAGTTCTGCCGTCAATGTGGTCAAGGATGCTTCCATCGGGCGCTACTTGCTCCATCACACAACGGATGTCGTGTTTTACAAAATATTTTTCTATGTCGTTGATCCAGGTTGCAATCCACGCATCGCAACGATCATCACCAATGGTTTCGCGCAGTTGCTGGGCTGTGTTGGTCATGATCATCGGCACGCCTATTCCTTTAGATGGGCGTGTGCTGGTAAATTTTGGCTGTAGTTTTTTTTCGCCAGTGGCATACGCAATACACTCACCAAAAACACGTCTGGCGTTTTCAGCCGCCTGAGCATCTCCGCTGGCTTGGGCATAGGCAGCGGCTGCTATCACATAAAATGTTTCAGAGAAATAATATCTTCTCTTGCGGATGGGGTGGCCATCTTTCGTAACATGAAAAAACATTTGGCCATCGCTGTCGAAGCAATGCTTGTTCAGAAAATCATAGCCAAGTTTAGCTCCATCGAGCCATTCTTGTCTTTGCTCAACGGTATTGTATAATGTAGCAAGCAGCCAAGTAGCTCTGCCTTGTATCCATACTGCTTTATCATCGTCAAGGAGAGAGCCATCGGCATCGCGCATCAGTAAAAATCCGCCATGTTCTTTGTCGTAGGATCGGGGAAACCAAAACGGGACGGTGCTGTGCAGCAATTGGTTTGTGTAGAATTTCTGCAGTGCAATCAATTCATTTTTCGAGTAGCCCATTTTTCTGTCGTTTAATTACCTCCACTTAACAACCGCAAAAACAATTTGCGAATAATTATCCTTTTCGTACAACACACCGATTTTTTTGTCTGACAGCTTCACTATATCTGAATACGCTGCGGCATCTTGTTGTGATGGATTTTTGTAAACAACGAAACTTTTGTTCCAGGTTTTGCCATCATCATAGCTTATACGAAGGGTCAGGTTATCTCGCTTCCTCTCATCGGCAGCATTGCAAAAAGCTAAAATATTTTTCCCTCCTTTTGATCCGATAGTTAAAATAGAACCCTGGCAAACCGGATCGGGAAGGCTCCTGTCAAATTTTTGGTCTTTCCAGCTTTGGCCACCATCTTCGCTGATAGCTGTGTAACGGGCTTTTACATGTCCTTGTTGATTACGTAAGTTCAACATCAAGCGGCCACCACTAATTTCGGCAGCCATATTTTCATTCCCTCCTTCTAAATCTACATTGTTACTGATGTGAAATGTTTTGCCGTGATCATCGGTGTAGAAACCATGTGCACGATAATCCTTTGCAGCCTGTTGGGGGTTGCCTTCAGAATGATTGGCCGCAATAAATATCCTGCCTTTGTATTGGCCGGCAGCAAACTGCATGGCATGGCCGGGCGTATTGGCATAGCTTCTCCAGTCTTCTGCAAAATTATACGCAGCATTTACTGCCGGTTGTTTGGGTCGATGTGTTTGTGTCGTAATATTCACTGCATCGCTCCATGTTTTTCCATTATCAGTTGAAGTTTTGTACCACACCTCACGCAAACCATTTCCTTTTCTTACTTCGCCTTCATGGTTATTGCCCGTGTTGTAAAATAAAAAGATTCGTCCTTTCGGATAAGCAGGATCAGTTACATCTACCACAGGTGCCGCATTGCCTGCTTGAAAATTTCCGTTTTCTGCAACAGTTTGTATGCTACTCCATGTTTTACCTTTATCGGCACTGTGTTTCATCACAATATTTACATGTCCAAAATCTCCGGCATTTTTTACCCGTCCCTCGCAGAATGCAAGGAGGTCGCCATTGGGCAAAGAAATAATGGCGGGTATGCGAAAACTTTTATAGCCTTCCGTCCCCGATTTAAAAACGGTAATCGCTTCGGTTTGAGCGAATGCTGCCCAGGCAAAATGCCATAGCACGATAGAAAGAAAAATTCGTTTCATCAATCTTACTTTATAATTTGACTGACAGGCACATGAACAAAATATAATTCCTTCGTGCCTTCGTACAAAAGACCCAGTGTATTGTTGTCAATCTTTGTCAGGCAAGAGTATCCGTAGCACGGACGTTCATCAATCAGTAATTGATTTGCCGGCAGCCATGTTGCGCCAAGGTCTAAGCTGGCTTTTACAGTTATCTGAGCACGCGGTGCGGCTGATACATTGGGGTTGCAGAAAAATAAAACATCTGTCATCACGCCTTTTATATTCACATTTGCTTTGATCAAACTTGCCATACAAACCGGGTCGGGCAGCGTGTTGCCTGAAGTAGCATCGGCAGTCCAATTCGTTCCGAGGTTGGCGGTGGTGGCCACGCTGCGATAACCATTTCCACTCTGGTCGCGCATGTTGAGCATCAGCGTTCCCGGGGCAGTCTCCACCACTTGGCACTCTGTAGTATTGGGCTTTGCGCCTGTGCTTCCACGAACCCAACTTGCACCATGATCGGTACTGTAAATTAAAGTAGAATACGGAACATTGGAGGCATCCCAATACTGAGAAGGGAAAACAAGTTTGCCATCGCTCATGGCAATACCTCTGCCGGGTCCCTGAAATAAAATTTTAGTGGCCGGATCTTTTACTTGTGGTGTGATATTGATTGGGGCAGACCAAGTTAATCCATCATCCGTGCTGTTCACTAAAACGTATTGGCCTGATACGTTGGTAGAGAGCCCCGGTGCCGATTGCGCGATGGAGTGGCCATTGGCTGCCCACAATGCAGCAACCCATATTGTTTTGGTAGAAGGATCGAACAGAACAGAGGGGTCGCCAATTCCATTCTGACTTGTTTGCCCCATGTTCATGATCACGCGCATCGGCTCCCAGGTTTGCCCTCCGTCAAAGCTTCGGCTCAACCCCACATTGATGTTGGCGGGCAAGTCGGCATTGCTGTTGTAGCGTATGTCGTACACCGCTATCAGCGTTCCTTTATCGGTGGTTGTCAATCCCGGAATGCGGTAAGTGTCAACACCATTATCTCCGCTCTTCCTCAAGGCCATGCCGATGCGTGTTCCAAAATTTCCGTACTCATGCACCGCTTCAGTTGAGTTTGTTGAGGTAACAAATTGAGTGGCATGCAACACTACTTGATGGGCAAGGCTTGCCGTTGGTTTTAATTCGCCAGCGATCCAAAAATGATTTATTCCACCCGTGAGCGATAGGTTTACCGGAATCGCAAAAGAAGAATCCGATGGGGCGACAGTGGTAACCATATTACCTGTACCAAATGCCGGAGTAACTCCGGTTGAATACACTTGCAGATTTTGCAGGTCTGCAACTGCTGAGCTATTCAAAGTACATAGAATAGAATTGTATTTTACGGGAGCGTGGCCGTCCGGTATAAAAATGGTTATATGAAGCAACGGGTTTACCGGCAGGCCACTCAAGATGGGGTTGGCCGTGATATTCGATGCAATTCCTATCGGCATGGAAGAATCTTGCTGAGCCTTTGTGCACGCGGCTACTATCGCTATGGTAAACAGAATGCAAACTCTTTTTATCATAAAAATTTTTATTCTTTCCACTGCAACCTCATGGCAGCCAGACAACGGGGTCAGCTACTTTCTTCATTTGCTTTCGGCCTCAACAGAAATAACTGTAGCGCTAATGCGGCAACAACTATCAGCGCGAGCATGGCAAAGTCTTTTCCCAGATTTCCTTCATCGGTTGATTTTCCCAACACATTGGTAACAACCGCCCCGGCAAACACACCAACCATATTCATCAACCCATAAGCGGAAGCGCGGTATTGAGCAGGTACAAACTGGCAAAGTATCGGCATGTTGTTGGCATCAATCATTCCATAGCCAACTCCAAAACAAAAGGCTGATGCCACTACCGACAAAACAGAATGGCCAAACCCGATCAGCAACAGCGATGGAATAGTCAGTGCAAAACCAATGGCGCTGGTAAAAATCCGGCCGCGGATGTTTACCTGCACCCACCGGTCAGATAAAATGCCGCCCATCAATACACCGAGAAATGAAGAAGCGGCAATTGTAATGGTGGCCATCGGCCCGGCTTGCGACATATCTATGCCAAGGCTTGTAGAAAAAAGTGTGGGCAGCCAATTTTTGGTGGCCCATCCGGGAAGACTCACCACAGCAAAACAAAACAGGATGATCCAAAACGATGGGTTCATCAGAATTGATCGAAGTTTTTTAAAGCGAAAACCATCCTCTGATACGCCCCTTTTTTCTTTCGATATAATTTTCTCTTCCAAAAAAAACAGCAGCACGATCGCATACCCAACACCGATCAATCCAAAAAAATGAAATGTTTCTTGCCACGAATATTTTGCGGCTACTGTTGCGCCAAATCCTCCGAGTGCTTGCCCGAAATAAAAACCCGTCATGTGCAAGCCTATGGCCAGCGACCTGGAAGCTGAGGAATGATAATCGGCAATCAGCGAAAGACCGGCCGGAATATAGAGTGCCTCGCTTACGCCCATAATAGCTCGAAGCAGGTAGAGTTGGTTGAAGGTAGTGGCAAAGCCCATGGTAAAAGTAACCCCCGACCAAACCAGCAAACTGCCAACAATGAGTTTCTTCCGGTTGTACTTATCTGCAATGATGCCGGAGAGCGGACTCATCAATCCATAAATCCACAGGAAGATGGCCATCAGATAACCGAAGTTGGTAGCCGACTGCAGATCGGCAATATCGCCTTGCATAGCCGGCCGCATCGTGGAGAGCATTTGGCGATCCATGTAGTTGAGCAGCGCCACCATCCAGAGCAACCCGACAACAACCCACGGATAATTTTTCGATTGCTGTTTCCCCAACATACTATTTAATTTTTCCGCCCAAAATATGTGGTGAGCGTACCCCTGCTTTTATTTCACCGCTTGGAATTACAAAAGTTTCGCCCCAACATACTGCTGTGGTGGTAACGGGTGTTTCAAAAGGAATAGTACCAATTACAGTCCAAACATCCGTATCGGTGTTGTATTGTAACACTTCTCTGCTGAAGCCCGGGTGAGCTGACTGCAATTTGTTTTTTTCAAGAATGAGCTGGTGTTTTTTTATCTGATCTTGTTCTTGCGCAATGGCCGCGATGTATTTCTCTACTTTTTGAAAAGTCTCTCCCTTGTCTCCGCCAAACATCAGGATTTTATTTTTTGCGTAGGACAAGCCCGTGCCTGCCGACAGTGCATCAGGCAGTTGTTTCTTCTCTGTCCATTGATAGGTGTTCAAATCAAATTCATAAAGCGAAGACGAAATATCGCTGATTGCGTTTTTGTTTTTTTTGCGTCCTCCGGCTACATAAAGGCAAGGATGGGTTCCGTTATTTTGAGAAACCATCACAAAATGCGAAAGCGGCTTGGGCAACGATGGGAGCACCTGCCAATCGGCCGACTGATTTTGTAAATCGAGTTTAAAAAACTGATCCGATACTTCATCACCAACTTCGCCACCGGCCACAAAAATGGAATTGTCGTGATGGACAATCGAAGCATTGGTAACGGCCATCGGCAGATCGGGGAGATAGGCAATCGAAATTTCTTTGGCAGAAGGTTTCCATTGCACCACTATTACTTTTTTAAGCAGGCCTTCTTCATTTTCTCCTCCGGCACAAATCACACCCCACGGTGTTGAACAGTTGGCTCCGTATGCGAAGCCGAAAGGAAGATGAAAAATTTTCCCGGTATGTACTGCCTTTCCTGTTTTGTCTTTCTCGAAAACAAAAATTTCGTTGTGGTATGCTTTCTTTCCGCCTTCCCATGGCATGGCGTCAGGGAAATTGGCTCCGCCTCCAACAATAAGTGCATTTTCGCTTACTCCTACCACCGCACCGGCCAGTCCGGGCTGCTTTTTATTATCAACATCGGGAAGCGTACCGATACTATTCCACTGCGAAACCTCATCCATCTTTTTTTGTGCTTTTGCCAATGGATATTCCAAACAAAAAACAGAAGCCAACAATATCGTTTCCCATTTCATTATTTGACATTAGCAGGTGCTGATAACCGCGAACAAAAGTTTTTAAAATTTACTTTCTCTACATCCTTTTTAAACAACTCAAATTTTTCGGCTGTCATATTTTTTACAGGCAAGCGAAACTCACCACAATCTAGGCCTATCATCTTCATATAGGCTTTGCCGGTGGCAATGCCTCCATATTTTCCCAGCAGGCGAATCATATCTATTGATTGCTGCTGCTTCGCCCTAGCCAACTCAAAATCTCCCTCGTTATAAGCTTTTATTAAATCGTGATACAACGGTGCTGCATAATTAAATGTGCTGCCCACGGCACCTTTTGCACCTAGGATTAATGCCGACAAAAAAGTTTCATCGCGGCCCCACAGCATATCGTACTTTCTATTTTCAAAATTGATACAGGAGAGATAATCCATAAAATCTTCGTGCGTGAATTTCACGCCAGCAAAATTGGGCACATGGCCATGTAGTTTTTTCAGCAGGTCGTACATCTGAAAGTTTACGCCCGTTAATACGGGAATATGGTAGTAGTAAAAAGGTAAATGGGGTACTTGTGCGGCAACCATTTCGCAGATCTCAGCCAATGCGTCAACGGTAGGCGGCTTAAAATAAAATGGGCCTGTAATAGAAACACCATATAGCCCCTGATCTCCGGCATGTTTGGCAATCTCGATGCACTCATGCACGCTGGTGCCACTGGCAAATGCCATCACTTTAAAATCCTTGTCGTTCTTCGTGCATGCAGCCCACGCCTCAGCTACTTTCATTTTCTCTTGCAGTGTCATGGAAACTCCCTCACCGGTAGAACCGCAGATAAAGGCGCCCTTCACTCCATTCGACTTCAACATCTCATAATATTTTGGGATAATCGGCAGGTTTAGCATGCCCGATGAATCCATCGGAGTAAAGGGAGCTGCGATCAGCCCTGTTAAATGTTCAATTTTCATTTTTAATTCGATTATTAGGATTGCTTTTATTTTTTGGTCGCCCCAAACAAAAGCCTTGATGTACTAAAACAAAAATAACTAATGTGGATTTTTGCCCCAAGCGGGCGGCAGGCTCTAACCCTAAAATTAAGAGCACTGCCACCACTTAGAACCTAACCCAAATCTTAATGGCTTGAATAGCCAGCCGTTTGCACTAACGCCCGGTTATTAATCAGCGATGCACGATCAATTGGCCAAAGCAGTTGCCCCACAGGGTCGGTGTTAACAAACAGTGAAGGTGAAATATAGTTCAACACTTGGTTTGTTCTGAGCAAATCATACCAGCGTTTGCCTTCGAAGACAAATTCGCAAAAGCGCTCTTGCAACAAGGCTGCCGTAGGGTTTGAATCAATGCCTTGATTGGGATAGCCCAATGTCCCTGCATTATAATTGACACCATAAGCTCTTGCTCTTACCAAGTTCATTTCATTGCTCGGATCTTGTCCGAGTATAATTTTAGTCTCTGCCAACATTAAGAGCAGATCGGCATAACGATAGATGGGATAATCGTTTGTGTATTGCCTTGCCGATAGTTGGTTTTCGCCCAGGTATTTATTAGAAAAGCAGCCTGCTATCACATAGCTTCCGGCCGGCTTAGTATAAGCCGCTTGAACGCTTGCCCATTTGCGTGTATCCAGATTATTAAATTTTCTAAAGGCACTGATTTTTACCGGAGCGCGCAACAGGCCACCCCAAATACCCGCAAACCCTTCATTGACAAATTGTATGTTGTTGATAGAGTCATAATAATTTCCGAGGAGTCCGTTTTGGGGCGTGAAAGAACTTGGTACAAAACTCATTTGTGCTTCCAGATACATGTACCTGCTTGCAAAAATGATTTCACTATTTCCACGGTTAGTTGTGCTAAACACACTCGTAAAATTGGGTTGTAAAGAAAGACCTGCAACGTTAGTCTGGATGTCGGTAAGTGCAGATTGAGCTACTGTCGCATCGGCAGTTCCACCACCCCGATAGCTCGTCCACAAATAAACTTCGGCTTTTAACATCAACGTAGCTGCTTTGCTCCAGAAGGCTTTATTTTGGCGGAAAGTATAATCTGTACCAAAACTGCTGACCGAATTGTCAATATCCGATTTGATCTGAGTTGTTACATCGGCTACGCTCGATGCAGCCTTTGCTAAATTGCCCGAGAATGAAGTGACCGGGTCTGTTTGAATTACTACGCCTCCCCAACTTCTCAGCAAGTGGAAATAGTAAAAGGCTCTCATGCCATAAGCTATACCGAGATAATAATTTTTGTTGGCAGCTGTTACTACATTGGTAGTGTTCAGTTGGCTGATCAGCAAATTGAGTTCTACAATGTTATTGTAGAAGCCTCCAAAATTGCCAACTACCGCACCATCAAGGGTTAAGGTCTGGAGCCATGTCCGTTCCAATCCTTGTGTTGCTTCGCCTGTAAATGCTGTTAAACTGGGCGGGTCGGTGCCAAAAATATCTGCCCGCATTTCGCCCAGCAACTGGAAGTTGGCATTATCGTTCCGGAAATTGGAATGTATGCCGGTCACAAAAGCATCAAATTGATTGGATGTTTTCCAGAAAGTGGAGTTACTGATACTGCTCACTGGGGTAAGATCCAGTTGGTTCGAGCAGGATATAGTCAGCAGCAACACCAAAATTCCGGAGAAGGCATTTATTATTTTCGTTTTCATATTCATTGCTATTTTAAGTCATTAAAAAGTAACCTGAAATCCAAGCACAAATGTCTTAGGTGTAGGATACGTTCCCCGATAAACACCACTGATAAGGCCGTTTAGCACCGGAGGCTCGGGAGAGGGCCCGCTGAATTTAGTGACATAAAAAAGGTTGTTGGCACTGATGTATGCCCTTGCCTGCGAAAAGAATTTGGTTTTGGCCAACATTGTTTTAGGGAAGTTGTACGACAGCGTAATTTCGCGGCAGGCCATGTAATCACCCTTCTCATAAAAGCGCGAGTTGTTGCCATTTAAGTTGGGATTTGCATTGTTGATGCGCGTATAATTTTTCTTTCCGCCACCCGCCTGGTCGGCATAATACACTTTGGGAATATCTGTATTGGTATTAGTAGGTGTCCAGGCTTGTTTCTGCAGGTCAATGTAATTAAATGTGCCTTGATAGTTGCCGAGTGTGCGCGCCACTAAGTCATTATAAATAGTGTGTCCCAGAGCAAAGTCAAAGCGCGTGTAAAGAGAAAAACCTTTGTACGACAAGTTAGAAGAAAATCCACCCGTCCATTTCGGAAAGATGTTGCCCACTTTTACCATATCTCGTGAATCAATGGTATCGTTTTTATCAACATCGAGCCACTTCACATCACCGGGCGTTATGGTTCTGGCAATGCCGCCTGAGGTAGCAATGGCTGTGGCGGGGCCTCCGATTTGAGCAACCAAATCTACACGGTTGGCATCTACATCGGCTGCATCTTTATAAATCCCCACTTGCTTAAAGGCATAAATGTCGCCCAGCGTTTTTCCTTCTTGAACTCCTCCAACCCACACTAATCCACCATGCCCATCAGAAACCTGGTAGGCCGGATAGTTACCAGTGCTCTGCCTGTTCAGCGGGTTTCCGTTGTAGGGCAATTGCAGTACAGTATTCTTTACGTGAGCAGCATTGACACCCACATCCCATTTCAAACCGTTGCTCAAATCAAGGATATTTGCGTTGAGTGCAATTTCATATCCTTTGTTTTGAAATGTTCCGTTGTTCGTCAGGATGCTTGAATAACCCATATAACTGGGCAACTGCAGGTTGGTGAGCAGGTTGCTCGTTCTGCGGTCGTAATAATCAAATAATAAAGTGATTTTATTTTGGAGCACACCAATATCAACCCCCACATCAGTGGTTTTGCTTTTTTCCCACTGCAACCCGGTGTTTACCGGATATTGGTTGTTGAGATAACCTAAATTACCGTTGTAGTTTCCCTGGCTGCTGAACACGCCCTGTGTTTGGTAAGGGTTCGTACCCGGGCCTGTCAGGCCTGCTATGTTTCCGTTCACTCCGTAACTGACACGCGGCTTCAGTGTGGAAACGTATTTGCTAAGAAAGCTGTTTTGAAAAAACTCTTCGCGGTGAGCTAACCAGCCAGCCGACATACCCGGGAAAAATCCGGTTCGGCTTTGAGGTGCTAACGCAGAGATCGCATCTTGGCGGTAAACGAGTTGAAGCAGATATTTTTGATCATAGTCGTAATTGATCCGGGCAAAATTAGAAAGGATGCGATACTCTATAATATTGCTGTAGTTGCTGCCTGGCCCAAAGGTGGTGGATGCATTTACGGTTGAGATGTCATCTGTGGGGGCACCCGTTCCCTGCACTTGCATGCTCAGCATCTTGTTAGTAAAGTATTCAGCACCCCACATCGCGCTTATCTCATGCTTATCCAAAAAAGTTTTAGAATAATTGAGGGTTACGTTAAACTGCTTTTGAAAAATTCTGGAAAAACTTGCCGTAGCTGTGCGGCTGGTGTTATTGTATGTGGGAGGCGTTGCAAAAATGTTGGTATATAGTTGTGTAGCTTTTTGAAATGACTGGTATATGTTTTCTATCAGATAAGCATTGCCGGTAGCCTTTGCCGAAAGGCCGGGTAGGATATCCCATTTTGTATAGCCGTTCACAGTTACTTGATTGGTTTCGTTGCTGCGCGGATTTTTACTTAGCCAGTAAAGCGGGTTGCCATCTGTATTGCTATTACCGGGATTGGGTTGGGTCTTGGCCGCATCAAGCCACGGATTAAATGTTGGCCATAATGCCAGCGTACGATATAGAGTATTAATCTCGGATTGGCTCTGCACACCCAGTTGCTGGGCGGTGCTCAGGTTTACAGCTGTTCCTATTTCAACATTATTTCGAACTTTATATGAACCGTTCAGCGCACCGGTATAACGATTATATTTTGAACCAATGATAATACCGTCTTCAGAATAGTAATCGAAACTGGCAAAGTATTTTGCTTTGTCATTTCCGCCTGTTGCGCTCAGATAATGCTCTTGTGTAGGGTTGGTTTGAAATACCAGGTTTTCAATTTCTCCGGAGTGGTCTTTAAAAATAATCTGACTGCCGGGGTTCATCGGGTCGTTTACTGTTTGCCACCCTTGTGTTAGCAACTGATCTTGGGGGCCACCCGGGGTGTAAGCCTGAATGTCGAACGATGCTAAGTTAGCCGGGTCTGTAAGCAAGCCATAGCCCCGTGTGGCATTTACTTGTGCCAGTGTTCTTCCCGAATTAAGATTTCCCTGACGGTTGAGCGTGATATAGTCTCGTGCATTTACATATTTATAACCGGGCCTTCTTACATTGACACCCGCTACATACTTATAAGATATTTGTGCCGTACCTTCCTTGCCTCTTTTGGTGGTGATCAAAATAACACCATTATTGGCACGCGCCCCGTAGATGGCGGTAGAGGCAGCATCTTTCAAAATGTTGATGCTGGCAATGTCTTCCGGGGCAATTTCATTAAATGTACGGATCACGCCATCTACAATCACCAAGGGACTCCCGGGGCTGTTAATGGAAGCGCCTCCTCTTAATACAATGTAGGGTGCTGCACCGGGGGTTCCGGAGGCGTTCACTACTTGCAAGCCGGGCAATGTTCCCTGCAATGCCCCTCCTATGTTAGCACGAGGTGTTGATACTAACACTTGGTTATCTAATTTTGCCATTGCGCTGGTTATGTTTTTGCGCGACTGTTCGCCATAACCCACTACCACCACTTCGTCTAACTTGGTGGCATCAGATTTTAAGGAGACATCAATCACCGAAGATGCCCCCACGGGAATTTCCTGGCTGGCATAGCCAACAAAAGAAAACACAAGCACTGCATCAGCCGGAACAGAAATTGAATAGGCTCCGTCTGCATCTGTAACGGTACCATTGGCGGTACCCTTAATAATGACATTCACTCCCGGGAGTGAAGTATTGTCTACACCTGATAGCACCTTTCCGGTAACGGTTCGGACTTGTGCCCAAGCTGCGAGGTTCGCCAGCAGGAAGGCCATGATAAGCCAGCCTGTCGGTTTGTTCAAGTAATTTGGAGTCATAGGCTAAAATGGTTAGTATTGTATTATGTATTACATAATAAAAGTGATGGGTTATTTTCTTATTTCCAAATTGTTACTTCTTTTTTTCTACCATTTATTATCATTTCTTTGTTATTAAGCTTATTTCGCAAAATATTTATAATTGGTTATGGCCGTTCTCGATATAAAAAAGAAGCTAAAACTGTTGGATACTTCCTCTTTGGTAGATAAAGTAGAAGCCAATCTAGTTGGGTTGTTGAAAGACAAAAAGCTGAGGGTGGGGGACTCTATCCCGAAAGAACTAGAACTAACCGAAGCGCTGGGTGTCAGCCGCACAGTAGTACGCGAGGCTTTGACCCGGTTGCGGATGATGGGAATGATTGAATCAAAAAAGAAAAAGGGAGCCATCATCACAAGCCCCGATCTTTTCGGAATCATTGGCAAGACCATGAACCCACATATCCTTGACCACGCAACGTTGAAGGATATTTTTGAAATGCGGTTAGTGCTCGAAATCGGAATGGCCGATTTCCTTTTTCAGCGGGTAACCCAAGAGGATATCAAACACTTAAAAGAGATTGTGGCCAATGAACCGTCAGTCACGAAATTCCATATCTTCAATATTGAACACGAAATCGCTTTCCATGGCAAGTTGTATGAAATATCAGGCAATGAGGCCATGAAAAAATTTCAACAAATGTTATTACCGGTGTTTGACTACGTACACCATAGTGGTCTGCTCAAAAAGACTATCCAACTTAAAAAATTCGTTTCCCACAAGGAGCTTGTCAAAATTCTGGAAACAGGAACCCCGGAACTATTCAGAAATGCAATGCGCAACCATCTGGAAAATCACTTCAAGCGCCTATTCGATAAATAAGGGTTAGAAAGTAAAAACCCTCAAAAAAATACCTGTAAGGTTGTTCTTGAGGGTTACTGAGTAGCGGGGACAAGACTCGAACTTGTGACCTTTGGGTTATGAGCCCAACGAGCTACCAACTGCTCCACCCCGCGATATGGGTTGCAAAAGTAGAACCCCTTACGTTAAAAAACAAATAGCCATCTTCTTTTTGCTGTTATCGTTGATGGTACTTTTGTAATTTGAAACGTAAACCACAAGAAGATGATCTGCGACCTGCGAAGTGATACCGTAACGAAACCTACCCCGGCTATGCTGGATGCCATGTTGCACGCACCGGTGGGTGACGATGTGTTTGGCGAAGACCCAACCGTCAACCAATTAGAAAAAAAATGTGCCGACATGTTGGGAATGGATGGTGCTGTATTTTGCCCTTCGGGCACTATGACTAACCAGATAGGCATCAAAGTGCTGACGCAACCCTACGAAGAAGTAATCTGCTACAAGGGATCGCACATTTTTCGTTACGAAGGTGGCGGGCTGGCCGGCAACAGCCACGTGGGTGCGCGGCTGCTCAACGGAGACAGGGGCCGCATTTCTGTTGCCGAAATTTCTGCCAACATTAACAATGCTGCAGATTCTCATCAGTCCATCACCTCGGTAGTGGCGTTAGAAAACACGGTGGTGCGCGAAGCTGGAAGTTTTTATACGCTGGCGGAAATTAAAGAGGTAAGCACTTTGTGCCGTTCCCGAAATTTAAAAACTCATTTGGATGGCGCACGCCTGTTCAACGCGTTGGCCGAAACCAACGACCCGGCTGCCGACTATGGAAAATACTTTGATACCATTTCCATTTGCTTGTCAAAAGGGCTGGGTGCCCCGGTAGGCTCTGTATTGGCTTACAAAAAAGAATATGAAAAAAAAGCCAGACGAGTGCGCAAGGCCTTTGGCGGGGGCATGAGGCAAGCCGGCTTTTTAGCGGCTGCCGGTATCTATGCTCTCGATCACCACATTGCCCGGCTAAAAGAAGATCACCAGCGCGCACGAGCGTTGGGCAATTCTCTCCAAAAGTTGTCGTGGGTAAAATCTGTTATGCCAGTAGATACCAATATTGTTATCATCGAAGTAGCTGCGGGACTCACGCCCGAAAAGGTGTTGGCCAAACTCAGCGAACATCACATCAGGGCGCTGCCTTTCAGTGCCACAGAAATCCGGTTTGTTACTCATTTGGATTTTTCTGACGACATGCTTGACAAGTGTGTTTCTGTTTTTAACAAACTCGCTTTTTGACCGGTATATTTGACAGATTGTTTATACACGACTGACTTTTTTATTAAACCATGGGTAAGTTTCGATGCTGAATTTCTCTTCACATCCTTTGGCAGAACGCATGAGGCCTACCTCGCTCAGTGACCTCATCGGGCAAGAGCATTTGGTGGGCGATAACGGCATTATCCGCAAAGCCATACAAAGCGGCAACGTTCCTTCTATGATTTTGTGGGGGCCTCCGGGCGTAGGCAAAACAACCATTGCCAATATTATTGCCCATGAAGTCAAACGTCCGTTTCATACGCTCAGCGCTGTTAGCGCAGGGGTAAAAGATGTGCGCGAAATAATTGAAAAAGCAAAGTACAGTTCGCGCGCCATTCTTTTTATTGATGAAATCCACCGCTTCAACAAATCGCAGCAAGATGCCCTGCTGGGGGCTGTAGAAAAAGGTGTGATTACTTTGATTGGCGCCACCACAGAAAATCCTTCTTTCGAAGTGAACTCCGCCTTGCTTTCGCGCTGTCAGGTGTACACGTTGAAACCATTGGATGAAGAGGACTTGCTCCGATTAGTGCGCCAAGCACTGGAGCGAGACGAAACTTTGAAGAAAAGAAAAATTATCATAAAAGAACATGAGGCCTTGCTGACCATATCGGGCGGAGATGCGCGGAAATTGTTGAATCTGATTCAACTGATGAGCGAGGCACTGATGGGCGATATTGAAATCACCAATGAGTTGGTAACACAAACCGCGCAAAAACACATTGCCATTTATGATAAAAGCGGAGAGCAGCACTACGATATTATCTCAGCCTTCATCAAGTCGGTTCGGGGCAGCGACCCCAATGCTGCAGTCTATTATTTAGCACGCATGATCGAGGGAGGAGAAGATGTAAAATTCATTGCCCGCAGAATGGTTATCCTGGCCAGCGAAGACATCGGCAATGCCAACCCCACGGCTCTGGTGATGGCCACCACCACTTTTCAGGCGGTAGATGTTATCGGCTATCCGGAGGCACAACTTATCCTGTCGCAGTGCGCTATTTACCTGGCTTGTTCGCCCAAGAGCAATTCGGCCACTACTGCCATAGGCGCAGCCCTGAAGGCTGTGCACGATGGGGGCGACTTGCCCGTGCCGTTGGCTATTCGCAATGCACCCACCCGACTGATGAAAGACATGGGTTATGGCAAAAACTATCAGTATGCACATAGTTACGAAAACAACTTTGCCAACATGGAGTTTTTGCCCGACTCCATTCGCGGCAGCCGGTTTTACGACCCGGGGCAAAATGCCCGTGAAGAAGAATTTAGAAATCATCTGAGAAAATTGTGGAAAGAAAAATACGGATACTGATTTAGGCATGCCATGCAACGATTGATTTTTGATTCTCACCCCGCATTCATTCTGGTTTGCTTGTTAGCCGGGTGGGGTTATGCGCACTTGCTTTACAAAAGCCATCATACCTGGGGCAAACGAACCAACCGGATATTATTTGTGCTGCGGTTTTTGGTTGTAGCGTTTTTATCTTTTCTGTTAGTAGGTCCTGTATTGAAACTGATTACCAACCGGCATGAAAAACCCGTGATAGCCGTAGTGGTTGATAATTCTATATCCCTCATTGGCAAAATTGATTCAATAAAAATCTTGAATGAGTTAACCTCTGCCAAAAAACAATGGCAAGAAGCAGGTTATGAAGTTGCCTGGAGAAACCTTGCGGGAAAAGAGGTTGACCGCATTGCGTTAACCAATAATACTTCTGACTTAAGCAGCGCTCTTCGTTCGGTGGTGAATGAGTTTGAAGGTAAAAATTTGGCGCGCATAGTCCTGCTTTCAGATGGAGTTTATAATTCAGGGGCATCGCCTTTGTTTACTACGTGGCGTGTGCCGGTTACCACAGTCGGTTTGGGCGACACAATAGAACACGCTGACTTAGTGCTGAAAAATATTGCTTACAACAAAATTGCCTACCAGGGAAATCAGTTTCCGGTGCGCGCGGAGGTAGCGGTGCAAAAAATGCCGGAGCAAGATGTTACAGTTTCCATTTTTAAAGAGGGTGTCCGCATTCAGCAACAGAAAAAAAATTCTGCCCATCAATCGTTAGTTGATTTTAATTTTCTGATAGAAGCCAAAGAAAAAGGTATTCAGCGGTTAGAGGTTGTCGTTGAGTCCACAGCAGGCGAATTCAATCTGAAGAATAATCGGACAAGCATCTATGTAGAAGTAGTGGAAGGGAAGAAAAAAATATTGGCCATTGCCCCTGCGCCCCATCCCGACCTGAAGGCATTGCGTTCGGTGGTAGAAAAAAATCCGAACTATGAATTTATTGTTCACATTCCGGGTATTTCAAAAACAGATCCTTCGTTGCTTCAGCCCAATCAAACTGAGCTAGTCATTTTTCATAACCCGGCAGATTATGGAATGAAAACCAACGCATTGTTGGCACAACTGAGCAAAGGGCGGTCATCAGTATTATTGATAATCGGGAGCAACTCCAATCTCCGCCAGCTTCCGGCTGTGGGCATTCCATTTTCGTTTCCCAATGTTGCTCAAACAGATGAAGTCAGTCCGGTAGCTAATCCGTCTTTCACGGGTTTTGAATTAGCCGAAAACAGCAATTCTATTTTTTCATTTTATCCGCCTGTGCCCGTGCCGTTGGGCAAGTTTAGCTTTCCGCCCCAGGCTCAGGTGCTGCTCCATCAACGTATAGGCAGCGTGGCCACCGACCGGCCGCTGTTGCTATTCTGGAATGAAGGCAGTAAAAAAATGGCCGCCTTTGTAGGCGAAAATTTCTGGCGTTGGCGCATGGAAGAATTTTCGAGAACAGAAAAAGCAGAAGTGTTTGACGATCTGTTTTCTAAAACCATTCAATACCTCAGCACATTAGACGACAAAAGGAAATTCAAATTTTTTCCGGTTCAATCAGAATTTAATGAAAACGCTCCGGTAGTTTTTGAAGGACAAGTGTATAACGATTTATTCGAAAAAATTTATGGCCATAAAATAGATATTACCCTGCGAGACCCTAAGGGCAAAATTACTTCTTACAACTACATCCTCGGCCGAGGTGGCGAGCGATATACGCTGGGCGGATTGAGCGAAGGGGTTTATCATTATTCGGCTACTGCCACAATAAATGGAAAAAAGGAATCAGTGAGCGGACAGTTTTTAGTCGTTGCCCAATCTATCGAGTTGCAAAATCTGGTGGCAGACCACAGCTTGCTGCGTAAGTTGGCACAATCAACAGGTGGTAAATTTTACAACCAATCAGTATGGAACAATTTGGCTTCAGAATTTGCAAACAACAAGGCAGCCGATGTCATCCACTCGGAAGAAACATTTCAGCCTCTCGTCCATGCCAAATGGTTTTTCTTTTTGCTGATGGTATTCATCAGCAGCGAATGGTTTCTTAGAAAATATTTGGGAAGCTACTAAAGCCAGCCTTGCTGGTTAAAAGCACAATAGGATGACATGAAGAGTACCCGGGACGGGAGTTGAACCCGTACAGCCTTTAAGGGCCACAGGATTTTAAGTCCTGCGTGTCTACCAATTCCACCACCCGGGCAGACTATATTTTCAAAAACTAACTTCGCCCTGCATTACCAATTCCCAACCTTCACTTTGCTCCGGTTGGCAGGCACCACCCGGGCAGACTAAAAATAAAAGCACCTGTATAATGGTGCTTTTATTTCTGAGCGGGAAACGAGACTCGAACTCGCGACCCTCACCTTGGCAAGGTGATGCTCTACCAACTGAGCTACTCCCGCTTGTAAGCCTAAACCTGTGAAGGCTCTGCTTATTTGATCAGCCTCTGCTTTTGCTTTGGCCGAAAAAGGACTGCAAAGTTAATTCGGTTTGCTAAAAATCCAAATCACAACTTGTCAGTAAAGTGCCTGCGTTCTTTCGGCTTGTCAAAATGCTCTTTGTTAAAGTCGTCTGACTTGCCTTTGGGTATCGAAAGCGACCGGAAGCTATCTCCCTTCAATATTTTGGCCTGATATACTATTTGCCCTACATGATGCGGATAATGAGCCAGTTGCCGTTGGATGGCCTCCAGCACACTTTGCCCCTCGTGGCGGATATAAACAATCGTAGAAAGGTCGGCAGGCTTCAGGCTCTCCAATGTATCCAATAAACATTTCCACCCTTTTTGCCAGGCCTCCATCATTTCTGATTTATTGGCATACGATTTTTCGAACTCAGCCTCACGCTGGCGCCACGGCTTTTCGCCATCGGTAGTCAAAAAATCCGTCCATCGCGAAAGCATATTGCCGCTCAGGTGGTGAACAATCAAAGCGATGCTGTTGCTGGCCTGATTTGGTTTTGCCAACACTTCTTCATCGGTGAGCTGATCCATCGCTCCTTCTCCCAGCTTTTTGTAATACCGGAACAGTTTAATAGAACTTTCTAAAAATTCCTGCTCAAGAGGCTTCGACATTTTCTTCCGTTTTTTCTGTCCGCTCGTCTTTTGCCACAGGTGGGCGTGATTGATCGTATTGGCGTTTCAATTCCTGCGCGTGTTTCTTGTCTTTCGAAAATTTGATGTGGTCGGGCACGCCTTTCAATTCCCAAATCAACCCGACTGCCTGAAAGCCGCGTAAAATATAATAGGTAACATCAATCTCCCACCAGAAAAAACCCTGGCGCGAGGCCACTTCATAATAATGGTGGTTGTTGTGCCATCCTTCGCCCATTGTCAGCAATGCCAGCCATACGCTGTTGCGCGATTCATCGCCAGTTTGGTAGCGCTGTCTGCCAAATTTGTGCATGATGGAGTTGATGGAGAACGTGCCGTGGTAAGTGATAACCGTGCTCAAAAAGAATCCGATAAACAAGGCAGAAAAACCGGCTGTTGAAAACATTGCGGTGATGCTGCCGCCATCTACGATACCGCCCAGCGCCATGATGACCAACGCCAAAGTTGTAGGCGCTACGAGATAGTGTTTGTTCAACCAAACCAACTCAGGGTATTTGGCATAATCGCCAATGGTTTTGTAATCTGTCTCTTTAAAGTCGGGGCCCACGATCCAGCCTACATGCGAATACCAAAATCCGTAAATCTTCATTGAGTGCGGATCGGCCGGTGTGTCGCTGTAGCGGTGGTGGTGGCGATGGTGGGCTGCCCACCACAGAGCGCCTTTTTGTGCTGACGTTTGCGCCATGAAGGCGATGACAAACTGAAACCAACGCGAAGTTTTATACGATTTGTGGGCGAAGTAACGGTGGTATCCGCCTGTAATCCAGAACATGCGGAAGAAATAAAAGAATCCGCACAGGATCCAATCAAAAAGAGTAGCACCTGTAAATAATGCCCCTAACGGCAGCAGGTGAATCAGCAAAAAAGCGATCTCCTGTTTTAAGATCGGTTTTCTTCGCGCTTCGGGTTTTAAGGTAGCCTCCATACTATTTCATTACTAAAAAATATCTTTTGTTTTAGAAAATCCCTTCTCCAGTTTGTGACAGCCCGGCTGAGTTAAGAAATCTGTTTCTTCAACTCATTGACCAATTGAGCGGCATTGCCCTCGCACGCCTGACGAAAATTTTTTAATAGCGAAGAAGCCTCGGGCAGCGAGAAATGGATTTTGCCCGTTTCTTCGTTTAGTTTTTTTTTCGCCCGGCAAAACAACTGGCGGCAGTGGTCTTTCTTTTTATTGAAAGTTTGTTGCAGTTCATCGTAATCAAAATCAAAACCTTCTTTCAATAAATAAATGGCACGCTCCAATGGCTCTAATTTTGTTTGCAATACTTTAAAGGCATGTGCCAGATTAATGTCGAGGTCTATTTTAGAAAGATTGATTTCTTTAAAGCGTGTCAGCAATTCGGGTAAATGAAGATGGTCTAAATATTCTTCTTTCTTTTTACGCAACGAGTTGATGTGGTTCAGGCAGTTGTTGGTTACCGCGCGGATCAGATAGGCTTTTGTGTTCTCTATTTTTTTCTGATCTATACTGAGCCACTTCATAAATGTTTCTTGCACAATATCTTCTGCGTCTTCCTTGCAGCGCACCAAATTGTAGGCGATGGTGTGCAGCAGCGGCTGATAAAGCGTTATGGTCTGAGCCTGTGTCATGTGCGGGCACAAAGGTACGGCAAAAGGATGAATGACTATGTATAAAAAAATGAATATCGAGTGGAACTAATGATCGTCAGCCGGATAATAAATACCTGCTTTTACGCGGATGCGATCGAGTGTTTCCATTAAAAGAAGTGTGTCTGAAAATGGGCGAATGGGGCTTTCTGTCATTCCTTGCAAAAGACAATCGGTTGCGTGTTGGGCTTCGTATTCGTAGCCGTTTCCTTTGGCGGCTTCAAACGAGATAGTTTCCCGGGTGTCCACGATGCCCGGATAATATTCCAGGTTTGTGGTAGGCCCGTGAAAGCGGTGGGTGAGGAGGATGCGGCCGCAATCTCCACCGATGTCGGCAGCGGTGGCCAGATTAGAATGGAAAGTAGAAAAAAGCTGGGCGAGCGCTCCGCTGTGATAGCTAAACTGCACGGCACATTGGCTGTCAGTTCCCTGATCGGAAAAAGTAGCGTGCGCCTCAATTTCATCCGGTCGGCCCAACAGATCCAGCACCAAAAAAATGGGATACACACCAATGTCGAGCAATGAGCCTCCGCCTAATTGGGGGTCGTAGATGCGCGGAGCAATGGGCCGTGTGGGAATGAAACCAAAGTTGGTCGCTATGTTTTGTATCGTTCCGATTTTGCCTTCGGCTATCATCTCTTTCATTTTTTGATAGTGCGGCAAAAATTTAGTCCAAAACGCTTCCATCAAAAAAACATTTTCGCGTTTGGCTGTTTCTATCATTTCTTTCGCTTGCTTGTAATTGATGGCGAAAGCTTTTTCGCACAGCACCGCTTTTTTATGTTTCAAACACAACAACGTATGCTCGTAATGAAAGGCATGGGGCGTGGCTATGTAAACAATATCTACTTCTGCGTTTTCAACCAATGCCTGATAGCTGCCGTGTTTATAGCGAACAGGAAAATCATGGGCAAAGGCATCGGCCGTTGACTGTTCTCTGGCAGCTACGGCTATGAGTTGGGCATTGGCTACCCACTTTAAATCACTTGCAAACTTGCGTGCAATTTTTCCGCAACCGAGTATGCCCCAACGGATGGTTTTCATGTTACTTCTTTAACCTATTCAAAACCTCATTCAATTTCAACAGTGCTTCCACCGGGCTGATGGTGTTGATGTCTATTTTCCCTAACATCTCCTGCACTTCTTTCATTTTAGGGTCGGTTTCAAAAAGTGAAATTTGCTGACTGGCTTTGGGCAGCTCGTTCAATTTTTTCTTCGGATCGGCCTTGTGTTTTTCTTTTTCTAAGAAATGTAAAATTTCGTTGGCGCGCAGCACAATTTTATTGGGCATGCCTGCCAGTTGGGCTACATGTATGCCAAAGCTGTGTTCGCTGCCGCCTTCTTTCAGCTTGCGCATGAAAATGATTTTGTCGCCAATTTCTTTTACGCTGACGTTAAAATTTTTCACACGGGGCAAATCTTCCGCCAGTTGGTTCAACTCGTGGTAGTGGGTGGCAAAAAGTGTTTTGGCGTGATGTGTTTGGTTGTGCAGATATTCCACAATACTCCACGCGATGGATACGCCATCGTAGGTAGAAGTGCCGCGCCCGATTTCGTCCATCAGCACCAAGCTGCGATCGCTTAAGTTATTCAGGATGCTCGCTGTTTCGGTCATTTCCACCATAAAAGTAGATTCGCCCCGCGAGAGGTTGTCGCTGGCGCCCACGCGCGTAAAAATTTTGTCAACGATGCCCACCAGCGCATGGCAGGCCGGCACATAGCTGCCGATCTGTGCCATCAGCACGATCAATGCCGTTTGCCGCAGCAATGCCGACTTGCCCGCCATGTTGGGGCCGGTGATAATTAATATTTGCTGCGTGTCGTTGTCCAAGTAAATATCATTGGGCACATAGCTTTCGCCTGCGGGCAATTGTTTTTCTATCACCGGGTGACGCCCTTCTTGAATCGCTAACCGGGTAGAGTCGCTGATTTCAGGGCAGGAATATTTATTTGATTTGGCTACCGAGGCAAAAGAAAGCAAGCAATCCAACTCGGCTATGAGGCGTGCGTTTTGCTGGATGGGCGAAATAAATTCGGCCGTGGCGCGCACCAATTCAGCAAAGAGTTGCTGTTCGATAACAAAAAGTTTTTCTTCGGCATGCAGGATTTTTTCTTCATATACTTTCAGTTCTTCGGTGATGAATCGCTCGGCATTGGCCAGCGTTTGTTTGCGTATCCAATCGGGCGGCACTTTGTCTTTGTTGGCATGGCTCACTTCAAGGTAGTAGCCAAATACTTTGTTGTACGAAACCTTCAATGAGTTGATACCGGTTCGCTCTACTTCGCGCTTTTGAATTTGCAATAGGTAGTCTTTCCCCGAAAAAGCAATGGCCCTCAGCTCATCTAACTCTGCATGGACATTGTTTTTAATAATGCCACCTTGATGCAACAACAGAGGCGCCTCGTCATTTAATTCGTTGTCAATTTTTTGAAGCAGAAAAGCGCAGGTATCAATTTGGTTTCCGGTTTTAACCAGTTCTTGCACGCCCGAGCTTAACAGCAATTCTTTTACCGGAGCGATGGCCTTCAGTGCGCGCTTCAACTGGAGCAGCTCGCGCGGGTTGACACGCCCGACAGCTACTTTAGAAATTAATCTTTCCAAATCTGCTATCTGACGAAATTGTGTCGCTATGTTTTCGGCCAGGTCGGTCTGATCAAAAAAATGAGAAACAATTTTCAGGCGTTCTTCAATGCGGCTTTTTTCTTTCAGCGGAAGCACCATCCACTTGCGCAAGTTGCGCGACCCCATGGGCGTAATGGTTTGATCTAATACATGGATCAGCGGCACGCCTCCTTCGTGGGGCGAGTGAACCAACTCCAAATTGCGAATGGTAAATTTATCGAGCCACACATATTGCTCTTCGTCCAACCGCGCGATGCCGGCTATGTGCTGCGTGTCTTTGTGCTCTGTTATTTCGAGGTAATGAAGCACTGCCCCAGAGGCCACGATGGCTTCGCTCATTTCTTCGATGCCAAAGCCTTTCAGGGTGGTGGTTTTAAATTGGTTTTGCAATTTTTCTTTGGCAAAATCGTAAGTATAAACCCAATCGTCCAACGTGAAGGTGGCCACTTTGTCATCAAACATTTCGTTCAGCTTTTCGCGATAGGCTTTGCTGTAAATAATTTCGGCCGGGGCAAAATTCTGAATCAGTTTCTGCACATAGTTTTCATTTCCCTGAGCGGCAAAAAACTCGCCCGTGCTGATATCTAAAAATGAAATGCCCCAATTATTTTTAGCGATGTGGACGGAGGCCAGAAAGTTATTTTGCTTTTTTTCCAGCACGTTATCGTTAAAGGAAACTCCGGGCGTTACCAGTTCCGTTACGCCCCGCTTTACAATTCCTTTTACAAAACGCGGGTCTTCCAGTTGGTCGCAGATGGCTACGCGGTAGCCCGCGCGCACCAGCTTCGGCAAGTACGTGTCGAGGGCGTGGTGCGGAAAACCCGCCAGTGCAGTTTCCGCTGTCGAGCCATTGCCGCGTTTGGTCAGCACAATGTCCAGCACTTTGCTGGCCTTGATGGCGTCTTCGCCAAATGTTTCATAAAAATCGCCCACCCGAAAAAGCAACAAAGCCCCGGGGTATTTTGCCTTGATGGCATTGTATTGTTTTTGCAGGGGCGTTTCGCTGGCCATGGCGGCAAATATAGACGAATACCCACATTGTGTGATGAGACTCTTTCTGTCAGAAAAAATTTTTTTGATTCTGTTATCTTTGACTGATGATTTTTCTTTTTCGGATCGGCTTTTTAGAGATCACATGGGTTGATTTAATCGACATCGGGCTGGTATCGGTTTTATTGTATCAACTTTATAAGCTGATTAAAGGAAGTATCGCGTTCAATATTTTTTTTGGCATCCTTTCTTTATACCTGATCTACCTGATTGTGCGTGCCGCCCAGATGGAGTTGCTGGCAAAAATCTTAGGCCAGTTTATGGGCGTGGGCGTGCTGGCCATGATCATTCTGTTTCAGTCGGAGATCCGTAAGTTTTTATTGCTCATTGGCCGCAGTGCCGAAATCAACCGCGACAGCATTATTAAATCTATCAACAATTTGCGGGGCGGCTATCACAGCGATTTTGATGTGCACCAACTGATGGAAGGCATTAAGACTTTGAAGATCACCCGCACGGGTGCCCTGCTGGTATTTTCGCGGGACACGGAGCAAAAATTTTACTGCGAAACCGGAGATTGGCTGGATGCCGAAGTAAACAAACGGCTGATCATATCCATCTTTCAGAAGTCAAGCCCGCTGCACGATGGTGCCATTATTATTTATAAGGGAAGAATATTAGCTGCGCGGTGTGTGCTGCCTGTCAGCGAAAACGATCATCTCCCCCCGAATTTTGGCCTTCGCCACCGCTCGGCTATCGGCATGAGTGAAACTACCGATACACTGGTAATGGCCATCTCTGAAGAAACAGGCCGACTTATTTTGGCGCGCAACGGAAAATTTCTGCGTGGGCTGAAGTTAAAACAAGTAGAGCAAAAAATATTAGAATACCTGCATCACGCTGAACCTCCCAAGTGGGATGAAGTACCCATTGAACCCGAGCCGCAAGAGCCGGAAGAAGTAAAAGCGCACTGAGTATTTGAAGTTCAAGGTCTAACTCACAGAAATGAAATCCATCTTATTCTTTACGTTTTCTTTTTTATGTCTTTTTGCCTTCGGGCAAAACATGGAAACTGTTATTCAGCGCGGCCACGAGCTGGCAGTTATCTCAGTAGCAGTCAGCCCCGACAGCAATTATGTGGCTACGGGCAGCCGCGACAAAACGGCAAAGTTGTGGGAGTTGCGCACAGGGCGCGAAGTGCGAAGTTTTTTAGGCCATCAGTTTTCAGTTAACAGTTTGGAGTTTAGCAGCGATGGAAAATACCTGATCACCGGCAATGGCGATGCCACAGCAAAAATCTGGGAAGTGGCCACCGGCAAAGAGATACTTTCGGTTATGCCCGACAAAGAGCGGGTAACAGATGTGGCCTTTGACCCCAAAGGAAAATTTTTTGTTACCGTGGGCTTCGGACAAAAAGTGCGGGTGTGGGAGTTTCCCTCTCAAAAAAAAATTGCCGAGTGGGATGCTGATGGTTATGCCGGCTCAGGCGGACGGATTGCGCTGCGCATCAGCCCCGGAGGCGAATGGATTGCCGTAGGAGAAGACAATAGCACCGCAAACGTTTATGCTGTGGGCACATGGGAGAAAAAATTTACTTTTAATTTTTCAGAATACGCTTCCTGTGGTGGCTGCTACACTTACGTGGATTTTTCGCCCGACAATCATTTTTTGCTCAAGGCATCACAAAACGGAGAAGTGGCTACTTATAATTTGACTACCGGAAAATTAGACAAACGGTTTACTAAAAAAATCCAAGAACTGCGCTCGACAGTTTTTAGCCCTAACGGGAAATGGGTGGCTGCGTGTAATAAAAATGGTGTAACGATTTATGATGCCGTCAATGGTGATTCCGTCAAAACGATCAACCCAAATATTGAAGCAGACATTAACCAGGCAAAGTTTACACTCGATAGCAAACAGCTGTTGTTGGCATGCGATAACAATGTCGTGCTGATTTATGATGTTGCCTCCGGAAAAAAAGTGAAAGAGCTAACAGGCTTCTTAAACCAGCGCGACAAAGGAGGCATTAACTACGACCCCAATTCATACTGGGATTCGCAGATTGCAAAATATGTACGCTACAAAAACAACTTGCTGCTGACACCCGATGGCAAAACGCTCATCAAAGGAAAGTTCGGCACGAAAGTAAAACAGTGGGATGTGGCCAGCGGAAAAAATGTAATGGACTTTGTCGGCCATGAAAAGGCAGTGCTGTGCTACGACCTGTCGCGCGATGGCAAAAAGTTGGTTACGGGCGGGGGCGATGGAAAAATTATAATATGGAATGTAGAAAAAGGAGATACCCTGAAAACCATCCGGGCACATCGTCAGCCAATTTTTGATATACACTTTAATTCAAATGAAACCGAAGTAGCCTCCTCCAGTTGGGATGGCACGCTCGCTTCGTGGGATATAACTACAGGCCGGGCTGTTCATTACTTTGATTTTACCAACAACTCGGCTCTCAATTTTTTGTGGGGCGCCAACGACTTGTATTGGTTCGCCAGCCTCGGCAAAGAATTGAAGATGTTTGAACTGGACAGCAAAGAAGCCGTGCGCAATTTTGTTGGCCACACCGATGTGATCTCTTCGCTGCGGCTGAGCAGCAACAAACAACAAATTCTTTCCGCCAGTTGGGACGGCACCGTTCGGTTATGGAATATTGCCACCGGGTTGATGGAACAAAAATTTGTAGGCCACCAGGGCGCTGCCCACATAGCTATTTTCGGGGCTGACGGAAAAACAATTTATTCTGCTGGTGCAGACCGGCAAATCCGGGTGTGGGATGTGGCTACTGCCAAAATAATCCGCACGTTTGATGGGCATAAGTCGGAGGTAACAGCTTTGCTTCTCAGCCCCGACAACAAAATGCTCATCAGCCACAGCATAGATGGCGCCATCAAATTTTGGGACTTAAATTCCGGCAAAGAATTTTTTGAGCATATCCACTTCGGTGAAAAAGATTGGATGGTAACAAATCCCGAAGGGTACTTCAACGGAACCGACCAGGCCAGACGATTCATCCATTTTGTAAACGGCACGAAAACTTATTCGGTAGATCAATTTTTTGAAGAATATTTCCGCCCCGATTTGCTACCGAAGATTTTTCAAAACCGGGGAGGCGATGGAACTCAAGGGCTGAACGAGAAATTAAAAAAATCGCCACCACCGCAAGTAAAGATTGCCTGGCAGCCGACAACCGATCCATCCAAAGCAGATGTGTATGTGCGGCTCACCGATAGCGGAAGCGGTGTAGAAAATTTTAAACTCTATCACAACGGCAAGCGCGTAGCCACCACTGATTTTGTTTTGCCCTCCGGAAAAGATCAATCGGCTACCTATCGTACTACGATCAATTTAATCGGTGGCTCCAATCAGTTCTCTGCCGCTGCCAGCAACAAAGACAAAATAGAATCAGATCCTGTTTCTGTTGAAACATTTTTTGATCGCCCCGATAAAAACGCCACCTGCTATGTACTGGCAGTGGGCATCAACCAATATAAAAATCCACGAATGTTATTGAACTATGCCAAACCAGATGCAGAGTCTTTTGGAAAAACTCTGAAAGAAAAGGGTACGCTCTTCAAGCAGGTTGAGTTAGATGTGTTGTACGATGCAGAGGCAACGCAAGCCAGCATTCTGGCTAAGTTGGATGCGCTATCAAAAAAAATCAATCCGGCCGATGTGTTCATTTTTTATTATGCAGGCCATGGCAGCATGGTGGACGACCGCTTTTTTTTCATCCCGAGCGAGAGCTCCAGATTATACGATTTGAGTTCGTTGAAGAAAGAAGCCATCGAAGCTTCGGCTCTGCAAGAAAAATTTAAAAACATCCGAGCCCTCAAACAATTGATTGTGATGGACGCCTGCCAAAGCGGTGGGTCAGTGGAGTTGCTCGCCACTCGCGGGGCTTCGGAAGAAAAGGCTATCGCCCAACTTTCGCGCAGTGCCGGCATCCATGTCATGGCTTCGGCCGGCAGCGAGCAGTTTGCGGCAGAGTTTGCCGAGCTGGGCCACGGCATCTTCACGTACCTGCTCATCAAAGCCCTGCAAGGCGATGCCGATGGCGCACCCAAAGACGGCAAGGTGACTATCTATGAACTGAAATCGTATCTGGACGATCAGGTGCCGGAGCTTACCAAAAAACTAAAAGGCAAGCCCCAATATCCTTACACCTTTTCGCGCGGACAAGATTTTCCGGTGGTGATAGACACGCCATAAGTTTTGCTCTCATCATATTTTTAAGTGCGTTTAAGAAAATCTTGAGGCGATTGAATGTGCAAATGCCAAAAATTCTTTTATAATTTTGCAGCACGTTCTTATCAAACCCATTTTTTAAACTTTTGCGAACATGAAAGAGAGCAGTTTGATCAAGTTTTATTTTGTACGATACTTTTTTATGGCGTTTGCTTTAATGCAAGCCGTGGCCGCCATCATCCTGCTGGTGCAATATGAAGATACGCCCAAAAGCAGGTTTGCCATTTTTGTACTTTTTTCGCTGGCCTTGATTTTACTGTCTGTTCACATGACCGTATTTACCAATATCAAGCGCGTGGCCGTTGGCAAGAAAAAAATTTCTGTTACACACCGCACCAAGGTAAAGCACTATGCCTGGGATGATGTGAAGGAACTCAAGCATGTCCCATTTTTTAATGTCTATTCGCTGCGTTTGAAAAAGAAGAAAAAGCAGATCTATTTCTTTTCTTCCGATAACAATGAAGCGCTCTTCGGCTTGTTCCCCAATGAACCTGAGTTTTTATCAAAAAAAATAAGTAAAGTGTAGGACTTACGTTTATTGGTGAAATACACTTGACCGCACAATCAAGCCCCTTTGGATTTCCAACATCTCTCCTACAAAAAGATCGTCCTCCCCATTAACGTGCCTGATGTACTCCATAAAAACGCGATCCTCACAAGGAGTAAGCCGAACGATCTCGTAGTGTAAGGAGGGCAGGCGATCGAATGCGTCTTGCCACCAGGCGCGCATGGCGGCTTTGCCTTTGATCAACCCATTGGTTTCAGGATGGCGTACTTTTAACTTCGGGCTGAAGTGCACGGCATGGTCATCGTACAGCGCAAGCAGCCCTTCCAAATTTTTGTTGTTAAAAGCCTCAAACCACCGGTGCGCTATTTCATTTAATTCAGAAGTACTCATGGCAACTACTTAGGAACGCGAAAGTAAACCAATCGTGACAAGTGGGCAAAGGTTATTAAATTTTGATATTCGGTGTGCATCACCTCTCACAGTATTGATATCAACTTATTTCACTTTGGCATATATTTAAAAGTTATCTTCAGTACTTCAATTGTCTATTTATTTTTCGGTTTCTATATGTGCCTCCCTGTTACAAAGGCTCTTCGCTTCTAAAATACAAACTCTGAGATGACCCAGTTAGTATTATTAATAACAAGTATCATAACCGCGGGTTAAATGGCGAAGAGTCAATCATTCCGATTATCTATGGATACCAAAGAGTTAAATATCCACTAATTTAGCTTCTGTGTGAATAGCCATTCTATCAATTTTTATACTGGGCGTAACGTTGGTAAATTCCTTAAAGTCTTTCGCTAAATGACAATAATCACTATATCCAAATTGGAATGAAATCATTGCCCAGTCAATTGCAGGATTTCTCTCCTTATACTGCAATGCTTTATAAAACCGACTGATACGGGCATATAACTTTGGCCCTATCCCCATATGTTCATTAAACTTCCTTTCAAACTGTCTTGGGCTCAGATTAGCTTGACAGCACAACCAATCCATGGAAAAATTACTAGGATTATGAAGCAGTAATTGGGCAATGTTATCAATGGGGTGAAGTTCTCGTGCTAAAGTCCTCATCTTGTTGAGTAAATAATCTTCTACCAATTCAAGCATAGATTCATACGTCAATGCATTTGAAATCCCATCGTTGACATTCTGTAATTCAGAAGACATAATCATTTCTGCATCACAAAATTTTTCGGAGAATTCCTGGGTCGAAATTCCCAAAAGACGATACAGTGCGCCAGGCTGAAAAACCACCATAACCATCAAGAAGTCAGGTTTTGAAATTGGATAAAAATTTAGCCGATTCGTTTGTTGTCCAAACAACGCATTACTTGCAATTGGCATGTACCTGTTTATTGTTGGATCATAAGATTTTATACAGCCGCGAGCAAAAAAGACCAATGATTGCTCAATTCTTGTGGGATAATTTTCTACCGGAACCACCGCCCCCGGTAGATGGTGTACAAGCAGGTATTTTCTTACCAAAGGCTCTAACTGTTTACATGGTTTTACTTCCCTGAAAATCATAGTTGTTCAATTATTCTTACTAATCGTTCAGGCATGGAATAAAAAGGCGAATGACTACTCTTCAATTTAAAAATTTTCTTACACGGAACATTATTGGCAAGTATACTTTTATCAAGATCGTGCGCTTCTGTGCACAAAATGTAATATTTTGGAATAGAGTTATATCGTTCAGATAGGGCTACGGGTGTTACGAGGCACACCATAGGTTGAGGCTTTACATGTTTTTTTGCGAATTCAATATCCTTAGGTTTACAGTCGTGGTAAAACAGATAACCAATGTTTTCTGGTTTTAAGATGGAGGTTTTTTGGTCATCAGAAATAATCAGACTTTCCATCACAGATGGCCCCATCGATTTGCTTCTGCTTATCTTCTCAACTTTGTTGGCCAATGCTACCACTGTCTCTCCGTTTTTAGGCATGAAAGCATCAAGGAAGATAAGTTTTGATACCTTTTCTTTCCCTAACACTTCTGCTGCTTGCGCTATTACTATACCTGACATTGAATGCCCTATAAGAATGACAGACCCTTCTTGTTCATTTGCAACATTTACAACATATTTAACATAGTCATCAAAGTTGACGGCTGAAGGAGGAATGGTGCTTTCTCCTTGACCGGGCAAGTCAACTGCAATGGCTCGATGGCCTTTTGCTTCTAATAGTGGAATCACTTTTGCCCACACCCACCCACCGTGCCATGCTCCGGCAACGAGAATATAAGTTTTTGATTTCGCTTCGGTTAATGGGGTTATTAAAAAAAGAAACAGAATCATTACTATCTTTTTCATAACAATTGGTTTAATTTCATGGTGCAACCTAAAAGAAATTTATAGTGCACAACAAGTAGAAAACCGACATGAATACATAATCGTATCGTTGATTGTTATGAAAAAATCTTAAAAGTAATTTAATTGTGCAGGGAACGTTGAGACCCTAAAATAGAAAATATGGTAAGAAAAAATAATCCGCGATCTTATTCGTTCATTGGTATAGAACCAGTTTTTAAAGATTAAATCTGTTTTCGGGATTTCCACAGATGAAGAATTAGAAAATTTAAGACAACAAGCCTATGAAGCCCAAAATGAAAAAACTCAAAGACGTATTGACACCGAAAGCAATGAAGGGGATGGAGTACATGGCAGGTCTGTTAGCGAAAGCGAGGGTGAAGATGGACGTGGAGCAAGCAAAAGACAGGGACAACTTGCGCAGCATCTTGCAGAGCAGATCAGAAGCTATAGAAATGAGGAAGAAGCTACAAGGGGAAATAGAACAGAAGAAGTCAAAAGAATAAATTTTCTGTAAAGTCTGATCATCAAAATAAACGCTGCCCAATTAGCTCTTCAACCAATTCTCTTATGAAAATACAAACTGCTCTGAAAAAAATTATTTTTTTACTGCTTATCGGGTTGATTATTTCCTGCAAACCCGCCACCCACGTAGCCGGTACTGCACAGAACAAGGCCACGCCTCGCGATACCAATGCCATGGCGGTTAGCCCAGCACAAAAAGAAGCGCCACACGATGCAAATAATTTAGTGATTGGTAAAAATATTAATTCGACTTCGGAAGGGCCGGGTGCTGAAGTCAAATTTGAAGGAAGCAACAATTTATTTGAGATGGTCAGCAAAAACTCTTATTACTTTAATCAAAATCATGACGTGATCATCATTAAAGGAAACAATCTGATCATCCGGCTCATCAACGAAAATATCATAAGGCTTCCCAGCAACAAGAGCGACACGTTAGTTATTGTGGGCAGTAATCAAAAATATGTGGTGGATGTCAGTAATTCTATTGTACCCGGTAACAAAAATTTTAAAATAGATACGTTACATATCAATGACGCTTATCCTGACTATGATAAGAGTGATCCTTCCGATTTATACAAAGTGGCCGAGTCCTATATGTACGGTATCGGCAGAGATCAGTCAATCGCCAAAGCAATAGAGTTATTTGAATACGCAGCCGCCAAAAACCATACGCCTTCATTAGAAAAGTTGGGATACCTCTATACTGGCAAACTGGGCGTAGAAAAAAATAAAATGAAATCATTGTATTACTACAAAAGAGGTAGCACCTTAGGGGATGAGTATTGTAAGCTTCAAATGAAAATATATTGGAATCAGTAGGATGATATCCTTCACCAAATAAATTCGCCCCCTGCTACCGACTACTGATTCGTAAATCTTATTTTTGAGGCATGTATCAAACCAAAGTAAACGGTAAGCATTTTGAGGTAACTAAAAGTGGCCATCAATATCTCCTCAACGGAAAAGATTTTCAATGGGATATTTCAAAAATTGCTGCCGGAAGTTTCCACATTCTGCACAACCACAAAAGCTACCGGGCTGAGGTGGTAAAAATAGATCACGCTGCTAAAACTGTGTTGCTGAAGATTAATAACAAAGTTGTTTCTGTGGAGGTGAAAACGCCCATGGATTTGTTGCTGGAAAAAATGGGAATGGCCAACGGAGCTGCTGCCAAAATCAACCATCTGAAAGCCCCCATGCCCGGCTTGGTTATTGACTTAAAAGTAAAAGCGGGCGATGTGGTGAAAGCAGGCGACCCGTTACTGATTTTGGAGGCCATGAAAATGGAAAACATATTGAAAGCAGCCGGAGATGCCACCGTGAAAAATGTAACGGTAAAAAAAGGCGACAGTGTGGAAAAAGGGCAGGTGCTGATCGGGTTTTAGTCCGGAAGATTTCTCAGGAAAAAATCGCGTACGTTGCCGCCCATAATTTTTTCTATTTCATCTCTCGAAAATTTTTCTTTTTCCAAAGCCTGAACAATCAAAGGCAAGCCGGTTACATCAAAGTGTGCTGTGATGGCTCCATCCCAGTCAGAGCCCAGAGCTACTTTATCTGCTCCTATTTTATCAGCTACATAGCGGATGCTCCGGGCGGTGGCTGTCGCATCGCTGCCGCACACGGCTGTTTCCCATAAGCCAATTCCAATCAGTCCGTTTCGTTTTCCGATTTCCACTATCTGCTCATCCGACAGATTTCGCTGATTGTCGCAAATACCTTTTACACCTGTGTGAGAAACCAACACAGGGCCTGTGTGCAGCGCCAGAATATCCTGAATGGTTTGCTGTGAGTTGTGCGCCAAATCTATGATGATGTGCAGGCTATCCATTTTTTGGATCAATCGTTTCCCTATCGGTGTCAGCCCTCCTTTTTTCATGCCATGTGCTGAGCCGCCCCATTCGTTATCATAAAAATGGGTGAGCCCGATGTAGCGCACACCTATTTTGAAAAATTCATCCAAGTTGTTGAGGTTGCCCTCCAGCGGTTGAGCGCCCTCCAACCCTAACATGCCAGCAACAAGTTTGTGGTTTGTCTTTCGGTCGGCAATGAATTTATTCAAGTCTGCTTTTGAAGCAATCACCCGAAACTGTCCTGCAGAATTTTTGGCAAAGGAATGAAGATTAGCACATTGATTTAGGGAGCGTGCCTTCAGGCTGAACCAGGCAGATGGCGGCCGCAATTGCGCAAAGCTCAACAAAGTAATCTGGTCGGTATTGCTGTCATTTTGTTCGATGTTAATTCCTTTGGGAACTTTGCTGACAATGGTAAAAACCTGAAGGGCCATGTTGGCTTGTTGCATGCGCGGCAAATCAACATGACCGTAATCTAATTGCTTGAGGAAATTTCGGTTCCACAGCAATTCATCGCAATGCAGATCGGCAATAAAAGGGATGGCGTCATACCATGTGTTTTTAGCAAACGACCCGGTATGCACCACTTTGTTTTGGGCTTTATCAACATAAGTGGGCACCATCGCAAAAAATAGGATAATTGCGATCGCGATCATTGCGCCAGTTCCGTACAAAATTTTTTTCATAACAGTAGTTTAGTGAGCGTTGCTTTAATTGTTTCTTCTCTTTCGTGCCAGCTTCCGCGGATCAGCACAGGCCGAATATTCCGCTTGGCCAGTTCTTCTTTAAAAATATTCATCATCGTTTCGCGTTCATTGCCCAAGTCGCGCAAACCATCTGCCACCCAGGGCACATCAATATCGAAAAGAAAATATTGATCGTAGGTAATTTCTTTTTCCAGTTCATAAAGAATAGCGGGCACTACACCCAAATATTTTCTGGAATAAATCTGTGTGGTGATTAAATCCGTATCACAGAAAAGTATTTGATTGGCCGTTGTAAGTTTGTTTTTGATGCGCTCAGTTTGAGCCTTGCCTATCCGGATGATGTCATCCACAGTAAAGTGATTAGTAGTAATCATCTCACGCGAAACTTCGGGCACAAATTCAGTGTGGTACAACGAAGCAAAGTGTTTAGCCATCGTGGACTTGCCCGTACTTTCGGGGCCGTAAAAGCAAACCAATTTGATGTCAGGCTTTTGCATACAGGCGATATTCTTTCAACCAATTCCACAAACCCCAGGCCGCCAGCAAGGTGAGGATAAAATATTCTGCACTATAAAATTTTGCCCCCTTTATAAAGTAGAGGCCGGTAGCTACCACATCAATAATAATCCAGATTATCCAGCACTCTATTTTCTTTTGCACCATCATAAAGGTAGTGATGATGCTCATCACCAGAATGAATGAGTCGGCATAAGGAAAAGAACTGGGCAGTGAAAAAACAGACGGAAGCCACAGGTGCAAGCGGCTGGCCAACTGGCCAAAGAGAACCGTTCCGGCCAAACCAACCAAAGAAAGGAAAAAGAATTGTTTCTTCTCCATCCGGCTTACTTTCAATTCTTTTTTTCTGTCTTCCTCTTCGGGCTTGGGGTTTGCCCATCGCCACCAGCCCAGCAGGTTGGTAACAAAGAAAAAAACCTGAAGCACCATGTCAGGATAAAGCTGAATCTGGTAATAAAAAAAAAACGCAAGCACCACGTTGGCAATGCCCACCGGCCAGCTCCAAATATTAGCCTTGGCCGAAAGCGCCACCGCCACCAGCCCAAAGACAACCCCGAAAAATTCGAGGTAACTCATGGGGTAACCCAGCACCGTAAAAAAAATATGATTGATGTCGAAGAAAGTTTTCACTGCTACCCGAGAAGATCATTTGTTTGATACAGCAGCAAAAATAACAGACTGGTGTTCGTTAAAAAAGAAGACCGTCTTTCATCGAGTGAAGTAAAGCGGCAAAAGACATAGTGCCACCTCTTCTGTTTTTCTATGCCAACGACAGAATAGCTTTGCGCATCAAGGCTTTTTCATCGGCATCGAATTCTTTTTTCTCTTCCTCTTGTGGTGTAAATTCTTCTAAGTCGAAATAGAAGCGAAGACGGTATTTCCAGATCAGATCTGCGCCAATAGCCTTTTTAAATTCTTTCAACCCCTTGCGGTGGTGAATCCAAAACAACTGAACTTCTTTTTCGGGTACTTGTACCGACACCTGGCCACGTAAAAACCGGGAATTGTCATCGAGGTGCTTGCGATGCAGTTCTAAAAATCCCGGATTTCCAACAACATAAACAGTTTGCATAGTTTAAAAAATTATCCATATCACATTAAGCCAACCACACTTTTATAATTCTGATACGGTAAAATTACATTGAAGGTTTAACATAATTTAACGGTGTAAGCCGGGCTATTCAAAACAAAATATGGCACAATGTTGGGCGTAAAGAAATAACCCGTTTATAAAATCGTTAGTCCAACTAAAATTCTATTTCTTCGTCTTCATAACCTATTTTATTTTATTTTCGTAAAAATCTTTTTGCAACCGTATTCGAAAAAACAATTTTATATGAAATATCAAATTTTCAATTTTCTGTTGGCTGTTATCCTGATGGCATGTGCCAACAGTCCGTTTGGCCAAAAAGTAAGAGAACCTTTCCGGGGAAGCGCGTATCAATCAAATAACCGTTTTTTTCGCGGCACCGGCAAAGGAGAAAGCTCTGCCGACAACATTGCCCGCAGCAAAGCCGATATTGAGGCCAAGGCTGTTTTGGCCGGGCAGGTAAACACTACGATGAAGCAAGTGAGCGATCAGTACCTGGGGCAAACCCAAAACGACCGCGCTGCCGATGTGGCCGATAAATTCCAAAGTTTAGTGCGCGAAGTGATGAACACCAGCATTGCCGACTTACGGAAAATAGGCGAAGAAAAATACTTCGACAAAAAGCAAAACAAATACACCGTATTTATTGCTTACGAAATCAAGAAAAATGCCATGTTCCGGTTTTTGAAAAAGCAAGCCAAAACCAATCAGAAGATAGACGAGCGCCAACAAGAAGTAATCCAAAAAATTTTGGATGAAGAACTGAAAAAAACAGACGATACAGAAAATTAATAGCCGCTTACTCTTCGTAGTACACTACGTTTAGCAACGTGTTGCCTACGGCACCCAGTGTTTCCTTACTGATGATAGAAAGGTTGTCTTTGCGGGAGTGATGGTAATCGCCAAAAAATCCGACACCCACTTCGTAATGCACAATGTCAATCATCGGGATCTTCGCCAGTGTGTTGACAAACTCGTGGTCGTCTGTAATGCCTGCCACATTGGTTTTCACAAAGTAATCGGTGTAGCCCAAGCGGTGGGCTGTATTCCATACTTTCTCTACAATGGTGGGCGCATACTCTAAGGAAACTCCTTCTCTGAAAAACTGTGCGTGCTTGGCTCCCACCATGTCGAGCAGAATGCCGAAATAGGCTGAATAATTTTTTGTGTGTTTGTGTTTAGACCAATACTGCGAGCCCAGGCACCACCAGCTTTGGTCATCGGGCAGCTTTACACTGCTTCTTTCATTTTCTTTTTCGCCCCAGTCTTCTCCATCAAATAAAATGATATCTACACCTACATCGGGCAACTTACTATGGTGTATTGCTCTGGCTATCTCCAGTAAAATCCCCACCCCGCTGGCTCCGTCATTGGCTCCATCAAAAGGAGCATCTTTTTTTTCGGTATCCTTATCGGCATAGGGGCGTGTATCCCAGTGCGAGGCCAGAATGATTCTTTTTTTCTCCATCGGGTTATAGCTGGCAATGATATTTTTTAGTTTAAGTTTTTGGTTGTCCCAGGTGGTAGCTTCAAAATCTTGTTCTGTTACCTCTGCCCCGAATTTTTTAAATTGTTCAATAAGATAACCGGCAGTCATCCGGTGAGCAGGTGTGTTGGGCACACGCGGACCAAACTTTACCTGCTTTGCCACGTAGTTGTATGCCGAGTCGGCATTAAAGGCTGGCACGCTTACCATGCGCAGCGGCTTTTCTTCCGTTTTCTTTTTTGTTTCACAGGATTGCACCAGCAGAAGAGCCGGCAACAAAAAATAAAGGCCAATTTTTTTATTCATACCTCAGATGGAAATCGATTGCAAAATAGAAATAAAAAATTTGAGGTGAACCGAACGAGCGTTAACGAATTTCATTTTTTAATTTTAAAATTCTAATTGATTAACGAATAGAATGGGAAAACCGACAGGCTTTTTAGAATTTAATCGCGAGTTGCCGAAGAAACGCGAAATAAAAGAACGTATCAAAGACTATCATGAAGTAGATGGCGCCATAGATGAAGCGATTGCCGGCAAGCAGGCCGCACGCTGTATGGATTGCGGCACACCCTTTTGCCACCACGGTTGCCCGTTGGGCAATATTATTCCAGAGTTTAACGATGCCGTTTACCACGGCAACTGGAAACTGGCTTATGAAATTTTAACCAGCACCAATAACTTCCCTGAGTTCACGGGCAGGATATGCCCAGCCCCCTGCGAAACTTCGTGCGTGCTAAGCATCAACAAGCCGGCCGTAACAATTGAGTACCTCGAAAAATCAATTATTGAAAAAGCTTTTGAAAACGGATATGTCGTTCCGCTAAAATCTATTAACCGAACCGGAAAAAAAATAGCAATTGTAGGCTCCGGCCCTTCGGGGCTGGCAGCCGCTGCCCAGTTGAACAAAGCAGGCCACACCGTAACTGTTTTTGAAAGAGCAGACGAAGTGGGAGGCTTACTGCGCTATGGTATTCCCGATTTCAAACTCGACAAACAAATTGTAGAACGGAGAATCCGTTTGATGGCTGACGAAGGCGTAATTTTTAAAACGAATGCCGAGGTGGGCGTTACTATCTCTGTTGATTTTTTACGCGAAGAGTTTGATGCTATTTTGCTCTGTGGCGGATCCACCGTGCCGCGCCACCTGCCTATACCCGGAAACAATCTAAGTGGCATTCATGCCGCCATGGATTTCCTGACACAACAAAACAAACGGGTGGCCGGAAAAGCCATAACCTCACCGGAAATTTGGGCTACCGGAAAAAATGTAATCGTCATCGGTGGTGGCGATACAGGCTCTGACTGTGTGGGCACTTCTATCCGGCACGGAGCGAAGTCTGTTACCCAAATTGAAATATTGCCCAAGCCGCCTGCCGAACGGACAGAGTCTATGCCCTGGCCGGGCTGGCCCACCATCTTGCGCACCTCTACATCTCACGAAGAGGGCTGCGCGCGCGAGTGGACAATCCTGACAAAAGAATTTTTGAGCGACAGCGAAGGGCGTTTGCATGCTCTGAAAATTGCTGATGCTGTGTGGAGCGGAAATTCGTTTACCGAAAAGCCCGGCAGCGAGCGCGAAATTCCGTGCGAGCTGGCCTTACTGGCCATGGGCTTCTTACACCCGCAACATAGTGGGCTGCTCGAGCAATTAGGTGTGGACTTTGACGAGCGCGGCAACGTAAAATGCACAAACTATCAAACTTCTGTTGACGGTGTGTTCTCTGCCGGAGATATGCGCAGAGGCCAAAGTTTAGTGGTGTGGGCTATCAGCGAAGGGCGCGAAGCAGCCCGCGCAATAGACTTGCACCTGATGGGAGTTTCGTCATTAGAAGCTAAAGAAAAAGGAGTGTTGAATATCAGTTAGTTTTTTCTGACTGTGTTCTCCGGTAAATGTTTCCGTCTTTTTGATATAAATTTTTCAGTAAAGGATTAAACCGAAAAACATTCTTCATCCAATCCTGCGGATCAATGACGATGGCGGGTTTTTCTTTTTCAAAAGAATCGTAGATGGCCACCACATGCTGAAAAATATCGGGCTGCTCAAAAAACTCTTCTGACAAATCCCAATCTAAAAAATAAGTGGCTGCCTGATTATTCTTGTAAACACCAAGATCATTTCCCAGCATCATTACCTTTTTATTTTGAATCGTATTGTAGGGAGAGTCGGCTACATACATCCGGGAATAATCTACAGCCGGAATTTTATTTGCCTGCGCCATCCGGCTGATGCCAACGACAGAAAATAGCAATACCCACAACATAGTTTCGGCAATCCACTTTCTGCGAATAAGTTGCAAGTAATGGCTGATCAGGTAGGTGGATGGAGGGATAAATGTAATCAGGCAGTTGGGCGAAAAATTTTTTGTCAGGCTTACTTCCAGCAGGGCAATGCTCAACCAAATAAGCATTACCTGCAACAACTGCGACTGATAGCGGGTAAACCGTGCTTCGCGGTTAACCATGACGAGCGATGCCAGTATGAAAAACAAAATAATGCTGCCCAGCACCACAGTAGATTTCAATGAGATGATACCGGCCTGTGCACCAAAAAAATTTTGGAAATAGAAATACTGAGTCAGGCGGGAAATGCCTCCCGAAAAAAAATAATAAATGAAAAGCGCTACATGAGGAAAAATAAAACCCGAAAGCAACAGCATCGCCCTACGAACAGCTAAACGCGCATAGACGGCCAGCAGCAACAGCGTGCCGGGTAAAAATACTGCGTAACTCAATACCATCAGCGAGGCCATGCCCAGATATAAACCGAGATTAAAAATCGTTTCCTCCCGCTGTGTTTTTAATTCTATCTCTTTGAAAAGGTTATTGAGCGCAAACAATAAAAAAGTAGAAGCTATCAATTGATGAGAAAACGACAGCATATCAAACGAGAAGAAAGTAAGCAATGCGAAAACCAAAGCCGGCACATAGGTAGCTTCGGCATATACCCTGTTTCGTATCAGAACAATGGCAAAGAAAGATGCTTGAAAGAAAAGGGTCAATAAAGTTATAATATGTCGGGCAGGCAGCGAACGTCCGAAGAAAAAGCTGATCCATTTATCAAACCAGGCGGCCAGCCAGGGTGTTGCATCTATGATATGTACGTACATCATTTTGCCCGATTGGAGTGCCTCTCCCAACACGAGGCTCTTCAATTCAATCTGGGTAACGTCCCACCGGGTAAGAAAAACCGGAATAGCCAACCCAATCAGCAGCAGCAAAACAACCAACAGCCGGTACGGATCATTTAGTTTAAAAAAGCGAAGCACAGTTTATATTTTGTCGCAAATAAATCAAATTTTAAGCACGAATTTTTGCTGCGCACACTTTTGTATCTTTGTGGCATGACGCTGCGACAACAAAAATATGGCCGCCTCATTCAAAAAGAATTGAGCGATGTCTTTTTAAAACGTAAAAGCGATTTTCTGGGAAATGCGTTTGTTACGCTGGCCGAAGTGCGTATGAGTCCCGATTTAAGCGTAGCAAAGGTGTATATCAGCATGATGTTGGCCAAAGATAAAAAAGTAGTGATGGGCAACCTCAACCTGCACAAAAATGAAATCAGAAAAGAGTTGGGCTTGCGCATCCGCCACCAGGCACGTATCGTTCCGGAGTTGGTGTTTGTGCTTGACGAGGTGGAGGAAAACGCCCAGCGCATGGATGAGCTGCTTAAAAACCTGAACATACCAAAAGAATAATTTTAGGCCGGCATGAACCTCTCTCTCTTCATCGCCAGGCGCTATTTCCTTTCCAAAAGAAAAAGGAATTTTATCAATATCATTTCGGGGTTATCCATAGTGGCCATTGCCTTTTCCACAGCCGCCTTAGTTATCGTGCTCTCTGTATTTAATGGATTAGAGGGCTTACTCAGGACTTTGAATAGTGCTTTTGATCCGGAAATAAAAATTGAAGCTGCCAAAGGGAAAACATTTGAAGCTACCCATGAGTTGCTTTCAAAAATAGAATCGGTAACAGGCGTGGCCATTGCCACAGAAGTGTTGGAAGACTACGGTTACGTACGCTACCGCGATGCCGACATGGTGGTAACCATGAAAGGCGTAGGCGATAATTTTATAGACCAGCACCGCATAGATCCCAGTATTGTTGACGGCAAACTGAAGTTGCGCGATTCTCTCGGCCAGTATGCTATTTTGGGAAAAGGCATTCAATACCAACTATCTGTGTCTGTCAACGAATCCATTTACCCACTTCAGGTTTTTTATATCAAAAACGGAAAGACCACGATTGACCCTACCAAGCTATACAGTGTCAGTGCCATTCAGCCGGGAGGTGTTTTTTCTATCGAAAAAAATTTTGATGAAAACTATGTGCTGCTGCCGATTGATTTCGTGCGCCACCTGACGGGATACCACAACCGGTGCACTTCGTTGGAAATAAAAACCACCAGCGGCAGCAACATTCAAAAAATAAAAAATGCCATTCAGCAGCAGTTGGGAAACGATTTTGTGGTATTAACCAATGACGAGCAACACCAGGAGTTATATAAACTGGTAAAAATCGAAAAACTTTTCACCTTCATTTCGATGGGGCTGCTGGCGGCCATTGCCTCCATCAACATCTTTTTTTCGCTGATGATGTTGGCCATCGAAAAGAAAAAAGACATTTCTATTTTTTTTGCCATGGGGGCGCAGAAAAGCACTATCAAAAATATTTTTTTGAAAGAGGGCGCGTTGATTGCCGGCAGCGGGGCGATGGCCGGATTACTTTTGGGAGCACTTGTTTGCTGGGCACAAGATCAATTCGGGTTAGTCAGTATGGGTATGGAGAGTGCCATTGTCAATGCCTACCCGGTAAAAATGAAATTAGTTGACTTTGCTTCGATTGGCTCGGTGATGATCGTCATTACTTTTCTCACTTCCTTTTACCCCGCGTTGCTGGCCTCACGGTCTTATTCGGCCAATCAACTATAGAAGCCTCATACAATGTATTCTGTCCGATAATTTCAATTTTCTTTCGACACATAAATCAACAACATTGGTTGTTTAATCTTTAGGCTCCCACAATTCAATTTTGTTTCCTTCGGCATCGAGGATGTGGATAAACTTGCCGTAGTCGTAAGTTTCTATTTTGTCTAAAATTGTTACTCCGTTTTTTTGAAGTTCTTCCACCAGTGCTTCCAGGTTTTCAACCCTGTAGTTGATCATAAAATCTTTTGTAGAGGGGGCAAAATATTTTGTCGTTTCCGGAAATGGCGTCCATTGTGTCTGCCCTTTTTGGGTGTTGTCATCGCCTTCAAACCACTCGAAGGTTGCGCCATACGGATTGGTATTTAGTCCAAGATTTTTTTGATACCACTCTGTCATTTTTTTGGGGTCTTTGGATTTGAAAAAGATGCCGCCAATTCCTGTTACTTTTTTCATGGTTTTAAGGTTTTCATTTTTTGTCATTACCATTTTTAATGCGAAGCCGGAAAGAAACGAGGCTGCTGTAACCAAAACTGTTAATGATATTCTTTTCATGGCCTGATTGTTTTATGTGCTCGCATTTTGTATGGACGATTTTACATTTCTATATCAACATCGTATTTGTTTAAAAGCCCACATACATTCGAAATAGAAAATTTTGCTTTTTTGATCCGGTTGATTTCGGGATCAATGGAAAAGTTGGTAGCGGTGCGAAGGTCTGCTTTTTCAAGTATGGTGTGATCAAAAGAGGCTTGTGCCAGATCGCAGTTGTCAAACACGGCTTCGGTCAGGTCGGCTTCGGCAAAGTCGGCTTCTTGTAAGGACGTATTTTTAAAAATGGTTTTCTTGATTTTCGTTTTATAAAATGAGGAATGATTTAACAGGCAGCCGTTAAATGAAAAAGAAAGCCCCAAGCTATGGCACGTATCAAACCGGAGCCCCAACATTTTGCAGTCTTTAAATTCGATATTCCGCAATGCCGTTTTGTTGAGTTTTGCCAAACTGAAATTGCATCCGGCAAAAGTGCAGTCGGTAAATTTATATTCCGACAGATCGCTATCGGCAAAGTTGCAATTGTTGAAGGTACAGTTTTCGTACTCGCCTTTTGCTAGCCCGTCTTGACGGTCGAAGGTTTTATCAGTTATGTAAGTTTCTTGCATTTGCCAGAAAGGTTTGGGGCAAAGTGATGTTTCACTTGCCTTTAACAATATACAACATCAACTGTTACTGATCTGCAAATTGCAAATATTTGCCCGGCTTATTTTCCTTCCGCCATTTTTTCGGCTGTCTCGGCAATTTTCAGTTGTTCGATAAAGTCATCTACTTCGCCATTCATAATAGCCGGCAGGTTGTGCTGGGTGTAGCCTATGCGGTGATCGGTAACACGGCTTTGCGGGTAGTTGTAGGTTCTGATTTTTTCTGAGCGGTCGCCACTGCGTACCTGGCTTTTGCGCGAAGCGCCAATTTCGGCCTGCTGTTTTTCTACTTCTATTTCGTAGAGTTTCGTGCGCAACATCTGCAACGCTCTTTCGCGGTTGCCATGCTGCGAGCGCTCTACCTGGCAGGTGATGACAATGCCGGATGGCTTGTGGGTTAGCTGCACTTTGGTTTCTACTTTATTTACATTTTGCCCGCCCGCTCCGCTCGATCGAGCGGTTTGAAATTCCAGATCGGCCGGGTTGATTTCAACATCTACTTCTTCGGCTTCGGGCAGAACTATCACCGAGGCTGCCGATGTGTGCACGCGCCCCTGCTGCTCGGTCTCCGGCACACGCTGTACGCGGTGCACACCCGATTCATATTTCAACAGACCATAAGCGCCTTCTCCTTCCACGCTGGTAATTACTTCTTTGTAGCCGCCTGCTGTTCCTTCTGTTACATCTACTACCGAAAATTTATATCCTCTGCGCTCGCAAAAGCGCTGATACATGCGCCACAAATCGCCCGCAAAAATAGCTGCCTCATCGCCACCGGTGCCGGCCCGGATTTCCAGCACGGCATTCTTCTCGTCATTGGGGTCTTTGGGCATCAGCAGTTCTTTGATCTGGTCTTCCAGCAAATCGCGCTTAGGTTCTAACTCATCAATTTCCATTTTGGCCAGCTCGCGCATCTCTTCGTCTTTCTCTTTCTGCAAAACTTCTTTGGCGTGTTTGATGCCCTCCAGCGCAGCTGTGTACTGATCGGCTTTGGTTACAACCCTCTCCAGATTTTTGTACTCTTTGCTGAGTTGCTGAAATCTCTTTTGGTCTTTTACCGTTTCGGGTTGCACCAGCAACTGCCCTACTTCTTCAAAACGGTTTTTAATGTCGGTTAACTTTTCAATCATATCAGAAAAACGGGGTGCAAGTTAATAAAATCAGGCAGTGGTTCGTGTTCATTTTTGCAAATGACGCTGTTCGGTTTCAATACAATGCAGACACACGACAGTATCAAAATCAATCAAAACAAAGGTTTTATAAATCTGAACAGTTTTTGTACAGCCTACAAAAAAATAAAATTATGGTAAAAGGTTGTGCCTTTCTCTTCATGGGGCTAATGCTCATCATGGCGCTGCCGGTGTGCCTGGGGCTGGCGGGCGGTTTGTTCGGTATGATCATCGGGCTGGTGGGTGGCCTCTTCGGGATAATTGCCGGAATCTTCGGGGCTGTTATAGGAATCGTGGGGGCCATCATCAAAGGGTTCTTTCATCTGCTCTTTGGATGGGGTGTAGATTACGATGGGATGACCTGCTCCGGTGGCAGTGGTCTTTGGGTTGTGGTGATTGTACTCGTAGTGGTGACGCTGGCGTTCAGGCAAAAGGGTAAATCATAACCTGGGTTCGGGGTGAGTAAACTTCCAAAAAATTTTAACTGCGGATAGAATCCACTATCAACTACCGCATACAATCTCACTATGTGATGTCTATGTTTCTATGTGCCTATGTGGTTTGTCAGCTACGGTAGTTCTTCATCAAACTTTCGATCCTAACCTCGGTTTCATAATTTTAATTCGGCACGCATCAACGACACAAAATTGCTCAGCGCATCTTGCCATGTTTCATCAGCATCCCAGCGCGTTCCTAAAAACAAGTTGCCATACTCGGTATTCTTAAAGTAAAATTTATAAATCTTCTTTTTGGACGGAATGGTCTTCACCTTCTGCTCGCCTGCCGACATAAAAGTAGTTAATAAGGAGCCTGCCGTTTGCGTAATATCATACCCCAAAATATCGCGCGCCACATCTCCGCGTGTATGAACAAAGCGCAACACCAGCCGGTATCCTTTTTCTTCCAGTTCGTTGTCTTTCAGTGCAGGGTCAACCAATTCATATTTATAAGGAAAATGATCTTTTAAAAAATCTGTCAGTTGGCTGTCGTCAGCGTCATTGCCCATGCGGGGAATGGCTATTCTAACCAGACGGACATCGGCTGTAAAACGTTCGTCTCGTTCGCGAAAAAATCGGAGGGAATAGTTTCGCTCTGCCACATCGTTGATGAGCAAACTCTCTTTCTTTTGTGTGCTGATGCAAAAACGATACACGGCCTGAAGCAATGATGGGAGAGACGTATCTTCCAGTTTCCAGGAGGGGTGTTGATTATCTACAAAATCTTTGGTGCCGTTATAGCGGGTAATTGTAATCTGAAACCCTTTTCCCGCTTTTTGCAAGAGGATCAGAAACTTAATATTGCGCGAAGAAAAATAATTGGAAAATGAGCGCTCGGGGTCCATACCGCTCAGCACATAATCTATATCTATGTACAGCACGGCATCTATGCCCGCCTGCTGAAAATATTTTTGTGCTTCCTGAAGTTCTACCGCATTAAAACTTGCCTCATACAGCACCACGGCTCTGCCGGCACATATTCCTTCCGGGAGCGAACTGCCAAAAGTTAAATTAGAAATAAGCTTATCTGTCTCCGTAGGTTGGGCAAAACCGGAAAAACGAATTGCCGCAAAAAATAAGATTACTGAAAATCTCAAGCGCATGTTGTAGAAACGGAAAACAAAAAAAGATATTGCAACCAATGGCCGTGCGAATTTGATAAAAAAATACCTGAGCGCAATAGAGAATGACATGAGAATAATTTCGTGGAAAACTGCACTCTCTCTCAAAAAATCTTTCGTATCTTCCAAACAAACATTTAACCTCTACCTTATGCCTCGTTTCTCTTTTCTCGTCCTCGCTTTATTAATTGGCACTTCTGCTTTCTCTCAAAATCTTGACAGCGTTTTTAAATACGTAAAGTATCGAAGCATTGGCCCCTTTCGCGGTGGCCGGTCTGTCTGCGCATCCGGTGTAGTAAATGAACCTACTACTTACTATATGGGCACTACCGGAGGTGGCTTGTGGAAGACAGAAGATGCCGGTGTTTCATGGAAAAATATATCTGATGGTTTTTTTAAAACAGGTTCGGTAGGTGCCATCGCAGTTTCGGAGAGCGACCCCAACATTGTGTATGTGGGCATGGGCGAACACGCACCCCGCGGAGTGATGACCAGCTATGGTGATGGCGTTTATAAATCGTACGATGCCGGAAAAACCTGGAAGAAAATAGGCTTGGAAAAAACGTTACATATTTCGCGCATCGTCATCCACCCCAAAAATCCTGATGTTGTTCTGGTCGCTGCGCAAGGTGCTATCCACGGCCCCACACCCGATCGCGGGATTTATAAATCTACTAATGGAGGATTGACTTGGACGCGCGTATTATTTGTCAATGAATTAACCGGATGCGCTGAACTTTCGATGGATATGAGCAACCCCAAGGTACTGTATGCCGCCATGTGGCACCATCAACGGTTGCCATGGAAGGTGATCAGCGGAGGAGACGGCAGCGGGCTGTACAAATCCACTGATGGAGGCGATACCTGGGAAAAAATGCAAACCGGCCTTCCCAAAGAAATGGGCAAAATGGCTATTGCCGTGAGCCGTGCCAATCCGGAAAAAGTTTATGCCGTCATCGAAAGCGATACACAAAAGGAAACGGGCGGTTTGTTTGTTTCTAACGATGCAGGAAAAACCTGGAGCCGTGTGAGCGACAACCATGAGTTGGTACAGCGCGCCTGGTATTACATTGAAGTCTTTCCGGATCCGCAAGATGAAAATGTAGTTTATGTACTCAGTTCTCCAGCCCTGCGTTCTATTGATGGCGGAAAAACGTGGGAACATGTGGAAGGCTGGCATGGCGACACCCACGATTTATGGATCAATCCGCATAACAATAAAAACATGGTATTGGCTGATGACGGAGGCGCCAGCATCAGTTTTAACAAAGGCAAAACATGGTCGCTTATCAGCAACAACATGCCCACCGGTCAATTCTACCGTATCAATGCAGACAACCTGTTTCCATACCACATTTACGGTGGGCAACAAGACAACACATCGGTTCGCATTAAAAATCTATCTCCCGGCAGTGGCGGAATTTCTGAACGCGACTGGAACTCTTCGGCAGGCAGCGAAAGTGCCTTTCTTGCCTTTAACCCGGACGACCCCAAGTTGGTATTGGGAGGAAGTTACTTGGGCACAATTGATGTTTACTATCCGGATGCCCATGCCGGTACTAATATCATGGCTGCGCCTATTCAATACTTAGGCCGCGCCAGCAAAGACATGAAATACCGCTTTAACTGGAATGCGCCCATCATCTGGTCGAAGCACGAACCCAATACATTTTATCATGGCGCCCAATTGTTATTGCGTACACGCAACAATGGAATGACGTGGGAAGAAGCCTCTCCCGACCTGACCCGAAACGAAAAAGACAAACAAGGAAAAGGTGGTGGCCCCTACACGGTGGAAGCTGTGGGCGCAGAAAACTATGGCACACTCAGTTATGTGATCGAATCTCCCACCGAGAAGGGTGTAATCTGGACAGGCAGCGATGACGGCTTGGTGCAACTTACACGCGATGGCGGAAAAACGTGGAGCAACGTCACTCCCAAAAACCTTCCCGAGTGTTTAATTAATTCCATTGAGCTCTCTCCTCACGATCCGGCCACAGCTTATCTGGCCACCACACGCTATAAGTTTAACGATTTTTCGCCTGCCCTGTATAAAACTACCGACTATGGAAAAACATGGACAAACATCAGCAACGGTATCCCTGCCGGAGCGTACACCCGTGTCGTTCGAGAAGATGAGGTAAGAAAAAATCTTCTCTTTGCCGGCACTGAAACAGGATTGTATGTAAGTTGGAATGGAGGTGCTTCCTGGCAGCCCTTTCAACTGAACTTACCCATTACGCCTATCTCAGATTTGAAAGTCCACAAGGGAGACTTGATTGTGGCCACCATGGGGCGTGCATATTGGATTTTGGATGACCTAAGTTTGATCCGGCAATACAATGGTGCCAATGAAACCGTAAAAGTCTTTCAACCTAAAGATGCAGTGATCGGAAACTGGAGCAGCCCTTTAAACAGCACTTCGTCAGACTTTAAAGGCAGCGATACTTTTCAGGGAATCAATCCGGCCAATGGTGTCGTCATCTATTACAATTTACCGAAGATACCCGATTCGCTACACATCAGTTTAGAAATACACGATGGGATGGGGAAGCTCATCCGCTCATTCAGTTCCAAAAAAGATGAATCCTTTAAATCTTATCCGGGCGGTCCCTCGGCCGAACCATTGCTGACAAAAACAAAAGGTATCAACCGGTTTGTATGGAATATGCGCTACCCCACCATGACCGGTGTGCCCGAAGTGTATATCGAAAGCAATTTTCATGGCCACAAAGCATCGCCCGGCAGTTATTCCATCACATTAAAATATGGGAAGGCTGAAAGTAAAACAGATTGTAAAATTCTTCCCAGCCCATTGTACAATGTTTCTCCTGAAGCCTATGCAGACTACAATACATTTATGGCTACGGCCGAAGAAAATCTTAACGACATGCACAAAAAAGTAAACCGGATTTTAAAAATGCGACAACAACTGGAAACGGTACTGAAAGAATTTCCCGAGGGCGACACCTACAAAACGCTGAAAAAGCAAGGGGATGAATTGGTAAAAAAAATGAAAGCTTGGGATGACGACATGGTGCAGCGCAAAGCCAAAGCGTATGATGACGCAGACAATTATGAAAATAAGTTTACGGCTAATTTTTTATTTCTGATCAACCATGCTGAAGGGGATATTCCAAAAGTAACTCAACCCAGTCGCGATCGTTATCAAGAACTTTTACTGGAATGGAACAAACTCAACACCCGCGCACTGGAGATTACGGACAAAGATATTCCTGCCTACACCAAGCAACTATGGGATGCCGGCATTGGAGCTGTGAGCGTACCGCAGAAATAGATTCTGTTTTCTTGTCATCGTGCGGTAACAAGGAAACTTACCTATCTGCTGCGTTTGCTGTTGTTTTCCCATTAACTTTACATGTCAAATCATAAACCGGCTATCATGTCTATTCGTAAACGATTTTCAGAGCAAGACCTTGAACGAATCAAAGAGGCGGTGCGTCAGGCCGAAAGTAAAATATCGGGCGAGATCGTCCCGGTGTTTGTTGAAAAAAGCGGGGTCTATTCTGTTGCCAACTATCGGGCTGCCTTGGTAGCCGGCTCGCTGGCCTACTTAGTCATCGTTTTGTTTGATCGCTACCTCCATGGCGCATCTAAACTTCTCGGCATTTATGATCGCGATCCTTTGTTAGTGTTTTTATTAATTGCCATCGCATGTCTGCTGGGATCAACGGCCGCTCATTATATTCCTTCTCTACAAAAATTTTTTATCAGTCAGCATCATTTCGACCGGATGACGCGCCAGCGTGCCGAAACTGCTTTTTTGCAAGAAGAAGTTTTTAACACCCGCCATCGCACAGGCATTATGATTTTCATTTCATTTTTTGAAAAAGAAGTAATGGTCATTGCCGATCGCGGCATCAGCAAGGTAGTAGAGCAAAAAGAATGGGACAACATGGTGCAAGGCATTATTCTCAATATCCGCATGGGCAACGTAGTGCGCGGCATGGAAGCTGCCATCTTGCGCTGCGGAGAAATTCTTTTGGAAAAAGGTTTCCTAAAAACTGCCGATGATGTAAACGAATTGAAAGATGATTTGAGAATGGAATGAGCCGTCTCAAATTTTCGATTCTACAATTAATCCTCATGGTAAAAAACAAATTAAAAAATTTAAGAATTTATTTTTTGCTGCCTGTGGCGGTGCTGGCTTTTATTTTCCTGCTTGCCCTTCCGGCCAAGGCGCAATTGAAAGTGCCCGACCATGCAGGCGTTTGGGTGCATGACGAAGCCGGAGTCCTCTCTGCACAGACTAAATCTCAGTTGGAGGCTTACTTAAAAGCTGAGCGCGATTCTACCTCCAACCAGATAGCCGTACTCATCGTTCCATCGCTGGAAGGTGAAGACATCAGTGCCTGGGGTATCCGCGTAGCCGATGCCTGGAAAATAGGCACGAAAGAAAATGATAACGGTGTGCTGCTGTTGGTGGCCATCAAAGACAAGCGCGTGCGCATTGAAGTGGGACAAGGGCTGGAAGGTGTTTTGACCGATGCGTTGTCAAGCCGTATCAACCGAAACGAAATAGCGCCCCGTTTTCGCCAAGGCGATTATGAGGGCGGAGTTATTGCCGGAGTTATCGCTATCAAAAAAGCTATCAAGGGGCAATATGTCAATACAGATCCTCCGCAGCGGAAACATGGAGGCCGCTCTCCCTGGGTTACGATTGTTGTCATCATCCTTCTGTTAATCTTTGCATCGCGCAAAGGCGGTGGCGGCATGGGCGGATACTGGGCTGCCGGTATGTTGATGGGTGGATTGGGCAAGCGCAACTCAGGAGGGAGCGACCGCGACTATGGAGGCGGGGGCAGTTTTGGTGGCGGTGGCTCCAGCGATTCGTGGTAACAAAATATTAACCTGTAATTTATAACGAACTACTTTGTAAGATGACCTTTCTCCGCTCCGTTTATACCCACCTCTACCGGACTTTATTGATTTCTTGTTTTTTTGTGAGCTCCATTTCCATGGCGCAGAAATCTGTGCCGGAGCTGTGGGGGCAGCGCGTGCACGATGAGGCGCATGTTTTGCAGCCGGCTACTGTCGATCAGTTGGAAAAGAACTTGAAAGCTTATGAAGACTCTACCACCAATCAGATTGCCATCCTTATCATTCCCTCGCTAGGTGATGAAGTACTCGAACAATATTCACTGCAAGTAGTAGAAAAATGGAAGTTGGGTAAAAAAGGAAAAGACAACGGGGTGCTGTTGCTTATTGCTGTGGACGACCATAAGATGCGCATTGAAGTGGGACAAGGGTTGGAGGGCGTGCTAACCGATGCCCAGTGCAACCGCATTATCCGCAATGAAATTGCTCCCGAATTTAAACGAGGAAATTTTGATGATGGCGTGAAGGCGGGAATCGCGGGCATCACCAAGGCAATAGCCGGAGAATATGAAGCTGAAGATGCGACATCAGAGGAGGGGTTATCGCTGACCGGAAAAATATTGATAGGATGCTTCATCTTTGGCATCCTTGGTTTATTTTCTACGCTTTCTTTGTTCTCTTCCGGTTATCTCAGTTGGAGTTTATATTTTTTTCTAATTCCTTTTTGGATTGTATTTCCGTGGATAGCTGTCGGTGTTACTGCCGGAGGCGTGTTGGCCGTAACCTATATTATTGGTATGCCCATCGCGAAAATTATTTTAGGACGGACGGAGTGGGGCAAAAAGAAAATCAAAGTATGGAAAACGAGTTCTTCAACCGGAAGGTCTGGCAGCAGTGGTGGAAGTTGGAGCAGCGGCTGGGGTGGCTATTCGTCAGGCGGTGGAGGCAGTAGTTTTTCCGGAGGGGGCGGCAGCTTCGGTGGTGGCGGCAGCAGCGGAGGATGGTAGTTTTTAATTTCTGATATCTAAGCCCCAGTTTAACTTTTGGCGTAGCGTATCAAAATAATCTTGGTCTTCAAGTTGGATTAAGTTAACGCGGAACTTTTCTTTCTTGATTTTTAGTTTCACCGTTTCGTCAATAGTTTCAAACCGCGAGTCGAGGGAGATCAGATATTTTTTGCTTCGTCCTTCAATCAAAAAGGTGATCTCTGATTTATCGGAAAGTACAATCGGGCGTATGCCCAAGTTATGCGGACTTACCGGAGTGATAATAAAACTTTCTGACTCTGGGTAAACCAGCGGCCCTCCGCAACTTAACGAATAACCGGTGGAGCCCGTAGGCGTAGATACAATCACACCATCCGCCCAATAGGAGTTCAGCAATTTGCCATCTACAAACACATGCACCGTAATCATGGATGACGTGTCTTTTTTCATAATGGTGAAATCATTCAGCCCAAAATTCAATCCGTCAAATAATTTGGGTGTAGAAATTAATTTCAAAAGCGAGCGGCTATCAATTTTATATTTTTCGTTTATCAGTGCTTCTATGGCTCTCTCCAGATCATCGCGGTTATTAACGGCCAGAAATCCGAGTCGCCCTGTGTTGATGCCGAGTATCGGCACCTCAGTCTGGCGCACATAGGTAACCGATTCCAGCATGGTGCCATCACCACCCAGCGACAGAAAAAAATCCAGATGCTTTAAGGAATGATCGTGATCAAACGTTTTGATTTTATATTCATGCAACTGAGATGCCTTTAATGATTTGGCAAATTTATCCGACACCCACGTTTCCACTCCATGCCGTTCGAGTTCGTCTAAAATCTTGATCAAAAATCTTGACGACTTATTTTGAAAATCCTTACCGTGGATGCCGATGCGCATAGGGAGAGGTTAGATGTCAAGGTATTTCAACAGCAGATCAAGCCGCTCTTGCTCGCCTGTATTGGCAATGGCCGCCTCTTGATAGCGGCCGATCACGCGGTAGTTAAACCGCTCGAGTGTGGCCACAATGCGCGACAGATCAATCTGGTTAATTTTTAAAGTGATCTTCACTTTGCCTTTGTCCATCGGGTCTCCCACCATAATGCTGCTGATCACCTTAGCATTATTTTCTTCTACATAACGACAAATTTCTGCTAAGGAATAATCAATCAGATCCATAGATAGAACCAAAATTCCTCCCGGCATTTGTACGGCTGCCGTTTGGGCAAACGAAGCCATAATATCTTGCACGGTAATAACCCCGGCATATTTATCGGTGTCGTCCAGCACACAAACCATTTGCAGTTTGTGGTGCGAGGCAGTTTTCAGAATATCGTAGAAGTGAGAATCCAACCTGACGGTGCAGTCTTTGCCGACCAGCTCAAACTGGCTAAGGTCTTTGCCAATGTCGTTGGATTCGAGGATGATCTCCTCAGAGATAAAACCCAGCAGCGTTCCTTCGTCCACCACGGGCATATAGTTGCAGCGAAACTCTTCCATCCACACAATGGCTTTATGCGCATCGTCCGTCACTTTCAGGGGCGGAATCATGTGGTTGATAAGCTCTTCGGCAATCATGTTAGTTTTGTTTAACTAAAAAATCTTTTACCAGAAGATTAAATTTTTCGGGATGCTCCATCATCGGGGCATGGCAACATTTGTCTATAAATTTTAATTCTGAATTAGGAATCAGCCGATTAAATTCGTAGCCCACCATGGGTGGGGTAATGGTGTCGTTCAGTCCCCAAACCAGCAGTGTGGGCACCTTAATGGTGGGCAACTCCAGCGCCAGGTTATTCCGTTGGGCTGACTTGGCTATGGCCACAATGCGCATACATTTAGGAATGCTTTTGGTGGTTTCAAAAACTTCGTCCACCAATTCTTTGGAGGCCACGTTGGGGTCATAAAAAGTGTAGGCCACACGCTCGCGGATGTAGTCATAACTTCCTCTGCGCGGGTACGAGCCACCCATAGTATTTTCAAACAAACCCGAACTTCCGGTGAGCACTAATTTGGAAACTTTGGCCGGGTTGGCAAGTGTGTAGAGAATACCGACATGGCCACCGAGGGAGTTGCCCATGATGATCATATTGTCGAGCTGCATCGTCTCCACAAACTTTTCGGTAAACTCGCGCAAGCCCACCAGCCCTGCTTCTTTAATCGGCATCTCATAGATGGGCAGCATGGGGATCACTACCCGCAAGTCTTTGGAGTAATGATTGACTACGCCTTCCCAATTACTCAGCGCTCCAAATAGCCCGTGCAGCAGCATCAGCACCTGGCCTTGCCCTTCGTCCACGTATTTGAATCCTTCTTTTTCTTTTATTACCAGTGCCATGTGTCGCTAATTTCCCTTTAAGTAAGCAAAAAAAAATGGAAGTTAGAATTGCCTGAAAGTTTCTTTAAAAAAAGGAATAAAATCTGAGAACATTTCAGACACCCGTTTAGCAAATACCTGTGTCTTCGGATAAATCCACGAGCCCTGTTTCCAGGCATCAGGAAAATCGTAACCCACCTTGTGCACAAGCCATAAAATAACGCTGGCGCTGAACGCAAATTTTATGATGCCTAGCAAAGCGCCTGCCGTAGCATCTACTTTTCCAAGAAACGATTCATCCATCAGGTGTTTTATCCGGTTGCCCAAAAAGATCACTCCGATCATCACCAATATGAAAATGAGAAAGAAGGAGAGATAGGGCAAGAAGGCCGTGTCGGCATTGAACTGACGGTGTAAATAAGAAACGCCCCAGCCCATAAACTTGAAGCCGATAAATACGCCCAGCACCAAGGCCACCACAAAAAAGAGTTCGGCCAAAAAGCCACGCTTATAGCCAAAGTAGGCACCCAAGGCAAAGAAAACCAGCAGGGCAATGTCTATTTTGCTCAAAGCGCCAATAGTTTTTTTACCAGTTCGGAAATTACCTTGCCATCGGCCTGCCCAGCCAAAGTCTTGGTGGCAACACCCATCACCTTGCCCATATCTTGCGGCCCCTTCGCACCGATTTGTGCGATAATCTCCTTCAACTTCGATTCAATTTCTACTGCCGTAAGCTGCTTGGGCAAATAGCGGTTGATGACTTCGAGTTGGAACAATTCGCGTTGGGCTAAGTCGCTGCGGTTTTCTTTTTGAAAAATCTCGGCCGACTCTTTTCGCTGTTTGGCCGCTTTCATCAATAATTTATTTTCGGCATCGGCAGCCATATCGCCACTGCCACCTTTTTCGGTTTCGGCCAACAGGATCATAGATTTAATGCTGCGCAGCACTTCCAGTTCTTCTTTGTTCTTGGCCAGCATAGCGGTTTTGATATCATTATCAATTTTTGATTTAAGGCTCATGGTATTTGTAAATTTGTCTGTAAAATTAATATTAAGTACTAAAACAATGACACGTCTTTCGGTTAACATCAATAAAATTGCTACGCTGCGCAATGCCAGGGGCGGCAACAACCCCAACGTTATTCAGGTAGCTATAGACTGCGAACGGTTTGGGGCACAGGGTATCACGGTGCACCCCAGGCCAGACGAACGGCACATACGGTGGAGCGATGTTTTGGCGTTGAAAAAAGTAGTAACAACGGAATTTAACATCGAAGGCTATCCTGACGAACGCTACTTAAAATTGGTAAAAGAAGTAAAGCCCCTGCAGGCCACGTTGGTGCCCGATAAGCCCGATGCCATCACTTCCAATGCCGGATGGGATACGCTGGCGCACGAAAAATTTTTAAAAGAAGTCATTGCCGAACTAAAAAAATCGGCAGGCCGTGTTTCTGTTTTTGTTGATCCACATGTAGATCAGGTAAAGGGCGCTAAACAAGTGGGCGCTGACCGCATTGAACTTTATACCGAGCCTTATGCCTCCGCTTATCACCACAACGCAACCGAAGCTGTTCGCCCGTACATTGAGGCTGCTGTTACTGCACACGAAATGGGATTGGGAATAAACGCTGGCCACGACCTGGATCTGCACAACTTAAAGTTTTTGAAAAATTCTCTCCCCCACCTCGATGAAGTTTCCATCGGCCACGCCTTAGTCTGCGATGCGCTGTATTTGGGTTTGGAAAATACTATCCAGCTATACCTGCGCGAGCTGAGGTGATTTTTATTTTACATTATTTTTCTGCTCTGAGCAGATGTCCGTTCATACCAATATGAATTGTGGTTGAAGATTCTTTGTCTCATATTCGTAAAAACCTTTTGCCATGAAACCTTTTAAAATAGTCCTCTTCGTTTTTGTTTTTGTGGCGGCTCAAGCCCAAACCAAAAAACCTATTGTTGCCTCCGACCTGATGAAAATTGTAACCACCAGTGGAGTACACATTTCACCCGATGGCAACAAAGCGGTAACAGTAGTTATCCGCAAAGCGGTGAAAAACGAAAACGAATATTATTATACTCGCCAGCTGTATCTGCTCGACCTCACCGGAAAAGAGCAACCCACGCAATTAACCTTTGGCGACAAAAACGACACCCAGCCGCAGTGGAGCCCGGACGGCAAACAAATTGCCTTTGTGCGTGCCGATGGCGAAAAATCGCAGGTGTGGCTCTTGCCTTTGAGTGGTGGCGAAGCGCACGTGTTGACGAAAGCTGAATTTGGTGCCGGTAACCCGCGCTGGTCGCCAGATGGAAAAAAGATTTTGTTTTCATCCTCTCTTCCGGTTTATGCCTTGGATGGCAAAGTGCCGTGGGTATATGAGCGCCCCGGCCGCACACCAGGCGATGAGCCCAATTTTAAAAACATGAAAGCCGATGAAAAGAAAAAAGTAACTGCCACACCCGATGGATCGCTTGCAGACGTGCGGGCATGGCTCGCCAAAAATACCAGTGAAAGCAATCCGCGTGTGTTGAACAGACAAAATCTGCAAGGCGAACAAAACCTTCAGCCCGATGAAAATTTTAATCATCTGTTTTTGATCTCTGTAGATGGTGAAGACAAAGCCCAGCAACTGACAAGCGGCTATCAAAATTTCAATAATGCCGAGTGGGCACCGGATGGGAAAAAAATCATCTGCGACTCTAAAATATATTCGGTACATCCCGACAGAGAACGCGACTCAGACTTATGGACAATTGACGTAAACACAAAACAAGGAAATTATCTTTTGCATTGGGATGGTTACTCTATCCACCACGCTAAGTTTTCTCCCGATGGCCGCTCTATTTCATTTCTTGCCAACACCACCAACGGAAGGTTTTATTCTCAATCCATCATCGCCACGGCCACGTCTGCTGGCGAAAACCCTGTGCTCCTTACCCAATCGCTCGACCGGGATGCCGGAGAGATAAACTGGTCGGGCGACTCCAAGACGATTTACTTTGTTGCCCAAACAAACGGAACCATTCCGTTGTTCAGTATTCCCGCCAAGGGCGGAGCCATCACAAAAATTATCGGCAACGACAACGGCATCAATGATTTCGACCTGCACGGTGATAGAATTGTTTACGCACTGACCGAAACAAAAAATCCGTGGGAGATTTATTCCTATTCCTTCAAAGATAAATCCAATAAACAACTGACTCGTCTCAACGAAGCATGGGTGGGCGAGCGCCAGTTGATTACCCCCAAAGAATTTTGGCTTACCCGCCCTGACGGAACCAAAGTACAGTATTGGGTAATGGAGCCCATCGGCAAAAAAGAAGGCGTGAAATACCCAACTATTTTGAACATACACGGAGGCCCTTCTGCTATGTGGGGGCCCGGTGTTTTTTCGATGTGGCACGAATACCAATTGGAGAACAGTTGGGGGTACGGCATTGTGTACAGCAACCCACGCGGAAGCGGAGGCTATGGCGATAAATTTAAACGCGCCAACTTTAAAGACTGGGGAACAAGCCCTGCAGGCGATATTCTTGCTTCACTCGATGAGGCGATGAAAAACAATTCTTGGATAGACAAAGACCAACTCTTTGTGGAAGGCGGCAGCTATGCCGGCTACATGGTGGCTTGGATTGTGGGGCACGACAACCGCTTCAAAGCAGCCAACGCACAGCGCGGTGTGTATGATCTGACTACGTTCATGGGCGAGGGCAACGCGTGGCGATTGGTGCCCGAGCATTTTGGTGGCTACCCGTGGGATAAAGAGACCAAACAACTGCTCGACTTCAACTCACCGCTCACGTACGTAAACAACATCAACACACCTTTGCTCATCATTCATGGCGATCAGGACTTGCGCACGGGCGTCATCCAATCGGAAATGCTGTATAAAAGTTTGAAAATTCTAAACAAGCCGGTGGAATACATCCGCTACCCGAAAGAAGGCCATGAGCTGACACGCAGCGGCAACCCGGGCAGGATGATGGATCACATGCTGCGGGTAATTGAATTCTTTGAGCGGTACGCGAAGCACCCGGGCGAATGAAAACGATAACTGCCGGCATACTGACTGCTCTTGTCATATACTCTTGCTCTACCAAGCACCCAGATGCTGAAATAAATTTGGAAGGAACGTGGAAGTTGCTGAGCAGCACACTCGTTCAAAATAATGATACAACCTTAACAGACTATACAAAAGACCAGTCTTTCATTAAAGTAATAAACAAGCATCACTTTGCTTTTTTAAGCCATATCTTCCAACAAACCCCCGATCGTTTTTCTGCTGGTGGCGGAACGTACCTACTCCAAGGGAAAATTTATACCGAGCATCTGGAGTATTGTAGCGCCCCCGAGTGGGAAGGGCACGATTTTACTTTTGAAGTTTCCATCCACAACGACACGCTTGTGCAAAATGGTGTTGAAAAAATAGCATCTCAAAATATCAACAGGCTGACTATTGAAAAATATATCAAGGTTCCTTAAGGTTATTGATGACCGCACAAGATAGGTGATCGTGTGTTTTATAGCCTCTAACCTAAATTGATTTTCTCCACCACCAGCCTCAGTCCATCCTTTTCTCCGCAGATTCTGTTAAGAGACTGCGGAAAGAAGAAGGCTTGGCCGGCACTTAAACCTCACCCCGAAAGCTTCTCTGCTAAACACAACCTTCTGCCACCCCTCTCCCCCGGAGAGGGGTATAGATAACTTTCGATAACCAAAAAAAATTTTTGGGGTAAGGGGGAAGTAAGTTGTGGGTTATCCTAAGCCGAAGCGGGAAACTGCGGAGAATAATTGCGCGTTCCCCTCTAACAGATGGTTGACTTACCAATCTCCTTTTTTACTTGGTATTTTTTCACTTATAATGAACTGCTTCAATTCAAGGTTAAGATTATTAAAATAAGAAGGAATCATTTCAGGAAAATATTTGTATGTATTTTTAATTTCCCCTTTTTTGTTGTAGTATTTTTCTGTTGTGGCCAAACCAACTTCATACCAACCTCCTGAAGAGTATTCAGAAGCTTCAAAATGCTGACGAATCTCAATGACATCAAATTTATATTTATTGTCTTTAAATAATATTTCAATCTGGTATGTAGCTGGATTGCATTTTTTACTAAGTATGCTCATACAAATTAAGGAATTACTAGACCCTTCAATTCGTATGTAATCATTCTCAATTTGCGCCTTAATGACTTCTTTCGGATTCTTATATGTTACTGACACCCAGTCAAGTGTCTTTTTATAAAGTTCTGATTTTGATTTGCCTTCACATTGCGTCACGACATAATCTGTAAAGCCTTCTTTCGTAAATTTAAATTCAGTTTCTTGAGCAAACACAAAGTTTGTGACGCTCAAAATTGAGAACATAAGGGCTATTCGTTTCATGTGATTTGTCTTTATGTTTGTTGTTTATCGGAACTGAGTCACAAATATATGCTATCGTATTATTCCCCGCAGTCTCCTGTTAAGGGACTCTGCGCCCATCCTTTTATAAACAACGCGGAGCCAGTGTTATTGTTGGTCGCCTGACCAACAATCCTAAATCTCCGAATGATGAGTAAGAAAACCAAATTCATCTACACCGTCTTCATAGAATCTTGCTGAACTATATTTATAATCTTCAGGCAGTTCAGCCAACTGCCAGTGAGGCTGGCAAGGATTTTCATGGAGATAGTCAAACTTCTGCTTAAAGAACCATTCGTGAACCAGGTCAATGCTCATCGAGTTCCTTTTCCATACTTGATACTTTCTGTCTTTCAACCCTACGTAAATCTCTTCTAGAGCATCCTCACCTTTTTGCTCCCTCAACATACTCATTAACTCTTTTGCTGTAAACTTAAGAAAATCACGCTGAACCTCTTCGAGCTTAAATCCATTCTGAATCCTCCAAATGATGTGAATATGATTGGGCATAATAACAAAGGCACAAACTTTTATTTGAGCTTTCTTCACACGTTTAGTTAGTGCCTCAGTAATAATTTGTTTTGCCTCATTAGTTTCTAACAATTTTAGCCAATCATAACAAACGGCTGTAAAAAATTGAAGCGGGTTTTGATCAACGTGCACATCCAAAAATACTTAACTGATTCATACTATAAAATAGTGTTGTTGGTCAGGCGACCAACAACAACTTAGGTAGTTTCCCGAAACCGGGTTGTTGTACGAGTAGTGATAAGGTGTGTGGAACGGCATGGAGGAAGCCATCGGATCTACTTGCATCATCCGCCCCAGCACGGGGTCAAAGTTGCGGAACTCCAGGTCATAGACACCTGTCGTTGTATTCAATTCTGTACCCCCATTCGCCAAAAAATTGTTCGGTGTGGCCGTGGTTCGTGTCCAGCTTGCCGGTGCCAGCATACCAAACGGATAATACTCGTTGGCTTGTAAAATGTTTGTCGGAGTGATCGTCACTTTAAAATCATCGAAGTAAACCCAGTTGCTGCTCTGGTCTTCGTAACTCAAATATACAAATACATAACCCGCCTCTTTTACTGTTACGGTTGGGATACTTACGTACTGCTGCGAAAAGGCTCCGGTAGGTACTACGTTCCACCCTGCATTCACCACGTTATAATACTGGTCGAAGAGTATGTAGTTCAGGTAAGCGGCCGGGGCAGCATCCCCCTGGTTAGGCCCAACTCCTAAGCCGTTCAGCGCACTGTTCACACCATTGGTCTTGAGGCCGCCCACATCGGGCGCACCATTGACCAGTGCGCCTGTCACTGATGAGATAATTGAAGCAAGAGCAATGCTTGAGGTGCCATATCCGCTTGCAGATTCATAATAGCTCCAAACGCCCATATCCTTTTTCGTTTGTTGGTGAACCTACTCGCCCACCTGCGCGCAACACCAAAGGCAAGGCGATTGTGTGTTATGTAATCTCAACCTAAATTAATTTTCTCCGCCACTAACCTCAATCCGTCCAGCGTCAGGTTGGGTTCAATGGCATAAAAAAATCCTTTCAGCGAAGCGATCACCGATGCGAGCCCACCCGTAGCAATGGCCGGGCAAGGTTCGTTTAATTCTTTGCGTATTTGTGTTACCATATTTTTGACCATGCCCTCATAACCAAAAATAATTCCCGACTGGATGGCCGATACTGTATTTTTTCCTAATGCAGAAGTGGGCATTTCGAGGGGCACATCAAACAGCTTGGCGGTATTTTGCGAGAGCGACCGGATGGCTGTTTTCAGTCCCGGAGCAATAGACACACCAAGTATTTCTCCCTCGCCCGAAACTGTGGTGAAAGTAAGTGCCGTTCCGAAATCTACCACCACGCAAGTTTGGTGATGCATAAAATAAGCTGCCATGGCATTGGCCACCAAGTCCGAGCCTATTTCATAAGGGTTGAGAATTTTTATGGGCAGTTTATCGTAAACAGATGGGCCTAAAATAATCGGCTCTTGGCCAAACAGCGTTACGGCAATGTTTCTGATTTTGTTGGTAAGAGAGGGCACTACGCTGCTCACCACAATTTTTTCAGGAGGGGCAGATAGTTGTGCTTCAAAAAAAAGGTCGCGGATTTTTACGGCATAAAAAAGTTCGGGCTGATCCGGCTTGGCTGCTACACGCCAAATATGCTTCCAGTTTTTTTCAGTATAGACACCAAGCGTGATGTCGCTGTTACCAATATCTATTGCCAGGAGCATCGCCAAAATTAATCATTCAGAAAAAGGTTTTAAAAGAAATTAGCCAACGATCTCTCATTGGCTAATTTTCAAATCATATAATTTTCAAATTGAATTTATCCGTTCATCGAAATTAAAAACTCCTCGTTGTTGCGAGTGCCCTTCATCTTCGATAGCAGAAACTCCATTGCTTCGATAGAGTTCATATCGGCCATAAATTTTCTTAAAATCCACACGCGCTGCAATTCCTCTTCCTTCATCAACAAATCTTCGCGTCTGGTTCCGGAGGCCGGCACGTCAATGGCCGGATATACCCTGCGGTTAGAAAGTTTGCGATCCAACTGCAACTCCATGTTGCCTGTTCCTTTAAATTCTTCAAAGATCACCTCATCCATTTTCGATCCGGTGTCTATCAACGCGGTAGCAATGATGGTAAGCGATCCGCCATTTTCAATTTTGCGGGCAGCGCCAAAAAAGCGCTTGGGCTTGTGGAGGGCATTGGCATCCACACCGCCCGATAAAATTTTTCCTGATGACGGAACAACTGTGTTATACGCACGCGCTAGGCGGGTGATAGAATCTAACAAAATCACTACGTCATGGCCACACTCGGTCATGCGCTTTGCTTTTTCCAACACGATGCTCGCCACTTTCACATGGCGTTCGGCCTGTTCATCAAACGTGGATGCAATTACTTCTGCTTTTACACTACGCGCCATATCAGTCACCTCCTCGGGGCGTTCATCAATCAGCAACACAATCAAATAAACTTCGGGGTGGTTTTCGGCTATGGCGTTGGCAATGTTTTTCAACAACACCGTTTTACCGGTCTTGGGTTGCGCTACGATCATCCCGCGTTGCCCTTTTCCAATGGGAGAAAACAAGTCGAGGATGCGGGTTGAAAAATTGTCGTGCGTAGTACTCAGTTTTAATTTCTGTTCGGGGAACAGCGGTGTTAAATATTCAAACGCCACACGGTCGCGTATTTCTTCGGTAGTTTTTCCGTTGATGCTGTCCACCTTCAGCAGCGCAAAATATTTTTCACCTTCTTTGGGCGGGCGGATCTGGCCGCGCACGGTGTCGCCTACCTTCAAACCGAATAATTTTATTTGCGAAGGCGATACATAAATATCATCGGGGCTGGCGAGGTAGTTATAGTCGGATGAACGCAGGAAGCCGTAGCCATCTTGCATGATTTCTAACACACCTTCATTGCTTACCACTCCGTCAAAATCGCGTACGTTGTTTTCTTTGCGCTGAGGCTGGTCTCCGTTGTTAGTATTCGTATTGGGGTGTGGGTTGGCAACCGGCTGATGTTGTTTTTTTTCTTCTTTAGCTTCTACAACCGGAGGAGGTGTTGTTGTTTCGCGGCTGTCGTCAAAGCGGGTAACGTTTTGGTCAACTTCAATGTGTAGTCCTTGCAGCAGTTCATCGCTGGTCAGTTCTTTGGCAGCTTCCGAGGCGGCCGTAGAAACAGGTGCTACATTCTCCCGTCTGCGGGGCCTCATCTTGCGTTCGGTAGTTTCTTGTTTGGGTTCCGGGTTTCCCGATACCGCCTGCTGATCGAGGATTTTATAAACCAGTTCTTCTTTAGAAAGTTTTTTGGCATTTTTTACATTCATGCCTTCGGCAATTTCCTTCAGCTCGCTTAATAGCTTTAGGTTTAGTTCATCAATAGTGTACATCACAAAAGTGGGTTGAAAAAAGTTAGTTGATTAAACAACACATTAGGAACGAGAAATAAATACAAGAACTAATAACAGGTACAAATTCTTAAGGCTTATATCGTCTATGGCCTGAATTGGCCTCAAATGATGGCGCAATTATATGCCAAAATCGAATACGAAGCAACTTAAAGGAAAAAATTATTGGTAATTTTGAAGGTTTAAAACGTTTTATGTTACTGGTACAAACACTGAGAGAAGAAACTACGCGCGTGCTGGAAGGGCTGGCCAAGCGAAACTTGGCTCATGCCGAAACGCTGGTGGCAGATGCCATCGCCCTCGACAAGCAGCGGAGAGAAACACAAAAATGGGTTGACGAGCTGAAGGCAAAATCCAATGTTGATTCAAAAAGAATTGGCGAGTTGATCAAATCCGGTAAAGCAGAAGAAGCCAATGGCCTGAAGGCATCGGTAGCTACCGATAAACAACGCATGAAGGAAGGCGAAGATCAACTGGTTCAATGCGAAGAGGAGTTAAAACATCTGCTGTACAAAATACCGAATGTGCCTCATGCCCTCGTACCGGCCGGCAAAGGCGCTGACGACAACAAAGAAGTTTACAAGCACGGAAATATTCCAACACTGCATGCCGGAGCATTGCCTCACTGGGAGTTGATTAAAAAATATGACATCATTGATTTTGATTTGGGCGTGAAAATCTCTGGAGCAGGTTTTCCTGTGTACAAAGGAAAAGGCGCCAAGTTGCAGCGGGCATTAATCAATTTCTTTTTGGCCGAATCAGAAAAAGCAGGCTATACCGAAATTCAACCACCTATCGTCATTAACGAAGCAAGTGGTTATGGCACCGGGCAACTGCCCGACAAAGAAGGGCAGATGTATTTTGTAAACGAAGACGGTTTGTACCTGATCCCCACGGCCGAAGTACCGATCACCAATCTATACCGCGATGTAATGGTGGCCGAAGAAAACCTGCCTATAAAAAATGCGGGCTACACTCCGTGTTTCAGGCGTGAGGCCGGAAGCTGGGGTGCCCATGTGCGCGGGCTTAACCGGCTTCATCAATTTGATAAAGTAGAAATCGTTCAAATCACCCGATCCGAAAATTCTTATGAAGCATTGGACACCATGTGCCAGCACGTGCAGGGGCTTTTAGAAAAACTGCAATTACCTTATCGTAAACTTTTGCTTTGCGGTGGCGACATGGGCTTCAACTCTGCCATGACGTACGACATGGAAGTTTTTTCTGCCGCCCAGCAACGGTGGCTTGAAGTAAGCTCGGTAAGCAACTTCGAAACGTTTCAAGCTAATCGGCTGAAGCTTCGTTATAAAACCAAAGAAGGCAAAACGCAATTGCTGCACACCCTGAACGGAAGTGCGTTGGCTTTGCCGCGGATCGTGGCCGCCATTTTGGAAAACAACCAAACAGAAACGGGTATAAAAATTCCTGAAGTGTTACGGCCTTATACAGGGTTTGACCAAATCAATTGATTACGATAGCAACTGTGTTCAAAAGCAAAACACTCATTCGCCTCGCCTTTCTGGGCTCTGCCATTGCCTGGGTGATCTTGCTTTTTTCTGACATCACCTTATTGTTTAGTACCATGCAGGGGTTGCAGCCAGATGTGCCCGAATGGCTGCCCCGTCTGATGCTGACTGTTTTTGTCATCAGTCTTTTTTATTATTACAGACTTCGAATTGAGCTGGATGATTCTCTCAACTTCACAGACCTGCTGTGGAAAGTTTTTGCTACCGGGTTAATTACTACCGTAGTGTCGCTCACTTTTCGCCTGCTAATGTTTTTGTTGGGCCACACCTCGTTGGCCACTAACGTAGTCTTCACTGATTTTATTTATCAGATCAATTTAGCCTTACTGGTAAATTTTTTATTGGCTGCTTTGGTGTGCTGGAAGCGGCTGATTCTTTATCATAAGTCGAAGTGGTTGCTGCGCACATGGCTTGCTTTCGACATCATCCTGCTAACTATTTTAGTGTATGATATGCTGGGCACACTCATGCCCGAGTCGTTGCGCATTGTTTTTAATTTGATCTTGGGAGTTATGCTGCTGGTGCTGTCGGCCAACATGCGGTGGGTGGCATATCTCAATTTTAAACAAAAATGGACGAGCCTTTTATTGCTGCTGTTGGTTTTCTTTTATCTCGCTTATTTTTTCTATACCGTAGGCAGCGGGGCAGAAATGATCGCCAAGGCTACAACAAATTTTCTCGATTTCAGAAACCATCTTTTCATCATTCTTCTTGCGCTGTTTATTGTTGTTTATGGAATTTTTTCTTTCCTCGTTATTTTGTTCAACCTGCCCACTTCATCTGTTTTTGAGCAGAAGCTGGAAGAAGTGGTAAACTATCAGCGCATCAGCCAGTCTATACAAACAGAGCAAGACGAAGAAAGTGTTTACAATATTTTGTTGGAGAGCTCGGTCAGCTCTGTGTTTGCCGATGCGGCCTGGCTTGAAATTACAGGAGCCAACAATGAACAGAAAATTTTTACCTACCACATCACTGAGCAGGAGACAAAAAACATTCGCGAGCACCTGGAGAAAAATCAGGTAAAAGGTATTTTAGATGTGGGCAGTGAAAAAACAAAAAACCTATCCAAATATCTTTCTTCCTTAAAGTCATCGCGTTTCCGTTCTATCCTCGCCTTCCCGATTGTAGTGAAAGAAGAGAACATCGGTACGCTTGCTTTGTTAAAAGAATTACCCGAAGGCTTCAACAAAGAGATGACACGCATTGTTTCCACTTTTGCAAATCAGGCCGGCATCTCCATCGAAAATTTCCGGCTGCTGGAAGAGGCCTTTCAGCATGCGCGCTACAAAGAAGAATTAAAGATTGCCAAAACCGTGCAACAAAGTCTGCTGCCCACCAAATTAGAGCAAGATCATGATTTTGAAGTCGTGGCTTTTTCGGCTTCGGCCGATGAGGTGGGTGGCGATTATTATGATACGCTTCGGATTGATGAGCACAAAGTGGCTCTCATCATTGCCGATGTGTCGGGCAAGGGCACCACAGCTGCTTTCCACATGAGCCAGATGAAAGGTATATTTCACAGCCTGGCACAGCAACAACTGGATCCGCGTGAGTTTATGCAGCGTGCCAACAAAGCATTGATCTACTGCCTGGAGCGCAACTCATTTATATCGGCATCTTTTTTTGTTATTGACACAACCCAAAAAAAGATACGCTACTCACGTGCCGGCCATTGCCCTGTGTTGTATTTGCGTGCCGGTCAAAGCAACTCGTATTACCTGAAAGACAAAGGAGCTGCCTTGGGTATGGTGCGCAACTCCGAATACGGCAACTATATTGAAACCAATGAAATCAGCTACCAGTCTGGCGATATTATGGTACTCTACACCGATGGCATTACAGAAGCTCAAAATGGCAAGGGAGATGAATTTGGTTACGAGCACCTGGCCTCGGCTTTGAACGAAGTGAGTACAGCCTCCGCAAAAGAAATCGGAGATCATATCATCAAGCGGCTGTACGAGTTTACAGGTACGCAAAATATTAATGACGATTATACTTCTATGACGGTGAAATTTAAAGCATAACCCAATTTGTTAAAAAACGTTTAAAAATATGGTGCAGATAAAACGGCTACAAGAAGGAGGAGCCGACATCATTGCGGTGATCGGTGAAATTGATGCGAGCTCATCTATTGACTTGGATTTGGCCATCGCCAAAAGCGTGGGCGAAGGAGCCAAAAAAATATTAGTGGACTGCTCCGCGCTGGAATACATTTCTTCCGCTGGGCTGGGTGTGTTTATGTCGTACATCGAAGAGTTGCGCGACAAGAATATTCAAATGGTTCTGTTCGGATTGAAAGAAAAAGTTGTCAATACATTTGAAATACTGGGACTGGCCAGTTTGTTGCACATCCGCGAAAATAAAAGTGAGGCATTGAAATTGGCAAATGAACTATCAGTATAACATCGGTTGCAGCCTGGCCAATTTAAAAGGCATACGCGATTTCATACGAAAGGCGCTGCACGAAAACCACGTGCCCGAAATGCAGGTAAGCGCCATCGTGTTGGCGTTAGACGAAATGTGTTCTAATCTGATGATCCATGCCCATCATTGCGACCCCAACCATCAACTGGAACTAAAAATTGATCATCCTTCCAAAAACGAATTTATTTTCGAAATTGTTGACGATGGTTCCGTTTTTGACATCAACCGCTTTGTAGAACCTGCCATGGAAAACCTGGTGCAGGAAAAACGCAAAGGCGGGCTGGGTATTCGGCTGGTAAAATCTATTATGGACAGGATAGAATATCGTAAGGAAGCCGGTAAGTCTATTTGTCGGCTTACGAAAACAATCTGAGTTCGCGCTTCCGTTCAAGAAAACTATATTTGCACCCTAAAATCAAGGGGCTTCATGAGTCGGTATTTTATTTTACTTTCTGTTTTTTACAGTCTTGCTTTGATGGCCTTTGGCCAATCAAAAAGCACTAAGCCCATTACTTTATTTACGGTGGGCGGATCTCCCGTTAACACAGACGAGTTTATCTACCTGTTTAAAAAAAATCATGCCGGCAAGCCGGATGATTTCACCAAAGAAAAAATAGACGATTACCTCAATTTGTTTATCAACTTCAAATTGAAAGTGCGCGAAGCGCAGGCGCAAGGGCTTGATACCGCAAAAAAATTCAGAGGCGAACTAGCCGGCTACCGCGATGAATTGAAAAAGCCCTATCGTGCCAACAAAGATTTGGTAGATAATCTTGCCAAAGAAGCATACGCCCACTTGTTGAAAGAAATAAAAGCATCGCACATTCTCATCCAGTTAAAACCGGATGCGTCCGCAGAAGACACACTGAAAGCCTACACCAAAATAAGTGAAATACGAAAAAGGATTTTGGCAGGAGAAGATTTTGAAAAATTGGCAAGAGAACTCAGTGAAGACCCTTCTGCCAAATACAACGGAGGGAGCCTGAGTTATTTTACAGCCCTACAAATGGTTTACCCGTTTGAAGAGATGGCTTACAAAACTGAAGTAGGCCATCTTTCGCCCGTAGTGCGCACACGTTTTGGCTATCATTTAATAAAAGTAGAAGATGTGCGGCCTTCGCGTGGCGAAGTGGAAGTATCTCATATTTTATTGCGCGCCCCAAAGGATGACCAAAAAGCAAAAAATCAAATTTTCGAAATTGACGATCAGTTAAAACGCGGCCGCCATTGGGACGAGCTTTGCAAACAATATTCGGAAGACACCAACACCAAAAATAGCGGAGGTAGGTTGAAGCCTTTTGGCACCGGTGTATTTGTATCGGTACCCGAATTTGAAGCCGCTGCTTTTGCCCTGCAAAAACCGGGAGATGTCTCCGATCCATTTCAATCTAACATCGGTTGGCATATCATAAGACTTGAAAAGAAAATCCCTCTGGCTCCTTATGCAGAAATGGAAGCTGCGTTGAAGAAAAAAATTGTACGCGATGAACGCATGAAGATAGCCGAAGCGGAAGAGGCAGCCCAGCGTAAAAAAAGTTTTGCTTTTCAGGAAAACGAAGCCACCAAAAAAATTGTGTTTGCGCTAGCCGACTCAAGTTTGCAAAAAGGAAAATGGCGTATAGCCGGCCATGCTGATACAAAAGCTTTAACATTGTTTTCCTTGCAAGGTCGTGCCATCTCCTCCGGTGAGTTTATCAACTGGGCAGAACTAAACCAACGCCCTAACAAGCTGCCGTCCGGAGAATACCTCCATCAACTATACACTTCATTTGTCAGCGAAAAAGAAAATCAAGCAGAAGAAGAGAAAATCATCAGAGAAAACCCTGACTTCCTGCACCTGTTAACCGAATACCGCGAAGGGATTTTGCTTTTTGACGTGATGGAAAAAGAAGTGTGGAACAACGCATCGGCAGATACGCTGGGGCAAAAGAAATTTTACCAAGACCACCTAAGCCAGTATCAAGCCGGCCCTCGAGTGGAAGCCCGCGTTATTTCTACAACAGATCAAACTTTCTTTGAAGAACTGAAAAAGAAAATCCATCTGGGAGATACACTCACCCGGGCAGACATCAAAAAATTTAAGTCCATACAAAATTTCCGTGCTTACGAAAAAGGCGATAGCAAGGTGATTGATAAAATTAACTGGGTGCCCGGTATCCAAGAAACAGAACTCGACCTTGTCTATTACTTCGTTGAAGTAAGGCGCCTGGTAGCTCCGGGCATGAAATCATTCGATGAAGCCCGCGCCCGCATTATTTCAGATTATCAGGATTCGCTGGAAAAAAATTGGATTTCTTCGCTACGCCAAAAATTTCCGGTTTCAATCAATACCAAAGGCAAAAAATTTGTTGAAACTAACCTGCAGAAAAAATGAGTTTGCGCATTATCCTTTTTGTCATAGTTGCCTGCTGCTTGCTTGGCTTACACTCGTGCGACCTTATCAAGATGAAAAAAAATGGTGATGCCAACTCTCAACGAAAGGTGGTAGCGCGTGTAGATAATGCCCGGCTATATGCCGATGAGCTAAAAGGTATTGTGCCAGAAAAAGCCACGGCAGATGACAGCGCCACGCGGGTTAATGCTTATGTAAACAGCTGGATCAGAAAACAACTGCTGATCAAAGAGGCGCTGCAATCCATAAAAATTGATGAGGCCGATCTGGAACGAAAAGTACAAGACTACCGATACAGCCTGATTTCCTATCAATTTCTTAACCATTACATCCGCGAACACCTGAGCGACAGCGTTAATAAAACATCTATCGAAGAATATTACCGCTCTCACCCCGATAATTTTATTTTAAAACAAAACATTATTAAAGGCTCGTACATCAAAGTATCAAAAGATGCTCCGCGCACCAAGCGGATCAAAGAATTGATGTTTTCAACAAAAGAGAAAGAAATGACCGAACTGAAATCGTACTGCTTAGGGTTTTCGGCTGCCTTTCATTTGGCCGACTCTTCCTGGATTGAGTTCGACAAAATAGCGGTGAACTCTCCATTAATGGATATTCCCAACAAAATACAATTCTTGCAGACCTACAATTACTACGAAACCAGCGATGCCAACTTTCTGTATTTCCTCAAGGTAGATGCCTATAAAATAGCCGACAATGTCTCTCCGTTAGAGTTTGTCAGACAAGACATTAAAAACATTATTTTAAACAAAAGAAAAGTAGAACTTGCAAAAAAATTGGAAGATGAGATTTATGAAAATGCTGCTAAGAAGAACGAATTTGAGGTTTTGGGTAGGTAGCCTGGCCGTATTGCTCATGCCCTGGGCAGCCTTGGGCCAGTCTGGCGATAAAGACAATGGTTTTGTGCTGGATAAAATCATCGCAAAGGTAGATAACTACATTGTGCTGAAGTCGGAGTTGGAGTCTGCCTACCAAAGCTACCTTACAGATGGCAATCCCGGTTCAGAAGAAGCCAAGTGCAACCTGCTGAACCGCATGGTGATGAGCAAAGTGATGGTGGCCAAAGCCGAAATAGACTCTATTATCGTAACAGATATTGAAGTAGATCAAAATACTTCGCAACGGATGCAGATCATCCTTCAAAACTATGGCAACTCGCAAGAAGAATTGGAACGCAGCTATGGAAAGACTTTTGAACAACTGAAAGCCGAACTACACGACCAAATCCGTGAACAGTTGTTGGCGCGCGAAATGACCGAGCGCATTACGAAAGACATAACGATAACGCCTTCTGAGATAAAACGCTTCTACAACAAAATCCCTTCCGACAGTTTGCCTTTTTATTCGGCCGATGCCATTATCGGGCAAATTGTAAAAACTGCCAAGGTAAGCCCACAACAAAAAGCAAAAACCAAAGCACAGCTGGAAGACCTGCGCACCAGATTTTTAAAAGGTGAAAATTGGAATGAACTGGCAAAAAAATATTCGGAAGATCCTTCCGCCCGCGCCAATGGAGGCGAGATGGGATATTTCGGCAGAGGTTCGATGGTACCTGAGTATGAAGCCATGGCTTTTAAACTTGCCAAAGGAGAAGTATCTCACCCGTTCGAGTCACAATATGGTTTTCATATCATGCAGTTGATAGACCGCAGAGGAAATGAATACAATTCGCGGCATATATTAATTAAGGCAGAGCCCAGCAGCGATGATATTGCACGGGCTCGTTTCTATTTGGATTCTTTAAGTAGAAAAATCAAGAAAGACAGCATTACTTTCGAGCAAGCCGCTAAACTATACTCAGACGACAAAGACACCAAGGGTCACAACGGTTTTTTTACCGATGCTGATGGCGGCACAAAAGTAGCGATTGATAAAACACTTGATCCGGCTGTTTACTTTGTTATAGACACCATGAAAGTGGGGCATCTTTCTAAACCGTTGCCTTACCGCACCAAAGACACCCAACAAGAAGCCGTTCGTGTCATTTACTTCAAAGCAAAACTCCCTCCGCACCAGGCTAACCTGAAAGACGATTGGCACCGCATCCAATCAGCCGCTTTGGCCGAAAAAAAAGACAAGGCCGTAAACAAATGGTTTGTTAAATCGCGGCAAGATGTATTCATCAATATTGATCCTAATTTCAAAGGGTGCAAAATCATAGAATAGCTTATTTGCATGGGCATGGGTAAAAAAGTATTTTCACAACAAAAGTTTAGCCATGCCAACTGTCTTTCAAAATGATGTAGAAGCTGCCGATGCGCTGGCGCAATCGTACAAAAAATTAAAATCAGAAATTGCCAAAGTCATAGTAGGGCAAGATGATGTGGTGCGGCTTGCCCTCATCTCCGTTTTCTGCCACGGCCACGCCCTGCTCATCGGAGTGCCCGGCTTAGCCAAAACTCTGCTGGTTCAAACCTTGTCGCAGTCGCTCGACCTGGTTTTTAAACGCATCCAGTTCACACCAGACCTGATGCCTTCCGACATCATCGGTGCCGAAACAATGGATAAAGAGCGGAACTTTCAGTTTATCAAAGGCCCTGTTTTTGGAAACATTATTTTGGCTGATGAAATAAATCGCACCCCACCGAAAACACAAGCTGCGCTGCTCGAAGCCATGCAGGAAAATGCCGTAACCATTGCCGGAAAGCGCTACGAACTGCCTCAGCCCTTTTTTGTGATTGCCACACAAAACCCGATCGAGCAAGAGGGGACATACCCTTTGCCCGAAGCACAATTGGATCGGTTCATGTTTAATATCTTCTTGGACTACCCCACATTCGAACAAGAATTAAAAATTGTGAAAGGCACTACGGCCGAACAGTTAGTGGCCGTCAATAAAATCCTGACTGCGGAAGAAATCATTTTCTTTCAACGGCTCGTCAGGCGCGTACCGATAGCCGATAATGTGGTAGAGTATGCCGTGCGGTTAGCTGTTGCCACGCGGCCGGGGAATGACTCACCCCTTGCCACAGAATTTTTAGAATGGGGAGCCGGTCCGCGAGCTTCTCAATACTTGGTGCTGGGCGCAAAATGCAATGCCTTGCTCAACGGAAAATATTCGCCCGACATAGAAGATGTGCAAGCCGTAGCAAAACCGGTATTGCGCCATCGCATTGTAAGAAATTTTAAAGCAGAAGCCGAAGGGCAATCGGTGGACAAACTAATAGACAAACTGATGCAGCAGGCAAAAATGTAATGAACCTGTTAGATCAAATAAAAAAACAATCAACAGAACTGGCTGCAGAAACCGTTGCCAACAGAAGGCACTTGCATGCCCATCCGGAGTTATCCTACAAAGAAGTCAATACTGCCCAATTTATTGCGAGCAAACTCCGAGACTATGGGCTAAGCCCCCAAGAGGGCGTGGCAGAAACCGGAGTTGTTGTTTCTATTGAAGGAAAAAATCGTGAAAAAAAAACGGTAGCCCTCCGCGCAGATATTGATGCCTTGCCGATCCAGGAGACAAGCGAAACAGAATACAAATCGCAAAATCCTGGTGTCATGCACGCCTGCGGGCACGATGTGCACACAGCCTCATTACTGGGTACGGCCAAAATATTAAGTGGGCTGAAAGATCATTTTGAAGGAACCGTGAAATTAATTTTTCAACCCGGAGAAGAAAAAAACCCGGGCGGAGCTTCGTTGATGATCAAAGAAGGAGTATTACAAAACCCTGCTCCTTCTTCCATCTTAGGCCAGCACGTAATGCCTCTTATCCCTGCAGGGAAAGTAGGCTTTCGTGAAGGGATGTACATGGCCAGCAGCGATGAAATTTATCTGACTGTAATTGGCAAAGGCGGGCATGGCGCTGCGCCTGAGCTTACGGTTGACCCCGTGGTGATTGCCGCCCACATTATTATTGCCCTTCAGCAAATTATCAGTCGCAAGGCCAGCCCCAAACAGCCTACCGTTTTAACCTTCGGAAAAATTATAGCCAATGGCGCCACCAACATCATCCCAGATGAAGTGAAAATTTCGGGCACTTTCCGTGCACTGAACGAAGCCTGGCGTGAAGAGGGTCTGCAAAAAATAAAAGCGATGGCCGAAGGCATGGCCGACAGCATGGGCGCAAAATGCCATGTTAAAATTTCGCGGGGCTATCCTTATTTGGAAAATAATCCCGTACTGACACGGAGGATCAGGAACGCTGCGGAAGAATATCTGGGAAAAGAAAATGTAGTTGATCTGGATATTACTCTGGGGTCAGAAGATTTTGCCTACTACTCCCACCAAATCCCCGCCTCATTCTATCGTTTAGGAACAAGAAACGAATCCAAAGGAATTACCTCTTACGTTCATACCCCCACTTTTGATATTGACGAAGAAGCCCTGAAAATTGGGCCGGGGCTGATGGCCTGGCTGGCCGTCAAAGAATTAATGGAAATTTAACTCGGTCATCAACTGGCTTAAGATACTGGTTTGCTGCTTACGCATATCTTTACAGTACGATGAACGCACCGGATACGATCGCACCGTCAGAGAAAATTCCATTTAGCAAAAAAATGCTCTTGCGTTTCTTGCTCTTCTTTATCCTTGCCTTAACTCTCTTCTTATTCTCGCTCGACCTGATGATGTTCTCCCTTCATCAACTGGGGGGCTCCGTCATCCAAATGCTGTTGATGGCTACATCCAATCCCTACACGGGCTTGTTTATCGGTTTACTTTTATCGGCTTTATTTCAAAGCAGCTCAGCCACTACTTCTATGACAGTGGCGTTGGTTGCTTCGGGTACTCTTTCGCTTTCCGCAGCTACACCGGTTATCATGGGTGCCAATATTGGCACCACCATTACCAGTGTGGTAGTATCGCTTAGTTTTATTGATCGCAAAAAAGAATTTAGACGTGCAGTTACGGCTGGCAGCTATCATGCGTTTTTTAATATTCTTACCGCAGTTATTTTGTTTCCGTTGGAATATAATTTTCATTTTCTGTCAGGGCTATCGCATTTTGTGGCTGTTCATTTTTTTAACGAGCCTACTGTTGGCACGGCTGTAGAAAATTTTTCTTTGCTGGATTCATGGACTGGCATATCCGTTCAGATTATTTCTGAAGTGATAGGCAATCCCTATTTGCTATTCGGAATAGCCATTTTTCTTTTGCTGAGTTCCATTCTGTTTTTCAGAAAAATAATCAGCCATACGATGGGGGTGGAGCCGCAGGGAAAAATTAATAATATTTTTTCTTCCCAATACAAATCATTTGTTTGGGGAACATTTATTACCGCTATTATCCGCTCCAGCACGGTTACTACTTCGCTCGTTGTGCCTTTGGCGGCCAAAAAAATCATTAAGCTGCGTCAATCTTGTGCCTTCATCTTGGGGGCCAACGTGGGCACAACCGTTACGGCATTTATTGTGAGCACTTTTAACTCCAATGCAGCTATCGGTATTGCCATCGCCCACTTTCTTTTCAATATAATCGGGGTGCTTTTATTTTTTCAAACGCCTTATTTAAAGGAAATCCCCTACCGACTGGCAGCCGGGCTGAGCCAATTAACGTTACGCCACCGCATCGCTGGATTTCTGTTTTTGCTTTTTACTTTCTTTCTGATACCCTTTTCATTGATTTACCTTAGCCGTTAGTTTTTTTTTACATCCAATGAGTATATTGCCGTATGGATTCGATCAAGGACTACATTTTAAAACTACTTCGCTTAGACGGCATCATGGCACATCTTTCGGGCTATGTAGAATCGAAGGTTGAGTTAGTGAAGCTTGAGGTGCGCGAAGAGGTAATTAAAATAATCTCGCGGGGGCTGGCATTGGTTATCATCTTTATGCTCGGCTTACTTTTTTTGGTTTTTGTCAGTTTTGGCCTGGCCAATTATCTCAATACCTATTTTGAAAGTAATGCCACCGGCTACTGGATCGTTTCTGCCATTTATGGGTTACCTTGTCTTTTGCTTACCGTATTTTACAAACAGGTAAATCAATTTTTAGAAAATCATTTCAAACGAAGAAAAGACACATAAATGGAACTGCTGGAAACACAAGACCCCGAAAAGAGAAAGTTGATCGAAACCTCTGCCCGCCACAAACAGGAATTGGAGCGCGAGATCAAAGATGTTTCCGAACGCGGAGAGCGGATGTTAAAAAATGCGCTGATCATTGGCGGGGTGCTGGCAGCTACTTATTTATTGGTGAGCCGGGTTTCTTCTTCAAAAAAGAAAAAGAGGAAAGTTGTTAAACAAGCACAACCGGCAGTAGATCATGACACGGATCAAGAAGAGGAGCCCTCCGCTCCTTCGCTATTGCATGGGGTGGGCGAACGCTTGGCCGGAGCGGCTACTGTTTTTTTGATGGATCTGGCCAAAGAAAAACTCTCGGATTACCTGAAAAACAAAAAGGCTGATGAGCATTCTGAAGGATCTGAGTACACGAAGTAAACAGGGCAAGAAATCCATCGCGGTTTTAGTTGATCCTGATAAAATCAATGAGCTAAGTAAATTAGATTCGCTGCTGCGCTTGGCCGCAGAAAATTGTGTAGACTATTTTTTCGTGGGCGGCAGCTTGGTCAGCACCACCAATCTATCGGCAATCATTAAATATATTAAGAGGCATGTAACCTTGCCGGTGGTTTTGTTTCCCGGAAGTGCTTTGCAGATAGATCCGTCAGCCGATGCCATTTTATTCTTGTCATTAATTTCCGGGCGCAATCCCGATTTATTAATCGGCCAGCACGTTATTGCAGCGCCTATTATAAAAAGTAACAACTTAGAGGTACTTCCTACCGGTTATATGCTAATCAACTCGGGCAAAACCACATCGGTTGCCTACATCAGCAACACCACACCCATTCCGGAAGATAAGTATTCGCTAGCCGCCTGCACTGCCATGGCCGGTGAAATGTTGGGGCTACAACTGATCTATTTGGATGCCGGCAGCGGGGCTGAGCGCGAGGTGAGCAGCAAAATGATCAACTCTGTACGTAAATCTGTTAGCGTACCTTTAATTGTGGGAGGCGGAATTAACTCAGCCGAAAAAGCTACCCGCGCGCTACAGGCCGGTGCCGACTTGATTGTGATAGGAAACGCACTGGAAAAAGAACCCGACTTGTTAATCGAAATTTCTGACAGTGTGTACGAGTGGAATCAAAGTATTGCTTCCTGAACATCTGCTCTACTTAATCGAAACTTTCTCAGGCACCAAAATAGCTGCTGAAAACTTTTTCCTCAGTTTTAGCAAGTCCGGCTGTGCTTCTAATTTGGTAAAATACTTGCCTACTGTTACGCGGAATTTTGGTTGTTGGTATAATAAGGTAGATGTTAGCTGTGGTATCTCTTCCTGTAGTTTTTTTTTAGCGTTCATGGCATCTTCGCGTTTTTGACCGGAATAGATTTGGATGGTGTACCCGTCAATAAATTTGTTCAGCGCATTAAATTGATTGATGCTGTCGAGAATCCCGTCAATTTTTGAGTTGATGTTTTTCGTGGGTTTAATGTCTGCCTTTGCGTGTAGCGTATCAGCCGTTTTAATTGGTTGAGTGTATTCTGCTTTGGGTCTCCATTTGCTCAGGTCTTCGTGATAGGGTTTATTTTTTTGAGCTGAAGAAGTGATAGGAACAGAGAAGATACATAGAATGAAGAAGGTAGAATAAAGAATACAGAAGTTGGAATAAAGAAAGATTCTCACCTCCAACTTCTTATTTCCAACTTCCAATTTCTTGCCCATCATCCTTCAATTACGATACACTTTCCGTTTTTAATATCTTCTTCTACCTTTTTGTACTTCACATCTTTTAAAACTCGCCCATCCGGATATTGCACCGAAACTTTGTCATTGCGGTTGGCAATTTTTTCTGATTTTACCGGCATCACTTTTTCTTGTGTTGCCTGCTGTGTTTGCTGTTCCGCACCTCCTCCTTGCAGCAAGGAACGCGACTCGTCTTTTTGTTCGCGCAGCTTCTGCCGTTTTTGAGCATGAGCCTCGTGCACATCGTCTGCCTCCTGCACGGGTATTTCGGCTTTCATTAAAAATGAAATCGTTTCTTCGTTTACTTTGGTGATAAACCGTTTAAATGCTTCGAAGCCCTCAAATTTATAAATCAACAACGGGTCTTTTTGTTCATACACCGCATTCTGTACAGACTGTTTCAGGTCATCCATGTCGCGCAGATGTTCTTTCCAGTTTTGATCTATAATGTTGAGCGTAATCATTTTCTCCATGGATTTGATCAGCTCAGCATTTTGGGTGGCCACGCATTTTTTTAGATTCGCTACGGCACCAATTTGTTTTGTGCCATCTGAAAAGGGTACTAAAATCTCCTGAATAGTAGCTCCTCTCGTTTTATAAATATCATTAATGATCGGCAGAGCTTTTTGTGCGATCAGCTTATTCTTTTGATCGTAGTGTTTCAATGCTTCCTCGTATATTTTTTCCGTTAGCGTATTGGGATCAGCCTTGGCTAATTCTTCTGCCGGCATGGCCACATCAAAGCCTAAAACACTCAGCACATTTAATTTAAAAGGTTCCATGTTTTCGCTGGCTTTTCCATTGGCCACTAATTCATCGCACGTATCATAAAGCATGGTCAGAATATCTAACTGAAGGCGTTCTCCAAACAAAGCATTTTTTCTTCGTTTGTAGATTACTTCGCGTTGTGAGTTCATCACGTTGTCGTACTCCAACAATCTTTTGCGGATGCCAAAGTTATTTTCTTCCACTTTCTTCTGGGCGCGCTCAATCGAGTTGGTCACCATCGAGTGTTGGATCACTTCGCCTTCTTTTAAACCCAGCCTGTCCATGATGCGCGAAATCCGCTCGGGCATAAACAAGCGCATCAGGTTATCTTCCAGCGAAACGTAAAAGCTGGAAGTACCCGGGTCGCCCTGGCGGCCGCTTCGACCGCGCAACTGTCTGTCCACCCTGCGCGACTCATGGCGTTCCGTGCCAATGATAGCAAGACCGCCTGCCGCTCGCGATTCGGGCGTGAGTTTAATGTCTGTGCCCCGGCCTGCCATGTTGGTGGCAATGGTAACAGTACCCGGTTTGCCGGCTTCGGCTACGATCTCGGCTTCCCGCTGATGTTGTTTAGCGTTGAGTACGTTATGTTTAATTTTTTTGATCTGCAACATACGGCTCACTAACTCTGAAACCTCTACGGAGGTAGTGCCCACCAGAACAGGCCTTCCTTCATGGGTGAGTCTGACAATTTCTTCTATTACTGCCGTAAACTTTTCGCGCATGGTTTTATACACCAAGTCGTTATGGTCTTTGCGCGAAATCGGTTTGTTGGTAGGAATTACCACCACATCTAATTTATAGATGTCCCACAATTCGCCCGCTTCCGTTTCGGCTGTACCTGTCATACCGGCTAATTTGTGGTACATACGGAAATAGTTTTGCAACGTGATGGTGGCATAGGTTTGTGTGGCATCTTCCACCTTTACGTTTTCTTTCGCTTCGATGGCCTGATGCAAACCATCGGAGTATCTGCGGCCTTCCATCACGCGGCCGGTCTGCTCGTCCACGATTTTTACTTTACCTTCTACGATGATGTATTCTGTATCCTTTTCAAAAAGAGTATAAGCTTTTAGTAATTGATTGATGCTGTGCAGGCGTTGCGACTTGGTGTTGTAATCGCGGATCAGTTCATCTTTCTTATGAAGTTTTTCTGAGTCTGAAAGAGCCGGATCTTTTTCAATCTTATTCAGTTCCGTTCCAATCTCAGGCATAATAAAAAACTTGGGGTCTTCTCCTTCGCCTGTAATCAGGTCTATCCCTTTTTCGGTCAGCTCTACGCTATTATCTTTTTCATCAATCACAAAAAACAGAGGCTCATCTGCTTTGGGCATCTCCTTCTTGTTGTCTTGCAAATAAAAATTTTCTGTTTTTTGCACAATGGCTTTGTTGCCCGTTTCGCTCAGCATTTTAATTAATGGCTTGTATTTAGGCATCGCGCGTTGAGCCCGGAATAACGACACGCCCGCTTCCTTTTCATCGCCTTCGCTCAGTTGTTTCTTGGCATCATTGAGGAATTGGTTGACCATCTTCTTTTGCGCTTCCACTACTTTGTTGATGCGCGGTTTTAATTCATAAAACTCGTGCTCGTCTCCGCGCGGTATCGGACCCGAGATAATCAGCGGGGTTCGCGCCTCATCTATCAATACGCTGTCCACCTCGTCCACCATAGCATAGTGATGGCCTCTTTGCACTAGTTCTTCGGGTTCGCGCGCCATGTTATCGCGCAGGTAATCAAAACCAAATTCGTTGTTTGTTCCGTAGGTAATATCTGCGCGGTAAGCGTTTCTCCGTTCTGCCGAGTTGGGCTCATGCTTGTCTATACAATCAACATTCAGGCCATGAAACTGAAAGATCGGCCCCATCCACTCGCTGTCGCGTCTGGCGAGGTAATCGTTTACGGTTACAATATGTACTCCTCGTTTGGCCAATGCATTTAAAAATGCCGGGAAGGTTGCTACGAGTGTCTTTCCCTCACCGGTTGCCATTTCGGCAACTTTACCTTCGTGCAGCACAATCCCACCGATGATTTGCACATCATAGTGTACCATATCCCATTTAATCAAATTGCCGGCAGCCATCCACTGATTATGCCAATGTGCTTTGTCGCCCACGATTTTTACATTATCATGACGGGCAGCCAGTTGGCGATCAAATTCAGTAGCTGTTACTTCCAGGTATTCGTTTTCTTTAAATCGTTTGGCCGTTTCGCGTATGATGGCAAAAGCCAAAGGCAACACTTCCATCAGCGCTTTTTCCAGCTCTTTGTTGCGCTCGAGTTCGGTTTTATCTATTTGCGAAAAGATGAATTCTTTCTCATTGAGATCTAACTCCGGGTGGTCTGCTATCCGCTGATGAAAGCCGGCTATTTGTTCGTCTGTCAGCTTCAACTTTGCATTGATGTGGTGTTGCACGTCAATGGTTTTTTGCCGCAGTTCATCATGCGATAACGAAACAAGAGCCTTTCCCTGCTGTTTTGTTTCTTCCACCAGCGGGGTCATCCGCTTGATATCCTTTTCTGACTTTGTTCCGAAAACCTTGGCGATCAGTTTGAGCATAAAATATGATGTCTATAAATACAAATAAGGGGTGCGAAGTTACGGATTTTGAGTGGGCAATTATCCGGGAAATGTCATCCGCGAAATTTTCTGTTCGCTACCTAAATTTAATACGAAGTAAATGCTTTGAAATTCAGCGACTTAGATATAAAAAGATCGGATAAAAAATTGGTATGACCAGCTATAAAATAATAGCCATTGAAGTGAGCCTTTTCATTCATTCTAACGTCCACATACCTTCAAAGACTTTTTTTGCGGGGCCAACTAAATAAACATCTGTAAACGACCCGTTCGGAGCTACACTAAACTCAACCCACAGCTCGCCTCCTAATGTTTTAACAGAAACCGGAGACTTATAATTTTTATAGGAAGCAGCAATGGCTGCGGCCGTAACACCCGTACCACACGAAAGCGTTTCGTTTTCAACACCGCGCTCGTAGGTTCTTACAAAAATAGAATTATCATTTAGCAACTCAACAAAGTTTGCGTTGGTTCCCTGCGGTTGATAGGCATTACTATACCTGATTTTTTTTCCCTCCTCGAAAACCGGAAATTTTTTTACATTGTCCACAAAGCGGATGAAGTGGGGAGACCCTGTGTGGATGAAAAAATCTTTTTCGATCTTTTGTATCAAATCCACGTTGTTCATCTTCAGCCTGACGTGGCCGTTATGTAAGAGTTCGGCTTCGTGCATGCCATCATACGCATTGAACTTTGTCTTGCTGCCGGTTATTCCGAGTGAAGTGGTCATCTTAACGGCTGCCCGGCTGCCGTTTCCGCATAAGCTGGCAGACCCATCGCTGTTGTAATAAATCAAATTGAAATCAAGTGTTTTGTGTTTTTCAATCAATATCAGCCCGTCTGCACCAATGCCAAACTTACGGTCGCACATTTTGGCAATTTGGTTTTTATCGGGCAAAAAATTTATATCGCGATTATCAATAATCACAAAATCATTTCCGGTGGCTTCGTATTTAAAAAACGGTAAAGTCAAACTGTGTTTATTTAAAATTTTCTTTTTTAAAGTCGGCAAATTTTGTGTTGGCCGGATCCAGCACAATGGCTTTGTTTATGTCTGCCAACGCTAACTCTTTTTGGTTCAGATAATAATACGTGAGCCCCCGGTAATACCATTGGTTGGCCACACTAGATTTCAGGTTAATGGCTTCGGTAAAATCTTTCAACGCATTGGAGTACATCTTTAGTGAATAGTAAGAATTAGCCCGGTAATAGTAATACTCATTTAAAAAAGCATCGTTTGATCCTTTTTGGATGGCCTGTGTAAAATCGGGAATGGCATCGGCAAAATCTTGCATTGCATATTTAGCATTACCCCGCCAATAATACGAATCAGCGTATGGCTGAATGGTTATACTTTTATCAAAATCGGGAATAGCCTCCTCATACTTACCTTGTGTATAAAGGCTCATGGCCCTGTAATAGTAGGCGTCTCCGTGATTTTCATTAATGCTGATTGCCTTGCTACAATACTGAATGGCTTTATCGTAATCGGTTAAAACATATTCAGTTTTTCCTATCCAATAAAAGCTTTCTGCATAGTTAGCGTTCAGTTCACCTGCTTTCGCAAAATCGTCAATGGCGGGTTGATATTGTTTTAGGTTGTATTTTACTTTTCCGCGGTAAAAATAGGCTTCCGGGTAAGCGGGTTTGATCAGTATGGCAGAATCGAAATCGGCAATAGCAGCTTGCCATTGTTTCAGTGAAAACTTGGCATTAGCACGCCAATATAAAATTTCTGCATCTGCTCCTTTTATATTCAATGCCTGATTGTAACTGACAATGGCCTCGTCATATTTTTTTTGGTCGTATAGGGTTTGTCCTTGCCAAAACAAGGCATCTGAAAATTGAGGTTGTAATTCTAAGGTTTTTCTGAAGTTGATAATGGCTTTATCATTCATCATTAGATCATAATAAGTCCGTCCTTGCCAATAGTATGCCTGATAATAATCTGGTTTTAATGAAATGGTTCGCGAAAAGTCTTTCAGTGCCTTATCATCTTGCCTTACTCCGCGATTGGCGTTGCCCCGCCAGTAGTAGGCCTCGCTCAGTTTGGAGTTTAGTGCAATGGAAATGTCAAAATCTTCTATTGCTTTATCATAATCAACCAAAGTGTAGTAGCAATACCCGCGCTCAAAATAGGCTTCTGCATACTCAGGGTTTAGCTGGATGGCTTTCGTGAATTCGCTTATAGCCTTATCGTATTTTTTGGCCTCGTACGATATTTTCCCTTGCGAAAAAAATATTTCAGCTTGGCTCTTGTCTTCGGCTGATACCTTCACGGACTTCAACTCCATCATCCGCTTGGCCGTCACGGTTTCGTGCAGGGTGCTTTCTGGCACCGAGGTGGTGATAGTCCCTGCTGTAGATGGCGAAAGGTTCAGGTAAAAATCTTCGCCTGTCAGCGAGGTGGTTTCCCATGGTATCTGTGCGCCTCCCGATTTATCGCTCACTTCATTTCTTACTTGCTTAAATACCTGTTCGATTGTAAGCGAAGGGTTGCGCATAAATTTTAACAGGGCGCTGGTGTATAGCCCGTTGGACGACTCGCCATCAGAAGCCGTGCGCCCCGGTGAGGTAGCATACGCTATCAATGATCCTTTGGGCGCATCCATCATAGCCAGCCCACCACCGCCCGTGCCGCGTTGCCAACTTCTGGAGAAGGGGTTATTTCTACACGCATCTAAAATGACAATATTCACTTTTGTGCTGGCTGCATCCATAAAGGCCAGCACCCGGTCTGCCGCTACACAGTCAAACTCTACTTCTTCCTCACTTTTCATTTCTGCCTCGATGGGCACCATATAGTTTGCTCCTTTGGTTTGGATGCCGTGACCGGCATAATAAAAAAGACCTACATCGTAAGTGCCTACCTTCTGGCCAAATGCACTAATAGCTTGCTTCATCTGAGGCTGTTTGACGTCTTCGTATTCCATTACCTCAAAACCCAAACTGCGCAATGAGCTTGCTATTGCCCTGGCATCGTTTATAGGATTTTTTAAAGGATTGGCAAATAGATAGTGACTGTTGCCAATGACAAGTGCCAACCGTTTTTGTTTTGTTTGAGCAAAGCCATCAACTGTTAAAACCAAAAAAGCAATAAGTAGAAAATAGGTTTTCATTAAATAAAGTTGAAAGTTTCTATTTCACTTCTTCGTAGTCCACGTAGTCGCCTCCTTTGATGGTGCCTTGCCGGCTTTTCTTAGGCTGGCTATCTACACGTGTTTTGCCTTCTGATCCGTTTTGAAAATTCCTGTTTTGTTGAGCCGATGATGTGCCTCGAAAAAGAAGGTTGCTGACCTTCGATAAGATGTAAACAATCAAAGCAATAATGACGAGTAACCGCAACATGAACTGTTGATTTAACAAGCAAAGTTACCAGTTTCCAACAACTATTTGGCTTGGGGTCAGCAATAAAAAAAGCCACCAAAAATGGTGGCTTTTATCTTCATTACTTTTATGTTTTTTAATTCTTTTTTACGGGGACAGTCGTTGTCGCTGCACGGGGTGTGGGCGTAATTCCAAGCTTCTTTAGCACCATGTCTGAAATATTATATTTTTCATCTGTGTAAAGCAGGATGTCGCCACCGTTGAGCATGTGCGGGCTGATGATGAACGAGAAGCCGTTTTCTTTGGCTACTTCTTCTGTAACCGCACCAATTTTTTTATAAATCGGTTCGTACAGTTCGGCCGATTTTTTTTGCAGCGATGATTGCGCTTCTTGTTGAAATTTTTGAAAGTTTTCTTGCAGCGATGTCAGTTCTCTTTCTTTGTCTGCGCGAATAGCTTCGGGTGTGGTAGCAGGCATGTTTTGGTATGCCTTGTACTTGGTTTGTATGTCTTCGTACTTGGCTTTTAGCTGGTTGTCCAATTGGGCGCTGTGTGTTTTCAGTTCGCTTTCAATAGTTTTAACTGCCGGCATTTGGCTCATGATATATTCTGTATCGGCATAGCCAATTTTTTGAACGGCATTTTCTTGTGCGTTGGCCATCAGCATAACGCTACACAAAATCAAGGATAAGAGAGTTCTCATTTTTAATAGTTGGTTAATAAATTATTTTACTTTGTCGTTAGGATCGCCCAGACCCAGTTCTTCTAATACAAAATCTGTGTAATCGTGTCGTGGGTCTGTATAGATCATGACTAATTCGGCTGCTTTATCAAACACAATGGCCAACCGGTTAGCTTTTGATACTTTACTGACTGCATCGAACACTTTATCCTGCAAAGGTTTAATCAATTCTTGTTTTTTCAAAAAATAAAGGCCACCAAATCCAAAAACCTTTTTTTGATATGCTTTTAATTCTGTTTCTTTCTTTTTTATCTCTGCTTGGCGCTCTTGCCTCATTTCTTCGGTTAGCAGCACCTGTTCAGCTTGGTACATTGAATACAGTCCATCTACTTTGTGCTGCATATCTTCTATTTCTTTCTGCCAGGCTGCCGAAAACTGCTCTATTTCGTTCTGCGCTTTAGCATATTCGGGCATCTTGCTCAAAATATATTCTGAATCGATGTACCCGAATTTCTGAGCAAAAGCAACATTCAGGCCGAAAAACAAAATAGCTGCAAGCGAAACTGTTTTTATCATTTTTTTAACGGATTTGCTGACCAATAGTGAAGTGGAACTGCTGACCACTTCTATTGCTCGCCCCGGGCAGGGTATCAAATCCATACGCCCAATTCAAACCTATCAAACCAAACGCAGGCATAAAAATCCGTGCCCCAAAACCGGCCGAGCGGTACAAGTTAAACGGATTAAAGTCCTGATAATTATTCCAGTTGTTGCCTGCTTCTGTAAACACAAAGGAATAAACCGTGGCTGCCTGACTGGTAACAACCGGGTAGCGCACTTCCATCCCAAATTTATTGTAGATAATACCACCCTCTATACCGTTTACGGCCAAACTGCCGCGAAGGGCATAAAGAGGAGGGGTAACAGAATTGTCGGGGTAGCCTCTCAACCCAATAATGTCCTGACCCAGCACAAACGAGTTGAATCCTCCCGTCAATCCGGAACCTCCTACTAAAAACCTTTCAAAAGGGCCTACGCCTCCAATTTTATTGTTATAGGTTCCGATGTATCCAAAGTGAGCTTTTGTTTCCAACACCAAACTTCGTCCTTCAGGCTTTTTGCTTCCTATCAGCGTTAAATAAAACTTGGAGTCAAACATCCACTTGTGCAGTTCTATCCAATTATAACGGGTCGTGTTGTCGAGGTAATAACTGGACGGCCTGAAGAGTGAGTACGGTGGTGTTAAATTTAAACTCAGTGAAATAGTAGAACCTGTTTTAGGGAACATGGGGTTATCAATACTGTTTCTTGACAATGTTGTATTGAAGGTTAAGCTATTGGTAATACCAAATACCGGCAGCGTAGCAGAGTTAAAATATCTATTGTATTGATATACGAGATACGACAATGAATTAGTTAAAGTAAAATAACTGTCGGGCCACTCCAGCCTTCGTCCGAAGCCAATGGTAATACCACTCTGTTTAAGATAAGCGCTGTTGGCGTCATAGGTCATTGTAAACCCGGTGCGGCCGCTTGGTATTCGCGAGATCGAGTGGTTTAAACTTACTGTGAGAGAGTTGGGTTTTCTTCCACCAAACCAGGGTTCGGAAAAAGAGATACTGTAACTCTGAAAAGATTTTCCGTTGGCCTGCATTTGTAATGACAGCTTTTGGCCATCGCCTACAGGCAGCGGCCTCCATTTTTTAAAGTGGGGAACATTTCGAAGCGAAAAGTTATTGAAGGTTAAACCAACTGTACCCACAAAGCCGTAGTAGCCGCCCCAGCCGCCCGAAAGCTGTACTTGGTCGTTGGATTGTTCTTCTACTTTCCAGCCAATATTTACCGTTCCATTAGCCGGATTGGGACGAACTTCGGGTTCAATTTTTTGTGCGTTAAAATAACCCATCTGCGATAGCTGCTGTTGTGTGCGGATCAAATCTGAACGGCTAAACTTCCGCCCGGGAATGGTGGACAACTCGCGCCTGATTACATGTTCGCTCGTTCGTTCGTTTCCGGTAATCGGCACTTGGTCTATAATAGCCTGATCTCCCTCAAAAATCCTCATCTCTACATCAATTGAATCGTTTACCACTGCTACCTCAACGGGTGTCACCCTGAAAAAAAGATAGCCATCATCCATGTACAAGCCGCTGATGTCTGCGCCTCCTTTGGGATTGAAGGTGGTTTTTTTCTGTATCAGTTCCTGGCTGTATACATCTCCTTTTCTAATATCCAGCACTTTATTTAAAGTGGCCGATGTGTATAGGAAGTTGCCGGTCCAGGTAATATTTCTGAAGTAGTATTTCTTCCCTTCATTAATTTTCATTTTCACGTCTATGGTAGAGTATCCGCTCCGCACAATTGTGTCGGAAAGGATTTCGGCATCGCGATACCCTTGATTATTAAGGTATGTTACTAATTTTTTCTTATCCTCTTCATACTCTCCACGAATAAATTTTGAACTGCGAAGAAAGTTTAACTTCATATTATCAGTGAAGAAATTTTTTACTTCGCGCCAGCTCATCTGCCGGCTTGAGTCAAAGTATTCTTTTACATAGCGTGGTTTAAAATCCAGCAAACTTGACAAGAAAACCCGATGCAGGTCGAGCCGGGGGCGTTCGTGCGTTTTTTTTAAAACACTTTTTAGTTTTTGTTTGCTTACCTGTTTGTTCCCATCTATCAGGATGTTGTTGATTTTCACTTTGGCTTGAACATCTATGTTTATGTGCAGCCGCACACCTCCCCGGTTTAATGTATCCCGTTCTTTGGTAATATTAACTTGTGTGTTTAAATACCCTTTTTTGACAAAATGTCTCTTTACCGAACTTTCCGCGTTTCGTACCATCGCATCGGTAACAATTTTGCCGCGTATCAACCTCATATCTTGTTTGAGAGATGATTGTTTGGAGGATGATATGCCGGTAAAATAAAAATCTGTAAGACGGGGCCTTTCTGTTAATTGAATCTTGATGAACACTTTGTCGTCTTCAATTCTATCGGCAGAAATAGTTACATCTCCTACCAGTCCGTGTTTCCATAGTTTGCGGATAGCGGTGGCGGTAGCGGAGCTGGGTATTTTAATTTTATCACCCACCTTCAGTCCGGTAAGTGAAATCAATGCGTTTTTGTCGAGCACATTCAGGCCTACAATTTCAATTCCTCCAATGATATATTCTGTTGGCGCTGTATAGTTTAAGTTGCCGGCTTGGTGTGCATCGGGGGTAACTGTTGGTACACTCTTTCTTCTGAATTGAGCATGGGTAGTTACAGCATAAACTGTTGCAAAAATTAAAATCAATAAAATCCTCTTCATCAGGTTCAGGTGGTTGGGGTTAGCACTTTTCCAAATCTTCGCTCTCTTTTTTGGTAAGCACTAACGGCTTCAAATAAATCTTCTTTTCGGAAGTCGGGCCAAAGTTGGGGGGTTACATAGAGTTCGGTATAAGCTATCTGCCAAAGTAAAAAATTGCTTACGCGCATTTCTCCACTGGTACGAATCAACAACTCCGGATCGGGGACTCCACGTGTTTCTAAGTTTTCTTCTATTGTTTTTTCTGTAATTTCTTCCGGTGTCATCAACCCGGATTTTATACTGCTGGCAATTTTTTTTGCAGCTTCTGTTAATTCTCTTCTTCCACTATAACTTAACGCCAAAATCAATGTAAGTCCTGTATTTGCCTGTGTCTCGTTAATTGCTTTTGCCAGGTTTTCTCGGCAAGCCCCGGGCAAGCTGTTCACTTCTCCTATAATTTTAAGTCGTACATTATTTTTCTTCAACATACCGATCTCTTTTTGAAGCGTATTGACTAACAGTTCCATCAGCCCATCCACTTCATCTTGTGGCCTACCCCAGTTTTCTGTGCTAAAGGCATACAGGGTAAGGTACTTTACGTTTAGCTCGCCACACGCTTCTGTAATTTCTTTTACAGCTTGCACGGCATTGCGATGGCCAAAAATCCTGGCCGCCCCTTTCTTTTTTGCCCATCGCCCATTGCCATCCATAATGACAGCAATGTGCTGAGGAACGTTATTCAATACAATATTGTCCTTTGCCGTAGCCACAAGGCTGCAAAAGTAGCCAAATTTTATAATTCATCATGGCTCTATTAGCCCTTGTGGAGATGATAAAATTTGATAAAAAGTTTTATCTCCGGCCATAAGGGCTGGAGGGGCAGGGGATATCGTAAAAGGTGTATGTTAAACTGATTCCGGTAAAGAAATAGCTGTCGTATTTATTGGGATTTCCGTACTGATAATTTTTAACTCGTGTATTTCCCTGTGGGATGTTATCGAGGTAATCGAAAAAAGTTTTGCGAACCCCCACTTCAAAGGAAATATAGTATTTAGGATTAAGGACATACTTAATCCCTGCCCCAAACGGGATGGCAAGTTGCACATTGCTGTAGGGTGCCGGTTTGTTGGCGTTTCCGGATATGCCAAACATACCCAGCCCGGCAAAAAGATAAGGAGTAAACCGCAGGCGCTTTCGGTCATCGCGCCAATCCAAAAAGTGATATTCGAAAACGGTGGATGCTTCCAACAAAAAGATATTGAATGACGCATCTCTTTTTATCGCAGCCGAGTCAATCGGGTTATGACGGTCGCTAGCAGCTAACTGGCCTCCTGTTAAAGCCACCCGAAAACTGATTACCCTGCTGATGTTTGATCTGTAGAAAACCGTGGCGGCTGGTTTGGCCGTGGTTATATCGTAAGTACGGACGATGTCGCCTGTATAATTAAAAACGCCCAACCCAAAGCCAACCTCCGATTTTTGTGAAAGTTGTGCGTCTGCTTTATATGTTAACAGCAACAAAGCCACAAACAGCCAATACTTTTGGTGGCCTGTGCTCATGCGTGGTTATCTGAATTTGGCACGATGGAAAGTAGCTCCCAGTATGTAGGTAAGTTTAACGGAAGTAACCATGTAAATGTCATTGTTCCTTGAGTTGCCCCTATTATTCCATTTGTTTTCTTCTCCAAAACCTCTAATCAACCCACCTTGTACTGGCTTCATCGTGCCATCAGGCGCTATTACCATCCCGGGTACCGTTCCCTGAGATGCCTGAAATTGAGCCAGCACGTTGGCAGGCAATTCATTGCTCCGATACGACATGGCTGCTGCCAATGGACTCTTAAACCTTGAAACGTCTACATAATTTCTACTAACATCATCTAGGTAGTCTGTAAATGTGTAGCGAAAGCCAATGTCAGCCCATATATCAAACACTTCATTGATTCTAAAACGTGCACCCACGCCAAATGGTATAGCTGCCTGAATTAAACTATATGTTTTTATGCCGTAGTTTATATCTCCCGGCTGCAAAGTAGATGTGCCCGAATTTTGACCTTCCGTTCCGAGCGACTGAAGGTCAACCCATTTGCCCGCATCAGGATTGGGCGAACCATCTAGAAACTTGGCGGGTTCTTGTGCTTGTGGGTTGTGGTGAAACACGGCTATTCCCGCAAAAACATACGGTGTCCATTTCACGCGGCTGATATATGATCCTTCATTTTCGAAAAGATCGAAAACGGCTGTCACAGAAAGTTCTTGTATCCTGTTTCGAAATGACAGATTCCTGATTTCTCTGAAGTTGACTGATTCGTTGGAGGCTTTCTTGGCCGACTCCGCATCAGAGCCACTTAAGGTGCCATACATAAATTGGCCTATCAACGTATAGCGAGGACCAAAACGGTGAAATAAAGAAATACCAATTGCCGGTTTGGTAAATGAAATATCGGTGCTGAAACGCGATGGCAATGGAGACAGGTCTCCATAATAATTCAGCGCATTGAGCGATATCCCCACGGCCGTATAAACATTCTGCCTGCCAAACGGTTTCTTACCTGTATAGCTGGCTATCCGTTTATTGTTCTTTTTTATGCTCTTTCTGTTAAACTGTGCAAAAGAATCTGATGCCATCAGCAATAAAGAGATCAATGCACACAGTAAAGTCAACTTCCTCATAATATGATTTTTAGCCAAGTAGCAAAGATATAAATAAATTTAAACCGCTCGTACATTATATTTCCCACCCAAAGGTAAACACATTTTCATCTCATACTGTTTAATGGTGCTTATCAATAAACACACAAAGTGTGCTCATTCTTGTTAGTAAAATCTTTCGGCTCTGCCTATTTTTGGCGTTCATTTATAAAACCCGCTCTTAACTGACCCTAACTCACATGAAAAGAGACAAATTAGTATTTGACCTGATCGAAAAAGAAAAGCAGCGTCAGGAACATGGAATAGAATTAATCGCTTCTGAAAATTTTGTCAGCAAACAAGTGATGCAGGCGCAAGGCTCTGTGCTTACCAACAAGTATGCTGAAGGCCTTCCGGGCAAACGCTATTATGGAGGTTGCGAAGTAGTAGATCAAGTGGAGCAACTGGCTATTGATCGGATCAAAGAATTGTTCGGAGCTGAGTGGGCTAATGTGCAACCCCACTCGGGCGCTCAGGCCAACGCAGCAGTCATGCTCGCCTGCCTGAAACCGGGCGATAAAATTTTAGGCTTCGATCTTTCGCATGGCGGCCACCTCACACACGGCTCGCCCGTAAATTTTTCTGGCAAATTATATCATCCTTCATTTTATGGTGTAGAACAAGAAACCGGTCTGATTGATTTCAACAAAGTAGTAGAGGTTGCTCAGCGCGAAAAACCTAAAATGATCATCTGTGGTGCTTCCGCATACAGCCGCGATTGGGATTATAAAAAACTGCGCGAGGCTGCCGATAGCGTGGGCGCCTTGCTGCTGGCCGACATTTCTCATCCGGCCGGGTTGATCGCCCGTGGGTTGCTTAACGACCCGATGGAGCATTGCCACATCGTTACTACCACAACCCATAAAACATTGCGCGGCCCACGCGGTGGATTAATTATGATCGGCAAAAATTTTGATAACCCCTTCGGATTAAAAACACCTAAGGGAGAACTAAGAAAAATTTCTTCCGTCTTGGATTCAGGCGTATTTCCCGGCACACAAGGCGGGCCGCTGGAGCACGTCATCGCGGCTAAGGCAATTGCATTCGGAGAAGCCCTCAGCGATGATTACTTGCAGTATATTGTTCAGGTTGCAAAAAATGCAAAAGCCATGGCAGCCGAGTTTGTTGCCCGTGGTTATAAAATTATTTCCGGGGGGACAGACAATCATTTAATGTTGATTGATCTGCGTTCAAAAAACCTTACCGGCAAACTGGCAGAAGAGGCGCTGATCAAAGCTGATATCACCATCAATAAAAATATGGTACCGTTTGATACACAAACCCCGATGGTTACTTCCGGCATACGCATCGGCTCTCCGGCCATCACTACCCGTGGGCTGAAAGAAAAAGACGTGGTGCGCGTGGTGGACTTAATTGATGAAGCTTTGCAGAAGCCGCAGGATGAAAAACACCTGAAAAACGTGAAGAAAAAGGTGAACTTATTGATGAAAAAATTTCCATTGTTTAGCTGATGTCTGAAGAAAAAGAAATGTCATTCCTCGACCATCTCGAGGAATTACGGTGGCATGTGGTAAAGGCTGTGGCCGCCATTATATTATGCTCCATATTCGGTTTTATTTTTGTTGAGTGGATATTTGATCATATCCTCTTTGCGCCCAGCCGTATAGATTTCCCTACATTCAAGTGGCTGTGCAAACTGGGAGAATTGGTGGGCGCTCAAGACCAGTTGTGTGTTAAGTCATTTGACTTTAAAGTACAAAGCCGCAACATGACCGGGCAATTCATGATGTCCATCACCGCTTCTTTTGTCATCGGTTTGATCATTGCCTTCCCGTATGTATTCTGGCAAATCTGGAGCTTTGTTAAACCGGGGTTGTTAAAAAAAGAAAAATCTTCTGCACGTGGCGCTGTGTTTGCTGTGTCGTTTCTCTTTTTGTTAGGTGTTGCCTTTGGGTATTATATTTTGTCGCCTATGACCATCTGGTTTTTATCTACCTACACGGTCAGTTCGCAAATAGTTAATCAGTTTGATATTACGTCCTATGTCTCTACAGTTGTCAGTATGGTTTTGGGTTGTGGGCTGCTGTTTCAATTTCCTGTAGCGGTTTATTTTCTTACCATGATTGGCATACTTACGCCCCAGTACATGCGCAAGTTTCGCAAGCACTCGATTGTGGGTATCGTCATCGGGAGTGCCATCATTACCCCTTCATCCGATCCTTTTACTTTAATGCTTGTTGCGCTGCCTCTTTACTTTTTATTTGAAATCAGTATATTCATCTCAGCAGTGGTAGTCAAGCAAAAAGAAAAAGAAGAGGCCGCTGAAATCAAAGCTGATTAACTTTCATACGAATGAAAAAAATTGCTATAGGTGCCGACCATGCCGGTTACGAATTGAAAGAGCAACTAAAAAAAGTGCTCGATCAAAAAGGATATACTGTTAAAGACTTTGGCACATACAGCACCGAGTCGGCTGATTATGCCGACTTTGCCCATCCTGTTTCGATCGCAGTAGAAAATAAAGAGTGCGACCTCGGCTTGCTGATTTGTGGCAGCGCCAATGGAGTGGCCATGACGGCCAATAAACACCAACATATACGGGCGGCCATCTGCTGGACAGAGGAGTTGGGTGCGCTGGCGCGCCAGCACAATAATGCCAATGTGTTGTGCTTGCCTGCACGTTTCGTTAGCCGGGAATTAGCCGAAAAAATTTTAGACCGTTTTTTACATTCTTCTTTTGAAGGGGGGCGGCACGCCCGGAGGGTTGATAAAATCAGTTGTTAATTTTTTATGTCCAACTTTGATACAGCCCAGTTTAATGAATTGATCCACAGTCGCAGGTCTGTTTATACACGAGATTATTCGGGTGAAAGAGTGGATGATGCCATTGTGTTACAAATGCTTGAAAATGCAAACTGGGCGCCCTCCCATAAGCTTACTGAGCCGTGGCGTTTTGTGGTTTTTACAAATGATGGATTGAAAAAACTGGCTGATTTTCAGAGTGCCTGTTATAAACAAGTGACTACATCTAACGGCACATTCGATAAAAAAAAATGGGAAGGACTGAAGACAAAACCACTGGAGTGCTCTCACATCATCGCCATCGGCATGAAACGGCATGCAGAAAAAGGGCTTCCCGAGTGGGAAGAACTGGGCGCTGTATTTTGTGCCATAGAAAACATGTATCTCACCGCCACAGTTTATGGTGTGGGGTGTTACTTGAGTACCGGAGGGATTACCAACTTTGAAGAAGCCAAAGAGTTTTTTGGGTTGGAAAAAAGCGACCGTCTTGTTGGTTTTATGCATCTGGGCGTGCCCAAGAATGCACTGCCTCTCGGCAGACGAAAATCCACAGAAGAAAAAGTGACATGGATCCGATAATTACCCGCAGCGATATTGAGGAGGCACACGAGCGCATCAAACCGTACATTCATCGCACGCCTGTTCTCACCAGCCATAGCATTGATGAACTGGCCGGTTGTTCTCTTTTTTTTAAATGCGAAAATTTTCAGAACGTAGGTGCCTTCAAAGCTAGAGGAGCCACGAACGCTGCCCTTAACTTGCCTGCCGATTTATTGGCAAAAGGGCTGGCCACACATTCTTCGGGCAACCATGCACAAGCCATTGCCCGTGCGGCAAAAATATTGAATGTCAAATCGTATATCGTTATGCCGCGCACAGCCCCGGAAATTAAAAAAAGAGGCGTGCGTGCGTATGGCGGAGAAATTTTTGAATGCGAGCCAACCCTTGCGGCACGAGAAGAAACATTGGCACAGGTAATCAGCAAAACAGGTGCTACAGAAATTCATCCTTTCAATAATTACGATGTTATCATAGGCCAGGCCACTGCAGCAAAAGAATTGTTTGAAGAAATAAAAAACATAAATATGGTGTTAGCTCCGGTAGGGGGCGGGGGCTTGTTAAGCGGAACCGCCTATGCTGCCAATTATTTCTCTCCTGATACGGTGGTCATCGCTGCCGAACCGGCTGGTTCGGATGATGCTTACCGCTCTTTGAAAAGCGGACGAATAGAGCCGGCTCAATCACAATCCATAGCCGATGGTTTGTTAACCACATTAGGCGACAAACCTTTTGCTATCATCAAAAGCAAGGTGGCAGAAGTGATCACTGTTTCTGATGAAGAGATACTTGCGGCCATGCGATTGGTGTGGGAGCGACTGAAAATTGTTATTGAACCTTCTGCCGCTGTGCCGGTAGCTGCTGTTTTAAAAGTGGGCGATCAGTTAGCTAATCAGAAAGTGGGAATCATCCTTTCCGGAGGAAATGTGGACTTAGAAAAATTTTCAAAATTGCTGTCCTCTTGAAATCTATAACTCGTTTAGCAACCTAAATTCCTTTTTCAATATTTCTGATCCGCGCCTCAGTTCCAATCTGATTCTTTTTCCGGGTTTCGTATCAAAATAGCTGTCCACTTCATTTAACTGCATGGCCTCGGTTGGGTTTTCGTTTATTTCCAAAATCTTATCTCCCACCAAAATGCCTGCTGAATAACCCGGTGAGTTTTTTCTTACGCTACTCACGCTAAATTCATTTAGTTTTTGACCTTCCGCTTTTACGGTAAGGCCGCTCATGTTGTAAAACGATTTTTTACGGAAGAAAGAATTGGGCTTCATGTAAATTCGCTCATTGGGAAAATCAAAAATCACATCAAACCGGCTCAGCACATCTCCGCCTATCGATCCGTTCCGGTGTACTAATTTCAACATTTGCAGGGTGTCGAAATAACTTCGTGCATCCGGGAAACTGGTGATCATTTCATTAATAGTATATCTCCCGATTTTAAGTTGTTTTATCCTTGCCATCCGGCCGGCAATATCTCCTCCCAGCCCTCTACCCACAATACATTCAATATTTTTTGGCGGTAGCACAATTTTTCCATTCGATTCAGTATCTAAAAACAAGCCGTGGCTGGCGCCTGTGTCTATCATTAGCTTGGCACTAAAACTTGTGGTGTCATTTATCTTGAGTGCGGCAACATAATACGGTTTAGTGTCTTCTACCGTAATGGGCAACATGGCGTACCTCCTGTTGGGTTTAAATTTTTGAGGAGACATCAATACAAGTTTTTTTGCCCGATAGTCTATCCTAACTACAAATCTGCAAAAGAGCTCATAGCCTAAAATGCCATGTACTTCGGTGCCCAGAGAATTTCTCAGTTCGAGAAAATCATTTTCCAAAACCATAATGGCGTGGCCTCGTCCCCGCACACCGGGCATGTCAATTGTTATATTATTAGCGATGTATGCATTGACCAAATTTTTTCCACCTGGTGCAGAGATGACAAATTTTTTTGAATAGATCAGGTGCAGAATATCCCCGTATATTTTTTCGGTGAGGATAGTGGTGCGCACGCCTGTATCAACAATAAATTTCAGTGGCAGTTGGTTATTCAGAATTACCGGCACCACCACTAAGTTATTATGCACTTCTATCGGAATTTCTACTTCTTTGACTTTGTCGGTAAACGAAAAGCCCAATTGCCCCCGACTTTGCAGGCAACCCATACAAAAGGCGCACGCTATAACAACTCGCAGAAACATATCCACAAGCTAACTAAATCAATTAAAATTTTTTAGACTAAATGATATCTACCCCCATTAACGTGAGCAGCGTATGAGGGTTATCGGAAATTTTAATAGCGGAAAAATCTTTGGGGTTTAAAAAACCATCGTTCACCATTTTTTTCATTTGGGCGATGAGCAGATCGAAAAATGAATTGGTGTTCAGTATGCCTACAGGCTGATCTATTAACCCCAATTGTTTCCATGAAATAATTTCAGCAAATTCATCTAATGTTCCCCATCCACCGGGCAGAGTAATAAAGGCATCGGAAATCTCCGCCATCCTTCGTTTTCTTTCGTGCATGGTATTGACAATCTCCAACTGGGTTAAGCCTGTGTGGCCAACCTCCTTTTTCATCAGGAAGTGAGGGATTACTCCTATTACTTTGCCTCCGTGTGAGAGAACCTCGTCTGCCAAAATGCCCATTAGCCCAATATTGCCACCACCGTACACCAATGTAGAATTACTCTTGGCCAGCAGCCTGCCTATTTCGGCTGTTGCTTTTTGGTATTGCGAGTCATGCCCTGAAGCCGACCCACAAAAAAAACAAATGTTCATTCAGCCGATCAGTGCTTAACATCGTGCTCGTTGTTACTCACCTTACTGTTGGGGAACAGCCAGATGGAAACAATGGCGAGAACGAATAGCGCGATAACAACACCGTATACAGACATGTTTTTAAAATTTTATCCGTCAAAAATAGATTTCGCTTTTTAAATATTTGCAATTTGCTGAAAGAAAATTATGAGATTTAATAATTAATCGGTTTTTCTCTTTCCGGTCATGAAAAAAACAATGATAATTGGCGGTATTGCGGTGTTTTTGCTAGTCGTTGCTTTTTTTTTCTTCCGGATCAATACAAAATCCAGCAGCCCGGAAGGAAAGGTTGAATTCAGGGATGATAGTTTAAAAATAAATATTTACTACTGCCGACCCTATAAGCGCGGCCGCGAGATTTTTGGGAAACTGGTTCCTTATGGCAAAACCTGGAGAACAGGTGCTAACGAGGCCACTACATTTGAAACCAATAAAGATCTAAAATTTGGCGACAAGGTGTTGAAAACCGGCCAGTATAGTTTGTGGTCAGTTCCAAACGAAAAAAGTTGGCTAGTTGTATTCAATTCGCATATCCCCATGTGGGGGGTTGACTTTCATGGCGAGGCTCAGCGAAATACGTCAACCGATGCACTCGTTGTAGAAGTGCCCGTGGTTGCTCAAAACAAGGTGTTTGAACAATTTACTCTGTCCATCGAAAAAGTAGTGGATGGCGCTGAGTTGGTTTTCATTTGGGACAAAACAGTTGTCGTTGTTCCCTTCACAATAAAATAATGATATGATTCAGATTATACCCTCCATCGCTATACGCCAAAATAAAGTAGTAAAAATGCGGAAAGGCGTAGTAGGCAGCGAAAAGATTTATGATGAAAACCCGATAGACCTTGCCAAGCGTTTCGAAGACCATGGCATTCAGATATTGCACTTGGTGGATCTTGACGGAGCCGAGCGCGGCAGCCCTAAAAATTATCACGTACTAGAAACCATTGCTGGCCACACCAAATTAAAAATTGATTTTACGGGAGGCATTTCTACGGATGGTGATGTAGGCAAAGCATTTGAGTATGGAGCCGACTATATCACAGCATCAAGTATTGCTGTTATCCATCCGGAAATATTTTCTCAATGGATTATGTCTTATGGCAACGAAAGAGTAACCCTCGGTGCCGATGTGGTTGATATTAAATCTAAAAAAGTTGCGTTCCGCGGGTGGCAGAAGAACTCAGAACTTCATCTCTTCGATCATCTCCGGTTTTTTCATGATCGCGGCCTGAAGTATGCCAAATGCACGGATATTTCGCGCGATGGTGTGCTGGAAGGTGCCAACTTTGAGTTCTATCAAGAGTTGATTGATACCTTCCCGCACTTGAAAATTTTAGCCAGCGGGGGTGTACGCGGTGTGGACGATATCAAAAGGCTAAACGACATGGGTATTTTTGCCGTCATCTTCGGCAAGGCCTACTACGAAGGTGTTCTCGACCTTAAAGATCTTGAGTCTTTTTTAGTAAAAAAATAAATAGAGAAACTTTGAGTTTGATCAGCGATCTACGATGTCCGAGAACTTGAACCGCTGAATGATGAAATAAAGAAAGTTAAATGAAAGAGGGTCTTTCTCATTTGGCTTTACTTGCTGATCCGCCTTTTTAGCAGACGAAGCCGGAACAATCGTTTCGCGTACGGAAGATGCTGTTTTCGGTTGTTTCGCCTCTACTTCTATCAACAAAGTTTTGTCTTCGTTTAAATTCAATTCGGGATAGGCACTAATATCCTGACCTTCTGTTTCGGGTTGTCTCTCTTGTGCTACGGCCACATTTTTGCACAGCAGCACGAGTGCAAAAATTGACAACAAAACGGTTAATTTTAATCGCATTTGATTGTGACCTTTTTCAATAGCAAGGCAATCTAACTAAAAAAATTTATGATTTCATCGGATGACTTTAATAAAATTGACATCAGGGCCGGAACGGTCATTAAAATAGAGGCTTTTGAAGGTGCCAAAAAGCCGGCTTTTAAACTTTGGATAGATTTGGGGCCTGAAATCGGCATAAAAACTTCCAGTGCCCAGATTACCGCGTTATATACCCAAGAAAATCTGTTAGGCCATCAGGTTGTTTGTGTGGTTAATTTCCCACCCAAACAAATCGGCCATTTTATGTCCGAGGTCTTGGTAACGGGTTTTCCTGACTTGCAAAAAAATGTAGTTCTTGCTTCTACAGATAAAAGAGTACCCAACGGTTCTAAACTTTTTTAAAATGCACTTTTCAAATCTCGCTAAGATTACTTCGGGGAAAATCCTTCAGCAATATGCTGACCGGCCTGTTCAAAATTTGATGATTGACAGCCGCAAAGTAATGGTAAGCGAAGGCTCTGTATTTTTTGCTATTTCGGGCGAGCGGCATGATGGCCATCTTTTTATAACCAATCTCTATACCTTGGGCATCCGGCAATTTATCGTTGAGAAAAAAATTGATCTAAAAGAATTTAAAGAGGCTAATTTTTTGTTGGTTGATTCGGTTGTTACTGCCTTACAAAATATTGTCTGTGCACACCGTATTAATTTTCATATTCCAGTTATCGGAATTACCGGAAGCAACGGTAAAACTATTGTTAAAGAGTGGTTGGCAAAATTACTGTCAGCCGAATATCACATTATAAAAAATCCGGGTAGTTATAATTCGCAGGTAGGGGTTCCGCTCTCGGTTTGGCAGACGAACACAGAACATAAGTTGGCGGTATTTGAAGCGGGCATTTCAAAGCCCGGTGAAATGGAAAAGTTAGAAGCTGTGATTAAACCTTCCATCGGAATTTTTACCAATGTCGGCTCTGCACATGATGAGGGTTTTAAAAGCCGCGAGCAAAAAATCAGCGAAAAAATTAAGCTCTTTAAAAATTGTAAAACATTAATTTACTGCAAAGATTACGTAGAGATAGACAAAGCAGTTGCCCTTGCGGGGATACCTTCGTTTTCGTGGGCATTGAGCACCAACGCTGATCTAAAAATTGAGCGTGAACAATCCGGGTTCCTTTTTTTTACTACAGAAAATTCTTTTTCTTTTTCTCTTTCTATTCCCTTTTCAGATAAAGCCTCGATAGAAAATTGTTTCCATTGTGTTGCCCTGATGTATTTTCTTGGATACAAACCCGATGTAATACAACAGCGCATTCTCGAACTGCAGCCGGTATCCATGCGCCTTGAATTAAAAGAGGGAATTAATAATTGTCAGTTGATTGATGACTCTTACAACAACGACTTGGGCGGCTTACAGATCAGTTTGGACTTTCTGGCAAGCCAGCAAAAAAATAAAAAGACTATCATCCTCTCCGATGTGTTACAGTCCGGATTGCCCATTGCCACACTGATTAAAAATGCAGAAGCGCTTTTTTCGCAAGTCAATATTTTAAAAGTTATTTTAATCGGAAAAAACTTTTACGGTGCTCAAAATTTATTTTCTGACAAACCGGGGAAGTCATTTTATTCCTCCACTGACGAATTTTTGCACCTCCACGATTTTAGTTCTTTCGATAACGAAATCATCTTAGTTAAAGGAGGGCGTGTTTTTCAATTCGAAAAAATCATTAGGCGCCTTCAGCGGAAAACCCACGGCACGGTGATGGAGATAGACCTAAATAAGATGGTTCACAACCTGAATTTGTTCAAATCGAAATTAAAACCCGGGGTGCAGCTCATGGCAATGGTAAAAGCCTTTGCTTACGGAAGCGGCAGTGAAGAAATAGCTAATCTGTTGCAATACCATAAAATAAATTATCTGGGTGTGGCCTACGCTGACGAAGGTGTGGAGCTACGCCAAAAAAATATTTCTTTGCCCATCCTGGTGATGAATGTCTCCGAAGAAAGTTTTGATTCGTTGCTTCAATACCAGCTTGAGCCGGTGATGTTTTCTTTAAAGCTACTGAAACAATTTGTGCGTTTTTTGGGCGGCCGAAAAGCTTCGGTGCACTTGGAATTAGAAACGGGTATGCACAGGCTGGGGTTGGATGAAGATGATTTGCGCGAAGGCATCGGTATCTTAAAAGAAAACACAAACATTATCCTTGCGTCTGTATTCTCTCACTTATCAGCATCAGATGAGGCCATTCATGATGGGTTTTCTCATGAGCAGGCAAATCGTTTTCAAAAAATGTATCAGCAGATTTCATCGGAACTTCATATTAAGCCTGTTCGTCATATTTTAAATTCAGCCGGCATCATCCGGTTGTCTGATCATCAAATGGAAATGGTTCGCCTCGGCATTGGTTTGTATGGCATTGACCCCTCTAATAAAGGAATGTTGGGTTTACAACCTGCTGTTACTTTGAAAACGATTATTTCTCAGATAAAAAAAATTAAACCAGCCGAAACTGTAGGGTATGGGCGAAAAGGAAAAGCAGAACACGAAATGACGATAGCCACCATAGCCATCGGCTATGCTGATGGCTTCAATCGCAGCCTGAGCCGGGGGAAAGGCTATGTTTTAGTAAATGGAAAAAAAGCGCCCGTGGTGGGCAATGTTTGCATGGACATGACGATGGTTGATATTACAGGGATCACCGCGCAGGAGGGTGATGAGGTAATCATTTTCGGTGAAGACCTATCCATTCAGGAGTTAGCTAAAAACTGTGAGACTATTCCGTATGAAATTTTGACGAATACAAGTTCCAGAGTAAAGCGTGTCTTTATTTCAGAAGGAGTTTGAGATGGCTTCTAACCTATCACTGTATCAATTGCGTATAGCGGTATGTTGGTCATCCAACTCTCTTCGCGATATTCTTTCATAGACGTGCGAACAGAATTTTTGATTTTATATTTTTCAGCAAATACTTTCAAACTTTTTGATTTTAAATTTTCTTCTGCTTTTACTTCGATGGGCACAATCTCATTTTTATTTTGAACAAGAAAATCCACCTCTGCGGTTGCTCGTTCAGCCGACCAATAAAAAAGTTGAGTTTTTGCATAAAGTTGCTGACAAACATATTGCTCGGTGAGTGCTCCCTTAAATCCTGTGAGGATATTATTTTTTTCTAAAATGATTTTTTGATCAACCAATGCGTGGGCATTGAGCAACCCGATATCAACAAAAAACAGCTTAAAGAAATCCAAGTTGGCATACGCATGCAGCGGAATGTCTGGCTTGTCAACATTGCTTACTTTAATGACCAGGCCAGCACTCATCAGCCAGTTAATGGCCAAATCAAATTCTTTTGCGCGCGCGCCTTTTTTCACCTGGCCGTAAATGAATTTTTTGTTTTCTTTCGCGAGTTGGCCAATGAGGTGGTTCCACACCAAACGGATACGGGGAACAATCCCATGAGGTGCATGTTTGGCAAAATCATTTTCATAACCCATCAAAATTTTTTGTTGAATGGATCGAATGCTTGCCAAATCTTTATTTTCGATGTAATCTGCTACTGCTTCCGGCATTCCGCCAATGAAATAATATAAGCGCAAAAGCTCAATCAATTTTTCATGAAAAACCGAAATCACTTTCCATTCTTTCAACTGCACTTGTTGTGCCAATCGCTCTTCTCCTAGTGCGTGCAAAAACTCCAAAAAACTGAGCGGATACATTTTAATCATGTCCACCTTGCCCACCGGAAACGAGTTGTCTTTTTGCAAAGAAATACCCAGCAAAGAACCGGCCGCCACCACAAAGTATTGTGGTGCTTGCTCATAAAAATATTTTAACACTGTGAGGGCGCGCTCTGCCTCTTGTATCTCATCAAAAATGATTAACGTATTTGCCACATCAATCTTTTGGTTCATCTCAGTCTCCAATACGGTGATGATCCGATTGATATCAAAATCTGTAGCAAATAGCTTTCGCATTCGCTCGCTGCTTTCAAAATTGAAATAAGCTGTTTGTTTAAAATTTTGTCTGCCCAGTTCCTTCATCAACCAGGTTTTGCCTACCTGTCGTGCACCGGCAAGGATCAATGGCTTTCGCTTTTTTGAGTCTTTCCATTTAACCATCTCTTGCAACAACAACCTATTCATAGAGAATTTAATTACAATTTTACATACGAAAATATGTGCAAATATACAATTTTACATACGAAAATATGTTTAATGACCCATTTTAGCTTAATTTAAGCATCACAGATTTCCTTGCAGCCCTCCCGTGTGGATAGCCAAAACTGTGGAGCCGGGCGGAAAAAAATCTTTCTTTGCCAAATCAAAAATGCCGTACATCATTTTGCCGGTGTACACCGGGTCGAGCGGCAGATGTAGCGATCTCATTTCTTCTATGAAGTTTTTTAAGTCGGGAGATGTTTTGGCGTAGCCACCGAAGTGATAGTCAGTCTGCAACTGCCAACGATGGCTCTTGTTCCCTAATTGTTTTTTTATTTCCTGATAAGAAGTGGCATTATCTTTTAAAACAGGAAACCCAATCACTTTTACGTCATCTGTCAATCCCGAAATGATGCCTGCAATCGTTCCGCCAGTGCCTACAGGCAAGCAAACATAATCGCATAAAGTTGCTGCTATTTTTTCGCGGGCAAATTCTGCACATCCGCGAATAGCCAGCTCATTTGTACCTCCTTCGGGGATGAGATAAAATTCTCCGAACTGCTTGCGAAGGCTATCCACAAACTCATCCGAAGTTTTCTTGCGGTATTCTTCCCGCGACACAAAATGTAATTTCATTCCACTTTGCTCAGCAAACGACAATGTGTTGTTCAGCGGCAACACTCTTTCGCCACGAATGATGCCGATACTTTTAAAGCCAAGTTCTTTTGCCGCTGCCGCTGTTGCATAAATATGATTAGAAAATGCACCTCCAAAAGTCAGGAGTGTATAATGGCCCAGCCTTCGCGCTTCGCTTAGATTATATTTTAGTTTCCACCACTTATTACCGCTTACCCAACGATGGTTCAGGTCTTCTCTTTTTACCAAAATATTTAGCTTTTTTGATTTAAAAAGATCGTTTTTTATTACAGTTATTGGCGTTTCTGTGTAGTTTAACAAAGCTAAATAATTTAGTAAATTTGATTGATGGAAAACGAAGATAACTATTTCAAAGGTCGTGGCGCGCAGATCAAAACCAGCAATAAGTTTTTGAAAAATGAATATGTAGCTCAGCACCCAGAAGGGCTTGACGAGCCTCTTCTTGAAAATTCTAAAACTCAGATTTTTTTTGAGACTCCAAAAAATGTCATCAATAAAGTAGAGAGCCCTGATTTACGTTTTGGGTACTCTGTTAATCCTTATCAAGGTTGTGAACACGGATGTATTTATTGTTACGCCAGAAACACGCACGAATATTACGGGTTTAGTGCCGGTCTTGATTTTGAGAGTAAAATCATTGTAAAGCAAAATGCCGCAAAAATTTTAGAACAACAGTTGCTTCTAAAAAAGAAAGCAACGCCCATCATGCTCAGTGGCAATACCGATTGCTACCAGCCGCAAGAGCGAAAACAAGAAATTACACGGCAGATTCTGAAAGTGTTAGCTCACTATCGGCACCCGGTGGGTATCATCACTAAAAACGGATTGATTACACGCGATATTGATATTCTTCAGGATTTGGCAAAAGATAAATTGGTGCAGGTTATGATTTCAATCACTACACTGGACGAAAAACTGCGCAGCGCGATGGAGCCCCGTACAGCCAGCGCAGCCAAGCGACTTAAAACAATAGAAGAGCTGACGAGAGCCAGCATACCCGTAGGGGTAATGAATGCCCCGATCATACCCGGGCTCAACCATCACGAAATACCCGAAGTATTGAAAGCTGCCGCTCAGTTCGGAGCGCTTACGGCTGGTATGACGATCGTGCGTTTGAATGGATCTATTGGGAAAATCTTTGAGGATTGGCTTCATAAAAATTTCCCCGATCGCTTCGATAAAATATGGAACCAGATCTGCTCGATGCACGGTGGCGCTGTAAGCGATTCGCAGTTTGGAAGAAGGATGCGAGGCGAGGGAACGTTTGCCGAAGTTATTCACCAGCTTTTCAGTATGTCTAAGAAAAAATATTTTGATGGCCGGGAGATGCCACCCTACGATTTAACAAAATTCAGGGCAGGTGGTGCTTATACTCTTTTTTGAAAGTTTCCCTGTTTTTACAACCTAAAAGCAGAATCCTACGTTTTTACTTAACTTTGCTACCCTTGAAAAAGATTTTAGCGATCGGGCTTTTGCTTTTATACATCAATTCTAATTCAGAATTGCATGAATTGTTGCGTTTGCCTGTCTTATTCGAACACTTCGCAGAACACAAAAAGCTCGTAGGCGATATTTCGTTTTGGGAGTTCCTCAGCCTCCACTACTCTACAAATGTATCGCACGATGCCCACGACAACCAACTGCCTTTTAAAGACATCAACCATTCTTTCAGTGTTTCTATTTTTGTAATGCCCTTGTCGGGGGTTTCATTAAAAGATAATTATTTTGTTGCATCTGTTACACACGACAACGCGTATCAGGAAGCTTACTTTACATCTCCTCTCTGCGAAATATTTCAGCCTCCCAAAGGTTAAGCTTCATTCCATCTGCGGATAGCAAAAACATATTTTGCCTCCACAGTCCTTATTTTAATTTTTAGTACAACTCTTTTATCAGAATTTTTTTATGCTTAACGGCATTATATCTTTTTCCATTCGGAACAAAGTGATGGTGGCTATGCTGACACTCGCGCTGGTGTCGTGGGGGGTTTATTCGCTTTCTCAACTACCCATAGATGCTGTGCCCGACATCACCAACAATCAGGTGCAGGTGCTGACTGTATCTCCTTCTTTGGCGGCCAACGAAATAGAGCGGCTCATTACCTTCCCCATTGAGCAGACGATGGCTACCATTCCGAACATTACGGAAATGCGTTCTTTCTCCCGCTTTGGTCTTTCGGTTGTTACCATCGTGTTCACTGACGCCACAGACATCTATTGGGCGCGGCAACAGGTAAATGAACGACTGGTTGCCGCCAAATCTCAAATTCCTTCCGGTGCCGGCACGCCCGAGCTGGGACCCATCTCAACAGGGTTGAGCGAAATCTATCAATATATTATCCGGCCAGATAAAGGGTATGAAGATAAGTACGATGCCATGGAACTCCGCACGATTCAAGATTGGATAGTGCGCAGGCAACTTTTGGGCATACCGGGCATTGCCGATGTAAGCAGTTGGGGCGGAAAGTTAAAGCAATACGAAATTGCAGTGAACACAGACAAACTGCGAAGCATGAACATCGGGGTGAATGAAGTTTTTTTAGCGCTTCAAAAGAATAATCAAAATACAGGTGGGGCTTACATTGATCAAAAGCCATACGCCTTTTTCATTCGAAGCGAAGGGTTAGCCCAAAGTATTGAAGACATTGAAAAAATTGTGATTAGAAATAATCCTTCCGGGCTTCCGGTGCTGGTTCGCGATGTAGCCCAAGTTCGTTTGGGTAACGCTATTCGCTACGGTGCTATGACGTATAATGACGAAGGTGAAAAAGTAGGTGCCATCGTACTCATGCTCAAGGGTGCAAATTCTTCATTGGTTATCAACCGGGTGAAAGATCGAATCGAACAAATCAAAAAAACACTCCCGCCAGGTATCATTATCGAGCCGTATTTAGATCGGACTAAGTTGGTAAACAACGCAATCAGCACCGTAACAAAAAACTTAGCCGAGGGTGCGCTCATCGTAGTGTTTGTTTTAGTGCTGATGCTGGGCAACCTGCGCGCTGGTCTGGTGGTTGCCTCTGTTATTCCACTGGCCATGCTCTTTGCTATCTGCATGATGAACCTCTTTGGGGTGTCGGGCAATTTAATGAGCCTGGGCGCTATTGATTTCGGGTTGATTGTAGATGGAGCTGTGATCATTGTAGAAGCCACCCTTCATCATCTGGCTTCTGCTCAACGAACCGAAAAAATTTCTCAAATAGAAATGGATGGAGAAGTGAAGCTTGCTGCTACCGCCATGATGAATTCGGCAGCGTTTGGACAAATAATCATTTTAATCGTTTACCTCCCCATCCTCACGCTGGTGGGTATTGAAGGAAAGATGTTTCGCCCGATGGCACAAACGGTAGCCTTTGCCATTTTGGGCGCGCTTATTTTATCACTCACTTATGTTCCCATGATTTCATCGCTTTGGTTGAGCAAAAAACCGATGAGCACAAAAAATATTTCTGATAAAATCATGGGTGTTTTCCATCGAATGTATTCTCCTCTCATTCAGACAGCATTAAAAAAACGATTGTTGGTTATCTCTATTTCATCTGTTCTTTTGATGGCCGGCATCATTGTATTTTCAAAACTGGGCGGAGAGTTTATTCCAACACTGGATGAAGGAGATTTTGCCGTGGAGACAAAAATCATTACCGGCAGTTCGCTTACGCAAATGACCGAAACAACCCAAAAGGCTTCGCGTGTTTTGCTCAATCATTTTCCTGAAGTAATAGACGTGGTCGGAAAAATAGGAACTTCTGAAATTCCGACTGATCCTATGCCGATTGAAAACGGTGATTTGATCATCGTACTGAAAGACCGGAAAGAATGGACAAGCGCCCACTCGCGGGAAGAGTTGGCTAATAAAATGGCTGCCGCGCTTCATAAAGAAGTGCCGGGAGTTCTCTTCGGCTTTCAACAGCCCATACAAATGCGTTTCAATGAATTGATCTCTGGCGCCCGGCAAGATGTGGTATTAAAAATTTATGGAGAAGATTTGGATCTGCTCATGACTTATGCCGGACAGGTAGGAAAAATTGCTCGCAGTGTGCAGGGCGCAGAAGACATTTATGTAGAGCCGGTGGGAGGCTTGCCACAAATTGTTGTGCGGCCCGATCGTAACAAGTTAGCAATGTTCGGCCTGAGCATAGATGAAGTAAACAGTGTATTGCGCACCGGTTTTGCCGGAGAGTCGGCCGGAATGATTTATGAAAAAGAAAGACGTTTCGATCTGGTGGTTCGCCTCAATCAACAAAGCCGGAAGGGCATAGAAGACATCCGGGGCTTGTATGTTACTACTGCCGATGGGCGCCAGATTCCCTTATCGCAACTGGCAACGATTACATCTGAATCGGGCATCAATCAAATTCAGCGCGATGATGCCAAGCGCAGGATTGCCGTTGGCTTCAATGTACGCGGCCGCGATGTGGAAAGTATTGTAAAAGAATTGCAAACAAAAATTGACAAAGAGTTAAAAATGGAGCCGGGCTATTTTATCAAATACGGTGGCGACTTTAAAAATCTGATAGAAGCCAAACAGCGTCTGATGATTGCCGTACCTGTTGTTCTGTTGCTGATTTTTGTTTTATTGTATTTCACATTTCATTCCTTTCGCGAAACGTTCCTCATTTTTACTTCTATCCCGTTGGCCGCTATTGGTGGTGTGTTTGCGCTTTGGCTTCGGGGTATGCCCTTTAGCATTTCGGCAGGGGTGGGGTTCATCGCCTTATTTGGTGTGGCCGTCTTAAACGGAATTGTATTAATCTCAGAATTCAATCGGCTACGGAAGCACGACCCTCAAAGCGACCTCTTCGAAATTGTTTTGAAGGGTACTTCCATCCGTCTGCGTCCCGTGCTGATGACTGCCTCCGTTGCCTCGCTCGGTTTCTTGCCCATGGCACTCTCGCAGACATCAGGTGCTGAAGTGCAGCGTCCGCTCGCTACAGTCGTAATTGGCGGATTGATCTCTGCCACACTGCTCACGTTGGTAGTCCTCCCTGTTTTATACACCTACTTTGAAAAGAATGTTGACCACCATGAAAAAAATTAATTTCTCTTTTGTTATCCTATTTGTACTGGGCTCTACAAAATTTTTATTAGCCCAACAGATGTCTTTGGATGAAGCTGTGCAGACAGCTTTAAAAAACAACTTGGGCATTAAGTCGGCCGAATATCAAATTGAATATTTCAAGGAGATGAAAAAAACCGGTACGGACATAGGCAAGCTCTCGGCAGTATGGATGCACGGGCAGTACAACACATTTACACACGACAACAACGTAACGGTAATGCAATCCATTCCTTTTCCAACTACACTCACCAGTCAGGTAAAGCTGGGACAGGAGCAGGTAATAGGAGCCCGACAAAATCTGGCAGTGCAACAAAACAATCTGGTTTATGAGGTAAAAATTTCTTATTACCAACTGCTTTATCAGAATGCCTTAAAACAATTGCTGCAATCGCAAGACAGTTTGTATTCTGATTTTGCCAAAGCCTCGGCATTACGCTACAAAACCGGAGAAAGCAACCTGCTGGAAAAAACCACAGCCGAAACACAACTGATGGACTTGCACAACCTTCAGCGGCAAAATGAAGCTGATATTTTAATTTATGCCACCCATTTACAAGCGCTCTTAAAAACTGACCGGCCGGTGCTTGCCAGCGATCTTTTAACTAAAAAATCTTTGCCTGCCGAAATAGACACAGCTCAGCTTGGTGAAAACCCTTCCTTAAAATTAATGCAACAAGAGGTGGCCATTAGCCGGCAATATAAAATTTTAGAGCGCAACAAAATCCTGCCCGATTTAATGGTGGGTGGTTTTGCCCAGAGCCTCACGGGGTGGCAGATGAATGAGCTGGGAATAGATACTTATTACCCGCGCAGCAAAGTCTTTACAGGATGGGAGTTAGGGCTTAATATTCCGTTATGGATCAAACCTAACATTGCCCGAGCTAAAGCTGCGGCTTTTCAGGAAGAAGCTTCAAAGAAAAGTGCTGAGCACTTTGAAATCATGCTCAACGGAAATTATTTGCAAGCTCTGCGCGAACTCGACAAAAACACTGCTAATCTTGCTTATTACGAAACCAGCGCCTTGCTAAATGCTGCTTTGTTGTTATCGCAATCGCGTAAAGCATTTCGGGGCGGTGAAATTGGTTATATCGAATATTTGCAGGCTATGAAAAGTTCGATGACTATCCGTGGAAATTATTTGCTTGCCCTTCAGCAATACAATCAGGTTATTATCAAAATAGAATTTTTACTCGGAAAATATTAATCGTATAAAATGAAATCACTTCAAACCAGTTCTTCGGCCATGCGCTCGTTTTCTTTTAACAAAATAATCACCAGAATTTCTGTCCTTCTTTTGTTTTTCGTTTTTTCTTGTTCTTCTAAGACCAAAAGTGATGAGTCTTCACCTGGCGGTGTGGTATCGGCTGAAAAAGAAATAGCGCTGACTGACGAACAATATAAATCAATCTCCATCGAACTGGGAGATACCGAGGTACGCTCGCTAAGCGAAACCATCAAAGCCAACGGAATGCTCGATGTGCCTCCGCAAAATCTGGTGTCTATTTCTGCTCCTTTGGGTGGGTTTGTTAAATCCACAGAATTACTTCAGGGTATGCACGTAAAAAAAGGGCAGGTGATCGCGGTGCTGGAACATCCCAGCTACATTCAGCTTCAACAAGATTATTTAGACAGCAAAAGTTTGTTGGAGTATCAGGAAACAGAATATCACCGGCAGGAAGAATTAGCAAAAGAAAGTGTTAATGCCCTCAAATCCCTTCAGCTGATTAAAGCCAATTATTTTTCTACTAAAGCCAAAGTAGAGGGGCTCAAGGCGCAATTGAAGTTAGTGAACATCAATCCGGCCGAAATTGAAAATGGCGAGATTAAAAGTTCAATCAATATTGTTTCGCCCATTTCCGGTTTTGTTTCGCAAGTGAATGTCAATCTGGGCATGCACGTAGTGCCCACCGATGTGATGTTTAAAATTGTGGATACAGAGCACGTCCATGCCGAACTGCAGGTTTTTGAAAAAGACATTCCAAAACTTAAAATCGGCCAGGTGGCGCGCATCCTATTAACCAACGAAACCAAAGAGCGGCTGGCCAAAGTGTATCTGATCGGCAAAGAAATTACGGCTGAGCGCACTGTGCGTGTTCATTGCCACTTTGATGACGAAGATCAAAACCTAATTCCGGGTACGTACTTCAGCGCACTAATCGAAACCAGTGGTACTAAAGTAAACACCCTGCCGGTAAGCGCCATCGTTCATTTCGAGGGCAAAAATTTTGTGTTCATCGAAAAAAATGCTGCTCCGCATCAGTATCAACTATGCGAAATTAATTCTAACGCTACCGACAATGGCTATATGTCTGTCGAGTTTAAACAGCCCGCAAACTATTTAAAAGGCAAAATTGTAGTGAAAGGCAGTTACGATTTGCTTAATGTTTTAAAAAATACAGAGTTGTAACGTGTATGTGAAGGCAGATCAAATTTTTTAAACATCTTTGCGAACTCTTCATTCATGTTTGCGCTCGTTTCGGGAGGAATCCTACTTAGTTTGTTGCACGCCCTCATCCCCAACCATTGGCTGCCGGTGCTGGCTATTGGCCGAAAAGAAAACTGGTCGCTACGCGAAATTCTGGAGATCACAATGTTATGTGCATTAAGCCATGTACTCAGCACGCTGCTCATTGGCTGGGGGCTTGCTTTGTTGGGCTGGAAAATTTCAAAACAATTTGCTTCTGCAGTCAGTTGGCTGGCTCCGGTTTTTCTTATCTGCATTGGTGCCGTGTTCATCTACCGGCATTACAAACACAAGCATTTTCATGTGGCAGAGCAAGTGCATAATAACTCCAAAACAAAAATGATTGCCAGTTTGTCGTTAGCTATGTTTCTCTCGCCTTGCTTAGAGGTGGAGGCCTACTTTTTGGCTGCGGGCACAGAAAACATTTCCTGGGCTGTAGTGCTGTCGCTGGTGTATGCTTCGGTTACTTTGTTGGGTATGGTGGTGTGGGTTTATGTTGCTTACCATGGCGTGCGTAAAATAAACTGGCACAAACTGGAGCATAACGCAGGCATTATCACTGGCATTACAATTATTGTTTCGGGATTGATTTCGTTTTTATTTTAGGGGCTCTCATAAATCATTTTGTGCTTATGGCTCTGACTACCCGGAACGGCCGAAAATCTGATGTGATTCCTTCTATAACTATTCTGTAGATAGACGGTTTGGTGGGAACATCAAAAACGATTTAGCCTTTTCCTGTTTGGGGGTCTATAACTCCATGAGGATTCCAAAATATAGTCGGGGGATCGGTAGTGTCTCTTGCTCGGTTCATCGGAAATTCTTCTGGTGTTGAGTACCCTTTCACTTTAAAAAAATGAAAAGCCCGCGTGTCTATTTCATGATTTTTTTGCTTGTTCTCATAACTCCCGCTTTTGGTGTGCACCACGATTACTCCTGAGGCTCCTGCCGCCCCAAACAATGCCGCAGCACCATATTTATAAATCTCGATGCGGTCAATCGAGCAAGGGTTCAGGCTCAACAATATATCGCCAGCACTGTTTGAGGTTGCTCTATCTTGACCATCGCTCCCTGCGTTCGTCCTCACCCCATCTATTATCAGCAACGGATCAATAGAACCATAACTCGATGGTGGCCCTATCCGAATGAGTCCACCAAAAAAATATAGACCGGGTACAGAGCGCTGCAAAGCCATAGAAATAGAAGAGAATTTGCACATCAAATCTCCCGGTACATTGTAATCGCCATTGCCGATAACCGGTTTCTCTCTTGTCGTACTAATCGTTACTTCTTTTAACATCGTTTCTTTTAAGCTGGAGGTTAGGATGTTTTTTTTGAGATCGTCAGCTTCTTTGGTGACAAACGACAAGTTGGATTTTAATGCCTGTATGGGTGGTGCATTTTTATTATCTAAAACAATCTGATACGAATTCCTTTTCTCTCCTAATGAGGCAAATCCGATATTGGCCGTGTCGTAATGTTGCAAACCGCTTACCCAAAACCTTCCGGACTTGTCGGTCAAAGTCACTGTTCCGTCTTTTATTTTTTTCTCTTTCACCTCAACTACTGTCAAGCGCTTTGTGGTGTTTTTGTTTTTCTTGTTCATATATTTTCCTGCCAAGCTAATGCCGCTTTCAATCGGATACAGTGTGTCATTTTGTTGTGTAACAGAAACTGGTTTGAACGAAAATTCATCTGTTATTGTCTTTTCATTTTTTGGTACTCCTGCTTGTGTAACGTCTGTCACTGATATTGAAAAATTCCCTCCCAAAGATTTATCCAGAGAATGCTTTATAAAAATTTCAAACTGCACATGCCCGTTTAGTTGGTATTTATTTTTCAAATTTGAAAGAATCACGCATACGCCAGTATTGCTGCCGGTAGAATCAGATGGCAATAGCTTCGGTTCTTCCCACCTATTGAACAGCCTGATCGGTTTTGAAAGCTCCCCCAAAAACAGTAGCGATTATAAATAGAGTTTAATCGTTAAAATTGGGAGAAAATGAAAACAACAAAATTCAGTGAGAGCCAGATCGTAGGCATTCTCAAACAACAGGAACA
>JAFDYX010000020.1 GCA_018267215.1 Bacteroidota bacterium
TGCGCAACAAGTATGTTGGGGAAGAACACAAACGCAGGCAAGGCAGTACCGAGGTCAGGGGCGGCATTACAAATGCCTTTTTATTTGTCGTTCGACATGCGCTGCGCTAACATGTCGAACAGCAATAACAGCAATAAGTCAGAGAGTAATAGGGTGAATGTCGGCTGCGATTGCTCGGAAGCAATAAAGCAGGCGTTGGCCGGCCCTCTCTACAGAGAGAAACATGGTAAGGCCGTTAGGCGTTACCCATGGGAACTTGCACTAATAGGGTAGTGCCTTTTTCTGGATGGCTGTTGATCTCGATTCGGCCACTTAAACTTTCTGCCCTGATTTTCATTTGACTTAGCCCAAAGCCCGATGTGTTTGTTATGTCGAAGCCCTTTCCGTTGTCTTCAATCACCACATCTATGCTGTTGCCATGGCCAAAAATCTGAATATTTATTTGCGAGGGTTGTGCATGGCGAATGGCGTTATGCAATGCCTCCTGCACTATGCGGTAAACTTGTCTGATTTGAAACGAGTTGAGACCGCCTTGAAATTGATGAACCTGAAAATAGATGGAGATACCCGTAGCTTTTGCTTGCTCAGCAATTAATTTTTCGAGTAGCGGAACCAACCCCGCTACACTGGCCATCGGAGGTGCTAAGTCGTGCGATAACCTGCGCACATCGCCAATCAAAACATCTAATTGACCGACAGTTTTGCTACTCAGTTCTTGCTGCCCTACAATTAACCGCTTTAAATAACTCAGGCGGCTGCCTACATCATCGTGCAACTCGCCCGCAATGCGCGAACGCTCTTTTTCGATACCCAAGATGTATTGCTGGTACATTTCTTTTTGCTGAGCGACAACCTGCTTGGCAAGTTTCAATTTTTCAATATTGAGTTGTCGGAAGAAAAATGCGATGGCTATACTCAGTAAGGTGGCCTCAGCAATATAACTGATCAGAATGGGGTTAGGCCCAAAATAATTGAACATGCCAAAAGACACATCTAAAATAGTAAATACTGCACATATAGCCAGCAGGCCGCAAGATGCCAGAAAAAATATTGCTACTATACGATTGGTTGAGAGCGACCTGATTCCAATATAAGTAATGAGCCCAAACGAAAACAGGATGACTACATTTAGAAAAGGGAATAATAAGGGCGCAAAATTGAACATGAAGCCCGGTGCGATATAGCTGAGCGCAACCATGATAATAACAAATAAAAAAATGAAGTTGATAACACGGTGGCAGTACTTAAAATATTTCTTGGTTTCCAAAAGCGACTGGGTGAATTTAATGAGAAAGGCAAACAACAATGCACCCGAATCAATCAAGACTGAGGGCGAAACCTCCGGATGGTTAGGATAGAAAAACTGGAAGCTGAACCCTTGATCGGTGAGGCCAAATAAAACAACCGATAGCATATACAAAAAATACCAGACGAATACACTTCTGCGCATCACAATCCAGCCTATCAAGGCCAGCAACGAACAAAATGAAATAAATCCGGCCCAAAAGCCCCACTCCAGATTTTGAAGGTAGTTGGATGAGAATAACTCGGTGCTGGTTTCAAGATAAACCGGAACCGAAAGACTGTTGATATGATGTATCTTTATTAGAGCCGTATAGCTGCCGCCTGCCAAACAGTGTACCGGAAAAGCAAAACTACGAATGGGCATCGGTCGAGAATAAAATGGGAAATACAAACCCGCTTGGTGCAGTAGTTCAGGCTTCTGTTTGACTTGAAAAAAATAAACCTGATAGATTTGTGGCTGCTTGATTTTTAAAAACAAATCTTGTGGCCGGTCGGTAATATTTTTTACAACAAGAGTCATCCAGAAGTATCCGTTAACGGGTCCAAAATTGACAGGCATATCGCGCTGGGTGTTCACACCCTGCTGAAACAAATGCCAAACAGAGTCGATCGGGAGATCAATAGGAGAGCTAACATATTGCAAAAAAGAATTTACCGGCAAGCTGCTCTCTTTTCCATTGAAACAGACTGTATCCACCTGCGCCCGGATAGCCGGAGAGCAGCAAAAGAGGAAGCCCGTAAAAAGGATAAAGACAGTGTTTTTCATAGAGATATACTGTGCGAAGAAATTAAAAATAGTAACATTCTGCCATACTCACTTCTGAGTAATTAGAGCAGGTGGTTTTCAAACGCAAAGCGCGTCAGATCGGCAATATTTTTTAGGTTAAGTTTGACGAGGATGTTTCTGCGGTGCGTATCTACCGTGTGAAGGCTCAGGAATAGTTCATCGGCAATTTCTTTGGCAGATTTACCCTGTGCAACAAACCGGATGATTTCAATTTCGCGGGGCGAGAGGTGCATCCGTTGTACAAACCCATCGCGAAATGTAGTATTCTCCTGATGTTGTTTTTTTAAATTCGACTGAAGATAAAAGTCGGGAGAGGTGGTTACATGCCGCAACGCATTGTGCAACTCGTCATTGGCCATATTTTTAAGCAGAAAACCGGCCGCTCCCAGTTTAAGGGCTTTTTCTATTAAATAGACCTCCTCGTACATGGTGAAGATGACAACGCGGATGGATGGACATTCTTTATTTATTTTTTGTAAAATCGAAAAGCCATCTTCTTTTTTTAAGTTGAGATCGAGCAAAATAATGGAAACCGGCTCTAACTGCAGTAGCGATTGCAACTGGGCATAGTCATGGGCGTGGCCGCTGAGTGCAAATTCGGTTTGCCCGATCAACATTAATTTCAAGCCCTCTACCACAATATCGTGGTCTTCGCAGATGATGATTTTATGCAGATCTTGGGGTTTAAGTTGTTGTAAAATACTAAAAAGTAAGTATTGACAAATGCTAACCCCTTCAAAGAGTGTAAAAAAACTGAGTTTTCTGTATTGAAAATTCTAAATAGGTTTGTTACAGGCGTTTGTGCGAAGTGCTTGCTAAGGTGTCACTGGCAATGCGGTGGTAAAGAAGGAGTGATGATGAGAAAAAATATAAGTCAACTGATTTCTGAATTAAAATTAAATTAAAATCAGAACCTTTTCTTCGAGTGTAGCACGGCTTCAGTAATCCGTTTTTTTAATTTGACTGAGTGTAATTTTTGTTTTCATTTGAGGCGGGTCGATGGCAGGGTCAATGTCTTCAAAGTAATTGATTGCTCGCAACGGTATCATTGGGTTGAAGTGGGGATATTTCAAAGAATAGAATCCGATCATCTCATTCAATGAAAAATGTTCTAACAAAAAAGAAATGTCAATAAAATCCTTCAGCCGCTTGCAGGAATTGCTGATGGCGTTGAGCTTCATGGCGGCAATATCTTGCAGCGATAAGTAGGTGATGCCCTCTTCGCTGATCGGTGGATGGACGAATGGATAAGGATGTGTAATAAAATCTACTTTTATTTTATTGATATAGCCGATAATGGTGTTCTTGAAGTTGTACAACACATCAAACCCAAATGAATATGATTTCACGTAATCGATGATAACATCATTTTCAAATTCGTTTTGTGTAAACAAATCAATGTCAATTGAATTACGATGGTTGAGTTGCAGGGCAAGCGCAGTGCCCCCAACCAGATTGAATTCTTTTAAATTAGGTAAGGATTGAAGCTGCTGAATAAGTCTGAAAGTTTCAGGCTTGACAATGAAAGGATCTTTATGCAGCATGCAAGAAATCAGATTTTAAGAAAAGCATAGAAAACTCTTTTTCATGCGGTCTTAACTGGGCACTCCAATGAATGGTTTCTAATATTTTTTGTTCACCATAGTAGTTGAGTATAGCTTTCCACTCTTCAATTGTGCCCAATTGCAGTACGCGCTCTATTACAATTTTATACGACTTATCGTAGTTAAACGTATCCAAGTTGTATTCCCACAAAAGACGACCGTTAATGTTGGGTTGGGTGCGCATGTATCTTGATTATTTGATTCTACAAGATACAAAAAAGCGTGCGCTTTATGAAGAGAAAAGATCAACTCAGTCCGCTTAGAAAATCGCGTTCTTCAAAAATTTCAGAGTCAATGGTAAAATCATCGGCATCTAAAAATGCCGGAAAGCGGTCGCGGTAAGCTTGCAAAGCGTGTGCATTTAACTCTATGGTCTTTACGGCCTCCACCCCTTCTACCGTAAAAATAGGGTCGCCCTTAGGGCCGATGATGGCGCTGTGGCCATTGTATTCAATACCGTTGCCGTCAGTGCCCACGCGGTTTACGCCCACACAGTAACTTAAATTTTCTATGGCACGTGCGCGCAGCAAAGTCTCCCAAGCCGTGGCGCGCACTTCGGGCCAGTTGGCCACATACACCAACAAATCATACGAAGATTTTTTCAGCGAGGTATTCCATTTGTTTCTGCTCCACACCGGAAAGCGCAGGTCATAACATATCAGCGGGCAAATACGCCAGCCTTTCCAATGCCCGATCAGCAAACTTTCGCCTTGCGAAAACACCGAGTGCTCTTCGGCCATGCGGAACAGGTGCCGCTTGTCGTATGTTTTAAAATTGCCGCCCGGCTCCATCCACAGCAGGCGGTTGTAGTAGCGCTCGTGCACATGGGCAATGAAGCTCCCCAAAATCAGCGCCCCGGTCTGGTCGGCCATCTGCTTCATCCACTTAAAGGTGCGCAGGTTCATCATCTCGGCCAGTTTATTGGCGCGCATGGTGAACCCCGTGGTAAACATTTCGGGCAGCACAATCACATCAGTCTGGCCGGCATGCCATATTTTTTCTTCAAACATGGCCAAATTAGCCCCTATGTCTTCCCAGTGGAGATCGGATTGTATGATGGTGACTTTTAAGTCTTGCATAGTTTGCCAAAACGGACTGCAAAGAAACGAAGCAACTCAAAGAAAACCTAAGATAATTTTCTGGCGGCCTGCCCGTGTGCGGGCACCGCGCTGTCGGCAGTCGCCAGCCTTCTGCCAAGGCTGGGCTCCAACAAATGCCTCCATCGCTGGCCGAAGGCACCGTAAACCGTGCACATAGATTTCTTCATTAAATCTTTTTCAAAATTTCGCCTGCTTTTCTTAACGTATTCTCGTTTTTGGCAAAACAAAAGCGCAATAATTTATTGTCTGTCTGGTCTTTATAAAATGCCGACACCGGTATGGGAGCCAGCTTCATTTCCTGCGTCATCCAGATAGCCATGTCGCGGTCTGTCTTTTGCGATACACCTTCGTAGGAGAGCAACTGAAAGTAACTTCCCGAGCAAGGCAGTGGCCGCAGCGATGTGCCCTTAATTTGTTCAAGAAAAAAATCACGCTTCTGCTGATAAAACTTCCCTAAGTGCAAATAATTTTCCGGGTCAGCCATAAACTCGGCCAGCGCCAGTTGCACCGGTGTGTTGACACTGAAGGTAACGAATTGATGAGCCTTGCGTATTTCTTGGGTGATGGCTTCGGGTGCTACGGTGTAGCCCACTTTCCAGCCGGTGGCATGAAATGTTTTGCCAAACGAAAAAACGGCAATGCTTTGTTGGGCCAGCGCAGGGTATTTTAAAACCGACTCGTGTACCCGGCCATCAAAAATAATCCGCTCATACACTTCATCGCTCAACACAATCAGGTTGTGCTCAGCGGCAATCATCTCCAACGATTGTAAATCAGACGAGCTGAGCACCGCCCCGGCCGGGTTGTGCGGTGTGTTTACCATGATCAGGCGCGTGCGCGGTGTGATTTTCTTTTTCACCTCGCTCCAGTCTATGGCAAAATGAGGAGGAGACAAATTCAGATGAACCGGTGTGCCTCCGCTTAAGCGGATGGCTGGGTCGTACGAATCATACGAAGGGTCAAACAAAATTACCTCATCGCCCGGGCGGATCAGTGCGGCAATAGACGAGAAAATGGCTTCGGTGCCGCCTGCCGTAATGGTAATTTCTGTTTCGGCATTCACTTCGTGGCGGTAGGTTTTTAATATGATGTCGCGGATAATATTTCGCAAGGCCTCTACACCGGGCATCGGAGCATATTGGTTATGCCCCTCTTTCATTTTTTGGTGGATAAGGTCTATCAATTTTTCTGATACCGGAAAATCAGGAAACCCTTGCGAGAGGTTAATGGCGTTGTGCACCAACGCCATTTTCGACATGATGCTGAAAATAGTGGTGCCCACATCGGGAAGGCGGGACGAGAGATTCAATGATTTCAAACTAAAAAAATGAAAACCTAATAATCTTGTATTAAAACATCAGCCGGAATATTCAATGTCTTATTCAGCCTTCTAATCATTGTAAGGCTGAGCTTTCTTTTGCCTGAAAGTATTTCCGATTTACGTGTGCGATGCCCAAGAATAGTTGATAACTCGGCTTCAGTAATTCCTTGCTGTTCCATTCGGAAGCGTATGGCATTTAATGGATTGGGCTTCTCCATCGGGAAATGAACATTTTCATATTCTTTCACCAAAACAGACAGAACCTCCAGCTCGTTTGATTCAGCGGAATTTTTCTTTAATTTTTTTTGGATCAACCCATATATCCGGCTCAATGCCGATTCGTATTGATCATTATTTTTTATTGGCCTTATCATAACTGATCCTTTTTACATCAATTTTATCGTACTGCTTATGGCTTCCAAACCAAACGATGAAAACTATTTTTAAACGATATTCTATATCCACTACCAATCGAAATAAATTTCCGTGAATATTAAAAACAACTCTTTTATCCGAAATGATAGAAGCATGACGATATTGAAATTTAAGCTCTTGTGGACTACCCCAATTAGCCCCTTCGGCTTCTTCATACCATGATAAAATAGATTGTTGAGCAACCGGGTACTCAGCCATATACTTCTTTAAAGTCTTAACAGCAACTACCCGCATGAAGTACAAATATAGGATATGATACCAAAATGGTAACGAAAGTTGGAGCTATTTTCTCAGCGGGGCCAAAATTCTGTACTCGGTATCTACATCGCCTTTGCTGATGTCGGTCAGTTTTCCTTTCAGGGTGCGCTTCTTTAATGAAGAGAGGTAGTCAATAAATAATTTTCCTTCGATGTGGTCGTACTCGTGCTGGATGATGCGGGCTTTCATGCCGTCAAATTCTTCTTCAAACTCTTTCCAGGTTTCATCAAAATAACGCAAGCGGATTTTCTCTTTGCGCTCTACTTCCTCGCGTATGTTGGGAATGCTCAGGCATCCCTCTTCAAACGACCAAGGCTGCCCGTGTTCGTTTAACATCTGCGGGTTTACAAATGCTTTTTTGAAATCTTTCAGGGTAGGCTCATCTTCCAGCGTGGTGCCATCTACTACAAACAAACGGATGCTTTTGCCCACCTGCGGGGCAGCCAGCCCGATTCCATTGGCGGCATGCATCGTTTCATATAGATCGTTTACGAGGGCTGCCAAGTCGGTGCCGGGCTCTATGTCGGCAGCTTTTTTGCGCAGCACCGGGTCGCCATACATTACAATCGGATAAACCATAATCAAAAATATGGAGCAAAGGTAAAAGTATTTTGGGATAGGCTCACACACTGCCTGAGTTGCCGGTACGTGCTGTGCGCAGATTTTTAGAAGTCAGGTAATCTTGCAAAATGAGCACCGCGCTGATTTTATCTACGTTACCTTTCTGCTGACGGTCTTTTTTTTTCGCGCCTCCGGCAAGCAAAGCCTGCTGCGCCAAAGAAGACGTAAACCGCTCATCTATTTCGTAAATAGGAGTGGCAGGAAATTTTTTTTTGAATTGCAGGATAAATGCTCGCACACCGGGTGCGTTGGCCGAATCGGTGTTGTCTAATTTTTTAGGCATGCCGATAACAACTTCACTCACGGTTTCTTTTTCAAAATATTTTTGCAGGTAAGCAATTAACAAAGATGACTCAACTGTTTCGAGTGCCGTGGCAATCATTTGCAGTGGATCGGTAACCGCCAAGCCGGTTCGTTTGGCTCCGAAGTCAATGGCTAAAATGCGTGGCATAGGTGTACGAATAGGTCAGTTTAATTTTACTTTTTCCATTAGTAAAATCTTAACCTTTGTTTCCAGCAACATGGCTTTTGGGAAGAGGATTTCATTTTCTATGCGCGCATGTGCTTTGAGGTTCTTTTCAAAGTCGAGAAGCTCGGCAAAAATTATTTTTACATGTGCCGAAGCGTTTTTTGTCAGGAAATAATCTTTGGTAATCCTCCGGATGCCCGCCATCTCATCGTCATGCCCCCGGTGCTCGAGTGCGCACTGCTGAAGTGAAAATTTTTCCATGGTGTGATAAAGCCGGGTAGGGTTATAGCTCCCCTGTTCGGCACGCTCCAGCGACTGAACGTAGCGGAACAGCGTATCTTCTTCTTCGTAAATGTGATGAATGAAATCTTCCATGAAAAGCGGAAACAAAACCTTCAGGTCTTTCTCTACGGTTTCATATTCAGGCTGGTCGGCCTTAAAATTTTGAACCAGTTTGTGGATGAACGGCAGCTTATGTTTGATGAACAGATAATGAGCATGTTTCAAATACTCAATGATCAGATCAATACGGTAAGAAAAAAGAGATAAGTCTGCTTCCGGTTGCGTTTCCTTTGAGTAATTCAGTTCGCGTATGATTTTCTCAGAAGCAATTCCCTTTTCGCGGCACACCTCGTTTAGTGTTTCGTTGGGGTATTCATAAAACGTGATGCCGAACGAATATAACACACGCGCCAGCAGGTGATCGTTACTCACCAGGTCGTTGATTTTTTGATGAAGCAAAGGGTGTGCGCTCATAGAAAAAGTAAATATACTCGGATAGCCCGGTTGCAGCAAACACAGGCTCAAATTATCCTATCTTTGAACTAAAATATGCGCGAAGATTATTTAAAAGGCGACAGCGAAGGCCAAGACGCCAGCGACAAAGAATTGGAGCGGGCTCTGCGCCCTCTTTCGTTTGGCGATTTTACAGGCCAGCAAAAAGTAACGGATAACATCAAAATTTTTGTGATGGCAGCCAAACAACGCAGCGAGCCGCTCGACCATGTGTTGCTGCACGGCCCGCCCGGACTGGGCAAAACCACCTTGTCGTTTATTATTGCCAATGAGTTGGGGTCAAACATTAAAATTACATCAGGGCCTGTGTTAGATAAACCCAGCGACTTAGCCGGGCTGCTGACAAACCTGGAGGCGCACGATGTGTTGTTTATTGACGAGATACACCGGCTCAATCCCATCGTGGAGGAATATCTGTATTCTGCCATGGAAGATTTCCGTATAGACATTATGCTCGACAGCGGCCCCAATGCCCGGTCGGTGCAGATTGGCTTAAACCCGTTCACACTGATAGGTGCTACCACCCGTGCCGGCTTGCTCACTTCGCCCTTGCGCGCGCGCTTTGGCATCAATGCACGGCTGGAATATTACGACTCGCAACTGCTCACAAAAATTGTAAAAAGATCTTCCGCTATTTTGAATACGCCCATTGACAGCGATGCGGCTTTTGAAATTGCGCGGAGAAGCCGGGGCACTCCGCGCATTGCCAACAATCTGCTGAAACGCACACGCGACTTTGCTCAGATTAAAGGCAACGGCACTATCACCAAACCTATTGCCCAACTGGCGCTCACCGCGCTGGATGTAGATGAAAACGGATTAGACGAAATGGACAACCGTATTCTGAGCGCCATCATCGAAAAATTTAAAGGAGGCCCGGTAGGGCTTACCACTATTGCTACCGCAGTTGCCGAAGAAGCCGAAACCATCGAAGAAGTGTACGAGCCATTTTTAATTCAGGAAGGGTACATCAAGCGCACCTCGCGCGGCCGCGAAGCCACGGAGTTAGCTTACAAGCATTTAAAAATACCACGACCCAAATCGCAAGGGTTGTTTGATTAATTGTTTGTTGCTTTCAGGTAATAACAATTGGGAAAGAGGCAGGCTCATGTTTTATATTTCATACCAAAAAGAAAGCGGAATATTTTGATTCTTTTTATAATCTCGTAAGTGATCAAACTACCAAATAGCGTAAAGGTAATGCAGAGAATATATCGCACTTCAATGGAGATACTCAACGAAAAGAATAATGTCCCGCCTAGGAATAAGAAAATCATGTGGAGAATATAAACCGGATAAGCAGCCCCTGAAAGATAACTGAGCGTTTTACTGGGATAGTTGAGATAAAGATGTCCAAAAGATAGGATGGAGAATATCCAACAACATGATTCAATAGGTATCAGATAAGTAGCTGACTGTATGTTCCATTGCCCCCCAACACGCCATAAAAATAATACTACCGCTACGGAAAAAAACAACCACCGCCACTTCGTAACCATCTTCCAAAATTCTTCACCGCTGAACACAATAAAAAAACCAGCGAAGAAGGCAAGTAGCCCGAGAAAAAAACCATGTTTAGTCATGGCATATAGTTCGTAAGGAATTGGGCGGATAATTAGCGCTTCCACTACAAAGGCTCCAACGAAAGGAAGAAGTGATAAAGAAGAACTCATCGTCTTCTTCAGTCTGATTATAGTTTTTCCGTTTTCATTTTTCTTTAAGTATAAAAACAAGGGAGCAAATATTAGCACATAAATAAAAATGTTGCCCAGAAACCAAAGATGCCCTGTGTCGGGCGTATACACTTGCTCCAAGCTATAATATGATTGCCAGATATATATATGAATAGGTACAATGCAAAACATACCAAAGATGAACGGAACGAGGATGCGAAGCGTACGCTCAGCAATAAGTTGCTTCCAGGTTTTATTTTGCAATGCAAAGTAAACGCCCATCCCTGACACGAAAAACAGCAAAGGAATACGCCACACGTTTAGCATGACCATGGGTGTCCATAAGGCCACCCATGATTCATCCGTTGTTATAAACCCAATCATTCTCCCCCAAGGTTGGAAACAAATGGCAGAGTGATAGACCACTAATAAACCGATAGCAATTACGCGTATCCAGTCAATGTCGTACCTACGTTGAGACTCAGTCATTTTATGAGTTATTTTGTTGTTGCTCACTTTAACAAGGCTGCTATTTCAGGACGTGTTTTTTCCACGTATGTGTAGTCGAGTTTCAAACCCATTGGGGCTAGCGAACTTACAATCATGTCGTATGCAGGCTTCATCTCTTTGAACGAACCACTTACATTTTCATAAGCTGTGGAATTGTATTTGTTTTTAATGGTTTTGTCTGCATGTTTATCTAACAACATCTTTACAATTTCCGGCCGACAGAAGAAAGCTGCGCAGTGAAGTGCAGTCGAGCCATCATTGTTCTGTATGTTCAGGTCAGCTCCGGCATCTATTAATGCTTTGGCAATTTCGGTCTTTCCAAATACTGCTGCACTGATTAATGGGCTTGAACCACCAAACGGGTCTTTTTCATTAATGTCAGACCCTGCGGCTATATGCTGACGGATAGCCTCAAGATTGCCTGTTACAACCGCGGTATGGATATCCATCTGTGGAGGTTTTATACTTGTTTTGTTACCATCAGGCAAAATAGTTTTTTTTTGTTGGCAGGCGCCTGAGGTGAGCATTAATACAGACAGCATGATTATGCTTGTCGCTTTCATAGTGCGGATGTTTGTAATTTTCATAATTGTTGTTTTAAAATGATCGCAAATAAAGAGACAACCCAAAGAGGAGACTAAATACTTGTGTCTCCAAAAGCATCAACTTTGAAGAAAGGGGTATAAACTATGGTGCAGATCATATAAATTTTGATGCAATGCGATATTCTAGCCAGCTTATGATTGTAAAAGCACTTTTTTACTAATAGAGGCAACAGTACTTTTACATCAAATTTTCGATCTGATAAGCCATGGCAGATAACCCTGTTCCCAGCCGAGACTTCATAAGTCAGGTAATGAATGTTATTGAACAAAACATGGCCAATGAACAGTTTGGTGTTTCAGAATTGGCAGAAAATATGAACATGAGCCGCTCAAATTTGCTTAGAAAAGTGAAAAAAGAAAGCAAACTGTCAGTGAGTCAACTCATCAACCAAGTTCGTCTAAAAAGAGCTATGCTATTGCTGCGGACGTCATCCCTGAACGTGTCTGAGGTATCGCATGAGGTGGGCTTTAACAGCAACTCACATTTTATCAAATGTTTCCACAAATATTACGGCTATCCGCCTGGTGAAGTAGGCAAACACCCTGAAACGGAGCAGGTGATTGCTGCACCTTCTATAAAAAGATCAAAATATTTTTTAGTAGGGGGAGTAATTGTACTTATTGGATTGCCCATACTATATGTTTTTAAAACCTCTCATGTCACTCCGATCCGTGAAAAATCTATTGCTGTATTGCCTTTCAAAAACGAAAGTAACGACTCTACAAATGTGTACTTGATCAACGGCCTGATGGAATCAACCCTCAGTAATCTTCAAAAGATAAAAGACTTACGTGTAGTCAGCCGTACGTCTTCAGAAAAATATCGAAATACGCACAAGTCAATTCCTGAGATGGCAAAGGAACTGAATGTAAATTATTTTGTAGAAGGGAGTGGGCAAAAGATTGGTGATCAAATTTTTCTTCATATTCAGTTAATTGACGCTGCCACTGATCAGCATGTATGGTCTAATCAGTATAAACGAGAGAGTAAAGATATTTTTCAGCTTCAACAAGAGATAGCCAAAAATGTTGCCGATGAAATCAAAGTCTTCATCACACCCGAAGAGGAAACCCGAATTCAAAAAAAACCAACCAATAACTTAAAGGCCTATGATTTTTTCCTGAAAGGACAGAATCTGCAAACTATTGGAGAAAAAAATGATCTGAGAAAAGCAATTGAGTATTTTAAACTGGCAGTTCAAGAAGATCATGAGTTTGCATTAGCGTATGCCGAGATGGCTATTTCATATTACTACCTTGATCTCTTTCAATCCGACAAGAAATATTCCAACAAAATAGAAAGCTATGCTGACAAGGCAGAATTGTATGATTCCAAACTTGGGGAGAGTTTGGTAGCCAAGGCAGTGGCGTATATGTCTAAAAAAGAGTATGAAGCGGCAGTGCCATACCTTGAGAAGGCACTGGAGTATAATCCTAATTCGGCTACAGTAATAGGTTTCTTTACTGATTTCTACGCGCTCTACATGCCCAATACAGCGAAATATTTACAATATGCTCTAAAAGGAATGCAACTCAATATAGTTTCTCTTGATTCAATGACTGCCAGCTATACTTATTTACGTCTCGGTAATGCTTTAATTCAAAACGGTTTTGTTGATGAGTCTTTAAAATGTATTGACCGATCGCTTGAATATAACCCCAATAACCCTTTCTCCAGATACGTGCGAGCATTTGTACTTATGGCTAAAACCGGTGATGCAAAACAGACACGCGATCTGTTACTGGTTGAATTTAATAAAGACACAACGCGTTTTGATATTCTGCAAGACATTGGCAAGGTTTCCTATTATTTCCACGATTACAAAGGTGCTTATAAGTATTACAAAAAATTTCTTCAAATCAGGCAGTCACAAAAACTTGATGTCTATCGGCAAGAAAATCTGATTATTGCGTTTGTACTGGCGCAAAACGGATTCAAGAAAGAATCTGAAATGATAGCAGAGGATTATAAATCTTTTTTAGAAAAGGACAAATCAATCTATCGAGACCTCGGGTATTCAGCATACTATACCTACATGAAAGACAGGAAGAAGGCTGTAGAGTACATGAAGGCTTTTTCATCGCAAGACAACGTGCAATACTGGCTTATATTATTTTTAGAGAAAGACCCGATGATGGAAAAAATTTCTCGATATCCTGAATTCAAAAAATACTTTGGACAAGTCAAGGAACGTTTTTGGAAGGCACATGACCAATTAAAAGATATATTGTATGATCAGCAGCTTTTGCCATAATGTGTAAAAATTAGAAGGCTGAATGATGAACTGATTATTGCACAACACAAAAAACTATTCTATCAAACTTACCCTTTTCGAAACAATAGCATTGCTCACCACAAAGCTGATTACTCCCAGTACAATCATCAGCAATGTTTGCCAAGCATGAAATACAAACACAAATGCCACCGCATCAGGTTTAGCAACTTGATAAAGCGATGTTAATGCCAGCGGCACCAGCACGTGGTAGGAGCCCGCACCGCCCGGCAGCGGAGTTGCCATAGCAATAGAGCCCACCGCAAACAAGGTAACCACCGCGCGAAAGCCTAACAGATTGGTTTCGGGGAAAGCCATGAGCACTAAGTAGCTCATTAAAAAATACAAAGCCCAAATGCCAAATGAATAAAATATAAAAAGCCATTTGTGTTCCAAATGAAAAACAGAGAGTAGCCCTCCTTTAAAACCGCGAATAATTTTTACAAATTTTTCATTTTTACGGAGCAAGTAAATACCGATCAAAAAAACAATACCCGCCAGGGCAGCAGCCCACACCCACCACGGCACAGATACACTCCCCGATGAAAAGGGCAACGCATCTAAAAACTTTTTTAGTTTCTCCCATTCGAGGTAGAAAGAAAATGCGATTAAAATAAGTAAGCACAACACATCGGCAATCCGCTCGGTCACCACAGTGCCAAAAGAAGTTTCGACAGGTGTTTTTTCTAACTGATAAAGTGTGTAGCAACGGGAAATTTCGCCACCACGCGGTACGGCCAAGTTTACCAAGTAGCCCGTCATCAGCGCCCAAAAGCTGTTGGAAGTTTTTATATCATGGCCGGTGGGCTTCAGCAGCATCTTCCACCGCATAGCCCGCAGGATGTGGCTGGCAATGCCGGCCAATGCCATAAGCCATAGATACATTTTGTCAGATTTTAGCCAGGCTTGCCAGAGGTAGTCAAATTTATTTTCGCCCTCCACATGCAAGCCGCGCAGCGAGAGCCATAGCAACAAGCCGGTGATGGCGATCATCAGCGCATAGCGGGAGCCGGATTTTAATTTTTGCATCAGGCTAATTGGTTGTCGGGGTTAGGAAACACCAGCGAAGGTTTGAATTTTTTGGCTTCCTCCAGTTCCATGGATGCATACGAGATGACGATTACCACATCGCCCACTTGGGCTTTGCGTGCCGCAGGGCCGTTTAGACAAACGGTGCCGCTGTTGCGCTCGCCTTTGATGACATAAGTTTCCAAGCGCTCGCCATTGTTGATGTTCACCACCTGCACTTTTTCGCCTTCTATTAAATGGGCAGCATCCATGAGGGCTTCGTCTATGGTAATGCTGCCCACGTAATGTAACTCGGCTTGCGTAATCTTTACGCGATGGATTTTTGATTTTAAAACTTCAATTCTCATGTATCAATACATTATCAATCAATCTCACTTCGCCTACAGAGGCGGCTATCAATAAAACAGTCTGGTTTGTAACGCTATTGGCAGGTTCTAAGTTTTCAGTTTCGGCTAATTCAAAATATTCCAGTTGCACACCCGGAACCGAATCGAAATTTTGTTTTACCGTTTCTTTTACCTTCTCTATTTTTTCACCTTCGGTTAATTGCTTCTTCGCCTGCGTCAGCGACTGATAAAGCACCGTGGCTTTTTCTCTATCGGCATCCGTTAGCCGCATGTTGCGCGATGACATAGCCAAACCATCGGGCTCGCGAAGAATAGGCATGCGTTTTAAGGTCAGATTGAATTTCAGTTCGCTCACTAATTTTTCGATAATCTTAAACTGCTGGAAATCTTTTTGCCCAAAATAGGCTATTGTAGGGTTTACAATGTGAAAGAGTTTGGACACCACTAAAGCCACACCGCTAAAATGCCCCGGCCTGAATTTTCCTTCTAAAATTTTATCGAGTTTGCCGAAATCAAATTTGATGGTGGGCACGCTTTCGTACATGCTTTTTTCATCAGGAGCAAAGACCACATCGCAGCCGGCATCGGCCAAAAGCCGGCAGTCTTTCTCAAATGTGCGTGGGTATTTCTTCAGGTCTTGCGGATTATTGAACTGGGTCGGGTTGACAAATATGGTGCAGACGGTAAGTTTATTTTCTTGCTGTGAGGCCTCGATCAGCGATAAATGACCCTGATGGAGTGCGCCCATGGTAGGCACCAAGCCCACCGTAGCAGTGGCTCCTTTTTCACTCAAAAATGCCTTTAAAGGAGCAATTTCCTTGAAAATTTCCATAATTGGCTTGCCCGAAAGGGCGCAAATATAGCCCTATTGTTTAAAGGTAATATTGATAAAGGCTATATTTTCCGTACCTTTGCATTCCGGTTTTTCTTTGACCGAGTAAAAATCAAACGATATGTCGAAAATCCGCATACTGTATGTAGCCAGCGAAATCAACCCGTTCCTCCAAACTACAGAGGTGTCTGAGTTTGTGCGCAAATTGCCTCAGGCAATGCAGGAGAGAGGGATGGAGATCCGCATTTTAGTACCCAGGTTTGGATTGATCAATGAACGGAAAAACAGACTGCACGAAGTTGTGCGCCTCTCGGGGATCAACATTGCCGTGGGCGATGAGGAAAAACCATTGATTATTAAAGTGGCTTCCATACCCAACGCTAAGTTGCAAGTATATTTTATTGACAATGAAGATTACTTCCACCGCAAATCTGTTTTCCATGATAAGGAAAATAGATTTTTTGAAGACAACGATGAGCGCGCCATCTTTTTTTGCAAGGGAGTAATTGAAACCGTGCGCAAGTTAGGCTGGGGGCCTGATATTGTTCATTGCAACGACTGGATTACCAGTTTCATTCCTTTGTATTTGAAGACCACGTATAAAAACGATCCGTTGTTTAAAAACTCTAAATCAGTATTTACGATTTACAACAACAGCTTCTCTCACAAATTTAAGGGCGACCTGATGGGTAAAGTCCGCATGCTGGATATTGAAGACAACATGCTGGGGCACTTGAAGTCGGGCGATTACGAAGGCTTCATCAAATTAGGTGCACAGTGGGCAGATGTAGTCAATGTGGCCGGAGACGGAAAAAAATTAGAAGGCTTGGTAAAGAAAATTAAAGAGAAAAAAATTGCCAACATCGAGAAATCGGAAGATTATACCGAAGAGTTTTATAATCTCTATACCGATTTGGTGGGATAAAAAAATTTAAAGCAATTCGATTGAAAGTCAGGTGTGGTTTTTCGCACCTGACTTTTTTAATTTTGACCAACTAAACAATAAATGTTATGTGTGGAATAGTAGCTTATGTGGGGCACCGGAAAGCAAGCGATATTATTATTAAAGGATTAAAGCGTTTGGAATATCGAGGCTACGATAGTGCGGGCATTGCCCTACTCAATGGCGGGCTCAATATTTACAAAAAGAAAGGAAAGGTATCAGAGCTTGAAAAATTTGTTGCCGGCCAAAATCTCGACAGTTCCATTGGCATGGGCCACACACGCTGGGCTACACATGGCGAGCCTAACGATGAAAACGCTCACCCACATTATTCGGCTACCAAAAAAATGGCCATCATCCACAATGGTATTATTGAAAACTATAGTTCTCTCAAACAAGATCTGATTCGCAAGGGACATCAGTTTTTAAGCGAAACAGATACGGAGGTATTCATCCATTTTATTGAAGACATAAAAGAAAAAGAAAATTGCTCGCTCGATGAGGCAGTACGTTTGGCGTTAACGAAAGTAGTAGGCGCGTATGCCATTGTGGTGATGTCGCTGGAAGATCCAAATTTACTGATTGCAGCGCGTAAAGGAAGCCCGCTGGTGGTGGGCGTTGGCAAGAGCGAATTTTTTATGGCCTCCGATGCCACCCCTATTATTGAATATACCAACGAAGTAGTTTACCTCAACGATCAGGAAATTGCCGTGGTCAATAACGGTGAATTGAAAATAAAAAATACAGCTAACCTGCCGCTCACACCTTATGTGCAAAAGATTGATTTAGAGTTGGAGGCTATTGAGAAAGGCGGCTTCGAACATTTTATGCTCAAAGAAATTTTTGAGCAGCCCCGCTCGATTAAAGATTGTATGAGAGGCCGGTTAGATACCAATGCCGGGCGGTTGATATTGGGCGGCTTGCGCGAATACATCAATAAACTTGTTCATGCCGACCGGATATTAATCGTGGCCTGTGGCACCTCGTGGCATGCAGGGCTCGTGGCCGAATATTTCTTTGAAGAATTTTGCCGCATTCCCGTTGAGGTAGAGTATGCCTCAGAGTTTCGTTACCGCAATCCAGTCATCCGCGAAGGGGATGTGGTCATTGCTGTATCTCAATCAGGCGAAACGGCCGATACGCTGGCCGCTATAGAAATGGCGAAGGCAAAAGGCGCCATTATTTTTGGCGTTTGTAATGTGGTGGGCTCGTCTATTCCGCGAGCCACTCATGCAGGGGCTTATACCCATGCCGGCCCTGAAATTGGTGTGGCCAGCACCAAGGCATTTACCGCACAGCTCACTGTGCTGAATATGATTGCCTTGATTGTAGCACAAAAGAAAGGAACCATCACCGAACAAAAATTTCATGAGCTGCTGGTGGAGATGGAAAATATTCCGGCCAAAGTAGAGCAGGTGTTAAAATTGAACGATCAGATTCAACAGATAGCCAACGAATTTAAACAGGCGCGAAATTTTATTTATCTGGGGCGCGGCTACAATTTTCCGGTAGCGCTGGAAGGAGCCTTGAAGTTGAAAGAAATTTCATACATCCATGCCGAGGGCTACCCGGCTGCAGAGATGAAACATGGCCCCATTGCATTGATAGACGAAGAGATGCCCGTAGTGTTTATTGCCACCAAAGATGCTTCTTATGAAAAAGTAGTTTCTAATATTCAGGAGGTAAAAGCCCGCAAGGGACGTGTCATTTCAATCATAACGGAAGGAGATACACTCATTCCTAAAATGAGCGAATTTGTTATTGAAGTACCCGCCACGCTCGATCCGCTGATGCCGATGGTTTCGGTAGTGCCATTGCAGTTGCTATCCTACCATATTGCTGTGATGCGCGGCTGCAATGTGGATCAGCCCCGCAATTTGGCAAAGAGTGTAACAGTAGAGTAAAATTGAGGTTACATATAGTGCCATCACTACTGTGTATAGCGGCTGCTCGTTATTCTTGCCCGGAAGCGTCCTTGTCAATAATCAAAATAGCATTCTGATGCTTTCGGATCAGGGTAGCGGGAACTTGTGTGGAGATCGGATACTCCAAAGTCTTTTTTACAATCTCTTTTTTTTTAATTCCGTTGGCCATCATCATAACCTTCCTGGCTGCATAAAAATGAGCAAGTCCCAGCGTAAGTCCTTTTTGCAGGTGGATGGTTTCAGTAAAATACTTTTGTCCGACCTCGATCGTTAAGGGATCAAGTTGCGATATATGAGCAAAATTATTCTCTGCATCGCCCGGCTCGTTAAATCCAATATGCCCGTTCCTTCCTATTCCAACAAGCATCAGATCTATTCCTTGTAGCCGATCAATCAACTCATTCATCTTTTTACATTCATCGGCTAAGTTGGCACTCAGGGCATCAAACAAATGGATGTTTTTTAAATTTACATTTAACGGAGTGAATATGTTTTTATGCAAGAAATAATGGCAGCTTCCCGGGTTGGTATGAGGCACACCCACCCATTCGTCAAGACCCACAAAATGAATCTGAGAAATTTTAATCTTTTGCCGAATGATTTTTTCGACTAAAAGTTGATAGGTAAGCAGAGGTGTGTCTCCGGTAGCTAAACATAAAGTTGCCTTCGGGTTGGCAGCGAGTACCGATAAAATTTCGTTAGCTGCAAATTCAGACATCTGATGATAATCGCTGTGAACGGAACAATTCATTCTATCATTTTTTGTATGAAGATAAGGTTGATTGTTGAGATACAACTGTTTTTGTTTTTAAATTCGTAAAAAATAGAATCAAGCAGATGAACAAAATTGGTGTAGATCTTGGCGGAACTAATATTCGTGCAGCAATCGTCAATGGTCAATCAATAGGTAAGCATAATTCTATTCAACTTACAGGGAAGGATGATTTTGAAAGTACGATCCGTCAGCTAAAATCAGTCATCCATTCTGTGTTTGATGAGAGTGTAAAAGGAATTGGCGTGGGGGTGCCAGCGATTGTAGATATCGAAAAAGGGGTTGTGTACAATGCAGTAAATATTTCGTCATGGAAGGAAGTTCCGCTTCGAGAAATTCTGGAAAAAGAATTTGGTGTTCCTGTGTTTATCAATAATGACTCGAACTGTTTTGTGTTGGGCGAAAAATATTTTGGTCAAGGCAAACCTTATAAAAACATAGTGGGCATCACGCTGGGCACCGGCATCGGATCGGGGATTGTAATAGAGGGCCTGCTTTATTGCGGGCATAATTGCGGAGCTGGAGAAATCGGCTATTTGCCTTATCTCGACCATGATTTTGAATACTATTGTGGCACCAATTTTTTTAAAGCGCTTCATTCCACCTCCGGCCGAGAGCAAGCTCTTGCAGCACAACAAAATGATGCTCATGCGCTGGCGCTATGGAGTGCGTATGGAACCCATATTGGCATTGCGCTGCGTTCAGTGGTTTACGCTTTTGATCCTGAAATAATTATTTTAGGAGGATCGATAGCAAAGGCATACGCTTTCTTCAAAAACTCGATGCACAAGGCGATGAGCGATATTCATTTTCCAAAATCAATTGACCGATTAAAAATTTGTATTTCAGAATTAGAGCATGCAACCGTGCTGGGGGCAGCAGCATTAGTTGATCATTATCATTCAAAGTAAAAGCGGGTCACGTCAGTTTTGTCACCCCAAGAGGCATCAGAGCTTCTACAGGGCTTTTGTTGTTATTCGCCCACCCAGGCCAAACCGTTTTCTACTTGCAGGCAAAGATCGTCAATTGTATTTTCACTGCACATCTTTCTGAATAGCTCCCGCACCTTTTTAAAATCGTGATGAAAGGGGCAAGGGCGGTGATCGTTGCAACTGGCAAAGCCAAGCCCACATTGCTCAAAAACAGTTAGCCCATCAATCGCATCAACTAATGTAATGACCGGACGTGTCTTTTGTTTATCGGAAATATAGAAACCTCCGTTAGGCCCTTTGGTGCTGTGTATAATTTCTGACTGCACTAACTTTTGTAATACTTTACCAACCGTGTGCTCGTTTTCGTTGATGAACCGCGCAATGTCTTTCACACCTGCGCGGTCATCGGGTTGCAGCTTGGAGCCCAAGTACACCACGGATTTTATAGCAGCTTTACAACTGACGCTCAGCATGCTGTTAACGGTTTAAAAATTCGCGGCCTGCTGCCGATAGCATATCGCGGCTCCAGGGTGGCTCGAAGGTAAGCTGTATTTCGGCCTGATGATGGGGCAGTGCTTGTTGCAATGCCTGATGGGCACTGTCAACAATCACATCGCCCATCGGGCAAAACTGCGAGGTGAGCGTCATCCGGCATGTTATTTTTTTTGGGTCTTCATCAAAGTGCAGTTCGTAGATCAAACCTAAATCTACTACGTTCAGTCCGATTTCAGGATCTATAACATGATGGAGTTGTGCCAGCGCTTGCTGACAAAGCACTTCATCGTTGGTGAGGATATTCATGGTGTTGGGCGATGCCATAAAATCTGCATTACGTTCCAATTATAAAATATAGCTGTGAAAACTAAGAGTAACGCTCCACCCTGAAGAAAATAGATAGAAACCGGGGCGAGCACTCCGACAATAAATAATACAAACCCAATAATATAACACAATCCCATCGCCTTAAACAACAAACTGCTCACTAAGTCTTTGGGGTTAGGTGTGTTTTTAAAGGCAGCCCGGTTGTGATAAATTTTATTCCACACAATGAAGGGCAATGTTTTAAATGTCATACCTAAGATAATGGCTGTGATCCATCCGAAAAAAATCATAAAGCCGTAGGCAAGTACCACATTGGTTTTTTCATGGGCGGCCACTACCATGGAAACGATGATGACGATCAATAGAAAAATAGGTAACACCGCCATAGTTACCGAGAGAAGCGACAGGCGCATGGGGTCATCTACCTGCTTGCGTATTCGGTAATGAAAAGCTTGATAAGCATAACGGACAAACAGCAAAATAGAAATGAGCAGCAACAAGCCGGGCACGAATGTCCAGATGTAATTATCAACAAAATAAAAAATAAAAATGTAACTGATTAGCGCGCCATTGATGCCAAAATAAATTACCCACAACAGTTTGGGGTTGCTGTATTTTGAAATCAGGAACATCGGAATAAGGCGTGAGCCCACACCGATAACAAGCAACAGAAACCAACCCACCACGCCAGCGTGCGCGTGCAAAGGCAAGTAGTGCAGCGAATCGTGTGGCATCAACGGGTAAGTGAAGTTATACACTAACGCCAAACCGAAGAAGGCTGTTAAAAACAACCAAAATACAGAGGTAAAAACAAAAATGGCATGCACGTTTTCGCTTTTGCCGTTGGCAATGGTCTTCCCTAAATTGATCAGGTAGCTGAGGAATGCAAGAACCACAAAACGCCCGCCCCACTTAGCAGGATTGCCCATATTAAATGTAAAAAATCCATACACCAATATCGGGATGCCTATGGCCGCCAAGGCGAATGACACATACGCCAGCTTTTCGCTATACAATTTCCCTTCACAGATAACCGGCACTAATTGGTGGCTGGCACCAAGGATTACCATCGTGCCCCAGCCGATAGCCATCAGGTGGGTGATGGCTAAAATTTTAGGATGAAAATAATGTTGCTGAAACACATCGGCAGAAAGCAACAACAAAACGGCTGACAACAAAAAGCAGAGAGCCGCATAAACATAAAAAGGAATGACAACGCGTGAAGAAGTATGGGTGGACGAACCGGGTGTTACAATCATACGTTTTTTCTTACGATCAAAAGATGCACTTCGGCATCGCTGATTTCTTTAATCAGAAATTCAAAATTCCTTTCGCGCAATTCGGGCAAAAGAAAAACCGGTATCCGTTTATGGTAAACAAACAAGGCGTGCCCGGCCGGAAGGTTTTCTAATTTATCCAAAATAGTAAGCATCGGCAAAGGCATCTCTAAGTGCCGCACATCGGCATAAATTAATTTTCCCTCCAAATTGCGAATGGCAGCTTCCCACTCCGACTCATCGGTGGGGCTCACATCTTCCGTAGCTATCTTCACATCTGCTGTTTTATGAAAGTAGGTGATGGCACAGTTTTCGTCAACTGTCTGCACATAACTTTCAAAACCTTGCTTACCTAAAAGATCAATCAGCGGCACAGGCTCAAAGCTATTGATAAGTTTTAAAATTTGTCCGGGCTCAATACCCTTTACTTTTGCCATGATCATCTTAAATGGATCTTGACCAGATTCGATAACCGGCCGCACATCCAGTTCGTTCACTTTCTCGGCTGCCAGCTTTTTCATGAAAGCAGGCAGCGGAGATGTTTCATCTTCTTTGTCGGGCAGCGAGGCGCGATCAATGACAAAACCGAGCGGTTGCAGTTTTTCGAAGAAATCTTCTACGGTGCAGCCTCCCACTTTGCTGGCCATTTGTATGGTAGCGCGCGCGGCCATTATTTTGCGCAGCAGCGGGTTGCGCAATTTGTTGAACCGGGGCGAAATACTGATGATGGCCTCCAGCGCTTCGGGCTTGTCTTTTAGAATGGCAGCAATTTTTGTATGTGCATTGATAACGGCCATAACATTTGGTTACACGGCTTTCTCTAACTGAATAGCTTTCGGGAAAAGTATATTGTTCTCCAAATGGATGTGCAGATGTAAGTCTTCTTCAAACTCGGCCAGCAAACGGTAGAGCAGACTATAGCTGGCGCAAGCATCGGAGGGAAGGGTATAGTTGCCGGTTACCATCCGCAGTTCATCAAAATATTTTCCGACCATCTCATGCTCTTTTTCCATCATCATCACGGGGTTGCGCACGGAGCCAAATGAGGCCGTTGTTTTTTGTGATGCACCCGCAGTGGCCAAAGATTTTATGTAAGGGAAAAGAATCTGCTCTTCTTTTAAAAGATGCTCTGTCAACTCAGTGTTGGCAGCTTCTACTAATTCATAGACAAGGTTCAACTCCGGATGACGGCTGCCGTGTACCTTCATTACCTTCTGGGCATAGGTGCGCAAGTCGGGCAGGTTTTTCCTCACGTACGTGTGATGCACCTGCACGATATAATCGGCCAGAAAATCTAAGTTCCAATCGTTATACGGAAGCGGGCGCGCTGATGAAGACAACTTATCGGCTTGCTGTAATTCGCGCTCAACTTTTTCAGGTTCAATACCTTTTTCTTCGCAGGCTTGCTTCACAGTCTTTTTTCCGCCACAGCAGAAGTCGAGGCCGTACTTTTTAAACACCTGTGCCTTGCGCAGATCTTGTGCTGCCAGTTGGCCAAGAGTTTCGTCTAAATCACCTGCCAGCTTTTTAGAAATTTTTATGCGCCAGTTTTCGGGCCCCTTCTCGACATACTCCCAGGTGAAAATGTTGCCCCGCTCGCCCAACAACTGATAGTACAAAGGCTTCGGGTCGTGGTCATTTAATATAGTCAGTGTTTCGCCATCGCTTAGCTGATCGAACCGATCGAAGATAGTCGGGTGTTTCATGCGTGGCGCCAATAAGGTAACATTCAAAATGTTTTCGTCTATCGTATTCATATTTTTTGGATTTAACTCGACAAAGTTAATCCTATTTCAATTAAAAGTATTTGAATACTTCTAATTTTATACACTGATTCTTGTCAGTTTTTTCTATAAAAATTGCGGTAATGATGTTTTTTAAAGCATTTCTTATTTTTGCTGGATGAAGTGGAAATTAGTTGTGATGTTTTTGTGCGCGAGCAGTTTGGTTTCGGCACAGCGTAAAATTACCATGTACAAAACCTTTGGCGGTGTGATCTATATGCTTGCCGACTCTGCGGAGATCAGCCCCAAGCAAACAGCCAGTATTTTGTTTACCCACCCGCAGGCATATCCCGAATTTAAGAAGGCGAGGAGATGGTCAACGGCATCGGCAGTAACGGGCTTTACCGGTGCCGCCATGGTGGCTATCCCGCTTGCCACCTTAGCCTTTGGCGAGCGCTCCGACTGGGGTTATGCCATTGGCGGTTCTGCTTTGATGGCCGTGGGTCTTGTGTGCAACTATGTGTATAAAGGCCGCGCATTATATGCCATAGACTTATACAATGCCGACTTGCCACAAAAAACTTCGCGCATCAAACCTCAAATTCAATTTTACGGAACAGGCGCTGGGCTGGTGATTAAGTTTTAGTATGGATAGAGTGAGGGTATTGAACATTCAGGGCAAAGAAATTATTTACATTGACTACACTGGCTGTAAAACAGAGGCAACGATAGAGATTTTTGAAAAAGCCAAAGAAGCAGTGCTACTACAGCAGAAGGATTGTTTGCTGTTGAGCAACTTTGAAAGGACTTACATCACCCCTGCCTTTATGCGCCTTGCCGAGCGCGAAATGCTCCCGCTCAAACATCTGATTAAAAAAAATGTGTTTATCAATTTATCCGCACCGCAGCGGATGATCCTGAAAGGATTTTCTTTATTTATAGGCAGCAAAGATTATGTTGCTTTCGATAGCTATGATGAGGCAATTGATTTTTTGCTGTGCGAGTAAAGAAGTTTGCAAAGAAAAGTAAGGGCTGCCTCCGGCAACGTACCCTATCGCCCGAATGGATTTAATGCACCCAGCGCTCTTTTTCCACCTCCCATTTTGTTCATGGTCTTCATCATCTTGCGCATGTCTTCAAACTGCTTGAGCAGTTGGTTTACCTGCTGAATGCTGGTGCCGCTTCCTTTGGCAATGCGCGTTTTGCGGCTGCTGTTCAGCACTTCAGGATTTTCTCTTTCTTTTTTTGTCATCGACTGGATGATGGCCTCCACAGGTTTAAAAGAATTTTCATCGAAGTCAACACCTTTCATGGCTTTGCCCATGCCGGGAATCATGCTGAGCATGTCCTTCATGTTGCCCATTTTTTTAACTTGCTCCAATTGCGACAAAAAATCGGTGAAGTCGAATTGGTTTTTGCGCATCTTGGCGTGCAGCCTGCGGGCTTCATCTTCATCAAATGTTTGCTGCGCTTTTTCTACCAAGCTCACCACATCACCCATACCCAAAATACGGCTGGCCATCCGGTCGGGGTAGAAACGGTCAATGGCTTCCATCTTTTCGCCCGAGCTGATAAACTTGATGGGCTTCTCCACCACTTTGCGGATGGAGAGAGCCGCCCCACCGCGGGTGTCGCCATCCAGTTTGGTGAGCACCACGCCATCAAAATTCAACCGGTCGTTAAAAGATTTGGCAGTGTTTACAGCATCCTGGCCTGTCATCGAGTCAACCACAAACAATGTCTCCGAAGGCTTCAGCGTTTCCTTCAGTTGGGAGATTTCGTTCATCATCTCCTCATCCACGGCCAAGCGCCCGGCTGTATCCACAATGACGATACGGTGATTATTTTTCTTGGCGTGTTCAATAGCTGCCTTGGCAATTTTTACAGCATCTTTATTTTCCGGCTCGGCATATACCTCTACACCGATTTGCGTTCCCAATACCTTCAACTGATCAATGGCGGCAGGGCGATAGATGTCGCAGGCGGTAAGTAATACACTTCGTCCTTGTCGCTTCAGGTAGTTGGCCAGTTTGCCGCTGAAGGTCGTTTTACCTGAACCCTGCAATCCGGTAATTAAAATTACGGCCGGGTTGCCTTCAATTTTTATTTCTTCGCTTTGGCCGCCCATCAGTTGGGTTAGCTCATCGTTGGTAACTTTGGTGAGCAGTTGTCCGGGGCTGATGGCCGTGAGCACATTCAGGCCCATGGCCTTCGTCTTGATTTCGTCTGTTACTTCCTTAGCAACTTTATAGTTTACGTCCGCATCAATCAGCGCCTTGCGGATTTCTTTTACTGTGCCGGCCACGTTGATTTCGGAGATGCGCCCCTGGCCGCGCAGCGTTTGAAATGCCTTTTCGAGTTTAAGACTTAAATTATCAAACATAGAACAGAATTTTCTGAATTAAAGAGATAGAAAAATTAGGGAGGCAAAGGTAAAGATTTTTGACTATGCCACCCCAACTTCCAACCTCCAACTTCTAACTTCCACTTACACTTACACTTTCACTTCTGTTTTGTTCATTACCTTCTCCTGCACTTGGATGGATTCGTGGTGAACCAGCCGCAGCAGGTCGCGGGTGAAACCTTCATCGAGGCCCATGGCTTTGCAGAGGGCTACACGGGTTTTGATGATTTCTTCCCAGCGCGAAACTTGCAGGATGGTAACGTTATTCTCTTTTTTATACTGACCGATTTTTTCAGAAACCTTCATACGGGCGGCCATCTTTTGCATGATCTCATCATCGAGGTGGTCAATCTGTTCGCGCAGCACACTCAGGGTGTCTTTAAACATTTTGTTTTCGCTTGACACAGATCGTACTACCAACTCTTTCACGATTTTTCCGAGTACGGCAGGTGTTACTTGTTGTTTGGCATCACTCCAGGCCGCATCGGGGTTGATGTGGCTTTCAATCATCAGCCCGGCCATATCGAGGTCGAGTGCCTTTTGCGAAATGAAGGCAATCAGGTCGCGGTTGCCGCTGATGTGGCTGGGGTCGCAAATGATTTCCAGTTCGGGCAGGCGGGTTTTCAGTTCGATGGCGATATCCCACATGGGCAGATTGCGGAACGGCCCTTTTTCGTGCGAAGAAAATCCGCGGTGGATGGCTGCCATTGTTTTGATGCCTGCTTTGTGCAGACGCTCCATCGCACCGATCCACAATTCCAGGTCGGGGTTGACGGGGTTTTTCACCATCACCGGAATATCTACGCCTTTGAGGGCATCGGCTACTTCTTGCACCGAGAAGGGGTTGACAGTCGTGCGGGCACCTACCCACAGTATATCTACACCGGCTTTCAGGCAGGCTTCTACGTGTGCCGCGTTGGCTACTTCAGTGGTTACGGGCAAACCGGTTTCTTTCTTGGCGGCCATCAGCCATTGTAGCCCGATGTTGCCCGCGCCTTCGTACTGGCCGGGCCGTGTGCGGGGCTTCCAGATGCCGGCACGCAGGGCGTGCACCTCTCCGGTAGCCGCAATTTGTCGGGCGGTAGCAATGGTTTGTTCTTCAGTTTCGGCACTGCACGGGCCGCTGATGATGATGGGTTTCTTGACATTTAAAAAACCGGAGATAGATTGGAAGTTCATAGGTCTGTGTACAATTAAGGTTAAAAAAAGAATTTAATTTTTTAAAACGCGTTTGATGTCGTTGGCCTGGGTCATGATTTTATGTATTGCCTGACTGTCTTTCTTCATCAGGAGGTATTGAAATTTTTGCAGGTGCATGATGTATTCAGTCAATGCTTGCCCCAGATATTCGGCATTTTGCTCAAAAATAGGCGCCCACATATCGGGCGAACTTTTGGCGAGGCGCACGGTGGAAGCAAAACCACTGCCGGCCAAATCGAAAATGTTTTTCTCGTCTTTCTCTATGTCGAGCACGGTTTGCCCCAGTAAAAATGAACTGACGTGAGAGAGGTGCGAAATATAGGCCACGTGCTTGTCGTGTTCTTGGGGCTCCATATAAATAGTGTTCAACTTCAACGCATCAAAAACTTTCAGTGCCGTGGCCAAGGCTCTCTCCGATGATTTTTCGCGTTCGCAGACGATGTTCGTTTTGCCTTCAAATAATCCGTGAAAGGCAGCGGTGGGCCCCGAGTATTCTGTGCCGGCAATCGGATGAGATGCCACAAACTGCATCCGCTTCGGATGGTTGGTCATTGCCTTGCTGATCAAATTTTTGGTTGAGCCTACATCAATCACTACGGTATGGTCGCTAACGGCATCCAACACCGAAGGCAATAAAGCGGCAGTGGCGTTTACCGGAATGGAGACGATGACAAAATCACTTTTAGATAAGGCTTCGTTTTCAGGAAGAATTTTATCTACGATTTGGAGTTCTACTGCCTTCGCAGCGTTGGCCTCATTTCTATCAACGCCAAACAGCTCAGTAGCAACTCCTTCTTTGCGAAGTGTAATGGCCATTGAGCCACCGATCAACCCCAACCCGATAACTGTTACTTTCATTTCCGATTTTCAATTTGAGCTTTGTAATCTTTTATCCTGCTGAGCGCCTCTTTCAATTTTTCTTCAGTCGCGCAAAGTGAGATACGGACGAATCGCTGGCCGGCATGGCCGAAGATGAACCCCGGGGTGATAAATACTTTGGTGCGATATAAAATTTCATCAATCCATTTTTCAACATCCGCCACCGCATCGGGTGCTTTGGCCCACATAAACAATCCCGATTGTTTTTGGGCGAAGGAACAGCCCAGCAATTCGAGGATGGCAGCAGCGGCCGCTTGGCGGGCGCGGTATATTTTATTTTGATTTTGAAACCACTCTTGCCCGCTTTGAAGCGCTACGACAGCAGCATGTTGCAACCCCAAAAACATGCCGGAGTCCATGTTGCTTTTTACTTTCAGCACTGCTTCAATCAATTCTTTTTTTCCGGCCACCCAGCCAATGCGCCAGCCCGCCATGTTGTGGCTTTTGCTGAGCGAGTTCAACTCCAACGTTACATCGCCTGCTCCTTCTATAGACAAAATGCTTTGCGGGTTGTCATTTAAAATCAGGCTGTACGGATTGTCGTTTACGAGCAGGAAATTGTTTTTTCTCGCTAGGTCAACTAAAACTTTCAACTCCTCACGCGATGCTATCCGTCCGGTGGGCATGTGCGGAAAATTTACCCACATCACCTTTACCTTCGACAAATCTTTTTTCTGCAACGCTTCAATATCAATTCCCCAATTCAGTTCTTCTTTCATTTCGTAAGGCACCAACTTAGCGCCCACTAAATTGGAAACAGAAGAATAGGTTGGATAACCCGGATTGGGGATCAGCACTTCATCGCCTTCATTCACAAAAGCCATGCTGATGTGCATGATTCCCTCCTTCGAGCCCATCAGCGGAAGGATTTCCGTTTCCGGATGAAGTGACACCGAGTAGGTGGAAGAATAAAAACCGGCAATGGCTTGCCGCAGTTGCGGAATGCCCTTATAGTTTTGGTAGCCGTGGTTGGCATGGTCTTTTGCGGATGCGCTCAGGGCTTCAATCGTTTCGGGCGATGGCGCTAGGTCGGGGCTGCCAATGCCGAGATTGATCACCCGCAGTTCGGGTGTATCCAGCGTGCGCACCTCTGCCAGTTTCCTGCTGAAGTAATATTCTTCTACTTGCTGAATCCGTTTGGCTGTTGCTATCATAATTTTTTGTCAGCAGTCCACAGACGACAGTTGACTGTTAGCCGTGGTCTATTTATATTCAATTTTCCCTTTTTTGTATTCACCCAGAATATTCAAGTTGTGCACCTGCCGCAACACCTGGCTGACGGCATCGTCATAATTTTTTCTGCGCTTCCATTCTAAATCAATGTGGATCGAATATTCGCTGGGTTTGCCGATGATGGGGATGGACTGGATTTTGGTCAGGTTGATAGTATTTTTTTTAAAAGTCATCAGCGCCTCGGCCAGGCTGCCCACTTCGTTGGCTACTTCAAAGCATAGCGAGGCTTTGTTCGCTTCACCATTTGCATTTGATTTTCGCGCCAGCACCAGAAAGCGCGTAAAATTTTTCTTGTGCGTCTCAATACGCTTTTCTAAAATCTCCAACCCGAATTTTTTGGCGGCATATTCATTGGCAATGGCGGCTGTGTCTTTCAGTTTTTGGGTAGCCACCTTTTTTGCTGAAACGGCCGTATCATCGCTTTCGCGGATGTCCACCCCTTTCAGCCGATACAGGTAATCCGAACATTGACGGATGGCCATGGGGTGGCTTTCGATGTTTTTGATGTCGCCCAGTTTCACACCGGGCAGCGCCAGCAAGTGCATGTGGATGGGCAGGTACACCTCACCGATGATGGCGAAGTGATACTCCTGCAACAAAAAATAGTTGGGCAGGATGCTTCCCGCAATGGAGTTTTCAATGGCCATCATGGCAAAATCGCTTTCGCCTTTTTTCAGTGACTCACACAATGCATGAAAGGAAAGACACTCAATAGCTTCTATCGGCTCAGCAAAGTAGGTAAGGGCTGCCACTTCATGAAAGCTGGTGGCAATGCCTTGAATGGCTATTTTTAACTTTTTCTTTTTGCTCATATACTATAAATGAAAAGCCCCGATGCTATCGGGGCTCTTTTATTATTTTTCGTTTTGTCTGTTTCTTAATTTACAAAGCGATTTTACTTCAAGCCCCGGTGGAGTTGATAAAAGTAAAACCAAAAATAAAATCGCTGGCTGTTGCTCATGGGCTCAAAGAAAAAAGAAAAATTATTGATGTACAATAGTTTGTGTTTAGAATTTTAAATATTTTTTTAGCTAACGGCCGTTATTTATGAGTAACCCCGCCTGATGCGGGCTGAGCTGCGGCTTAATCTGTTACATTTGCACCTTCAAAAAAGAAGCCTTCATGAGCAAGAAAAAAATAACCCGGGCGCTGGTTTCCGTTTTCTATAAAGACGGTCTTGATCCCATCATCCACCAGTTGGCCAAAAACAATGTAGAGTTTGTTTCTACAGGTGGCACGGAAGAGTTTATTAAAAAATTAGGATACCCCGTTACCCCGGTAGAGCAACTCACCGGCTACCCGTCTGTTTTTGGAGGACGTGTGAAGACACTTCATCCGGCTGTGTTTGGCGGTATCTTGTTCAGGCGCGAGGATGCCAACGATGTAAAGCAGGCGGCCGAGTTTAATATTGCCCCGGTGGATCTGGTGATTGTAGATTTATACCCGTTTGAAGAAACCGTGGCCAAAGGCGGCACCGAAGAAGAGATTGTTGAAAAAATTGATATTGGCGGGATTGCCCTGATACGCGGGGCAGCAAAAAATTTTAATGATGTGTTGATCGTTTCCTCGCGCAGCCAGTATGCTGATGTGCTGGAACTGCTCCAAAAAAATCAGTCATCTACCGAACTGGCCGACCGCAAAAGGTTTGCCTCGCTTGCCTTCGATGTTACCTCTCATTACGATGCTGCCATTTTCAGTTATTTCAATAAAGAACAACAAAGTTTAAGTTTTAAATCGAGCTATCCACAGGGGCACACCTTGCGTTACGGAGAAAACCCACATCAAAAGGGAGTTTATTATGGAGACTTGAACGCCCTGTTCGAGCAGCAAAACGGCAAAGAACTTTCGTACAATAATCTAGTGGATGCAGATGCCGCAGTAAACCTGGTGCAAGAATTTGAAGGCGAAACGGCTTTTGTCATCATCAAACACACCAATGCCTGTGGGGTGGCCACGGCCTCGTCTGTAAAGGAAGCCTACCTCAAGGCATTTCAGGCCGATACTATTTCCGCCTTTGGCGGTGTGCTGGCCACGAATAAAAAAATAGACGTAGGTGCAGCTACAGAAATCAATAAATTGTTTTTCGAAATTTTAATCGCTCCCGGTTTCGATGCCGAAGCATTGGATTTATTGAAAACAAAAAAGAACAGGATTATTTTAAAACAAAAGCAACAGCTTACAGCCACCCGCCAATTTAAGAGCTTGCTGAACGGTGTGATAGAGCAGGATAGAGACAGCCACACCGACACGCACGCAGATTTGAAAACAGTAACCAAGCGTGCCCCAACACCAGCCGAGGTGAACGCCCTTTTATTTGCCAGCAAAGTGTGCAAGCACACTAAGTCGAACACCATTATCTTGGCAGTAGATGGCCAGATGCTGTCGAGCGGGGTGGGACAAACCAGCCGGGTAGATGCACTGAAGCAAGCCATCGAAAAAGCTGCTTCATTTGGTTTTGATCTGAAAGGAGCTGTGATGGCCTCCGATGCCTTTTTCCCTTTTCCCGATTGTGTGGAGATTGCCAGCCAGCAGGGGATCACGGCTGTGATTCAGCCGGGCGGCTCTATCAAAGACCAGGATTCCGTTGACTTTTGCAACAAGCAAAACATGGCCATGGTCTTCACAGGCTATCGTCACTTTAAACATTGAGCTACTTCGCTTTTGTTATAGGTTAATTCTGTAATTTCACCGCTTCATTCAGTTAGTAAATAAAAAAATGGGACTTTTCGATTTCTTTACCAGCGACATAGCTATAGATTTGGGCACCGCCAATACACTGATCATCCACAAAGACAAGGTAGTGGTGGATGAGCCCAGCATCATTGCCATAGATAAGACCAATAACCGCGTGATGGCGATTGGCCGCGAAGCCATGCAGATGCACGAAAAAACACACGACAGCATCAAAACCATCCGCCCGCTCAAGGAAGGTGTGATAGCCGACTTCCATGCAGCCGAAATGATGATACGCGGGCTGATAAAAATGATTGACACAGGCAGCAGGTTTTTTCCGCCATCGTTGCGCATGGTTATTTGCGTTCCTTCGGCCATCACCGAGGTGGAGAGACGTGCCGTGCGCGACTCGGCCGAGCATGCCAACGCCAAAGAAGTGTATATGATTTACGAACCGATAGCGGCAGCCATCGGCACGGGCATAGATATTGAACAGCCTATCGGCAACATGGTGGTGGACATAGGTGGAGGAACTACTGACATAGCCGTGATTGCCTTGTCGGGCATTGTGTGCGACCAGTCCATCCGTGTGGCAGGCGATACTTTCAACCGCGATATTTTGGATTATATGCGCAGGCAACACAACCTGCTGATCGGAGAGCGGTCGGCCGAGCGCGTAAAAATTGAAGTGGGCTCTGCCATGACCGAATTAGACGATGGCCCCGATGACTATGAGATCAGAGGTCGCGATTTGATGACAGGCATACCGAAGACAATTAAAATCTCTTATTCGGAAGTTGCTTTTGCATTGGATAAATCAGTTTCTAAATTAGAAGAAGCCGTGCTGAAAGCGCTGGAGTTATCTCCACCCGAGTTGTCGGCAGATATTTACGAACGCGGAATTTATTTAACCGGAGGTGGAGCCATGTTGCGCGGCCTTGACAAAAGACTGGCTCTGAAAACTAAACTGCCTATTCATGTGGCAGAAGATCCGCTACGGGCAGTGGTGCGCGGTACGGGTGCAGCCCTGAAAAATCTTAACCATTATCGCAAAGTGCTGATGACTTGATGAGATGGAACGGCTGTTTAACTTTGTTTACACCTACCGGGCTTTCTTTACCTTTTTATTGCTGGAATTATTTTGCACTTGGCTGATTGTTCAAAACAACCGTTACCAAAGTGCTGCTTATTTTAATTCGTCTAATGCGCTGTTTGCACGCATCCATACAGTCTCGCAAAATATCAGAGATTATTTTTCTTTAACAGATATTAATGCAGCGCTGGCTCAGCAAAACAATTGGTTACTAAAAAAGACAACCCAACAAAGTCAGGCTTTGCATTTTCGGCAGGCTACAACCCCGACACAAAATGATTCGAGCCGGATTAAACAATATGATTTTGTGACAGCGCGGGTAATCAACAACTCTACCAAATCGTATAAAAATTATATCACCATAGATCGAGGTATGGATGATGGATTAACACCGGGCATGCCGGTAATCAGTGCCGGCAACGTGGTGGGTAAAGTAAAGACAGTATCTAGGCATTATGCCGTGCTGATTTCATTGCTGAATATTGACGAACAGGTTTCGTGCGTCATCAGGCGCACCGGGCATTTCGGCACCGTGCAGTGGGATGGTGTGAACCCGTTGCTGATCAGTTTGAAATATATCCCCCGCCACGTTCTGCCAAGAACAGGCGACTCCATCGTCACATCAGGCTACAATGCCATCTTCCCGGCAGGCGTTTATGTAGGAAAGATCAAAGACGTGAAGCTGAAAGACGAGGCGATGTTTTATGATATCAGTGTAGAAGTAGGTCAGGATTTTTCCAAGCTCAGTTATGTGCAGATAATTAACGACCGGCTGAAAAAGGAAAGAGATTCGTTAGAGGTACACACAACCGGAGAAATAAAATGAGCCGATCAATTATTATCCAAATCATTTTATTTTTTGTGTATGTACTGGCACAAGCATTGTTATTTAAAAACTTAGTATTGTTCAACAATGGTTTTTGCTTTTTGTACATAGCTTACATTCTCTTATTACCCATCGAAACCAATTCGCTGGCGCTGATGATTATCGGGTTCTTGATCGGCTTCTCGGTAGATATTTTTTACAACAGCTTGGGGCTACACGCATTGACCACAGTCTTTACCGGGTATGTCCGCAATTACTGGCTGCGAGTAATCACTCCACAAGGTGGGTACGATGCCGGAGCTTCTCCGGCTTTGGCAGAAAATGGCGCGCAATGGTTTTTGGTGTATACCATGCCGCTGGTATTTGTGCATCACTTAATTTTGTTTTTAGTGGAGTCGGCAGGGGTGGCTCTGTTTTGGCACTCTATGATGAAGAGCATCAGCAGCCTGCTGTTTACCATGACGGCTATGATGCTGATTGAATATTTGGTACCCGGCCGCAGAAGAATATGAACGAGGGGAGAAAAGAAATATTTCAAATTGTTTTCGTACTGGTGGGTTTGATTTTTCTGGTCAAACTTTTTTTTATCCAGGTGATTGACAACCGCTATGCCGAGTTGGCCAACAGCAATTCTATCTTGCGTGTGGTGGAGTATCCCTTTCGTGGGCTGATCAAAGACAGAAATGAAAAACTGATTGTGTACAATACGCCCGAGTATGATCTGCAAGTGATCATGAAGGATGTCAGCCATTTTGATTCAGTAAAATTTTGTGAGGTCTTTCATCTGACATTGCCCGAGTTGCGCAAGCGCTTCAAAGACCTGAAGGCTAAAAAGAAAGAGTATTCGGCTGTTAAGCCAATGCGTTTTTTGGAGCAACTCTCGGCCGAAGACTGGGCCAGGTCGGCAGACCGCTTAGATGAGTTTCCGGGCTTCTACATACAGGCCAGAACCACGCGGGCATACACCACCACCGCGCTGGCCAATGCCTTGGGTTATGTAAGCGAGGTAAGCAAAGAGCAACTGCGACAAGATGCCGCCAACATTTACAAACAGGGCGACTACATCGGGCAGAGCGGCATCGAAGCATTTTACGAAGAGCAACTGCGCGGCAAACGAGGCGTTCGTTTTCGCTTGCGTGATGTGAAAGGAATTGAAAAAGGCTCTTTCAAAAACGGAGAGTACGATACCCTGTCCATTCCCGGGCAAGACCTGACCACCAGCATAGATTTAGACCTTCAGCTTTACGGTGAGAAATTGATGAGAGGAAAAGCGGGCAGTATAGTAGCCATCGAACCGGCCACGGGCGAAATCCTTTCGATCGTATCAGGCCCTTCCTACGACCCGGCCCTACTGACCGGCAAAAAATACAGCGCCAACTTTAAATTGATCAGCCAAGATACGATGAAGCCCTTGTTCAACAGGCCACTCATGGCACAATACCGACCCGGATCAATTTTTAAAATCGCCCAGGCGATGACAGCACTGCAAGAAAAAGTAATCACCCCGGAAACACGGATTGTTTGCGACCGCACGATCATCGGCTGCCACGGCCCGCATACAAACGAAGACCTGCGCGGAGCCATTGCCAACTCGTGCAATGTTTATTTCTATACCGCTCTCCGCAGGATGATCAATCAGGGAAAAGGTAGCGACCCTTTTTCGGATGCGCGCATCGGCCTCAAAGAGTGGGATCAGCACATCAACAGTTTTGGTTTTGGAAATAAACTGGGCATTGATTTGCCCAATGAAAAAGACGGACTGATACCAACACCCGCTTATTACGACAAAGCCTACAACAACCGACCGTGGAAGTTTTCGAATATTTATTCTATTGCCATCGGAGAGGGCGAAAATTTAGTAGTGCCTTTGCAGATGGCCAACTTTGCTGCCACCGTGGCCAACCGTGGCTATTACTACATACCTCATCTGGTGAAGGGCATCGGAAAAGAAAACAAACCTTTGCCACGCTATACAGAACGGCACTACACTACCATAGACTCAGCTAATTTCAAGATAGCCGTGGACGCCATGCAGCAAGTAGTTGATGCCGGCACCGGTCAATGGTATGCACACCTGCCCGATGTAGTGGTGTGCGGCAAAACCGGCACTGTGCAAAACGACCCGTTCCCGGCTCACTCTGTTTTTATTGCCTTTGCCCCACGCAACAATCCACGCATTGCCATCTCCGTATATGTAGAACATGGTGGGCAGGGCGCACGAGCGGCAGCAAGCATCGCCAGCCTGATGATAGAACAATATTTGTTTAAACAGACCAGAAGACAATACATTGAAGACTATGTACTGGCCGGAAAATTTTTAGACTGATGAGGAGAGACTCAGACATACCCAGCTCCATAGACTGGACTACCGTGTCGCTTTATCTGGCGTTGGTAACCCTCGGGTGGCTGAATGTATTTGCGGCAGTTTATGATGAGAATGCTAAACAATCCATTTTCGATTTGTCGCTTAACTCTGGCCGCCAACTTTTATTTATTGCAGCCTCCGGTTTCATTGCGCTGGCCATCACCATCATAGACATGCGTTTTTATGAAACCTTTGCCTACATCCTTTACGGAATTATTTTAGTCGTTTTGGTGATGGTGCCCATCATCGGCAAGGAAGTAGGTGGCAATAAAGCTTGGATTGGTATCGGTTCGTTCGGACTCCAGCCTTCTGAGTTTGCCAAGTGTATCACAGCATTGGCGGTGGCTAAATACATCGGCTCGGTTGGGTTTCGGATGGACAACCTGAGAAATCAAGCAGCATTGTTTATCATGATCGGCTTGCCCATGGGGCTGATATTACTGCAAAAAGATACCGGCACAGCGCTGGTGTTTACCTCTTTTGTTTTGGTTTTCTTTCGCGAAGGGATGTCGCCCTTTCTTTTGATTGTGGGCTTATGCGCTGCCGCCATTTTTGTTTTGACGCTGCTTATTCCTAATCCGGTTTATCTGCACATAGCCATTGGGATAGTATGGATAGCACTTATGGTGATGGGCAAAAAAAAGATCAAGCGCATGGTACTTTTAACGGTAGGTGCATTGCTGATCAGCGGGGTGATTGAGAGTGTAGATTATGTGGTGCATCATGTTCTTAAACCGCATCAGCAAAACCGTGTGAAGGCACTGATCAATCCCGATGCCGACCCGTTGGGTTTCGGCTGGAACGTTACCCAATCTAAAATTGCCATTGGCAGCGGAGGTTTCTGGGGCAAAGGATTTTTAAAAGGAACGCAGACAAAATTTGATTTTGTGCCGGCTCAAAGCACTGATTTTATTTTTTGCACCATTGGTGAAGAACATGGATGGATCGGCAGCCTGATCGTTGTCGGACTTTTTGTGGCTTTATTATTACGGATTATTTTCATAGCCGAACGACAGAAAAATCGCTTTGCCCGTGCTTATGCTTACAGTGTGGCCTGTATTTTCTTTTTTCATTTTGCTGTAAACGTGGGCATGACGGTTGGATTGTTTCCGGTGATCGGTATCCCATTGCCGTTTTTCAGTTATGGAGGATCAGCCCTGTGGGGTTTTACTATGTTGTTGTTTATCCTGTTGAAGCTGGATGCCCACCGCGGGCAGGTGTTGCAGCGGATATAAAATTATTTCCGGCTGCCGTAGAAGATGGTTAAAAAAACAGTGGGGTAAATAGCATAATTTTCTACCGGTGGGTTGCCCGTACCAAAACTCATTAAAGGCACTTTCTTAAAATAGGCATCGAGTAAAAACCCTGCTTCAAATCCGGTTACCTGGCTTTTGGTTGTGCCCAGTTCAAAGTTAATGGCCGCTTTAAGATTTCCCCCCAGTTGCACCTTCGATTGGCCGAGCCCCTCAAATAGATTGCCGGTACCTTGAATATCGGTGTACTGTTGTTGTCCGTTATAAGGCACATTGTAGGTGTAATAAGAATTGGGGTCGTTGCTGATCTGTACGTAGTAAGGAGTAACCAGACCGATGGTAGGGCCGGCAGCAAACACCGCTTTTACTTCCACACCTTGTTGAGGGCCTTTTTTAAAAAGAATACGATCGCGCCCATATTGCAGGCGGATGGCATACAAATAATTGGTCTTGCCCCAGATGAAGAAATTTCCGCTTAGCGATTGAATCCTTGTTTCGTGCGGGTTCTTAACATTCATCAGCTCGAGGCCATAGGTTTCAAAAAATTTGTCGTTCAGCCTCCGTGCCTTTTTGAACATAACCCCTCCGATCAACCCACCGTACGAATTTTTGTTGATACCCCAATTGAACTCAGAGTTATAATCGTAGCTGTCATTCGTCTGGGCTAAAAGCCCAATGCTGCTTCCCCAAAAAATAACCAACCCAATTAATCTTTTCATTTTTGCGGAGAAATATTTGCGAAATTTAAGTCCTTTATCATTAACGAAAAATAACTAAATCCATTTTACTATGAACACAACCATGGCAACAGTAGAATATCAAGGCGATTTGCGCACCGAGGCCAAGCACTTAAAATCAGGGCAAAAGCTAACCACAGACGCCCCCACAGACAATCAAGGCAAAGGAGAGGCATTCAGCCCAACGGATCTGGTGTGCGCTTCGCTGTGCAGTTGTATGATGACTATTATGGGGCAGGTGGCACAGCGCGAAGATATACCCCTGAAAGGGTTAAAAGCAGACATTGTAAAAGTGATGGCCTCATCACCGAGAAAAATTGCTGAAATCAATATCACATTTACGCACCCTCATTTGCAGGCAACCGATGTGCAGAAACAAAAATTGAAAAATGCCGCCCTGACTTGCCCCGTGGCACTCAGCCTGAGCGATAACGTAAAGCAAACCGTTGAATTTAATTTTTAGCGGTTGCCGCTTCCTCCAGTTCGTTTAGTTGAATATCAAAATGAGAGCGTACCCACACAGGCTGGCCTTGGCTGATTAGCAGGGCTTGCGGAGACTCGTGCTGCACGTGAAAATATTCTGCTACCCGGTTAGATATATTCCGATATGACAGCAGGTCTAAAAAGTAAGGCTTGATAGAGTCGCTCTGCCAGCTTCGCTCCAGCCTGTTTAATACAGTTTTGCTGATAGAGCAGCGCGTGCTGTGTTTGAAGATGAGTACCGGTTGTGCTTGAGATTCTTGCCTGATCAACTCCAGTTGATCTTCGCTTATCAGTTCATTCCATTTCATAAATCAGTCGTATAGGTCTTTCCAAAGTTCTCTTTCCTTTTTGTCGTACCTCGGCCTGCGCACTTTTTCTTTTACTACGGTAGGCTGAATGGCATTTTTGCGGAAAAGTTTCGACCACATCAACTTGATATCCATTAAAAAAGTTCGGTCTTTTTTTACATTATTTCGGAAGCCATGGGCAAACTCTGAATCGGGGTGCAGGTTGGCACCTTGTGCTTTGTTCATTTTTACATTGCCCTGGTAATCGCGGATGCGCCCCACCACACGGGAAGGTGCGATAACATCCAGTGCGTGCTTGTCGCTCTGTGGATTGTGCACATATCGCTTTCTGTGCAGATGGCCGGCAAAGTCGTTTCCTTTCATGAAGGCTGAGGAAGGTTTGATAGAACGCATGGCCAGTTTGCTGCTGCTTGGGTTTCTTTGGTACGACCACATCATTTTCATTTTGCCTGCATACTCGCTTGCCTTGGTTGAATTTTTAGAAGGGGTCAATCCTTTGATGGAGGCCTTTACACTCAATGGATTTTTGCCTGACTCCGGTTGTTTTACTCTCACCTGCAATTCGCCCACTGTCTTGGTGTACTTCGAAGGGCGCTCTTGCTTCAGTCCTTCGTCCACCGCATGAGGACTGCGTACATATCTTTTTCTGAAAAACGGCAATTTTATTTTTCCCGAATAGCCTACTTCTTTAGCTTCGGCCGTACTGGGTGCGGTGGTAAGGATGGGCTTGCCATTGTTGTTCCATAGTATTCCGCTATTGCTGCCACCTCCTTTTTTGTGCCGTTGTGCAGCCATGGCACCTCGATAAAGTTCGCCCGAATAACCGAACCCGGGAGATAAATCGCGAGGCCGGTAATTACCTTTAAAGTTGCCGATAACCCGGGATGAAATATTTCCGCGTACAGTTACGGAGTGGCCGTTATTATTCCACGATCGGCTGTTGCTACCCCCGCCTTTTGGTGGTCTGTGTGCTTTGATGTTGCCCGCAAAACTATAGCCCGCCTGACTGAACGATTTTTCGCCACCTTTCAGGTTGCCGCTAAAGTTGCGCATACCTGTGCCCATGCCGGGGGCTCGTACTTGTATGGCATGCCCGTTGTTGTTGAATATCCGCCCGCTGTTGCTGCCGCCACCTTTCAACAATCTTCTGGTTTTGATGTTGCCGGCAAAACTATAGCCTGCCTGACTGAACGATTTTTCGCCACCTTTTAGGTTGCCGCTAAAGTTGCGCATACCCGTACCCATGCCGGGCGCACGCACTTGTATGGCATGCCCGTTGTTGTTGAATATCCGCCCGCTGTTGCTGCCGCCACCTTTCAACAATCTTCTGGTTTTGATGTTTCCGGCAAAACCATAGCCTGCCTGGCTGAACGATTTTTCGCCACCTTTTAGGTTGCCGCTAAAGTTGCGCATGCCTGTACCCATGCCGGGAGCACGCACTTGGATGGCATGCCCATTGTTGTTGAATATCCGTCCGCTGTTGCTGCCGCCACCTTTCAACATCCTTCCGGTTTTGATGTTGCCGGCAAAGCCATACCCACTCTGGCTGAACAACTTTCCTCCGCCTTTTATGTTGCCAGAGAAATTACCCATTTGGGCACCCATGCCGGGCGATTTTACATTGATCGGACGGCCATTATTATTGAACCGTTTACTGTTGCTGCCCCCGCCTTTGATAGGCCGGAAGCCGCTGATCTTGCCGAGGAATTTCTGGAGGAAAGTGGCTCCCATGCCGGGGTAACGTGTGGGGATGGGCTGCGTGTAGTTCCTTGCCCGCCCCGAGTTAGATAGTTTTCGCGGGTAAACGGAAACATCCACTCCCGATACTTCGCCCGTCCGGGGTCGAATGTTGCGCAGGGCATGGCCGGATATGTCGCCCCGCCAGGCACGTTGTGTGCGGCCGGGGGAAGCCATCATAAAACGGTTTCGATAAGATCCGTTATACGACCTGTCGCCTTGGCGATTTTTTCGATGAATTAGTTTCTCTGCGAGAGCACCTCCCGGATTAACTGAATGAAAATCTCTTTTGCGCAAAGGCCTACCGGCAATATCGGTTGAAACTGATTTTTCGCCACCTACTTTTATTTTTCCCCAATACACATTGGCATTCGTTTTCTTTCTGGTTCTGAAAGAGCGGGAGTTAGTACGAGGCTTAACTCTTTTCCGGGATGGAGGCTCGCGCTGGGTAACCATAGAGTTGATTTTTGCCAACTGCTCTTTGTTAGAAAAACCACGGCTGTTTTCGTGCGATGGGGTGGGCGATGGATTATAATTCCATTGATAATTTTTAGGATAGATATTGTTGCGGGCTACATCTGCCGATGAAGAGCGCACACGCATTTGATGGCCGCCAATGGGCTTGCCGGAACGGCTGCGGTCGCGTATGTTTTTTCGTGCATAAGGCATGGGCTTGTTGGTATGAGCGCGCGATGCCCTGGATTCGCTGTGTGGGTTTATCCGCCTGCTGCTAAAAAAATTTTTGAAACTCGCTTTTCTCCCCGACTTGGATTTTATCCTTTTCCCTTTTGTATTTTTTTGAGTAAAAATAGGCTTGTCGCCTTTCGTATTTTGGGCGAAAACACAACTGCTGCTGACCATTACGATCAACAAAGCACTGATTTTAAATATAGTTTGCAGCCGAAGCAACAGACAAATTGATTGATGCTTAATAATAAACAGGCTAAGTTAGCAAAAATTGTTCAGGCAGAACCGATTCATTTTAATCAAACCGCTGTACCTCGTTTATGAATTTATTGGAATTTAAAGCGTCCCTTAACGGGAATGAGCCGCCCGCAGAATTAAGCCAACTTTTGAAAGCCCTATGGTACGATGCGCAAGGCGATTGGCATCGGGCGCATGCGTTAGCACAAGAGATAGAAAATGAAGAAGGTGCCTGGGTACATGGATATTTGCACCGGAAGGAAGGAGACATATCAAACGCCCGTTATTGGTATCAGCGAGCCGGCAGAAAACTCTCAAGCATAAACTTAAAACAAGAATGGGAAGAAATAGCAGCGAAACTGCTCAACCGCGAATAGGATGAGAGAAGCCCATTAATTAGAAAATTTGAAGATGAATCAATTTGAAAATCAATATTCAAATCGGCTCATTTTCAAATTAGAACTTCATCAACTCCTCAATTTTATTTTTTAATCTTCCTTTTGGCAGGAAATTATTTTCGAGTGTCGGGGCAAAAGGAATGGCGGTATCCAGACTGGCAACGCGCATCACGGGCGCATCTAAGTTTTTGAAACAATGTTCGGTAATCCATGCAGAAATTTCCGCCCCGATGCCGCCTGTCAAAGTATCTTCATGAAGAATCAATACACGATTAGTTTTCTTTACCGTCTGCTCTACTGCTTCTTTATCCCACGGAAGCAATGTGCGCAGGTCAAGCACATCGGCATTCACCGCTGGCATAGAGGCTAAAATTTCTTTAGCCCAATGCACACCCATACCATACGTAATAATAGAGAGGTCATTTCCCTCGTTCACTAATTTGGCTTTGCCGATTTCTACGGTGTAGTAATCATTCGGAATTTCTTCTTTCACCGAACGGTATAATAACTTGTGTTCGAAATATAAATAAGGGTTGGGGTCTTCCAGCGCAGCGCATAAAAGCCCTTTGGCATCATACGGATTAGAGGGATAAACAATTTTTAAACCTGGCGTATGAAAAAACCATGCTTCATTGCTTTGTGAGTGATAAGGCCCGGCTGCCGTGCCGGCACCCGTGGGCATGCGCACCACCACATCGGCACACTGCCCCCAGCGCCAGTAGGCTTTGGCCAGGTTGTTGATGATTTGGTTAAACCCTTCGGTTACAAAATCGGCAAACTGCATTTCCACCATGGCCTTCATGCGTTTAATGGAAAGCCCGAACCCCGCACCAACAATAGCGGATTCGCAAAGCGGTGTGTTGCGCACACGGTCTTTGCCAAATTGCTTAACAAAGCCTTCGGTGATTTTGAACACACCGCCATAGTCGGCAATATCTTGACCCATCAACACTAAGTTGGCGTGCCGCTCCATACTTTGGCGGAGCCCATCGCTGATGGCATCAATGAAACGCTTTTCTGACTTCCCCTCTTCGGCTGTTGGTGCGATAACCTCTTGGTCAAACGGACAATAAACATCGTTCAATTCTTTTTCTGTGCTTGCTGGCGGATGTGTTTCTTCAAACGCTATGGCCAAGCCTTCTTCTATTTCTTTTTTTATTTTTTTGCGAAGTGTGTCAATCGTTTTTTGATCTATGATTTTTTCTGCCAACAAGTATTTCTCATAATTATCAACCGGATCTTTTTTTGCCCATGTTTCCATCAATTCTTTTGGAACGTATTTGGTGCCGCTGGCTTCTTCGTGCCCGCGCATGCGGAACGTAAGGCACTCCAGCAAAACAGGTCGTGGCTTTTGACGGATGTCTTCCGCAATTTTTTTAACGGTATCATAAACTTCCAGCACATTGTTGCCGTCCACTTGGATGCCCTCGATGCCGTAGCCGATGGCTTTGTCAACAAATTGTTGGCAGCGAAACTGCTCGTTGCCGGGTGTGCTCAGGCCGTAGCCGTTGTTTTCTATCACGAAGATGACGGGCAGATCCCACACGGCAGCTACGTTGATGCCTTCATGAAAATCGCCTTCGCTGGTGCCGCCATCGCCATTGAAAACTGCTGTAACTTTATTTTCCTTTTTCAGTTTGGAGGCAAGCGCAATACCATCGGCCACACCGTTTTGCGGGCCGAGGTGCGAGATCATGCCCACGATGTGGTGTTCGTTCGTACCAAAATGAAAGGAGCGGTCGCGCCCTTGGGTATAGCCGCTCATCGTACCCTGCCATTGGGCGAACAGTTTTTCGAAAGGCATGTCGCGGCCTGTGAAAACGCCCAGGTTGCGGTGCATGGGCAAAATGTATTCGTCTTTGCTTAATGCGGCCGTGATGCCCACAGAGATGGCTTCCTGCCCGATGCCGCTGAACCATTTGCTGATTTTATTTTGACGTAGCAAGATCAGCATCTTCTCTTCAATCAACCTCGGCTTGAGCAGCCGCTCATACAAATGGAGGAGTGTTTCGTCTGAGTATTTTTTGCGCGAGAATTTCATTTTCGATGGGAAAAGACAAAGGTAAAGGAGATTTTTATGAGTGAAAACTCAAAAACTAACTCACTTTCTCGGTAACGAATTCAATATCCGGCTTGCTTTCATCACTCAGTTTCACTTTGCCGCGCTCGGCACGGGTGATACGCGAATACAGCGACAGATTTTTATCAAATAAAAAACGGAAAAATAATTTTACCCACGATGAATGCGAGTAAAGAGAGTCGTAAAAGGATGGAGCTGTTTTTTTTAGGTTAGGAAGTTTGTTCCACGGAATGCTGGGAAAATCATGGTGCTCATTATGGTAGCCAACATTGAACGCCACCGTGTTGAGCGGCCCATAGTAACTGTACGTTTCCTGCGTTTCGCTGAGTGTCAGGTAATGCTCTTGAATCCAGCGTGCGCCCAGCGGGTGCAAGCCTACCGAAAAAAAGAAACTGAACAACAAAAAGAAAAATGCCTTGGGGCCGATCAACATCCAGATGGCAACATTAAAAATAATTTGGGCTATCCAGTTCGTAATGATCCAGCCGTCCACGGGTTTGATCTCCTTTAACCGGAAGGTGCGGAACACCTGAAAGAATGGATAGAGCAGCAACCAAAACATTTTGCCGATGGTAGAATTATTAAACAAGCGCGCTTCCCAAAAATCTGGCAAGTCGGCATCCAACTCGTGAACGCCCTGAAACGAATGATGTTTAATGTGGTAACGCTCAAACGAAATGGCGGAAGGAAAAACATGAGGCATGTTGGCAATGATGGCAGCTATTCGGTTTAGCGATTTGTTTTTGAACAACAGGTGGTGCGAACACTCGTGCACCATCACAAACAAAGCATGATTGAAAAACGCCCCTACACAATAGGCTACGAGCAGCACTACCCACCAGGCGCTATCTTTTACCACAAAACCGATGGCCACCATACCGCCCACTAAAAAAAGGATGGCCAGCGCAGTCAGCGGGTTTTTGCCCATCAGTTTTTTTACATCCGGGTATTGTTTCAGAATTTGCAGCGTACGGATGCGGTGCGGCTCCGGTGTTTCGGAGAAGCGGAAGCTGGTCTCTTTCATAGGTAAGGCAAGTTTGGCAATATTTGCCGAAAGGTAAAATGTTTTACTGCACGATTTCAGAAAACAAAAGTAATTTTGTCTGAATATGATTTCCTTCAACGAGTTTACGCTAAATAACGGTCTGCGTGTGATCGTGCATGAAGACCACACCGTGCAGGTGGCGGTAATGAATATTTTGTACGATGTGGGTTCGCGCGATGAAGACCCCAACAAAACCGGCTTTGCCCACTTATTTGAACACCTGATGTTTGGCGGCTCAAAAAATATACCCAGCTACGATGAGCCGCTACAGTTAGTGGGTGGAGAAAACAATGCCTTTACCAGCACAGACATCACCAACTATTACCTGACTGTGCCGGCCTCCAATATAGAAACCGGCTTTTGGCTGGAGAGCGACCGCATGCTGAGTTTGTCGTTCGACCCCAAAGCATTAGAGGTGCAGCGTAAGGTGGTGATTGAAGAATTTAAGCAACGCTACCTCAACCAACCTTATGGCGATGTGTGGCTTAAACTCCGGCCGCTGGCTTACCATACCCATCCGTATCAATGGGCTACCATCGGCAAAGAAATAGCGCATATCGAAAATGCCACGATGGAAGATGTAAAAGAATTTTTCTTTGCGCATTACCTCCCTAGCAATGCAGTGCTGGTGGTGGCAGGAAACGTTACTACTGATCAGGTGAAAAAATTAGCCGACAAATGGTTTGCCCCGATTCCACATGGAAATAAAAAAGAAAAAAACTTAAAACAGGAACCCGGCCAAACGGCTAAACGCACATTGCATGTAGAAGCCAAAGTGCCGGCTCATGCTTTGTATAAAACTTTTCACATGGCCGGCCGGTTTCATGCTGATTATTACGCCACCGATTTGCTGAGTGACATACTGAGCCGGGGAGAATCCAGCAGGCTATACCAAACATTGGTAAAAGAAAAAGAAATCTTTACATCTATTTCTTCGTTTGTGATGGGCACGATTGACCCGGGGCTGTTGGTAGTGAACGGCCGCGTGCGCGATGGCATCAGCTTGCCGGATGCAGAGCATGAAGTGGACGAGGTTATTCAAACGGTGTTGCAACAAGGAGTAACGGAGCGCGAACTTCGGAAAGTAAAAAATCAGGCCGTTTCTACATTGGTCTTTGGAGAAATAGAGTTGCTGAACCGTGCGATGAATCTGGCATTTGCCTCTTTGAGTGGCCATACCGATTGGGTTAACAGCGAAGCCGAAGCCATTGAAAAAGTTTCGGTGCAGGATGTTCACCGCGTGGCGCACGAAATTCTTTCGCCACAAAATTCAAGTGTCATGTATTATCACGCCATCAAATGAAAATCAGGGTAGGTTTAGGCTTCGATGTGCATCCGCTGCAAAGCGGCCACGATTTTTGGCTGGGCGGCATAAAACTGGAGGCAGAGAAAGGAGCAGTCGGCTACAGCGATGCCGATGTGTTGATCCATGCTATCTGCGATGCGCTGCTGGGCGCAGCTAACCTGCGCGACATCGGATTCCATTATTCTAACAACGACCCACGGTGGAAAGGAAAAGATTCAAAATTTTTTCTTCAGGATGTAACGCGGATGCTTTCAGAAAAAGGATGGACAATTGAAAATGTTGACAGCACACTTGTACTCGAAAAACCAAAAGTTAACCCGCACATTGAGGAGATGAAAAAAGTACTGGCACCTTTAATGAATATCAGCCCAGACGATATTTCCATTAAAGCGACTACGAACGAAAAGCTTGGCTACGTGGGTCGTGAAGAAGGAGTGAATGCCATGGCGGTGGTGTTGATATCGAAAAAATAATTTTTGTTTGAAAATCATTGAAACAGGTGATGGATCCCACTCGTTGCTAAACGAGTCGCTGAGTGAAACCTACCACTCCGTTCATGGTGCGGTTCAAGAGTCTGTATATGTCTTTATAAAAAATGGCCTGCTCGATTTCATCCAAAAAAATAAACCCAAAGAAATTTCTGTTTTAGAAATCGGTTTTGGTACCGGCCTGAATGCCCTGCTTGCGCTGAAAGAATCGGTAGAACAGAAAACTAAAATTTACTACACTTCCATCGAGGCTTCCCCGATAGGAGAAGAAATATACAGCCAACTCAACTACGCAAAACATATCATAAGAGCAGATGCAGATCGGCTGTTTAAACAACTTCATTCTTCACCGTGGAACTTGCCCATATCTGTTGCCGAAAATTTTGTATTGAAAAAAATTCAGAGTAAAATTCAAGAAATAGTATTGCCGCCATCAGCTTTTGATATTGTTTTCTTTGACGCTTTTGCACCAGCCAAACAACCGGAGATGTGGGAACTACCTGTTTTGACAAAAGTTGTTCTGTCGCTCAAACCAAAAGGAGAGTTTGTTACCTACTGTGCGCAAGGGCAATTGAAAAGAAATTTAAAATCACTCGGCCTGATCGTAGAAACACTTCCCGGCCCACCCGGCAAAAGAGAAATGGTGAGGGCGTTAAAGTGATATTTTATTTTAGATTTCTGATTTACGATTGTAGTTTTGTGATAAACTATCCGATGTGACAAAACTTGTAAAAATCGGCACCGTGCAGATGAGTTGCACAGCCAATAAAGAAGAAAATCTTTCGAAGGCAATTAGCAAAGTGCGCGAGGCAGCAAAGAAAGGTGCGCAGATTGTTTGCCTGCAAGAATTGTTTACCTCGCTGTATTTCTGCGATGTGGAAGATTATAAAAACTTTGAATTGGCCGAAGCTGTCCCCGGTCCTTCTACCGACAAGTTAGCAGTCGTAGCCAAAGAATTAGGGGTTGTTATCATCGCTTCACTTTTTGAAAAAAGGACACACGGAATTTACCACAACACCACGGCCGTGCTCGATGCGGACGGAACTTACCTCGGCAAATACCGCAAGATGCATATCCCCGATGATCCGGCTTATTACGAAAAATTTTATTTCACACCTGGCGACTTAGGCTACAAAGTATTCAAAACAAAGTTTGCCACCATTGGTGTGCTGATCTGCTGGGATCAATGGTACCCGGAGGGCGCGCGCATCACTGCGTTGATGGGTGCAGAAGTTTTGTTTTATCCCACAGCCATCGGCTGGGCTACTTCACAAGACGAGTTGACGAACGAAGAACAATACAACGCCTGGCAAACCATCCAGCGCAGTCATGCTGTTGCCAACGGTGTGCACGTAGTGAGTGTGAACCGTGTGGGGCTCGAACAAAACGGAGCGATGAAATTTTGGGGTGGCTCGTTTATTGCCAATCCGCTCGGAAGGCTCTTGTATCTTGCTTCGCACGATCAGGAAGATGTAAATGTAACAGAAATTGATCTCGGCCGCACCGACAGTGTGCGCGTGCATTGGCCCTTTATGCGCGACCGGAGAATAGATTCATATCAACCAATTACGAAGAGGTTTATTGATGAGTGATTAGTGCTGTTTCTCTTTGCAGGTGTCCAGTTATTCCAACTTCGGCAAATACTTTTTGATAAAAACATCTAAACTCACTCTGCGCACCCCTTCTTGAGAGAGATAGTCTGTTTCGAAAGGCGTAATCACAAAATTATTTTTCGATTTCAGGTCGGCAATAGAATGATAAAAACCTTTGCTCACAACGACCGACTTTCCATACTTTATTTCAATGGCTGCCTTCACGGAGTTTCCCTTCGCCAGCACTAAGTCGCACTCAGCGCCTGCATGTGTGCGATAGTAAAAGGCATCAAGCCGCGAATCTTTGGCATATTTAATTTGACTGATGACATAGCCTTCCCATGAAGCTCCTACGCTGGGGTGGTTTACTAAATCTTTTTCATTTTGGATGCTCAATAGAAAATGAAGAATGCCCGAGTCGTTTGTATAAAGTTTAGGAGCCTTTACCAATCGCTTACCGATGTTTGTAAAAAATGGAGGCAGACGATAAATGATAAAAGCCCCTTCTAAAAAATCAAGGTAACGTTTCAGCGTAGTGCCGGTTATGTCAAGCGCATTGCCGAGGTTTTCGGCATTCAGTATTTGCCCGTGGCTGTGTGCCAACATTTGCCAAAGTTTTCGCATCGTTACAGTAGAGAATTTTACATCAAACAGCAACGGGAGATCTCTTTCGATATAAGTGGTGACGAATGAATCCATCCAGTCCATGCGGAGAGAATTAGACCGCATTGTTAAGGGTACAGGAAATCCTCCCCGGAGCCAATGCTTTTTCATACTGATGGCTGGAGGCAACTCGTGCAATCCAATGGGGTTGAGTTGACAATATTTTACACGCCTGGCCAAACTTTCCGATGCGCCTTTGAGCAGCTCTGGTGAGGCAGAACCGGTGATAATAAATCGTGCCGGTTTTCTTTTCTCGTCAATCAATGAACGCAACAATGGAAACAACGAAGGCATCCGTTACACTTCATCAATGATAACACAATGGTTGACGTAGACAGAAAAATATTCTTCCGGCTCTCTCACAATAGACGCCAATGAGCCGGGGCGCTCCAGATCAACATGATGAACAGGTTTCTTTAATTGGTCAACTAATTCTTTAGCCAGCGTAGTCTTCCCCACTTGCCTGGCTCCGATGATGGCAACCGAAGGAAAGGCCTTCAGTGACTTCAACAGGGCAGGAATAATAGCTTTTTCAATCACCTTGCAAAGAGGACTACATCCTTGAAATATTCAAATCGTATTTGAATATTTCAAGGATGATATTTGAACTGATCAACTAACCAAGAAGGGGTTTGCTGCGTGAAGTCTTTCATCTTTATTGAAACTTCTAATTCTTGGGCTGTATGAGTCGTAGTGATGCCCACAACATGGCAGCCCGCTGCTTTCGCAGCCGCAATACCTGAAAGCGAATCTTCAAAGACAACGCACTGCGCAGGTGGAAGTTTTAAAGATGCTGCACACTTTGTATAAATTTCCGGATCAGGCTTGCCGTGTGTTACATGCGATTCATCCAATATTGCAGAAAAGAATTTTTCAATCCCGGTATGTTTCAATACAAAATCCACGTTGCTGCGGGGTGCCGAAGTGCCAATCGCCATTTTGATATTCAACCGAGTAGCTTCTTCCAAAAACGAAGTGAGTCCTTTTACTTCGACTATGTCTTTTTCGTATAACTCGCGAAACATCGCTTCTTTCTCTTCTCCAAAATACGACAACTCGGCTGTCGTTATTGTGCGGCCAAACAAATGAGGTATCCATTCTTTGTTGGTGCGACCGTATATTTTTTTGATCAACCCTTCTTCATCCAACGGGTAGCCATATTTTTCAGCGAATTGTTTCAGCGCTATTTTGTGATAGGGGTTCGTGTCAACAATAACACCGTCCATGTCGAAGATAAAAGCAAAAGGCATTGATGATTTTAGATTTTAGATTTTTGATTTACGATTTTTGATTTTTGATTTACGATTTTAGAATTGCAATCTGCAACTGGTAATCAATTTACCAAGCTCCGAATTTTTTGAGTGAGCCGATGGTTTTACGCAAAAGTAATTCGTCATACCCGTCCATCACAAAGTCTTTCAGTACACCAATTTTTTCATAGCCCAGCCGAAAATATAATTCAGCGGCTCGTTGGTTAAATGACGAACAGAGCATGAACACGTTGGGCGATTCTGAAAAAATTCTTTTTTCGGCATGCTGCATCAAGGCCGAGCCGATGCCCCGGCTTCTTGCTTGTGCGGAAACACAGATGCTTTGAATATAACCTTTGAATACGCCTGCCATCTGGATGACAATAAAGCCTATCAGTTTTTCGTTTTCTGTTGCTACAAAAATTTCTTTTGCCTGGCCTTGCATTGCCTGGCGGCAAGCGGATAAGTCGCGCTGCATCGTTATCCACGGTTCGCTGATGCTCATCATTTGCGCACAGGCTTCCAAATAATTTTCGTCAACGGTTAGCTTGATTGTATAATTTATCATCTTTTATATTGTGTTCAAACGATTGCACCCAGCAGACTGTCGGTTAAAATTTACATAGTAAGATTGTTTTGTGTTGCTATTTATTAGCTTCGCGCCACATTTTTAAAAAAATATTGGCATGGCGCAATTGTTCAATCCGTTTTCGTACAAATTTGATAAAAAATATTCCAAGCCGGTGGCTTATTTCTCGATGGAGTTTGCCATAGACCAGCCGCTAAAAATTTATAGTGGGGGGCTCGGCTTCTTGGCAGGCTCGCACATGCGCAGCGCTTATGAGTTGAAACAAAACATGATCGGCATCGGTATCCTTTGGAAGAAAGGATATTACGATCAGGAGCGCAATCAGGATCAAACGCTGAAGATCACTTTCAATGATAAAGATTATTTTTTTCTGACTGATACTAACATTGTTTTCCCGATCACTATTCACGGGGCTAAGGTGTATGTAAAGGCCATGTTGCTCAAGCCCGAAGTATTTAAAACTGCGCCCATCTTTTTGCTCACCACCGATATTCCCGAAAATGACTTTTTAGCTCAGACCATCACCCACCGTCTGTACGACCCCAATCAGACCACACGGATAGCCCAATCTATTTTATTGGGAGCCGGTGGCGCCAAGTTGCTCGACATCCTGGAGCGGCCTACCGATATCTACCACCTGAACGAAGGCCACGCATTGCCCCTTTGTTTTTACCTGCTCGATAAATACAAAGATTTAGAGGAAGTAAAGAAGCGTGTGGTGTTCACTACGCACACACCCGAACTGGCCGGCAACGAAGAGCATAGTATGCCGCTGCTCAGCAGCATGAATTTTTTCAATGGCACCACCGTAGAGCAGGTAGAAGAAGTAGTGAAGCCCGAACACAGCATGCTTAACTACACCCTCACGGCTCTGCGCATGGCCAAGTTGGCTAATGGAGTTTCGCAACTGCACGGAGAGGTGGCACGCAAGATGTGGAATAAAAATGAGGGCATTTGTAAAATCGTGGCCATTACCAATGCACAAAACAAAACGTATTGGATGGATGAACAAATGGAAGCAGCTTTTGAAAAAGACAACGACAAAGCGCTGACTAAACGAAAAAAAGAATTGAAGCAGCAACTATTCCGGTTGGTAGCTAATCAAACCGGAAAATTGTTTGACCCCGATGTGCTCACTATTGTTTGGGCACGCAGATTTGCCGCTTACAAACGAGCTAACTTGGTGTTGTCTGATTTCGACCGTTTCCTGAAGCTTGCCAAAAATACAGAGAGACCCATCCAGTTTATTTGGGCAGGCAAGCCTTACCCCGAAGATTTCGGATCAATCAACATCTTCAACGAGATCTATTGGAAAACAAAAGACCTGCCGAATTGCACCGTGCTTACCGGCTACGAACTTTGGTTATCAGATTATTTAAAAAAGGGATCAGACGTTTGGCTGAACAATCCGCGCCTCTACCATGAAGCATCGGGTACATCCGGCATGACAGCAGCTATGAACGGCAGCGTGAATGTATCTATACCCGATGGCTGGGTGCCTGAGTTTGCCAAGCATGGAAAAAATTGTTTCATCATCTCCACGGCCGATGATAAACTTTCGTTGGAAGAAAGAGACCGGCTGGAAGCAAAAAATTTATACGACTTGCTGGAGAAAGAGGTGATTCCTCTGTACTACAGCTCGCCTGCCAAGTGGATGAAAATAGTAAAGCAGGCCATGGGCGAAATACTACCTCAATTCGATTCATCGCGCATGGCCGATGAGTATTACCAGAAGATGTATCTTTCGTAATTCATTCGGTTGTGATTACCTTGTTATGCTGACACTCTCTTTACTGGTTGCATTAGGGGGCATCCTTTTTATACTTGTAAAGCGCGATACATTTGGGAAAACACCAACCGGCAATAGGCTGAAGAGAATTCATCAATCGCCCCATTTTAAAAAAGGATCTTTTCAAAACCTTACCGAAAGCCCGGTGCTTCTGAAAGGAACCTCTTACTTTAAAATGATAGCAGATCAACTCAATAAACCGATCGGCACAAAACCTTCAAAAGCTATTCCATCCGTAAAGACTGATTTAAAAAACCTGAAAGCCAACACTCCGACTATTATTTGGTTTGGCCATTCTTCTTATTTGATCATGGCAGAAAGATTCAATATTTTGGTTGATCCGGTCATGAAAGGAAATGCCTCTCCCTTTTCCTTCTTCGGAAAACCTTTTGATGGTACGGATACATACGCGCTAACGGATTTGCCACTTATTGATTTAGTTCTTCTTACACACGATCATTACGATCACCTTCACTACGAAAGCATCAGACAGATGGCTACAACAGCCGGACATTTCTGCACATCGCTGGGTGTAGGTGCTCATTTGGAATATTGGGGAGTGCCGCAAGAAAAAATTACTGAACTGGATTGGTGGCAATCTGCTTCGTTTGAAAACAGAATTTCTCTAACAGCCGTGCCAGCCCGCCATTTTTCCGGCCGCACTTTTAAACGAGGCCAAACATTATGGAGTGGATTTGTTTTGAAAGTAGATGGATATAATTTATTTCTCGGTGGCGACTCGGGTTATGAAAACCACTTTAAAGAAATAGGTGAAAAACTTGGCCCGTTTGATCTGGCTCTGCTGGAATGCGGACAGTATGGAAAAAACTGGCCATACATACACATGCTGCCGGAAGAAACAGCACAAGCGGCACAAGACTTAAAAGCAAAAGTGCTAATGCCTATACACTGGGCAAAATTTGAGTTGTCAATGCATGAATGGAATGAACCGATTGAGCGCGTGGTAAACGCGGCTCAAAAAATCAATCAACCGATAACTACACCGATGATTGGTGAGCCGGTGATCATTCATTCGGTTTATCCCAATAAAATGTGGTGGATATGATGTTAATACCAATTCGGTGGTAGCCTTTACTCCGGTTGCTCTTCACTGAAATCAGCAAATGTTTTTTTCAGTTCTTTGTTGGAGTAGCTCGCGCTCAGTGGGCGCGAGGCATCTAACTCTAAGGTGGCCAGCTTCTGGTGGTTGATAATGGGCAGAAATTTATCGCGGTCATTATCAAAGTCGGCAGACCTCCGGTTAGATTTCAGCGCATATTTTCTGGCAAAAATTTCACCTTCTAATTGCAACTGGTTTCTGATTTCAGTTTCTGTTTTGAGTAGTTCAAGAATATCGTTTTTAGATTTGCCCAATACTTCGGCTGCTTCCAGCGTACCGATCGTAGCCGTGGTAGATCCGCCAATGACAGTAATCGGTTTGATGGCCGAAGGGCTGGTAACCAACGCAGACGATACAGCCGTGCTGGCTCCGATGGAGGCTCCGAAAATAGAGCGGTTCTTTTTGCCTTTCTTGGCCTGGCGGTAGGCGCGCTCCAGCGATTTGTGCTTATCGGCCAGCATCTCTATCAGCGCCTTCGTTTGCACCAGGGTGGTACGGTATTTCTGATACAGAAATTTGTCCTTTTCTTCCAGGTTTTCGGTATCCAGTATTTTTACTTTCACTTTGCGCTGCACACGGTTATTGGACTTATCCAACGCAAAAAAAACCAACTCCACAGTTTTTATCTTTTCGGCATCATCGGTAAACTGGTAGCCCGGTGTCCAGGTAAATTCATATTGCACTTTGGTATTTTCCTTGAGCGAACTTTTCGGTATCCGTTCATCGGAGGTAATAAATCCGGCTGTCATCACATCTTCATCTCCATTGGCATCTGACACATAGATTTTAAAATTAACCCGTTCATTTTCTTTGAAGGTAACAACCGAATCGCCAGGTACGATTAACAACTCGGGGGGCAAATCCTGCTGGGTGGCCATCACCTTCAGTTTGCCGGTGGCTTCGGCTTTCTCGGGCTGATCTTGTACCGTAAACTCTACGATGAGCGGATTGCTTTTGATGGCGGCAAACTGGTTGCGCGATGGCGACCAGGAAATCATGCCCGAGGAGGTAATGGTCATCCCCTCGGGTAACTGGGTGGGCGAAATTCTAAAAGCCAGAGGGTCTCCATCGGGGTCATGCACATAATCAGATGAAATCTGGTATTTGTTCACAGCCGATTGTTTGACATAAAAAATTGGCAGGTCATTAACTTCGGGCGGCCGGTTTTGGTGGAGGACGGTAAGGGTTATCGGGGCATTCACTTTCCGCCCATCTTTCCATTCAGCTTGAAAGATCAGATTGATTTCCTTTTGTTTTTCCAACCGATCTACCAAATCATAAGACGGAGTCCACGAAAAATTTCCGAGCGTATCAAATTGAATGGTCAGGTCTCCGGTTTTTTGAAGTGAATACCGTGGCGCAACCGGCTCGCTGGATTTTAGTTGAAATGTAAGCGGCTGGCCTTCCTTTAAAGTATTCCAGTTTTGTGCAGCAGGAAAAATCAGTTGCTGGGAAAACCCGAACCGGAAGAGAAAAATAAAAAAAAATAAAAAAGTCCTGTTTGCCATGTTATCTATGCTCTAAATTTAGAGTCAGCAAAGGTAATGTTTTAGAAGTTTTTTAAAACCTTTATTGTACCGAAGATGACCACAACAAAAAGTAATAAGAAAGACGGAAGCGACCGCTCTAATTTTTTTGGCGAGGTGTATGAAGTTGCCAAGCTGATTCCGAAAGGAAGGGTAACAAGTTATGGGGCTATTGCCCAGTACCTGGGCACCCGCATGAGTGCCCGGATGGTGGGCTGGGCTATGAATGCCGTGCCCCGCAATCAAAAAGTACCGGCTCACCGGGTGGTTAACAGCCAAGGGTTGCTTACCGGGAAACATCACTTCGGCTCGCCCACAGCCATGCAGCAAATGCTGGAGAAAGAAGGTGTAAAAGTGGTCAACGATAAGGTGGCCGACTTCAAAAATAAATTTTGGAACCCCTCGCAAGAATTACTCTAATGGGAATTTGTTTCCCATAATGAGAGCATCTGAACAAGCTGAATGTTGAAATTGGTTTAAAACAAAGATTTTTTCCGTTGGCACATCTTTGGCAAAGGTCTGTTGCAAAAAATCTCTATGAAAATTATTGCCGCCCTGGTCATCTGTTTAAATCTGCTTACTTGTGCTGTAGCCACCTGGGCATCGTCTCCGCATAAATCGGTGCGGATTCTTTCTGCTAAAGAAAATCTGTTTGTGATGAAGGTGGATAAAGAATGGCAGAATGCCCACGTAGAAGTGCTGGCCGTCAATGGCGACTGTGTAACCTGCCAGCTATTGACGAGGAGTAAGTTGGTGATCAATTTTCAAGATGTAAAACAAGGCCTCTACACTATCCGGGTAACCAAAGGAGATCAGGCAGAGGAATTTCATTTTACTAAGAACTAACGATAGAAAATGATGCAGACAGAATACGATTGTCTTCATAAGAAAATAGAAATGTGAAGTTGGTTGGTTTTTAATCGAAGAGCCGCGCCATTCAAGGCGCGGTTTTTTTATGATAAAAATTTTCTAGCTATTTGGCCGTAGTGCCATACACATAATCCCAGAAAGGAGAGGAAACGCCAAATACCACATCCCCATTTTTGTAGTGATGGATGCTGTGGTTGATCCACAGAATTTTTAGAAAATTTTTAGGAGGCTGATAAGCATGCACCATGTAGTGAATGACCAGGTATAGGGCGTAACCAACCAAAAATCCGGGCAAAAAAGAAAATACTAAATCGCCCAAGATGAACCTGAACCCCCAAAGCAGCAAGGTAGCCAATGTAATGCTGAGCAGGGGCGGCATGGCCAAACGGCTTTTGTCTTTCGGAAACTCATGATGCACCCCGTGTATGGTGTACTGCATCTTTTCTTTCTTTTTTGTATTGATAGACATGTGAAACAGGTAGCGATGGACGATGTACTCCACCCAAGTAAAAAAAATTACTCCTAACAAAAACATGCCCAGCATAACGGCCAGCGACAGATGCGTGTGGGTGATGCTCCAATACAACAACACCGTACTATAAACAAAAAAAATAATCAGCGGTGCGGCAATGTGCGTGTGCGACAACTTCTCTAATATCGGGTTCTGAAAGAGTTGCTTGGTTCCTTTAGATTGTGGTTTAATCGTTGATTCCATAACACAAATTCGATAAGCAAAATTAAATGTCAGATAAAAATTAAAAATAACTTTTAGGAGGTTGGCTGGGGAACCGGCATTTCAAGAATTTGCTGATAGTAATTTTCGTATTGCGGCAGAATGTTTGAGATGTCAAACTCCTGCGCACGCTTCAGGGCATTGGCTTTGAATGAAGGCAAATTCTTTTTGTCGAGGATGAACAATGCTTTGCGGGTCATGTCTTCCACATCGCCTATGTTGCTCATAAAACCTGTTACTCCCTGCACCTGCAGTTCGGGCAAGCCGCCCGAGTTGGTACTGATTACCGGCACTTCGCAAGCCATGGCCTCCAGTGCGGCCAACCCGAAACTTTCCTTTTCTGAAGGCATCAAAAACAAATCGGCCACGGAAAGCACTTCTTCTACGGCTTCCAGTTTGCCCAGAAACCGGATACTATCGCAAATGTCCAAGTCGCGGCATTGTTGCTCGGCTCCACTCCGTTCGGGGCCATCGCCAATCATCAATAGTTTGGCGGGTATTTCTTGATGGATGTTATAAAAAATTTTAATCACATCGCCTACCCGCTTCACTTTACGAAAATTAGAAGTGTGTACGATCAGCATTTCCCCGTTAGGGCAAATCGCTTTTTTAAAATGATCTTTCTTTTGTTTTTTGAATTTTTCTAAATCAATAAAATTGGGGATTACCTCAATGTGTTTTTGAATGTCGAAAAATTCATAGGTTTCTTTTTTTAAATCGTGCGATACACTCGTCACCCCATCGGATTGGTTGATGCTGAAAGTAACCACCGGCTCGTAAGAGGCATCGCGACCTACCAGCGTAATGTCGGTGCCGTGCAGCGTAGTAACCACCGGAATGTGGATGCCCTGACTCTTCAGGATTTGTTTGGCCATGTAGGCGGCCGATGCGTGTGGGATGGCATAGTGCACATGCAGCAAATCCAGTTTTTCATTTTTTACTACGCTCACCATTTTGCTGGCCAGCGCTAGTTCGTAAGGTGGATATTCAAATAGCGGGTAAGAACGAAATTCCACTTCGTGGTAAAATAAATTTTCGTTCAGAAAATCGAGACGGCTCGGCTGGTTGTAGGTAATGAAGTGTACCTTGTGCCCTTCTTTGGCCAATGCCTTTCCCAGTTCGGTAGCAACCACACCACTTCCGCCAAACGTAGGGTAACAAACTATGCCGATGTTGATATGTTTCAAAGGTGAAATTTTGATGTATAAACTATTTTTTTGTCTGTTTAGTTTCGTTTAGTTACAATAATTAAAGATGGATCGGTAAATAACATCCTGAATGCGAGGGCGTATGTTGGCATTGCCCAACTTGGGGTTGTTCATATCGGGGTTGACACGGTTGGAGAGAAAAACATAGACCAGGTCAAACTCAGGATCCACCCAGATGCACGTACCCGTAAAACCGGTGTGCCCGAAAGTTTTGGCCGATGCATACACAGAGGTGGGGCCGTCATAATCGTTTACCACCGGCTTGTCCCAGCCGAGGCCACGCCTGCTGTCATCAAATTGTTTGGCTGTAAAAAAATCAATCGTCTCCGGCTTAAACACCCGCACGCCACCATAGTTTCCTTTGTTTAACCACATCTGCCCCAATTTGGCGAGATCGTTGGCGGAACTAAACAAGCCCGCATGGCCGGCAATGCCGCCATGCATGGCCGCGCCCTGATCGTGCACGTAGCCCACCAGCAAACTTTTGCGGAAGAGCGTATCTTTTTCGGTGGGGGCGATGCGGCCGGAAGGGAACCGGCTCAACGGCAGAAAGCCCGTGGTGTAGGCCCCGAGGGGGCCGTAAATATTTTTTTGAAGAAAATCTTCCATAGGCATCTTCAATATTTTTTCAGCCAGATGCTGCATCATATAAAAGGCCATGTCGCTGTACTTATAATCATATACCGACCGGGCGGGCTTATCGCGCACCCGTGCTTTGATGATCCATCGCCACAACGAATCTTTCATAGACTTAGAAGCATACATATCTTTTGCCACCGGATAGGGAAAATCATAACTGAAGTGGTGGCTGTAATATTTTTTAAAAACAGAAGAGTCTTTCACCGTCTCTATCCAAAATGGTAAGTAAGGCCAAAGCCCCGCCTGATGGGTGAGGACGTCTTTAATGATCATGTCTTCTTTGTTGGTGCCTTTTAGTTCGGGTAAATACACCGATACTTTTTTATTGATGTCAATCAATCCCTTTTCGTAGAGGTACATCACCGCCTGCAGCGTGGCCGACACTTTGGTTACCGAAGCCAGATCGAAAATTGTTTCTTCGGTTACATTGCTTTTTTTGTTGTACTCAAGCGTACCAAACGCTCTTTCGTACACAACTTTTCCGTGCCGCGCGATGAACACCTCGCAACCGGGCGTTGCCCCTGAGGAGATAGCTTCGTCTGCGATGGTTTCAATTTTACTCAGCGTTTCGCTGTCCATAGAGGCTGCTTCAGGCTCGGTATAGATAAAACGGTTGGCTTGTGCTCCGCCAAAAATTTTTTCGGACATTGCTTTCGCCAATCCTTCTGCATAATCGGGGCAATACAAAACAGAAAAATTTTCTGGCGACCATTCGGATTCATAGAAACGGCAAATGATGATGGTACTTTGCCGGCTCCAGTGCTGTATCATTTCTTTGATCGCGGGTAGCTCGCCCATCTCTTTTGTAAACAAAGCCACCACCACCATGTTTTTTCCGTTTAGTTTGGCGGTGAGGCCGGCTGTATCAGACAATGAGTGAATAGAAAGATGACTGAAATTGGCATACTTACTTAAATAATGGGTAAGCTCGTTTTTGCTGTCGCGGCCGATGCTGACGGAAGCAAACGTGCGGTCGCCCAAATTGCTGATGGGTATAATTGCTGGCGAACTGTTTTTTATTTGGATGGCTGCCTGAGCCAACGCTTCTTTCAGCAGGCGGGCAGCGGGCGTGTGCAAATTTCTGATCAAATTATCTTTTGAAAGTGGCGCGAATGGATAGAGTTGCGACCTGATTTTTTTTAACAACACTTTCTTAACAGCACTATCGAGCAGTGGCAGCGGAAAGTTTTTCTTCCGGATTGTTTTGGCTGCCATCTGTACAAAGGGCTCTACTTCGGCTGTTGATAAGAAAATATCTTTTGGGTTTGTCAGCAGCAGTTGTATTTCATTGTCTCTCTTTTTTTTGTCTTGCAATACGGTTAAGTCAGTGTGTGTCGGCAATACAGATGAGGTATCGTTGACGGATAGTAGTTTGAGTTGCCGTAATCTTTCGGTTTTCAGTTGCCGCAGTAAGGTGTCGTTGGCAATCGGTCGCAGTACGGCAGCATTATAAAAATAAAATGTGCTGTCGAACGCAACTGCCGGATCTGCAGCACAGGCGCATGCCACCGTCACCGGAATTTTGGAAAGAGGCTGGAGTGTATTAATTATATTGATCTGATATACCGGGCTGCTGTGTGTAATGATTAGTTTGCCGATGGTATTTTTTTTGATTAGTTGTTGGAGTGTATTTATTTCTGCTAATGTCATGGCAGAAGAAAACGGTACGGCAATCAGTTGCCCCACCTTCTCTTCTACCGACAGGGTCATCAGCAGGCTGTCTGCCCTGTTCGTTTTTTTGTTTTGTGCGGAGAGTGCCGTAGCAATCAGAAAGAAAAAAGAAACCAATAAAAACCGATTCATTATAAAAAATTAAGTAGCCGATAACTTTTAAAAATACATTAAAGAATAGAAATCTGTTGTATTCTTTTTAATTCAGTTACTCATACGTCTTTAGCTCCGCTTCAATCATTTCAAGCAAATTCAATGTCTTAGGCAGGGCAGAATAGAGAAGCCCGTTGCGATAAATAACCAATTCCTTCTGGAGTTGCTTCAGGTATAGTTGAGCTGCTTTGTCTTTTCGGAATCGGCTTATAATTTTTTTGTATGATAAATTTTGGAGTGAGTTAATCTCTTCATATTCGAGCAGACTCATGAAGGCAGCATTGTACGAGAGAATAGGTATTGCCTTTTGCTGAAATGCCATCAGGTTGTTTAAAAAAATGTAGTGAGCGATAATGGCATTTCGGAGTTTTATATTCCGAATGATTCTGCTGTTTCCGGTAGCCCGTAAGTCCTCATAGACAGATGTGTTATAAGCCGGATCAATCAACATCAATATAGATTGCACTGTTTCAGAAAATTCTTCATCAGAAAACGAGTTCTTCTCTGATTCAATCAGCTTAATGAATTGACTGGCCGCATTGAGTTTATGAAAAGAATTTTGTAATGCCAAGTTGATCGCTGTGGTATCAGATTGTAAGGCATCTCGAAATGCGAAGAGATACTCTTTTTCCATCTCGTGCTCATGTAGCGATTCTCTGTAATTCTCAACAGCCAGAGCCGCCAGCACGCCAATAAAAGTAAGCAGCAAGTCTATTGCAATCGAAGAAACTCTTTCGCGGATCAAAGGCTTTCGAGACGACATGTACTAATCAGCTTCTATTTTTTCTTGTATTCAATAATCTGAGCTTTGGCCACTCCCTTTCCACTATTGATAACTGTGTGCGTTTCCGCTTCAGACCAAAAAGTTGTTCCGGCTGGTTGTTTTTGGGTAAATGTTTTTCCGTTGGGAAGCGTAACGGTTACGGTGGCCTCCGTTAACAGGATGGTGAGATGAGCCGGATGGGTGTGCATTCCCAAGCCGCAGATGTCTTTGTTAGGCTGACTTTCAAATTCCGTAACTTTTACTTTTTCATTGTTCAGTATGACTTTGCCAAGTGAGTGAGATGTTGGATTGGCCTGACCGTAAACTGTTACCGTAAGGAGAGCAAATAGGAATACCAAAATTGTTTTCATTGATATGTTGTTAAAAATGTACGCCTTGTTTTTAAGAAAGAATTAATATTTTTTTTTAATGATTAACGCTCTCCCAAGTTTACACCTATAAGTTTAATTCCACAAACTGTTAGTTCACTAAAAAATCAGATGCTGGATATGCTACCAACGTTTTATTAGCAGGTGATTGATGATTGGACAAAATTATTTTTTACCATTCATAAGTAGATGCCTCGCATTTCTTTAAAGCAACTGCACCAAACTGATTTTTAAGAACCAGCGATACCTCGTAAACAGTGGTGGATACTATTTCTGTGTGCAGTGTGAGCGGAGCATGGGGATGTTCGCTGTTTAGTTTTTTAAAGGCATCAAAAATTTCTGCTTCATCAAAATTAATTTCTGTTCCCAGCTCTTTTCCGGATTTACTTTTCCAATGCCATAAAATCCGTTTAGGTATTGTTTGATGAACGCTCCACTTATTGGCTGCAGGCTGGGCGAGGCGGTATTCACCAGAACCATCAAAGTAACTGATCAGCGCATCAGAAGTTTGAGCTTCCACATTATTGGTAACTGACAATGAATACTTCTTCCGGTAGTCGTCATCATATTTCCCTTTCCAACCGAGTGGGATGCTGGCTATCTTCATTTCGCTGGAGTCGAGCGCGCTGTGAAGTGCCGTGGCGATATAATCTTCTCTCGAGGTATTTAATCCCCCCGAAAATTTTTTCCAGTCATAGTCCACAGCATCAGCTTTAAAAAAACCAACTTCGGTAGTTATTTGGCCGGCCTTAATCCAGACGGATACATTTCCACCGGGCGCACAACCAACAACAATATGGTATAACCCATCTGCATTAGCGTTGGTAAAATCTTCTTTCATGATTTTGGCAAGTGCCTCTGTAGGCAACGGAAAATTGCCTTGGTAAAATTTATTTTCGATGTATGAAAACCAAAGTAGCTGCAATGATGCCGGCAATGGTTTCTGCTCTGGCCCTACCAGTTCTGTCGGGCCTGTTGAGCCCCAGCCATTGGGGCCACAATGACCCTGTGGAATGCGCACTATGGTTTGACCTGGCAATACAAATTGCCCCGCAACAATTTCCATTGGGTACAGGTTGATCTGGCATGTGGTGGGGTACCACTCATATTTCTGGCTCATCAGATTATTACAGCTAAAGGTGAGGAAAGAAAAAGCCATGTATAAAATTTTGATTTTAAATTTCATCCGGTATTTATTTTTCTAATGGATAAACAAATATTTTTTCACTTGAGCAGCAGACCCAGCGTTTGAGGATGTAATTATTTAAAGAACTTCAACACTTCCTCTTGTCTGATTTTTGATTTTACGGAGTGCTTCACTGACTCTTCAATCTCGTGGCGATCATTTTCCGGATAGGCGTGTGCAAAATAGTTGCCGGCAGCTTCAGGAATTTGTTCGTTGACTTGTTTCAGGTGCAATTGAAATTTATAATCGCTATGAGCCTTCTCATGCGCATCCAACATTTTTTTGTAAGCTGCTCTCTCCATCGGGTCTTCCATCATTTGCACATGGTTAGGTGTATATTCTTTTCCATTCTTTGCTGTATAAACCGGTGGCTGTATGGGTGGCGTGCATAACAAGGCGCACAACATAAAAGCAAACAAGTAAAAAAACAGGATCACCAAATATGGATCCGATCCGAATCTTTTAAATACATTTTTTCTGATGGTTGAATATGGAAGGCATCGTAAAAATGAGTAGAGTTCATGAGCGGCCCATTCACGCGCCACATGGGTGTGGAGTGGGGGTTATTATTGATCCATAGGCGCATGAATTCATCTTTCATTTTCACACGCCAGATTTTGGCAACAGAAAGAAAGAAGCGCTGATCGGCTGTGTATCCGCCAAGTGTGCCGTTATCTTTTCCTTGCTGTGTCATTTTAAAGGCATCGTATGCTATGGCTACTCCGCCAATATCTGCCGTGTTTTCCCCTACTGTCATCGCGCCTTTGATGTGCACGGTATCTAATACAGTGAAAGAGTTGTAAAGATTAATGACTTGCTGCGTTTTGGCTTTAAACTTGGCATAGTCCTGTTTCGTCCACCAGTTAGAAACATTTCCATCTTTATCAAACTGCGCACCCTGGTCATCGAAGGCGTGAGTCATTTCATGGCCTATCACCATGCCAATGCCCCCATAGTTAAGGGCATCATCGGCCGCATCATCGAAATAAGGTGTTTGTAAAATACCTGCAGGAAAAACAATTTCGTTGGCGGAGGGATTATAGTAGGCCGTAACGGTAGAGGGTGTAGTAAACCACTCTGTCCGGTCAACTTGCTTGTTGAGTTTTACCAGATTGAACTGAAAATTATTGGCCGCTGTGGCTACTGTGTTCTCAAAATATTTATCGTGCGCGATGTTTACATTTCCGTAATCTCGCCATTTGTCGGGGTATCCGATTTTCTTTGTGATGGCAAATAATTTTTCTTTCGCTTTTTGTTTGGTGCTGTCGCTCATCCAATCGAGCTTGTTAATTCTTGCCTCGAATGCTTTTTGCAAATTGTTGACAAGTTCCTGCATCCGTCTTTTGGCGTCTTCCGAAAAATATCTCTTCACATACAATTGCCCTAACGCTTCGCCTAAAGAATTATCCACTGCACTGGCCATGATTTCACCGCGCGTTTTTTGTACGGCCTGGCCGGATACTACTTTGTTATAGGCAAAGGCTGCATCCACAAAAGGCTTGCTGAGCACGGAGCTGTAATTGTTTAATGTTTGTGCTTTCAGGTATATTTTCCAATTGCTGATCGGCACGGACTTTATCAGCCCATTCAGTTTGGCATAGTACGCTGGCTGCGATACGTCTATTGAATCTGTTTTAGCGCCCAGGTTATCCAGTAAAGTTATCCAACCTATGTTGGGCTCTTGCTGGGCAAGCTTTGCCACGGCTATCTTGTTATAATTCGCGTTAATGTCGCGCAGTTCTACATTCGTTCTGTGCGCAGCAGCTAATTGTTTTTCGAGATCATAAACAATGCTTGCGTTTTTATCTGCCATGGCCGCGCCCGTTCCGGTGAGTGCAAATAAAGCGGAGAGATATTTTTTATACGCTTTTTGTACGGCAATAGTTTGTGGATCGGTTTTGAAATAATAATCTCTTTCGGGCAAGCCAAGTCCCGCCTGGGCAACATGGGCTATGTTCATGTTGCTGTTTTTGTTATCAGGGCTTACATAAAATAAAACAATAGAAGTATTGTAGTTTTTTGCTTGATCGGCTACAAACTTCATACAGGAAGAAATATCTGTGATGTTTTCTATGGTCTGAAGCACCGGCTTGATCGGATCATAACTGCGTTTGTTGATTGTAACCGTATCCATACCCGAGGCATAAAAATCTCCGATCTTTTGCTCAATACTTCCTGGTGCAGAAGTTGCGTTGGAAACACTGTCGAGTATATTTTGCAACCTGATTCGCTGCGGGTAGTTCATAAACATGTAGGCGCCCACCCCGGCTTGCGAAGGAGGTATCTGTGCCGTATCGTGCCATATTTTATTGGCATAGAGAAAGAAATTGTCTCCGGGCTTCAGCGTAGAGTCAACTCCTTTTATGGCAGCAAAAGGGTTGTCAGGTTTTTTTTCTTTCCGGGTATTGCAGGCTACTACCAAAGAAGTTATGGCCAAAACAAAAAGTAATTTTTTCATATTTCTATTCTGTTGTGTGTTTATAGTTATGGTACCTGTATCATCTTTAAGAACTGAACCTCTTTCCTAAAAGCCGGGAGCACAAGCGTCTCTCAAAAAAATATTCAGCCCGAAGCCTGATTCATTGCAAACGAAAGCTAAATTGCCAATCCAATTTCAAAAATACACCAAAGAATGATTGGCCGGATAAAACAATTGATAAGTTTAATGATAGCCGGATGGGCGGTCATGTCATGCTCTCACCATTTGGTAGAAAACCAATCGTTGGTGGAAAACCTGATGAAGAAGCATCCGCGAAAATTCGGTAAACTCATAAAAGACAAAGACACACTCGAAATCCAGATCATTTACACGCAGATCAACCGCGATTCGCTGAACCGCCCCAACTTTAAATCGTTTTATTTCCATGTTGACTCCACCCGTTATTTTTATCCGGCCAGCACGGTGAAGCTGCCGCAGGTGCTTTTGTCATTCGAAAAACTAAATCGGCTGCACGTACACGGGCTAAGCGAATTTACCACCATGCTGAGTGACAGCGTGTATGCAGGCCAAGAGTCTGTGCGGAAAGATACCTCTTCCGAGAACGGACTTCCTTCCATTGCCCACTATGCTAAAAAAATATTGATCGTCAGCGACAACGATGCCTTCAACCGGCTGTACGAATTTGTGGGCCAACGAGAAACTAACGATCAGTTGAAAAAGAAAGGATATAACATGCGTGTACTTCACCGCCTGGAGCGGCCGCTGACCATAGACCAGAACCGGCACACAGAGGCCATTCGCTTTGTGCGAAACGATTCGCTCATCTATTCACAGCCCATGCTTGTCAATACAGACTCCATTAAACCCAGAAGACGTGTACTGAAAGGAATTGGTTATGAAAAAAATGGAAAGATCATCCATCAACCGTTTGATTTTACTTACAAAAATCTTTATCCGATGCAAGACCAGCAACTGTTGCTGAAGGCAGTTTTGTTTCCCGATGCCGTAGCGGAAAGATATCGCTTTCATATTACCGAAAGCCAGCGCAAGTTTGTGATGAAGTATATGTCGCAGTGGCCGCACGAAACCAGCTATCCGGCTTATAAAAAAGACAAAATTTATACCGATTCCTTCTGCAAGTTTTTAATGTATGGCAACGGCAAAAAACCGGCTCCGTCAAACATCCGTATTTTTAATAAGGTAGGCGATGCCTACGGTTATATTATGGACAACGCTTACATTGTTGACTTTAAAAACAACATAGAGTTTATGCTTTCGGCTGTGATCAACACCAACACCGATGCTGTTTATAACGATGGAAAATATGAAATAGAAAAAATCGGTTATCCATTTCTGCGAGACCTCGGAAAGACCATTTACAAATATGAATTGAAACGCAAACGCAGCCATCGGCCGGATCTTTCCGCTTTCCGGCTGACCTACGATCAGTAATTGCTTGTGTGTTAAAAAACTTTCAGCGAATTTTCAACATCAAAAATACTATCCATGCCAAAAGACAATGCGATCATCATTACAGCCGGCTACCTCAGTACCGAGCACGGCAAAACAGCCCACGGTTTAATTCGCGGCACAGAACGGTTTAACATTTTGGGTGTGATAGACAAAAAACATCCCGGCAAAGATGCGGGCGAAGTATTGGATGGAAAGAAAAGAAATATTCCGGTTTATGCATCGCTGAAAGATTTTGCAGCCAAGTCGAAGAAAAAAGCGAAGTACTGCATCATCGGTGTAGCCACCAAAGGAGGGGTGTTGCCCAAAGAATTTCAGGCCATGCTGCGCGAGGCAATCGGCAGCGGTTACGGCATAGTCAATGGCTTGCACGATTACGTTTCAGATCACCCCGATTTGATGGCGCTGGCTAAAAAGAAAAAGGTGAAGGTGATAGATGTGCGCAAGCCTAAGAAATTTAAAGACCTGCATTTTTGGTCGGGCGATATCAGCAAAGTAAAATGCCCGAAGATAGCTGTGCTGGGTACAGACTGCGCACTGGGCAAACGCACCACCACTCGTTTTTTGATGCAAGCCATGCGGGCGGCAGGCTATAAAGCAGAGATGATTTACACAGGGCAAACCGGCTGGATGCAGGGGGCGAAGTATGGTTTTATTTTCGACAGCACACTCAACGATTTTATTTCGGGCGAGATGGAGCACGCCATTGTACAATGCTGGCGCGAGGCCAAGCCCGATATTATTTTCATTGAAGGCCAGTCAAGTTTGCGAAATCCCAGCGGCCCTGCCGGTGCCGAATGGATTGTGAGCGCAGCCGCAGATGCAGCCGTGCTGCAACACAACCCACCGCGCAAAAAATACAAAGGACTGGAGTCGTATAAAGACAACATCCCCGAGGTGAAGGACGAGATCGAGTTGATCAAAATCTACGGTGCGCCTACGGCTGCCGTTACCGTCAACACCTACAAGATGAAAGAGGAGGAAGCACGCCAGTGGGCGGCAGAAAAAGAGAAGGAACTGCATGTTCCTGTCATCCTTCCGTTGGAAGATGGTGTAGGGCGCTTGGTGGCGGTGTTTGAAAAGATGATCAGAGTTAGAAAATAGATTGTACGCTGAAATGAAAAACAATAAATTCGTTGATAAATAAGCAGGCTATGGTAGATATTGAAGAAATAAAGAAGCTGAGTGTAGAAGAACGCATATTAATGGTGGAAGAAATTTGGGATAGTATTGCTGAAGACACCATTTATAAATCAACAAACCCTATTCAGGAAGAAGAAAAAATGGAAATGCTGAGAAGGCTTCAAGAATTCAAATCAGGAAATAAAAAGACCTACACATGGGAAGAGGTAAAGATGTATGCCAAAGAACCCTGATTATTTCATTAATTTTTTGCCGGAAGCCCGTGAAGATGTTCGTGAAATTGTTTTATGGTATAGAAATGAGAAGGAAGGACTGGAAGATAGATTTTTGTTGAGCCTTCAAGCGGCTATCAACTCGATTGTAATCCATCCGCATCATTATCAGATAACCTTCGATATGATTAGAACCGTTACATTGAAACGTTTTCCATATCGGGTTCATTATTTTATAGAAGAAACAGAAGTAAGGGTGCTGGGCATTATTCATGCGAAGAGAAATCCTAAACTAATTCGTAAACGAATCAAATGAAAATAAAATCAATCAAATCCTGGTCTGCCGACTTAGGCAACACCAAACCCTACACCATCGCTTTTAAAACAGTAGATGAAGTGAACAATTCATTTGTTGAGATCACACTCGACAACGGTATTACCGGCATTGGCGCAGGTAACCCCAGCGAATATGTAACAGGCGAAAGCTTTGAACAATGCGAGGCCGCCTTGTCAGAAAACAATATTTCTTTTTTGGTTGGAAGAGATATTCGCGAACTGAACCAGTTAACATTTGAAGTGTGGCAGAAATTTCCTAAAAATCCTGCTGCCCGTGCTACACTGGATATTGCGCTGTACGATGCGTTTACAAAATTTTTGGGCACACCGCTGGTAAAATTTTTGGGACAAAAAATCCAATCATTGCCCACCTCTAACACCATCGGCATTAAAAATGTGGAAGAAACCTTGAAAGAAGCACAAGAGTATGGCGAGCGGGGCTTTAAAGTTTTGAAAGTAAAATTGGGCATAGATTTACAGGAAGACATCGAGCGCATGGTGAAGCTGCGCGAAAAATTCGGTCAAAAATTTGTTATCCGCATAGACGCTAACCAAGGCTATACACCCGAAAAGACCATAGAGTTTTACAATAAAACAAAGCACCTTAATATTGAATTGATCGAACAGCCGCTGCCTGCCAAAGAGATAGAGGCCACCAAAAAATTGCCAGATGAAATCCGCAAGATTATCGCTGCCGATGAGTCGCTGCTCACCCCGAAGAGCGCCCTTGAGTTGGTGAAGCCACCTCGTGCCACAGGAATTTTTAATATCAAGCTCATGAAATGTGGAGGCATCAGTCAGGCGCTCAAGATTGCCGACATCGGTTTGCAGGAAGGTGTTGAACTTTTCTGGGGCTGCAATGATGAAAGTATTGTGAGCATCACCGCGGCATTGCACACAGCTTTTGCCTGCGCCAACACCAAATACATTGATTTGGATGGAAGCCTCGACTTGGCACGCGATGTGGTGAAAGGTGGCTTCATTTTAAAAGAAGGCATCATGTATTGCTCAGATAAACCCGGGCTGGGAGTAGAACGGATTTAGTTGTTCGTTCTTGATGTGACTGATTTTTTTATTCGGCAACATTAACTGTCATACGGAAAGTGTGTAATGATTAAGTTTTATCTTCGTCATTACGTTTTGTCGCGGTGGACAATGACTGCTTCGAAAGCCGCCATTGGTTATAGCTAAGCGTTGTGTGCTACTTTAAAAGACAAGAAATTAGTAGAATTACAAAAAAAGTTAAAATATTTTGTCGTTATGTTATTTATTTCTATCTTTATGTTAGAATTATTTAACTTAATAACAAAAAAAATGAAAAAATTAATTTTAGCTTTTGTTTTGTTAGCCTTAGTGGCTGTAGGATTAGTTGTGTTTAAGACAACTGGTCATTTGTCAAACGTAGATATTGTTTCTATGTTGATTATCCTGCTAGTTGTAGGAATAGGACTTTTTTGGTTACTAAAAAAAATAATCAATGTGACGAAATCGGAAAAGATAGAAGATGAATTATCAAAAAGAATTTTAGAAAAGACTTCTTCAATATCATTCTATCTTTCCCTCTATTTGTGGTTAGTAATTAGTATTGTTGGCGACAAAATTTCATTACCTTTTGAGCAAACAATTGGTTGTGGTTTGATAGGAATGGCATTAATCTTTTTTGCGGTTTGGTCTTTTTACAAAATAAAAGGATTTAAAGATGAATAACCGAATTAAAGAATTTAGAGCAAAGTTTAATTTGACACAAGGTGAGTTGGCACTAAAGGTTAATGTTCGCCGAGAAACCATTGTTTTTTTAGAAAACAACAAGTACAACCCCTCTTTAAGACTTGCGTATGATATTGCTTGTGTATTTTCAACGACTATTGAAGACGTGTTTATTTTTGACAAAAAAAGCAGCACATAACAAAAAAATTGGCAATGGAGCCGGTGAAGTGCTTCTATTGAGCTTTTGTGCAAGGTTGAGCATTAGTAATTCTATTTAACTTTTGTGCTAAAAGTCAGCTCCATCGCCAATTTTCCAACCGTTACAAACTGATAGTAGTTATTTTGTAAAGAATATTCTGAAAGGAAACGGTGCGTAAGAACTTGAAAACAATTTGAAAAAACACAAGGATTTGATAGAAGTAAGAATCTACTAAGAAAAAATCAACTTTTCATTTTTACAGGATATTGTCTCGAATCAAAGATATCAGTAATGAAAATTTTGTCACTGCTGCATTCAACTGCCTTTATGTGCGCTACACCTTGTCGATTTATCAAGAAATCTAAAATATTCTCCAATTTCTCAGCAGCGTATTGAGAATAGGAAAGTGTCATTTTCCTACAATCCGATTGGTAATTTTAATTACTTCGTCCTTTGAAAAGAGCCTGCCGTTTTTAATATCTTCTTGTGATTTTAAAGCACCCGCAATTAACCGCTCTTTCATCAACCGATCGTGCTCATTTTCTTTTAGAATATTTTTTATTGACTCTAAAATCTGGACATCGTCAGTGGATTGGATCAGCTGAACCAATTCTTTTTTTTGTTGAACTAATGTATCCATTCTCAAATTTAATTACTTTGAGGGTAAACAAAAAACAATAGTAATGGTAGCTTTGCTTTTATGTGTTTGATTTTTTTATCTGTCAACCAGCACCCACGTTACAAACTGATTGTGGCGGCCAACCGCGATGAATTTTATGAACGCAAAACTGAAAAGGCGTCATACTGGAAAAACCACCCCGACATTTTAGGTGGTTGCGATCTGGAGGCCATCAAACCCGATGGCACCTGCGGCACCTGGATGGCGATGAACAAAAACGGACGCATCGCCATGGTAACCAACTACCGAGATTTAAAAAATATTAAACCATACGCTCCCTCGCGCGGACATCTGGTTACCGATTATTTACTTTCTTCAAAACCTGCCGATAACTATTTGCGAGAGATAGAACCACACGCCCACGAGTTTAACGGGTTCAACCTGATCGTGGGCTCGGCAGATGACTTATATTATTTGTCCAACTACCAAACCGGCATTGACAAACTGCAAAATGGAATGTATGGATTGAGCAACGCACTGCTCAACACCCCGTGGCCCAAAGTGCAAACCGGAAAAGAAAAAATGAAATTACTTTTTGGGGAAAGTAAAGTTGACAAAGAAAAAATATTTGATGCGCTGTATGACAGCCATCAGGCAACGGATGACCGTTTGCCCGATACAGGCGTGGGCATCGAACGCGAACGTATGCTTTCGTCTATCTTTATTAAGAGCCCTCACTACGGCACCCGGTGCTCCACCATTGTAACTGTTGACCGAGAAGAACAGGTTACATTTACTGAACGTGTTTACGACTTGCAAACATTTCAGTTTACACAGCAGTCGTTTCAGTTTTCTGTTCGCTAACGCGCCCGAAAAAGACGAGCATGAACATTAAACGATACACGCCACACATTTCGTCCACCCTTGCTTTGGCTGTGCCCGTTATGCTCAGCCAACTGGGGCATGTGATGATGGGCGTGGTGGACAGCCTGATGGTGGGCCATGTGGGCGCAGTGCCGCTGGCCGCAGCATCGCTGGCTAACGTGGCTTTTAATGTGATCTTACTTTTTGGCATAGGTGTTTCGTATGCTATGACACCCTTGGTGGCTGCCGCTCATGGCGAAGCCAACGATCAAAAAATTTCTGATGTACTGAAACATGGATTAGTCATCAACATAGTCAATGCCGGAGTGCTCGTAGCCATGGTGATGGCTGCCAAAAATATTTTATATCATATCAGTCAGCCGGCAGAGGTAGTGGCCGAGGCCATCCCTTATCTGGGCATCATCACGTTTTCCATTATTCCCACATTAGTATTTCAAACTTTTCGACAGTTTACGGAAGGGCTATCGCAAACACGGGTAGCCATGATAGCGGTAATCGGCAGCAACCTCATCCACGTGCCATTAAACTATGCACTCATTTTTGGTCATTGGGGTTTCCCGGAGTTAGGGTTGCAGGGTGCAGGCTGGGCTACTTTATTTTCGCGCGTGGTGATGGCACTGGGCATTGGGCTTTACGTTTACTTCGCACCGAGGTTTAGCCAGTTCAGGAAGGGGTTTTCTGTTGGCCATTACTCTCAAACACTTGTTAAAAAAATGCTGAGCATCGGCTTGCCTGCTGGCACACAATTTATTTTTGAAGCAGCCGCATTCGACTTGTCGGCTGTGATGATGGGCTGGCTCGGGGCTAAAACCCTGGCGGCTCACCAGATTGCCATCAACCTGGCTACCATTAGTTACATGACTACGTCAGGGCTGGCTGCGGCCGCTACCATCCGCGTAAGCAATGAACTGGGCAAAAAAGATTTTAAAACTTTGCGCACGGTGGCGTTCACGCTTATTTTTTTGGCTACGGCCGTTATGTTTTTGTGGGGCATTCTTTTTATCGGAGGAAGAAATATTTTGCCTACGCTGTACATCAACGACCCCGAGGTGATAAGCACAGCGGCATCGTTGCTGATTATTGCCGGCTTCTTTCAACTGAGCGATGGCATACAAGTAGTGGCAATAGGGGCACTGCGCGGGTTGCACGATGTAAAGGTGCCATCAGTTTTTATTTTTATCGCCTATTGGGTAATCGGCTTGCCGCTGGGCTATACGCTTGCATTTATCTTTCACTGGGGCGCCATCGGCATCTGGATAGGACTATTAATCGGCCTCACCCTGACGGCCACGGCCATGGTGATAAGATTTTATAAGTTGAGCCACAATCCATTTCCTCCCGGATAGCATTTTCTTTTTTCTTATCTTTTCTAAATTTTTTTAAATATGGAAGCCCGTGCCGTAAAAGATTCTCAAACTACTATTACTGAGTTGATGATTCCATCGTACGCCAACTTTGGCGGCAAAATACATGGAGGCATATTGCTTTCGCTGATGGACAAAGTAGCCTATGTTACGGCCAGCAAGCATGCCGGTACTTACTGCGTAACGGTGTCGGTAGATAAGGTAGAATTTTTGCAACCGGTAGAAGTGGGCTACCTCGTTTCGCTGAAGGCTTCGGTAAACTATGTGGGCCGCTCTTCGCTTATCGTAGGCATACGGGTAGAATCGCAAAATGTAAAGACAGGCGAAACGAAGCACACCAATTCATGTTACTTTACGATGGTGGCCAAAGGCGATGACAATAAACCCATGGAGGTGCCGAAACTGATTTTAGAAAGTGAAGAAGATATCAAACGGTTCATTGAAGCCATGCGCATGCGCGAGATTAAAGAAAAGGTGCGCGATGAAATGAACGATGTGAGGTCGGTCATAGAAGTAGCCAACGCAAGAGAGATTTTGAAAAATGAACGGTGTACTATTAAAATTAGATTGTAAATACGGAATTATGAAAAAAATATTTTTTATTCTACTGTCAATACTGACATCTCCTCTGCTCGCTCAATACCCCATCATCCTTTCGCAACGCGACCAGACCAGCGTAATAGATGAACTGACGGATGATAAATTAAAAAATTTATTGCCCACACTCATGCGCAGAGAAGGAGTAGATATGTGGGTCATTATTTCGCGCGAGTACAACGAAGATCCGGTCATCAAAACTATGCTGCCTGCCACATGGATGGCTGCCCGCAGAACTACCATGCTCATAGCTTTTGATAAAGGAACAGATGTAGAATTTCTGGCCGTAGCCCGTTATGATGTGGGCAAAGTTTTTAAGCGTGCGTGGGATCCCGACAAGCAACCCAACCAGTGGGCACAACTCGGCAAGCTGATGGAAGAACGGTCGCCCAAAAAAATTGCCGTGAACAAAGCGCCCATCTGGGGCCATGCCGATGGCATCTCGGCCAACGATTACGATGAAGTAGTCAACGCCCTGTCACCCAAACTTAAGAGCCATGTCGTTTCTGCCGAGCGGCTTGCCGTAGCCTGGCTGGAAACACGATCGGAAAAAGAAATGACAATCTACCCACAAATCTGCCGCATCGCCCATCAGATTATTGCCCAAGGTTTTTCTGATCAAGTAATCCAGCCCGGGGTAACCACCACCGAAGATGTGGTTTGGTTTTACCGCGAAGAAATCAAAAAATTAAAACTCGACACCTGGTTTCATCCTTCGGTAGAAATTCAACGAGCGGGTAAAGACGAGTCAACCGTTATCAGGCCGGGCGATTTGCTGCACGTAGATTTCGGCATTACGTATTTAAGGCTGAACACCGACACGCAACAGCACGCCTATGTATTGAAAGCCGGAGAAACCGATGCGCCCGAATTTTTAAAGAAGGCTTTCCAAAAAGGAAACCGCTTGCAGGATATTCTCACATCTCATTTCAAAGAAGGAAAAACCGGCAACCAAATTTTGGCCGACACGCGCCAGCAAGCGCTGGCCGAAGGCATCACGCCTTCCATCTACACGCACCCCATCGGCTACCACGGCCATGCCGCAGGCACGACCATCGGCATGTGGGATATGCAGGGCGGTGTGGCCGGCTCGGGCGATTACCCGATGCACCACCGGACCGCTTACTCCATAGAACTGAATGCCACCGTTACTGTGGCTGAGTGGAGGAAAGACATCCGGATTATGCTGGAAGAAGATGGCTACTTTGACGAAACCGGATTTCGATACATTGATGGGCGGCAAACAGAATTGATAGTAATCCCCAAGCCAATGGATAATGTAAAGTGATAAAAGATGTATGGGGCGAATTGTTAAAACGTTTTGGGCTGTGCTGGTTTTTAACCTGCTGTTTGTTTTGTTGTTTCCATTTCTTCTGATACCTATCGTTTTCTCTTCGCAACACCGGCTGACGGGTATCATCAACCGGATATGGGCCAGAGCTTTTTTTGTATTGGCGTTTATCCCGTTCGATGTAGAATACCGCGCTCCCCTGAACCCGGCCAAAAAATATATCTTCTGCCCCAACCATTTTTCTTATCTCGACATCCCCACCATGGGGCTGAATAAGATCAACACTGTTTTTGTGGGGAAGAACGACATGGAGCGTGTGCCGCTCTTTGGCTTCATGTACCGAAGGCTGCACATCACTGTGAACCGTTCCAGCCTGCGAAGCCGGGGCGAAACCATGTTGAAATCCATGAAAGCCATAGAAGAAGGAAAAAGCTTGATAATTTACCCCGAAGGCGGGATGGTTGCCAATAACCCACCGCAGATGAAACCATTTAAAGATGGCGCCTTCCGCACAGCCATCGAAAAACAAATTGCCATAGTGCCTGTAACGATTCCGTTCAATTGGATAATTTTGCCCGACCAAAAAACATTGCGGCTGCAACACGGCAGAATGAAAGTGATCTTTCATGAGCCGATTGAAACCACAGGAATGGATGTAAGCCGGATAGACGAATTGAAGCAACAAGTTTATAACGTAATCCACATCGAACTACAGAAGCAAAATGATATTCTGAATTCTGATAAAAATGAAAGTTGACAAAGAAACCATAAACAAAATAGCTCATCTGGCCCGTTTGGAGTTTGATGAGGCGGAAACAGAAAAAATGGTGGCCGACATGGGCAAGATTATTTCGTTCGTAGAAAAACTGAATGAAGTAAACACCGAGGGAATAGAGCCGCTTACCACCATGAGCCACGAAGTAAATGCCCTCCGCGAGGACGAAGTAAAGCCTCATTTAACTCACGAAGAAGTATTGCAAAATGCACCACGCAAGGATGCTGATTTCTTCCGCGTTCCGAAAGTGTTGGAATAAAGATTTTTATTTACATGAATACATTTTTTTTCTGGAATGAGTGGCGCAAGCCCGAACGGTTCATTTTTTATTTTCTGACAGTAGCCACTTTTGTGGCACTCGTGCTTTTCTGGAAAAGCTGGTGGATGGCGCCCGCGCCTGTCATCCGGTTCGATAACTACCAGCAACTCGAAAAAATTGAAACTGTTTCCCGCACATTTCAGGTGGGTACGGTTAACGTATCAGTACCAGCCACCTCATATATTGTTTTCGAAAGTTTATTAGGCAGTGCCCTGCACCCCAATGTATTGGCCTCCTATCTTTTTCTCTCCGCCTGCCTGTTTGCATTTGTAGGTTTTATTACGGTCGTGTCATCGCTCAGCCGCTTTTATTTCTTGGGAGGCATGGGTCTTGTTATCTTGTTTATATCAGGTCTCGATTTAAGCACCTTGTTGTTATTCAATTTATCAGGGCAGACGCTGACGATTGCATCCATGCTTTTGTTTGGTGGCATCGGGTTTTATTTCAACTCCTTTCACACGAGCGCTTCTTTAACCCTGCGTTTACTTGTATTTAGCTTTGTTACGATTTTGTGGGTGGGAGTTATCCATTTTTTTAGCCGGGTGGCTGACCCGTTGCTGCATCTTTCTGTGAATGGACTGCTGATGGCCATAGCCGTGAGCGTGGTGTTTATAATCATGGTGTCGCATGAGATTGTGGCCGGAGCCATTTTCATTGCCACCGGAGCTAAATCATCTAAGAGCTTGCTGCATTTTTTGTCGTTCACGTTCTTTTACTTGATCAATGTGGCTTTGCTCTATGCATCTAAAACAGGGCTGCTGAGTTGGAGTTTTCTGCCCATCAATTCATTTTTTCTTTTTACTGTTTCGGCCATCCTGGGGGTATGGGGCTTTCGCAGATTTGCCGCACAAAAATTTTCTGACGGATCGGTCGCCCTGCTGTTGTATTTATCTTTGTTGATGGTAACGCTGGCAACATTCGGTTGCCTGGCGGCAACGGCCAGCGATATGATGCTGGAGGCATTTGAAATAATAATATTGGCTGCACACTTTGGCTGCGGACTGATTTTTTTGGTTTATGTCATCGCTAATTTCGGCCCGATGTTGGCTAAAAATATGGCTGTTTATAAAGTGCTCTACAAGCCCGAAACCATGCCTCTTTTCACCTTCCGCATCATGTCGCTCATTGCCGTGTTTGCCACGATCACCGCAGTAGCATCGTGGAAAGGATATGTGGATCAGGCAACGGCTACTTATTATAGTTTGCGCGGAGATTTGTATTTAAGTCAAGACGATGCGGCCAAAGCCGAAAACGAATACAAACGCTCCATTCGTTTTCGCAATGGAAATTTTCATGCTCATTATGGGCTAGCCGGTATTTACAACTCGCGTTACGAATCGTTTAACGAACTGAAAGAATACGAAAAGACAATAGAATATTCGCCCGACCCGAAAGCATTTATAAACCTGAATGAAATTTTTGTTCAACAAAAAAAAGAACTGAATGGAAACCTCATGCTGAACGAAGGGCTGAAAACATTTCCTCAAAGCGCAGAACTTAAAAATGCACTCGGCCTTTCTTTTCTGGGGTTTAAATCAGCCGACTCAGCTTTGTTTTATTTTCAGTCGGCTCTTAATGAAGGAACGGTCAACCGCATAGCCGAAACAAATCTTTTAGGAACACAGGCATTCTTTCGTCTGGCTCTAACTGACTCTAACGCTTCGAGCCATGCAGTAGATGGGCGAATGGTTAACCGTCTGGCGATGGCCAACGATCAGAATCAAAAAATAAATAGTGAAGCTAACATTACCGCTGATACTGTCCTCACGGTTTACCGGGCTGCGTACTATGCCAATTGGCTGGTCAATCATGTCGATGATACGGTGCTGATCAATCACGTCAGTGCACTGGCCAAAAAACCCGTCAATGAATTTTTCAGCGAAATGCTCTCGGTGGCAATAGCTCACGCATATTATGATCGAGGCGAAGTAAAGAAAGCACTGAAACAGATGCGCGAAATTTCTTACCGTTTTCCGGATGCCGCGTATGTCAACACGTTGGGTATTTGGCTGCTGGAGCAAAACAATCCGCTGGTAGCATCGGCCTATTTTGAAAAAGCGATTGATAAAAAAATGGCGGCTGCCCTACTGTACCAGGCGTTGGCCGTAACAGAATCAGACAGTTTAAAAAAAGCTTATCCGATGTGGGACAGTTTAACCCGTGTGAAAAATAAAGAATTGACAACCCTGGCAGTACTAATGAAAAATGTACTGGCTACGGATTTAAAACATACCGATCAGCTTAGCGATGAGGGAAAATATTATTTCTGCCGGTATAAAATTCCGATGTTTGATTCTGCCTTGTTCGCAAAAACAACAGGTCAAATACAAAATGAAAAGCTCAGGGCGAAAGCTTTTTATGACAGAGCGGAAAAATGGTTCCGGTGGGATGAGCCCACTCAGGCCATACGGCTGCTGCGTGCTACCCTCAACATAGGTGATTCTGAAGAGCAAAAAAAATCGCGTGCATTGCGATTGTTAATAGCGGCCTCCCAGCACGATGTAGTCTTTTTGAAAGAGAATGCCGCGTGGGCAGACGCCCTCAAACCATACGAGAAAGCCTACACAGATGCTGTACTGGCACAAGCCGATGGGAACAACACCCTGGCGCAAGCAAAATTTAATTACATAGCTGAAGCGAACGACCAGTTTGAAGAAGGCTTAGTGGCTGCCTCCCGTTTTTTTACCCAAGATTCTACCTATCGGTTGCAGCGCTTTTCGTTGCTGGTAGATGGCTTGCTGGCCAAGCCGCAATCTGTAAAAATTTTGAAGCAATATATTTTGCAGGCTGCGTTGCTGGGACTGGAAAAAGAAGCGCAGGATGCTTTAGAGAAACTGCAGGCCATCTTGCCCGAAGTGTTGTTTAAAAAATTTGTAAAAGCACACCCCGGCTTATTCAACGAATTGTAAATTTTTTCTTATTGCCTCCTGAAATTATTCCGTCATCTTTACACTCTTAATTTTATTTTATGGAATTGAAATCAGTACCTCTCCAACAAGTACATGAAAAACTGGGCGCCAAGATGGTTCCCTTTGCCGGATTTAATATGCCGGTGCGTTATGCTGGCGACATTGAAGAGCACATGACTGTGCGCAACGGTGTGGGCGTATTTGATGTCAGCCACATGGGCGAATTTAAAGCAGAAGGCCCGCATGCGTTGGATTTAATTCAGCGCATCACCAGCAACGATGCCTCTAAGTTGGTCAACGGCCAGGCGCAATATTCTTGCCTGCCCAACGAACAGGGTGGCATTGTGGACGACCTGATTGTTTATAAAATTAAAGACGAAGACTACTTGATTGTGGTGAATGCCGGCAACATTGATAAAGACTGGAACTGGTTTGTTAAACACAATACCAAAAATGCCGTGCTGAAAAACATCTCAGAAGATATATGTCTTTTTGCCGTGCAAGGCCCGAAGGCTGTTTCAGTTTTACAGAAGCTGACAAAAACAGATTTATCTGCTATAAAATATTATCACTTCGCCATGGGTGAGTTTGCAGGCGTTGCCGATGTAATCATGAGCAACACAGGCTACACCGGTGCGGGCGGCTTCGAAATTTATGTACATAAAAATGCAGCCGAAAAAGTATGGCATGCACTGTTTGAGGCCGGCAAAGAAGCGGACATCAAACCGATTGGCTTGGGTGCACGTGATACGCTCCGCCTCGAAATGGGCTTTTGTCTGTATGGCAACGACATAGACGACACGACTTCGCCTCTGGAAGGTGGGCTGGGGTGGATTACCAAATTCGCTAAAGAATTTACCAACTCAGCAGCCCTGAAAAAACAAAAAGAAGAAGGCGTAAAGAAAAAATTGATCGGCTTTAAAATGATAGACAAAGGCATTCCGCGCCACGACTATCAACTGAAGAATGCTGCCGGAGAGGTGATCGGCAAAGTTACCTCGGGCACCATGTCGCCCGTGTTGGGTATCGGCATTGGCCTGGGGTATGTGGCCACCGACTATGCAAAACCCGAAACAGAAATTTTTGTAGATGTGCGGGGAAGGTCTTTGAAAGCGCAGGTTTGTAAGACTCCTTTTATTTGATGATTTGAAAATTATTCAATTTGAAAATGCACAATGGATAGAATGAAATTTTCAAATTTTCAAATCAGAACTTTTTCAAATTAAATGATGAAGACAATAGACGTTTGCCTCAGCCCCGAACTCATGCACCTGTATGATGTGCGCAACCGCACGGTGGTGGTGGTAGATATTTTGCGAGCTACCTCTACGATGGTAACGGCATTGGCACATGGCGCGGAGAGCATTACTCCTTTTGCCAAGGCTGAAGAATGTTTGGAAATGAAATACAGAGGATACATTACCTCCGGAGAGCGCGATGGAAAAAAAATAGAAGGATTCAGTAAAGGCAATTCTCCGTTTGAATACATGGACGACCAAGTGCGCGGAATGAAAATAGCCTTTACCACCACCAACGGCACACAAGCCATAGAAAAATCTAAGGAGGCTAAAGAAGTGTTGATCGGTTCGTTTCTAAATTTAAGTACGGTAGTAAAATATTTATTGCTGGGCGAGAACAACGTGCTCCTCGTTTGTGCCGGCTGGAAAGGTCGCGTCAATTTGGAAGACACCCTTTTTGCCGGAGCTGTCGTAGAAAAACTGAAAGATTACCTCGGCCCGGATTGCGATGCACCTTTGGCTGCCCGGCATTTGTACAATCAGGCGAAAGGCAACATGATAGCTTTTTTGAGCGAGTCATCGCATGTGAAACGCCTCAACCGGCTGAACATCCACCGCGACTTTGAATTTTGCCTGACTCCTGATCAATACAAAGTGTTGCCCAAACTAAAAAACGGAGTGTTGGTGATTTGATTCACTTTCTCTCAAAAACAATTTTGCCGCCTACGATCGTCTTCAATACTTTGATGTCTCTGATTTTTTCGGGAGCAACTGAAAAAATGTTTTGATCGAGAACAACCAGGTCGGCCAACTTTCCTGTTTCTAACGAGCCTTTTATCTTTTCGTCAAATGAAGCGTAAGCTCCGTGCAGCGTGTAGGCCATCAGCGCCTGTTCAACAGAAATTTTTTGTTTCGGAAACCAACCATTTGGATTTTTGTCATCTAAAGTTCTGCGTGTAACGGCCGCATAAATTCCTTCCAACGGGGTAGCCGGTGCCACCGGCCAATCACTTCCAAAAGAAACCATTGTGCCGGCATCCATTAAAGACTTAAAGGCATAGGTGGTTTTGCAACGTTCGTAGCCAATAATTTTTTCAGCCCAGCGTCCATCGTCTATGGCGTGATAAGGTTGCATGCTGGCAATTATTTTCAACGGAGCTAATCGCGAAATATCACCCGGTGCAATATGTTGCAGGTGCTCAATGCGGAAGCGCCTGTCCTTATCTCCATTTTCTTTTTCTATTTTTTCGAAGATCGTCAGCAGCGAGTGAATTGCCTTGTCGCCAATGGCATGGATCATCACCTGAAGCCCCGCAGAATCAGCCGACTTGGTCAGGCGATAAAGTTGCTCTTCGGGGTTAATGAAAAAACCCGAATCGGTAGGCACATCGGTGTAAGGTTTGAAGAAAGCGGCCGTATGCGAGCCGAGCGATCCATCTACAAAAGCTTTGAGGCCACCTATCTTCAACCATTTATCGCCTCGCCCTTGCCGGTCTATTTTTGATTTTAATTCACGCCAGTTGTTCAGCATCTGGCAATCATAGATGCGCGTGATCAGTTTATTTTTCTGATGGGCACGCTCAAAAACTTCATTGTAGCCATATACATTGTGTGCACTGGTAACACCCTGTGCGGCCACATAATTCATGGCCATTTGCAGCGCATGGTCATCCGCTTCATGCGATGAGGGTGGAACAACATTGCCCACCTGGCCAGTAGCATTGTCTTTTAAAACGCCTGTCAACCGCCCCGACTTGTCGCGTACAAAAGTTCCGCCCGCTATATCTTTTACCTGCTCGTCTATGCCGGCAGCTTTTAAAGCCAGTGAGTTGGCCAGCGCCATGTGCCCATCTAACCGCGTTACCCAAACGGGGTTGTGCGGAGTAACGGCATCAATCCAGTTTCGGTCGGGCAATTCGCCACCCCAGTTTTCATGATCCCAATTTCCACCCAAAATCCATTCGCCCTCTTTTTGTGTTTTGGCAAAATCGGCAATGCGCTGAATGAACTCCTGCTTTGTTTTAGCTTCGCGCAACTGCACGGAAGCAAGGGCATAACCGGCCTCTACAAAATGCGTGTGCGTGTCAATAAACCCGGGCAGAATTAACTGGGCAGAATCATAGGTGGTTACTGTTGTTTTTTCGTTTTTCCATTGAAGTACTTCCTGCATCTGGCCGATGGCTACAATCGAGTCGCCACAGATGGCCAGCGCCTCAGCCCAGGGTTGTCCGGTGTTGGCCGTCCAGATTTTCCCTACGATAATTTGGTCTGCAAATTCTTTCTTGTGCTGACATGAAAAAATAATAATCACCACACCTAATACACAGCCGTAAACTATAAATTTGTTTAGGATGATTAATTTCATGGAAGCTTTCATTTTAGTTTAGGGTTTTGATGGTGGCGGTCTTTGTCTCGCAAAGTTTTTTTAGTCATATTTTTTTCGAATGCCTGCGTCAGGTCTATGCCGGTTTGGTTGGCCAGACAAATCAACACCCACAACACATCGGCCATTTCATCGCCCAAATCTTTTTCTTTATCGGATTCTTTTTCTGATTGCTCTCCGTAGCGTCTAGCCATAATGCGTGCCAGTTCGCCCACTTCTTCGGTGAGGATGGCCATATTGGTCAGTTCGTTGAAGTAGCGCTGACCATATACGTTGATCCATTGATCAACCCGTTGTTGTGCTTCCTGAAGGGACATAGGTATCAGATTTTAAAAAATATTTTTTTATTGAAGAGAAACTGGCACATCTTCCATTCTAAAATAAAAATGATCAGTGAGGTAATCAGGTTCATGAGTGCCACCGGTACCGAGGCCATAGTCATCAACCCGTTGCTGATGGCACCGATGTAATCATTGAACCACCTGCCGCCAACTATTTCTATGAAAAGATAAATGAACAAAGAGTTCATGCTGACTACGACTAAGAATTTTGTGAACCGTTGATGACCCAAAAGATCAACCCACCCGTAACAAAATGCCAAAGCCAGCAAGCACCAGCCGCCCGAAGCCAACACAAACGAACTGGTGGCAATGCGCTTGATAATGGGTGTAACGGTGGCATTCAGCACAAACCCGACAACTAAACACAGCAGGCCGGCCACAACTAATATTTTTATTTTTTGAAGACCGGATTTATTTGAAAGTAATAATTTTCCGGCCAGTGCCCCGCCAATTGTATGAACAGCCGTGGGCAGACAGTTGATAGCTACCCACCCTCCGGAGTTAATCTGGTTCATCAGCAGCAGATCTACATAGTTTCCAAAGTTGTGTTGGTCTGTAAAAGGCAAATCAAAGCCGGAGATGTGAGTAAACCGGTATAACAATTCGGTTAAAAGAAGTAATCCGCCACAGAACAAAAGCTGGGTGCGAGAGGGCCAGTAAAAAATTAAAAATGCAACCAAGGAAGTAAACGACAGTTGGGTGAGCACATCCCACAGCTGAAACGACAAACCTTGCGGGTGCACGGCATAATCTAATACGCCCCAAAAAAATAGCCAGCCCGATCGCTTCAATGATTTAAGAAAAGATTGATGCCATGTTACTCCTTTCTGCTTCTGATGATGGAGGGAAAACGCCATGGCTGTTCCGGCAATGAACATAAATCCCGGCTGCACAAGATCCCAAAAGCGCAAGCCATGCCAGGGATGATGTTCGAGTTGAATAAAAAATGGATGAAGAAAACCTCCTTCTGTCAGAGATATCAAATGAGAAAACAGACGGGTACTTTCCAGTATGAGCAGAACCATGATTAGGCCGCGCATTACATCCAACGAAAGGAGTCGGCTATTTTTTGTTTCCACTTTTCGCAGGTTGAAGTTCTTCAAAATCAATGTTCATCACTTCGTAATTTTTCCAGCCCAAAAAATCAAAATGCCACCACTCGGTATCGTACACCCTAAACCCGTTTTTCTCCATAATTGAAATGAGTGTTTCCCGGTTTTTTCTGACCTCCGGGTCGGCCACCGGTGCGGTTGGCCACGATTCTTTTACGGGCGAATCGTAAGCGGTGGGCATCTTCAATTCTTTTTTTGTTTTTAAATCAATCAATGTTAAGTCTAACGCACAGCCGCGGTTGTGTTTAGAGCCTTTGTAGGGGCTGGCCACATAGGTGGTGTCGCCTTTCATCACTTCATAAAATTTTACGGTAGCCGAGTAGGGGCGATAGGCGTCATAAATTTTTATTCCGTAACCCAACTTATTAAAGTCTTGCTGGGCCTGTTGCAAAGCCCGCGCCACCGGCTGCCGTGCATAGGCTTTCGCCAGATTATAAATTTTAGTGCCTGTAAAATTATGAATGGTGGCGTAACGGATATCGAGCACGATGGAAGGGATTGCAGACTGCAAGTCAACCAATTCTTTTTCAGGACGAGCTTTTAAAGACGATTGATATTCTTTCAGCTCCATCGGCCGAAGGCCAAATTTATTTTGCGCCTGTGCCAAAGAACTGAAAACAAGGATAGCCGGGATGATGATTTTCATGTTGTTATGTGTATGGAATTTAAAATTACAGATTGACTGGCTCTTTGCCACAATAATTTTCTGTACGGCTAAAATTTATCGGGCAGTTTGAAATCTCTGATTTATTTTGTTTAGCTTTAAGCAACAGAAGGAATGACGCGAAGACCAGCACACCTTATTGATTTGTTTTACACAATAAGAGGCTCGTCTTCGCTATTTTTTTAACCTCTTTTTTCACCTATGGCAAAGACTAAAAAAAACAAAGACCTGCCGGCCGGCAAGGCAGAAAAAAAAATCTTTGTACTCGACACCTCCGTCATCATCTTTGAACACAACAGCATCCTGAATTTTGACGAGCACGACATCGGCATTCCCATCACGGTATTAGAAGAACTCGACAACTTCAAAAAGGGAAACGACACCAAAAATTTTGAAGCACGCGAGTTTATCCGCCTGATAGATAAACTGGCCAAAAACCAGATGCTGCACCAGTGGAACCCGATCAACGGAAAAGGCAAAGGCAATTTTAAAGTGGTGATGGACACGGGCGGCATCAACGGCATGGATGCCAATAAAGTCTTTAATGAAGAAAAGCCGGATCACCGCATATTGAACGCAGCCCTGTTGTTGCAAAAAGAAGAAAAGGGGCGCAAAGTAATATTGGTAAGCAAAGACATAAACCTGCGCCTGAAGGCAAAAGCACTGGGGCTGAACGCGGAAGATTATACCACCGGAAAAATACAAAACATCAGCTCGCTGCATACCGGCCGCACGGTGATAGACAATGCCGGTTCAGATTCTATTGACCTGATCTATGAAAAAGGTTACTGCCCACCTCAGGATGTTTTGGGCAAAGAGAAGCCCATGAAAAACCATTACTACATTTTAAGGAATGGAAAAAAATCGGTGCTGGCATTTTACAACTCAGCCAACGGCATGGTGGAGCAGGTAGAAAAACGAAATGCCTACGGCATCAAACCGCGCAATGCCGAGCAGGCATTTGCTATCCACGCGGTGCTGAAACCCGAAATAAAATTAGTGTCCATGCAGGGAGTGGCCGGCACCGGAAAAACGTTGATCGCGTTAGCGGCAGCCCTGGAACAGAAAAGAGAATACAAACAGATTTATCTGGCACGGCCAATTGTGCCGCTCAGCAACAAAGACATTGGCTACTTGCCGGGCGATATCAAATCGAAACTGAATCCGTACATGGAGCCCTTGTGGGACAACCTGAAGTTTATTCAAAACCAATACAGCGAAAGCGACAAAGAATATTCGCGCATTACCGAAATGGTAAACAATGAAAAGTTGGTAATCACCCCACTGGCCTACATCCGCGGGCGAAGTCTTTCCAACATCTGCTTTATAGTAGATGAAGCACAAAACCTGACTCCGCACGAAGTAAAAACCATCATCACGAGAGCCGGAGAAAACACCAAAATCATTTTTACGGGAGACATTCATCAGATTGACACACCTTACCTGGACTCGCAAAGTAACGGCCTTTCGTACCTGATTGACCGGCTGAAAGACCATGAGTTGTATGCCCACGTAACCCTCGAAAAAGGCGAGCGGAGCGAGCTGGCCAACCTGGCCAACGACCTGCTGTAAGCGGTTTTGTCAGGTTACCTTAGCTTGCAAGTTTTAGCCTTAGTTGTTATAAAATAATAACGAAAAGGGCTGTTTCAACACAGGATATGTATTTTCAATAGAAAGTTGCCTGTAATGATTTGATACAAATTGGTGGGTTGCCCGCAGATGCATGCAATTCAAGCATGCGGCCTACTTCATCGCCCAAACACCTGTTTATCTTCTCCGTTTACTTTCCCGTTCTTTGCTGAACAAATACACAAAAAACCAAAAATTATATGTTGTTCGGATGGGGATTCAAATACTTTTCGGTAACCAAACAGTTGGCTTACTTGCGGGCTCACGGTATTATGTTGGGTACAAGGATGCGCAAAGACCGAAAAGTTTTTTTGTACATGGTAAAAAACCTTTTTGTAGAGGTGATGTACAAAAATGACAGCGTAGATCGCGAGTTTGAAAAACTGGAAATATTCAACAGCCTCCAGCACTTAAACCAATATCTGGAAAAAGAATTCCGCGCAAGTTTCTGATTTTTGTTTCAACGAGCGGCAAATTGGCGATAGGAAGGGCTTGTTGCAGTTTGCAAATGTGCTTGCAGTAGCGTAGGCTTATTTTTCAATTACTTTCCAATGTCCTGTTTTGTCGCTGCCGATGCGTTCAATAATTCCTTGTTCTCTAAGCTCTTTAATTTTTCGTCTTACGGTGCTCAAACTCATTTTTAAGCGTTCGCTGATTTCGGTTGCTGTTATTTTATTGTCTTGTTTTATCAATGAAAATACAGTGTCATTTACAGTGTCATTTTGAGATTTTACAGTGTCAGCAAGAATGTGCATTTCTCGGTTTTTGAGCGAATAATTTTCTTTGAGCAACAAGTTTGAAAGAAAACGTATCAAAAACTTCTCTGACTTGTGAATACCTTTTGATAAATCTTCGTAGTTGGCTCTTACCAATGCATTGCGGAAATACCAAGAGTGGTCGGCAAACAAGTCGTTGTTTACGTTTTTAAAACCCAATTTTCGCAGATACTTGATTAAGAAAATCGCTGTTGTTCGTGTGTTGCCTTCGCCAAAAATATGGATTTGCCACAAGAAGGAAATATAGTGTGCAATGTGTTCAATGATTTCTTGTTCGCTTAATCCTTTGTAGCTAAATTTTTTCTCTTGTTCAAAATCATATTCCAACGTTGCTTTCAAACTGTCGGCACTTGCATACAAAACGGTTTCGCCATTCAACACCCATTCTTTTTTTGTGATGTTGTAATCGCGGATTTTTCCTGCGAGGTTGTAAATGCCTGTAAACAATCTGCGATGAATAGACAAATATTCGGCAGGTGAAAAAGTGAAAGTTTGTTCACTCAACATTTCTGCAATGCGTGCCGAAACTTTGTCGGCTTCTTCGGTGCGGTCATCGTCTGTTTTTGTTGGATGTTGTTGGTAGTAACTGTCAATGCGTTTTTTTACTTCGTCAATGGTAATATCGCCTTCAATGTTCTGTTTGGCGGTTGCTATCAAATAGTCAGACGGCTTTAAGCCATCCACCTGTTGTAAGCCGATAGCTGTTTTCCAAACTTTTGCTTTCTCTGCTTTGTTGGGTTCGCCTTGTCTTAAATATTCATCAAAGTTTTCCATCTGCTGTGCTTTTGTGAATATGTGTGTTATGCATAGTTATTTCTTTTCTTTTTTCTGCCAATCGTCCTTAAGAAGCTTTTGTAGTTGTCCACTGTGCCAAACTTCTCTATATTTTTCAATTTCAATTTTACTTCAGCCTTTTGATAAGCATTTCTTCCAAATCCATCATATTTAATTTCTTCTTTGAATTTGCCAGCTATATTCTTGCACCATTTTCTCATTAAGGTGACAGAGTCAATCAATTCTGTCCTAGTCAATTTTTTTCCAGTAACTTGACCATGAAATATTTTATTTCTGTCCAAAGTGATTTTCTTTATCTGTTTGAAATCGTCATTATAATCATGTCCATAAACTTCAGCTACTGTTTTGTAAAATACTAAGTCTATCCCCTCAATAAAATTATCAAAGTACATGTCTTTATTGTCAACAAGTACTTTTATCAACTTTATCCCATCTCCGCTGCCATAGTTGTTATGTTGAAAAATTAAGAAGGTAAAAATTCTACGCATTTGTCGCTCAGTTTTCAATAGTGATAGCGCAAAAGAATCAATAGCTCTCGTCTCTGATTCGGACTTTAACAGAATGTCAACGGTCGAAAACTCTTCTTCGTAGTCCATGCTTTGTCAGATTACCTTGCTACCAACGCAGATACAGGTGCAGTACCACCCACATCACATGCCGATCATAACAAAGGCGCCCCAATAATAGGGCTCTTTGTATTTGAGCATCGTTTGAAGTTGAGCTTGTTTAAATGCTTTCAATTTGCTGACTCCCTTCGAAAGGTTAGAATAGAAATTAGTCATCAGTGTTTGTGTGGCGGCATCATCTACTTTCCATAAACTCATCACCAGTGTTTTGGCTCCCGCCACGGTGAAAGCCCGTTGCAAACCATAAACACCTTCGCCCGACCGCACATCGCCCAAGCCGGTTTCGCAGGCGCTCAGCACAATCAGACCGGTGCCGTTCAGGTTTAGGTTCATAGCTTCGTAGGCGGTTAACACTCCGTTATCATTACTTTCTAAATTGGGCAGCACCTCGCCCGACATAGTTTTGGCAGCGCCTGCCAGCAGCAGCCCCGAGCGGAGGAGCGGATTGTTTTTGGCATTTTCTGCATCCACACCTACGGCACTGCCATCAGGTAAAAAATAACCGTGGGTGGCAATATGTACGATGGCCGGGCCGCTTAAAGATTTGATCTTTGTTTCCGTAGCTTCATTCTGTTCGGTCAGCGAAGTTTGATAACCGTTGGCTTTTAAGATTTTTACAATACCCTCCACTTCCGTTTTGGTGCCGGGCAGCGCATCCACACCGGTGCCTCCGTAATTGGGAAAGCCCAGCAGGAAGGCATCTTTCTTGGCAGCCGCAGCCGGCTTCTTCAGCGCGATCAGGTCTTTGGAGTTGCCGACAAGCGCCAGATCAAATTTGTTCAGAACAAAATCGCCACCGGGTTTTTTTAGCGTGCTCAGGTTGATTTGGTTGTACACGCCATCGGGCGAAACGAAAATCATTTTCTTTCCGGTCAGCGCAGGCTCGATGCGCCCCCAGTATTGATCGTAAGAATAATTGTCTTCCGTTTTTTGCTGAATGGCGTTGCGATAAAACTTTAGATAACGTGTTTCTAATTGGTTGCCGTTGTCTAACACAATTAACTTAGGCTGTGTATTTTTTGTCAATACTAAGGCCGCATATTTGGAGTCGGTGGTAAAAGTTTTATCGAAAGCCTGAATGCGTATCAGTTCCACCACGGCCTCGCCATCGGCCAGCGCGGAGGCAATGGTTTCAAACGTAATTTTTTCTTGTGTATAGCCGCTCGAAAAGTCTGTTGACTTCTGCGAAAGCGAGCGCTCCATGTCGTTGGCTTCCCGCTCTAAAGCAGCTAAATCAATCTTTTGTTCTTGCAGGTCTTGCTTCGAAAGCGAATAGTAGCGCGCCAGCGTTTCTTTCTTGTCCAACCAGGCGGTGTATTCGGCAATCAGTTGGTTATTGCCGCTCGATAAGATGGCCTGTTTGATTTTGTTGGTTGAGTTGAGCAGCAAGGCTTTGGTGGCAATTTGATAGTTGAACATCTCTTTGGCGATGTCGGGGTTACCCGCACTGGCATCTAAGCAATAATTAAAAAATCGCTGAAAGCGTGGCTGGAGCACATCCCAATATTTTGTTTTTTCCGCTTCGCTCATCGGAGGGAAATAGCGGTTTACAAAATCCAGCGATTTGTTCATGGCAATCTGCAGGTTGCCAAAGGCTTTGGACAAGTCGCCTTTTTTCCAATATAAAATGCCGAGGTCTTCTTCAGACTTTACGTAGTCGGGGTGGTTGGTATCTAAAATATTTCTGCGGATGCTTAGCGACTCGTTCAGCTTTTGTTCGGCATCGGCAAATTGGCCTTGCATGCGGTAAAAATTTCCGAGGTCGTTCAATACTTTGGCGTAGTTGGGGTTTTGATCCCCAAACCTTGTTTTATATACATCGGCCGACTGTTTAAAATAGTTTTCTACTTTATCCAATTTGTTCATCTGGATATACAACAGCGCCAGGTTGTCGAGGATGCCGGCATAGTAGGGATTTTTGCTTTGCGACCGCAATGATTTTTCTAATTTCAGATAGATCGCTTCTGCTTCAGTAAGCTTTCCGGTCTTTTGATAAAGCAGAGCCAGATTAGACTGGAAGCCGACAGCATTTTTTGAATCTTCGCCTTTCGGTGCAATGATTGCGTTGGCCATCTTCAGCTTTTCAATGGCTTGTTCATATCGCCCTACCTTCGAGAAAAAAATCGCTTCATTGTTGAGTACAATGGCATACTCTTGACTTTGCTCGCCCAAGGCCTCTTTAACAGCCGACAAGGCATCGCGAAAAAGACTTTCCGCTTCGTTGTAGCGGGCCATGTCTTGCGCCAGCACGGCATTGTTGTTTAACGAAGAGGCATAAGCCTTGCTTTTTTTGCCGAGTGTCCGCTCGCGTATGTCCAGCGCATCGGTGGTATATTGGTAGGCTAAGTTTGCCCGCCCCATGGTGGCATACAGTAACCCCATGTCGGCAACGACTTTGCTGTAGTTAATGTTGGTGGTCAGGCGGTAGTTTTCATACGATAATTTGGCCTCCAAAAATTTGGCTTCGGCCATCTTATAGCCTCGTACTTCATAAAATTTTTCGGCTGCATCAAGTATGTTCCTGCTCCGTTGCGCGGGGGTTATGTTAGATTCATCTTTCAGAAAATTAGTAGAGACAAAGTCAGCCGTTTTGGTAATACTCTCACCCAAATCGCGGATGTTCATCATGCCCGAATTATCTATAACGGAGATGGCATAGTTAAAGTCAGAGGAGTCGAGTTTGTCGCGGGAACGATCCACGTTGTTGGTAAGCACCTTCTTGCCCTTATCCATCAATTTTTTCTTCAGCATGTCGAACTGAGAATAGGAGTGAAGGGCAACCAGACAGCCTGCGAGAAGTAGCAAAATTTTTTTCATCGGAATTTTTTTATAATCTATTGAACCATTTTTGAGGATCTCGGCTGGCATGAAAAACAGCTACAAGCCTCACCATTTCCCCATCTATAAAATAATGTAAGCCAAAAGGAAACTGACTGACAAAACAAACTCTCACCTGATCGTATTTAATTTGATAAGCAAAAGGATTTTCTTTTATTGATTCAATTGCTTTTTCGAGGTTGGATTCAAACACATAACCCAATCCATCTTTTCGCAATTCGTACCATGCGTAGGCATTTTCAATATCCTGCTTAGCTTCTGTGGAAATAACAAACTCATAGGTCATGGATGAAGCGACTTTTTCACTTCATCCCAAGTGTAGAAAGTGCTTTTGCCTTCTTTTATTTTTTCCATCCGATCCAGCACTTCTTTCTGCTGACTTTGCGGCACTGTTATTTGGTTTTTATCAAGGTTAACCCAAATTTCCTCAATGAGAGCCAACTGCTCGGCTGTGTTCAACTGTTTTATTTCCTGAATATCCATAAAATAAATTTATTAAAAATTTATACAATCAGATTCTTTTTAATCCCCTAATTTCAGCAAAAAAAATTGAATGCGTTTATACCGTAATTTATGCGAGGCGGTGGTGCTGACCCTGACAGAAATTTTTACAGGCAACAGATATGCCGACAAAGCCATCGAAAAAATATTAAAGAAGAACTCCCAATGGGGCGCTCGCGACAGGCGGTTTATTGCCGAGACCACCTACGACATTGTGCGCTGGTATCGGTTGTTTAAAGAAGTGAGCGATGCCCGCGAAGATGATTTTTGGAAACTGTTAGCCGTGTGGTGTGTGTGGAACGACATCCGCTTGCCCGATTGGCCCGAACTGACGCTTGATGAAAACCGTCTGCACAGTCGGTTTGAGAAGATGCAACACAATCGCCCGGTTGTAGAGTCTATACCCGATTGGCTGGATGAGTTGGGCGAGAAAGAACTGAAAAGCAATTGGCCGAAAGAACTCCATGCATTGAACGAAGAAGCAAAAGTATTTTTGCGGGTAAATACATTGAAAACCTCTCGTCAAGATTTGCAAAGCCGGTTGGCCGATGAAGAAGTCTTTACTAAAACTGTGCAGCAAGGTTCTGATGCGCTGATGTTGGAAGAAAGGCAAAATGTATTTAATCTTTCGCTGTTTAAAGATGGGTTGTTCGAAGTGCAGGATGCCGGCTCGCAGCTTATCGCACCGTTTTTAGATGTGCAGCCCGGCCACCGCGTGGTAGATGCGTGTGCCGGTGGCGGTGGCAAAACATTGCACCTGGCCGCGCTCATGCAAAACAAAGGGCGGATCATTGCGCTCGACACCGAGGCGTGGAAACTGGAAGAACTGAAAAAACGTGCCCGAAGGGCAGGCGCATCCAACATCGAGCCGCGCGTGATAGAGTCTTCCAAAACAATGAAGCGGCTCGAAAACTCGGCCGACCGTTTGCTGCTCGATGTGCCCTGCTCGGGCTTGGGCGTATTGAAACGGAATCCCGATGCCAAATGGAAGCTGTCGAATGAGTTTATAGAAACCGTCAAGCAAGCGCAAAAAAATATTTTGAACGAATACCCAGCCATACTCAAACCCGGTGGACTGATGGTGTATGCCACGTGCAGTATTCTGCCATCCGAAAACACGGAGCAAGTGAAAAAATTTCTGAACGAAAAAAAGGAGTTTGAATTAGTGAAAGAAAAATCAGTGCTTCCGTCTGAAGGATTTGACGGGTTTTATATGGCGCTGATCCGAAAGCGTTAATCAATCAATCCTATTCTGGTAAACAGCGGAAAATTGATTTTCATTTTTCCGGATTTCCAATTCTGACGAACAGCAGCCATTAACCCGTCCACCGGGTTGCTGTTTTTCTCCTTCATAAATTTCTGCACAGACGACCACGTGGTGAGGTAGCCGTGCAGCTCTTCTGGCGCCCACTCAAATGAAAATGAAAATGGCGGACATGGGATCTCTTGAAACGGAAACGATATGGTTTTGTATGCTTCATCTACCAGCTTCCGTTCCTTATCCCAGTACGGGCCGATTACGTTTACATAAAAATTCTTGATGATCGGGTCAATCGCCTCGTTGATGGACAACAACCCATAACCCCATACGGCAACAACAGCACCCGGTTTTCCTACACGCCTGACTTCCTGAAAAAATTTTTCACGGTCAAACCAATGGATGGCTTGCGCCACGGTTATTAGGTCGAAGTGCGCAGCGGAAAACGGAGTTGTTTCCCCTGCCAGCGAGTAGGCAATGTTATCAGCAACAGCAGCATACTTCAGTTGCTTTTCGCTGATGTCGGTAGCCTCAACTTTTTTAAATTTTTTACCGAGTACACTTGCTACCTGGCCGTTTCCGGTGCCGGCATCCCAGGCGTTATCAAAATTCTTGATGAGAGAATAAATAAATTCGTACAACGCTGTCGGGTAGGTAGGCCGGAAGGTGGCATACTGATGAGCGTGACCGGAGAAACGATCTAGGGGCATACGCCAAAGATAGGAAACTCAATACATTCGCATGCCTCGCCCACCGCCCATTCTGCCACGGTCGCGGCCGTTCATCGGGTTGAGTTGTTTATTGAGCGCGTAGGTAAAACTCACCATAAAATATCGCCCCAAATTATTATTGGTTACTTGCTGCAAATAATTGGAAGTGGCTGTTTGCGAAATACTCACACCATAGTTCAAAATATTGTTTACCGTAAGTTTCAATTCGCCTGCTTTGTTTTTCAACAGATACCTCGATACCGACATTTTCCAAAGCGGGATGACCTGATGAAAATTAGTGGTGGTGCTGTTGTAAATGAAATAATTCATTTCCGTATTGTAAGCATAGTTCTTCAAAAAATTTATATTCAATTCACTAGTATAAGTTTTATTGAAATAATATTGATTCTGTAATGTTGACCTGCTTGGTAGCCCATCGAAACTATAAGTAGTTTGTTGGTAGCTCATGTTGGCACTCATATCAAAAATCAAAATATTTTCGTAGGTAAAATTGTAGCGCACTGTGCCGCCTGCCATTTGTTGAAGGATGGTGCTGTGGCTCATTTTCTGCAGGGTTGCATCTAAATTATTGATGTTGAAAGAGCCTGTAGAAAGTGCATTAAAATTTTTTGAAAGCGAATAGTTTGGCCCTAAGCTGAAACGACTATGAATTTTTTGCACGGGAATACCTACACTAAAATTTCCACTGATGCTTGACGAGTTGGCCACATTTACAGGAATGGTTGTGCGCACCAATGTTTTGGGGTCGGTGTTTTGTGCGCTCGTGATTGCATTGGCTGTATAGTTTGCATTGATCAGGGCGAAGAGGTTTATAAAATTATTTGGATTGAAAACAGTGAAGTTAGATCGCACCTGATGTGAATAGGCAGGCTTTAAATTCGGATTTCCCGTTGATAAATTGAGCGGGTTACTGTTGTTGACAACCAATTGCAATTGCGATACACTCGGTTCTGACATGCTGGTCGAGTAATCGAAACGGAATCTTTTGAAATTGTTGAAATCATAATTGTAATGCAGGGCTGGCTGCACCATTTGAAATTGCCGATTGAGTGTAACGTGTTGAGTCATCGCTGTGCCATCGCTGTGCAAATTCGTCTCTTGCAAGCCCAAGCCAAACGATAAATTATATTTCTCGCGATTTATTCTGAAATTCAGTGTGGGCTTGTTGTATAGATAGTTGCTGTTGTAGTTGGAGGTGAGCAGGCCAATCGTTTCTCCGGTATTGGTATTTACTACGTTTTGATTTACAAAGTTAACGTCAGAACTAAAATTATAATTCACTTCAAGATACATCCGGTGGCCTAAGGGTTCGGTATAAGAGATTAACGCTCCGTAGGTAGGGCTTGTAGTTGATTGTGTGGTGCGTTGATTCTGCAATGAATCTTTGCGAATATTATTTGGAAACGTTCGTATCGTATCATTCATCAAACTATGAGAGCCATTATCGCTATAATTAAAAGATAAGGTTGCGGCCAACGATCTTCCTTTTTTAGCAAAACGATGGCGCAACAGCAACGAAGAAGTGATCGTGGTGTTTTTGCCTAAGGAAGTAGTATTGACGGGATTATAGTTTTGGAGCGCTGTGGTGCTGCCTACCTGATAGGTCTTACCAACACTACTCGCGTTTTGATTATTGGTGGTATAAACAGCGCTTCCTCTGAACAAAAGCGAATTGGCTGAATCAATTTTTTGATCAATGTTAATGTTGGCGCGGTGATTATCAACGATGGTTCGCTGTAATGAACTTTGATCGAAGTTGTACGTGTTGCCATGGGCAGTCATCGTATCGAGGTAATTAATGCGGTGCGTATTGCTCGACAATGTTTGATCCAGGCGATTGTAAAAATAAGTGGCGTTGACCTTGGTGTTGTTATTGTTCACGGCTTGGTTGAGGTTTACACCACCGGCCATATTGGTTACAATGCCACTTTGCTGTCCGGTGTTATTCTGCCCTCCGCCACCACCGCCACCAGAAAAATTGGCATAATCGCCAAACGAAAATCCTTGCTGATTTACGTTGTTGCCCATACCGAGAAACGACAATTGATTTCCATTTTCGAAACGGTTTAAACTTGCCGAGGCTTGGTATCTTCCACTGTTGGCAGCAGGCGATGGCAGTAAATCTCTTCCGCCACCGGCCATGTCGTTGCCAAAGTAAGCGTGATGCTTGCCTTCTTTCAGGGCGAGGTTAATTGTTTTTGTGTATTGGCCGTCATCAATGCCGGTGAAAACAGTTTGATCTGATTTCTTATTATAGACTTGCACTTTGTCAATGGCATCGGCAGGCAGGTTGCGTGTGGCAAGCGTGGGGTCTTGTCCAAAAAATTCTTTTCCATCTACCATCACTTTCTGTACTTGCTCACCTTGTGCCGTAATGGCTCCGGTATTATCAACTTCAATGCTTGGAATTTTTTTCAGCAAATCTTCCACGGTGCCATTCTGCTTTACTTTGAATGAAGGAGCATTGAACTCGATGGTATCGCGTTTTACAGTAACCGGATCTTTTTCTCCTTTCACCACAATTTCATTGAGCTGCTTTGACTGCGGAGACAGACGGATTTTGCCGAGATCTATTTCAAAGCCATTTTCCGGTCGCGGTGAGATTTTCTTAACAAAACTTTGATAGCCTGTAAAAGTAATTTTAAACAAATAATTGCCTGGCGCAATGTTTTTGATTTCAAAATGACCATTGCTGTCGCTCACTCCGAATTGAACGAGCGATGAATCTTTCTGTTGCAAAATCAGAATGGTGGCCGAGGGCAAAGCACCAATGGAATCGGCAAGCTGACCTTTGATGGTAAATTTTTGTGCCGATGCAAGCCCGACAACGAAAACACAAGCAATAGTGAAAAATATTTTCATGAAGTGAACAGATCAATTTCTAAATCTCATTCCACCGTTGCTAAACCGCTTACGCATTTCTTCACCTTTCTTTGTGAATTCGGCTTGCGATATTTTTTCCCCATCTGTTGGCGCACTCAATTCATTTTTCTTTAACGGCCTTAGCTCAATTTTCTTTGCCACGATAACGCGCTCACCATTATTTATATCTATTGCTAAAATTGTTCCCGGAAGGGAATTGTATTTTTCAGGACCGAGCATAGGCCTGAGCTTGTTGGTGAACCAGGCGGTAATGATTTGTTTTCTTTCACCGGTTGAGGTGTAATAGGCTTGCATGCAGGTGTATCCCTGAATAACTTTTGTTTCAGTGCCAAATTTCCAGGGCGAAGTTTTCAATGTATCTGAGATGATATATTTCTTGCCCATCATTTCCATTTGAGATAAAAAAATATTGGTTGATTGGTTGAAGTAATGGGTTGTGTTCGCCATTCTATTCCTGAACCTTCGTCCACCGCCCTGCTGCTCATCTTCATCATCGTCCTCCATTAACAATTTATAAAGTGATTCAGTGTCGTTAAAAAACAATTGCTGTTTGAAAGTTCTGTATTGCGGAACCATCGCCTTCATATCCTGTTGGTCGGCCGGAAGGGTGCGGTGGTTATTAATAGTGATTTCGTAAGTAATCACTCCTTCGTTTTGTGCGAAGATTGAGGACACATTAAAAATGTATGCAAGCCCAATCAAATAGGTAATTTTTTTCATGAGATATATCTGTTCAGACGTTGTTAGACATTCTTTATGCCTGAAATATTCCCGCACTAACCGGAATTTTTTGAGACGTTGGCTGAGTGGCTGTTAGTTGTTATTGGCGGTCTTTTATCGTTGATGAGACGAGCATGACTCTTTGTATTTAATCTCTTTGTGGGTAACTTCCCGATTAAACATTTTCCGGATGGTGATAAAAACCTTTGGCAGCGCTGTGCATGGTGTAGATGCGCGAACGATTACCGTTGAGGTGAACGTAACGCAAGGCAAGCACTTCCACATGAGCGGCTTGCCGGATACAGCCGTAAAAGAAAGTGAGCACCGCGTGGAGTCGGCCTTGAAAAGCCTCGGCTATTTTATGCCACGCAATAAAGTGGTTGTTAACCTGGCTCCGGCTGATTTGCGAAAAGAAGGTTCTGCTTACGATTTGCCCATTGCCTTGTGTGTGCTGGCTGCCTCGGCACAAATCACCACCGATTTGTTGGAGCAATATGTCATCATGGGTGAGCTTTCGTTAGATGGCGAACTGCGGCCTATCAAAGGTGTGTTGCCTATTGCTATCCAGGCACGCAAAGAAGAATTTAAAGGATTTATTTTGCCAAAATCAAATGCGCGTGAAGCAGCCATCGTCAATAACCTGGAAATCATTGGGGCAGAAACACTTGCCGAGGCCATCGAATTTATTTCCGGAAAGAAAAAAATTGAGCCGCTGGTGGTAGATACACGCGAGGTGTTTCAGAGCAAAGTCAATAGTTACGAAACAGATTTTAGAGATGTACAAGGGCAGGAAAATATTAAGCGCGCTTTGGAGATAGCGGCAGCAGGCGGGCACAATGCTATTATGATCGGCCCGCCCGGAGCCGGCAAAACCATGTTGGCCAAACGGCTGCCTACTATCCTTCCACCGCTTACATTGAACGAAGCATTAGAGACTACCAAAATACATTCTGTGGCGGGTAAAGTAGGTGCTGATGCCGCCTTGATTACCACGCGGCCTTTCCGCTCTCCGCACCACACTATTTCAGATGTTGCTTTAGTAGGCGGTGGTGGCAACCCGCAGCCCGGAGAAATTTCGCTCGCCCACAATGGCGTTTTATTTTTAGATGAGTTGCCCGAATTTAAGCGTACCGTACTGGAGGTGATGCGCCAGCCGATGGAAGAACGAAGAGTAACCATCTCGCGCGCGAAGGTGTCTATCGAGTACCCGGCCAACTTTATGCTCATCGCCAGCATGAACCCCTGCCCGTGTGGTTACTACAATCATCCGGAAAAAGAATGCGTGTGCGCACCGGGCGTGGTGCAGCGCTACCTTAGCAAAGTGAGCGGCCCGTTGCTCGACCGCATAGACCTGCACGTAGAGGTGGTGCCCGTAAGTTTTGATGAGATGACAGCCCAACGGAAAACAGAAACCAGCACGGACATACGCCAGCGTGTGGTGAAAGCGCGCGAAGCACAGTCGCTCCGTTTTAAAAACCAAAAAGACGTGTACTGCAATGCCATGATGCCCGCCAACATGGTAAAAGAAATTTGCACCATCAACGATGCGGGGCGAACCTTGTTGAAAACTGCCATGGAGCGGCTCGGCTTATCGGCACGTGCCTACGATCGGATTTTAAAAGTATCGCGCACCATTGCCGACTTGGCCGGAAGCGATGAAATAAAAATTGAACACTTAGCCGAAGCGATTCAGTACCGGAGCTTAGACAGGGAAGGATGGGCGGGGTGAAAGATTAGTGAGGCAATGATACGCTGGGCACGGCTGCTGCCAGCGTATAAGTAGATGAAGCTGTTAATTGTATTTTGATAGAATATTTTTTGATGCCTATCTCATTAACACAGAGTTCTCGAAACGAATAAATCTGAAGAGAAAAAATAAATTGCTTCTTATAAAGCTTTCAAGATCTCTTCAATCTTTGTTTCACCTTTAAAAGATCGAACTAGTTTTTTTGCTTCATTGAAAATATAAACGGAAGGTGTAGGGATGGAACCCAAGCTGTGGAAAATATCTTCTGCCTCGGTGCGTACAAAATGAAAATTTTTGTTGGCGGCTAATTTATAGGTCTGCGCAAATTTCCAGTTGTTTTCATGGGTGGCCGTAGAGATAAACCACACTTGGTAGTTTTTGAAAGCGGCAGCATGCTGGGCAATGGCAGCTCCTTCGCGCTGGCAATGGTCGCAGTCAGGAAGATATAAAATTAAAATATTTTTGCCGGTCAGGTCGCGGGCAGCGTGTGCAAAATCTGTAAACTCAATTAACTTCATCATCGGGTATTCGTTGGGTGTCGGCTTGGATTGAGCGCGAACAACTGTAAACCCGAAAACTGCGAAGCAGAAAATCCAAAAGGCTATGTATCTTTTCATCTTTCAAAAGTAACTTAGATGAGCAAATGTAATGCGTAACGGATAAAAGAGCAGAAAAGGATTACAAAAAAATATTACATCTTGATGCATAGATAAATATTGTTCCTGCATCGCCATGAAAATCACACCACTCAAACATATTACACAACAATCAATAGACGAGCTTGGGCTGAACGGATATGTTACAGATAAAATCTATAACGTAAGTATCACCGGTCAGGACACGCTTAGTATAACGCTTCAAAAAATTGAAAGACCATACACCAAAAAATGGGAGACTACACAAGAAGACATCAGCGAATATAATTCAATTATAAAAACAGGCCACTCATTTAGTATTTCCGATCGGGGTGCGATGCTGGGGCTGATTATTTGTGAGCATAGAGTTTGGAACAACACACTGTACATCACCACTATTCTAGTATCGGAAAAATACAGGAAGCAAGGTGTTGGCAAAAGGCTGATTGCCGCAGCCATTGAGCACGCACAAATGTTGCAGTGCCGGCTGGTGGAATTGGAAACACAAAACACCAATGTGCCGGCTGTTGATTTTTACAAAAAGCTGGGATTCAAAATCACCGGACTGAACACAAAATTATACAGCGATTGCCGTGAGTCAGCACTTTTTATGACGTACGAAAATAGGCAAGCGTAACCTATCAAAACTCCTGAAGGCGCGGCTGCATGTTCAGCCGGATACTGATGGAGGTAATGTTATTGCTGAGGTTGTACAAACCCAAAGCGCTGGTTTGGTTTCGGAAAGTTTGTTTGAAATCAATAAACAAATTGTGCTTGAGCATATACGATGCCGTGAAATCGTAAAAATGAGTGTGGCTTAAATCTCCTTGCCCGATGTAATTTCCATATTCATTGACACGTGCAGTATAAGGCCGCAGCGGATTAGAGCCATAATCTTTGCCGAGCGGGTCAAGCCCTTGTGTTATAAAGAAAGCTTTGCCTATCAGCGTAAGGCGGTTAAGCGGCTGATACCGGGCTATGAAAATATATTCTTTTAAGTTGCCTCCCAGCGGATGCCCCAGCGACATGTTGGTGTTGGTGTAAGCAGAGGCAGACGAATCTTGGGCCGAGTAAACATAAGGCCGGATGATGTTAGCTTCTGCCTGCAGGTCGAGGTTGTGGATGTTAAAGGCGTTCATGTACTTCAGTCCGAGTTGCACCGCTTGTTTGTTTCCCCACCAGCCTCTGCCGCCCGTTACTTCGCGTAAAACAAATTCGTTGATTACAATCTGGCTGTATGCTGAGAAGTGATGAGCGAAATTATATTTTGCATCAAAGCCGATCATTGCTTTGTCTGATGCCCCGGTTTGGTTGACAATTGCTTTATAAAAAATAACAGGATTGAAATAGGCGGCATCCAAACCCATGGGCGACATCACAGCTTCGAAGAAGCCGATATTCAAGTGCTTGTTCAGGTTCATGCTCAGGTGGTGGATAGCCAGATTTTTTTTAGGAAACCTTGAGTTAGGTATAGACGAAGTGTTGTACATCATCTGGGCATACAACAACGTATAGTTCAGCTTCCAGACTTTTGCCGTAAAGCGCGCAAACGGATAGGGTGACGAAAAATCGGACAGCAGCAACGAGCGATATCCATTGCCGAGAAACAATCGGTCTTGCCCCAATTGCACGTTAATATATTTTTTGTAAAGATTGAATGATACCGCCCCGCGTGCCGTAAAAAAATCTACTCCGTTTCCTTTGAAAAAATTTTTATACAGTTTAGTGGAAGAACCCGGCAATATTTTGTAGAATGCTTCGCCCGGCACAGCGTTGTAATATTGAACCCAATCCATAGCATACGTGGGGAACATGGCCTGATTGTCGGTAAGCATCGTGTAAAAGCCTATGCTCTTGCCAATGTTGCCGCGTATTTCTGCCCCGCGTGTGTTGGTAATAACCATGTCGGGGTTCACCGATCCGTTCACAGTTTCTTTGCCTGCCGTCCAGTAGATAACGGGTAGCACTTGTATATCGAACTCTTTGTCGTGGTGATTCCACAGCGAGTTTTTTTGCGTATAAAAATTTTTTAAAAATGGTTTTCGGCTTTTGCCGTAAGTAGAGTCGGCAAACTCCCAGTTGTCGGTAAGCAGGTAGTTCAGGTTGAACCGATCTTGCTGCGAGAGCAGAGAAGAGTCGTTGAGCCTTCTGTGTGCAAAGTCGGCAATGTCTATTCGCTGATAGGGATGGAACGAACTGTGAAAATTATTTTCTAACCGGCCTGATAATATTTCGTAGCGGTCAATAAGCTGATAGTAGCGTTTGCCATAGGCTACGTACGCAGATTGCGCGTAGCCGGAAATGGAAAGGCTGCCAAGGGCAAGTGCGATAAGAAAAATAAACGAAGGGTGAGCGGGTTTCACACAGCAAATAAAACAGTTTTTAAATTCAATCGCCCCCTGTTTTAAAACCGAGTTTTGGTTTTTTGGAAACTTCTTTGATTTCAAATTCTTTCACATCATCTAAAATGATCGTTTCCATCAGTTCTTTTGTGCGCTCTTCCTTCTTCATGGATGCCAGGCGCAGGTTTTGGTTGCGAACAGACTCAGCTACCACTTGCCGTACGGTGCGGGCATTGCCAAAGTGCTTGTCGCGGTTTTCGTGCAGAAAATCAAAATACTTTTTTAGATGCTCGGTAGCGGCCGGGTCGGGCGCTACAATTTCTTTTTGATATAAACTTTGGGCGATGGTAAACATATCGCTGGGCGAGTAGTCTTCAAACTTAAAAAATTTGTCGAAGCGCGAGCGCAATCCCGGATTGGAGTTGACGAAGCCACTCATGTTTTCGGTGTAGCCCGCTACGATCACTCCAAATTTGCCGCGCATATCTTCCATCCGCTTTAAGATGATGGAGATGGCCTCCCCGCCAAAGTCGTGTTGCGACCCTTGCTCTTGCGCTAACGAATATGCTTCGTCAATAAATAAAACGCCTCCCAATGCTTCCTTAATTTTTTCTCCTGTTTTGATGGCTGTCTGGCCTACATAGCCGGCCACCAGCCCCTCGCGGTCAACTTCTATTAGATGCCCCTTCTCTAAAATGCCCAGGCCTTTATAGACACGCGAAAGAATGCGCGCCACGGTTGTCTTCCCCGTGCCGGGGTTTCCGGTAAATACTGTGTGAAGCGAAAATTTATTTAAAATATCTTTTCCGGTTTCCTGATAAAAGCGCACAAGCTTCACCATTTCGTTCACCTCCTTTTTGATACCCTCCAGCCCGGTAAGTGAGTTAAGTTCGGCCAAACTTTCGTTGAGCAGGTCGTCTAAATTTTTGTCGGCAGAAACGGGCGCAGAGTAGCCCTGCCCCATTTTAAACACTTGCGACTCTGTGATGATGGCCGCCTGCCCTTCTTCTGTTTCTTCTGTTACCTGAAAAGGAACTGTGGCGATCAGGTTGTCCATAAACACTACTTCCATGGTATAGTAGTCGCTCTTCCAGCGTCCGGGTGTTTCGCCACCCCAGCCCGGGTACATGGTATAAATTTTTTCCGCTGTATTAGCCTTTACAAATAACAGATTGGAAGTAGAGCCTTTGTGCTGACCTGCCTTGTCGTAAAAATTAAAAAATACTTCGGTGTAATAATCTTTGGGCGATTTATTCTTGAAGTTAAACTCAGCCCACACAAAGCGTGTGTCTTTCTGGCTGAATTTTTTCAGGTATCTTTTTTCGGGCAATGCGCTGGCTTGCCCATCGCCTTCAAAAAGTTTAATGGAGTCAATATCAAAAAATAAATTTTCACCGGGCTGAGCCGGCCCCAAGTCTTCTACATAGAATTTTGCTTCGCCTACTTTGCTGCCGTCAATATACCCTTCCCACACATAGTCGCCTTTAAACCAGTAGGTACCCAGTGTAGCCTGCCCCCACGAGTCGCGGATGTACACAATGTTTTCATCTTTTCCGATTTTTCGTTTTTGCTCCAGGCTGCACAATTCATTTTTCTGGCTGCCGTTGTTATAAAAACATTTCGTGGTGAATACACCTTCCCAATCTTCTTCATCAAAAAGTTTGTTGAAAAAAGAAAACTCTACCCGCATGTAGGTGGTTTCGTACCGATCAAACACCTGACGGTATTTTTTGGTAGCATCAGCCATCCATTCATCTGAAGAATGTACTTTTAAGTCGCGGTATTTGTATTTGATAAGCATTGATTTGCCTTTACGTTCAACTGAATCCATCCGTTCTGTTTAGAATGACTAAATTAGTAAAAATGAATAACTACTACACACCTATGGTAACATACAAACTTAAAAATATTTGGCCATGACCGGCACTTACCCGATCACTATAGAAAAAATAAAACACGAACTGCAGCTTTCTACCTCGCGCAGCAGCGGGCCGGGCGGCCAGAACGTAAATAAAGTAAATACCAAAGTAACCGTGCGATGGCCGATACTAACTTCGGCTGTGTTGACAGATGAGCAAAAAGATTTATTGTCGCGAAAACTCCATACCCGGCTTACTACCCAAGGGGAACTGATCATTTCGGCACAAGATAAACGCACCCAACAGGCCAATAAAGAAGAAGTGATGCGCAAACTGGAGCAGTTGCTGCGCCAGGCATTTTTTGTCAGAAAAAAGCGCAAGCCCACGAAGCCCACCAAGGCATCGGCACGGGCGCGAGTGGATAAGAAAAAAATGCAAGGCGAAAAAAAGAAATGGCGGGCAAAGTTTTAGCGCGTTATTTTGGTTGATCTTTATAGTTGGTCGCTGACCAACTACAACATCAGGGTGTTAATTCATTCACCATCGCCACTATCAGTTATTGAAGGACTACATCCCTCGCTAGCAGAGGCGCAAGTGCACCTTATCATTCTGCACCTGTCAAGTATTTCTAAAGTGCAGTCATTACATGGCCATGCACTGATACATTTCATGACACAATTGGAAGCTACATAAGGAGTTATGTTTTTGCTGAACTTATTTTTAGTGTCTTTTTCTATTGGGACAACTAATTTTATAGTTGATTCGCCCGACTTGTACCGAGCTAAAATAGCTTTGAAACTCCCTTGTTTATCAGTCAGTTCTACCATCTGAGTATTTTCTGTCAATTTAATTTCTCCATGCTCTTGGGCTAAGATTATGGCTAATTTGTTTAGGTGATCTAGGTTATTAAGATTGAAGCTTTGTTGAGAGAGAGGTACATACAATATGCTTTGACTGGTCTTAGCAGGTTCTTTTTGACAACCAACAATAAAAATAATAGCAAATACAAAAACAATGAATGTGCGTACTTTCAACATCATTATATTTTTCACAGCATTAAAATTTTTATAGTGACGTTTTTACAGTTAATAAACTAAAGGTAGATAAAATGAAGAGGAAAGCCAACCTAACCGTATTGCAACTCAGCGATGAAATTTATATCTAAAAGATATCGCGTTGGCAGAAGCCGATACTCATATCTTTATCTTTGAATAGTTGGTAGGAAAAGATAGCCGGTTGCCATATTAACGATAGTTCCACACTGACTATCCAAATGTTGGCCTGCGACCCACAATAACTTAAGGAAGATTGCAATTTCACATACCATCTCCGAAGAATTTGCTGAAGTACTTTTTAGCACACGAAATTAGGCCGAAACTTTATAACAATCGCTCCCCCACTTCCTTCCAATCATTCAAACGCTCAAACTGATTGAACTGTAGATTGTGGGGTGCGGTAAATAGAAACTTGTGGCCGTTAAAAGTTTCAAGGTTGTGTGGCAGATCGTCAATCATAAAATCGCCATGCACGATGCTTTTCTTTCCGCAGAACACAATTTGTTTCCAATGCAAAAAAGGAAAGTGTTCTTTCAGCCATTCCAACTTTTCGTACAGTGAAAGTGGAAACTCCATGGCAGAAGAAACGATGAAGAGCTCATATTGGCGGTTCAGTTTCTCCAACACCCGCTGGCTGTTTTCTTTTACTTCCATCGAGCGAAAAAACATTTCCTTCAGCGCGTAGCCGGTTAAAATTTCCCGCTCCAGCGGAAAACCCGTGCCTTCTTGCTTATGGTTGAGCGACTCGCGGTCAACAATGAGCCCACGATCTGCTTTGATTATTTTTATGAATTGCCCGGTGGCGTCTGCCAGCACATCATCCATGTCAACGATCAGTCTTTTCACTATGCTTTGTTTTTTTTAGTCCAAGGTATTCAGTTTTTGATTCTGAAAGTAGCCTCTTAAAATGAAAATGTCTTTGTTAATGTGGGACAGCAACCAACGACCGGAAATGAAGCACAAAATTTTTTTAATGAGTTATTTTGGTGAGCACATCAAGCGAGCAGCAGGTAGGCGAATGGAGCTGATTGATTTTTTGTTGCAAGAAATATTTTCTCACCAAAGCTTCTTCTGCATCTAAATTTATTTCTGCCGATAAGCTGATTTCTTTTTCATCGGGCGGATTTTGCGGAAATGGTTTTTTTTGTTTGATCAATACGTTGCGCAGGCCGATGGCTAATTTGCTTTTCACCGTGATGGTGTTGGATATGCCGAAGATCACCTCAGGCGTAGTTTCGTTGCCCACATTGAAGATGTGGTTTTCCTTGTCGTTAAAAAATTGGTTTTCCAGATGGATGTATAAAATCCCTTCGCGCAGCTCTACCAGCGAACTTTTATACAAGTGGCCTTCCGTAATAGTCTGCACGATGATCTGGTCGTTAGGATCTTTCTCAATAGTGAAGGGCGCTTTGATGAGTGTTTCGCTGCTGTCGGATTTCTGGTAGTACAGAAAATAGTTTCCTAAAAAATAATTTTTTATCACCCCCAGTTGCGATGTTTTTTTGGAAACCCTTGCCGATAAACCCGGCAGTCCATTTTGCCGGAAGGCCTTCCAGGAATCCCATTCGGAAAATTCTATACCTAAAAAAGCAAGCAACACATTCAGTTTGGTTTCTTTGGGTTTACCTCCGTTCCAATAGCTGTGCAGCGTTTTGCCGCTCACCCAGTGAAAGGGCCTTTTCATGCTGGCGATGAAATGCACCAATGCGTCTTCATCTTTTACTTTCTTATCGAAGAGCAGGTTTTGCAGATGGTCTTCACCGATAATCAGGCGCTCAGTCAGTAAAAAAGGAGAGGCTGAGATTTTTGCAGATACAGTTTTGTTGATGTGCAGCGCGATCAGTTCAAAAGCTGTGCGGTTGAATTTCTTCCAGTCGTGCCCCAGGCCATGGTCGTTCAGTGTTTCGGTCAGCAGCGGATCAGCCTCTATGGCTGTTTTTATTTTCGGTGAGAGCATCTTCAAACATACAAAATTTGACGATGATCTGACCGTCAAATTCCTTTACAAGATTTTGTCAGTGTAAATAATTGTTTTTCAGGATATTAATTTTTTTAAAATATGGAATTGCTGTATTTTTTTTCAGAATCTGACTGACTTACCATTGCAAAATGATATTTCAAAAATCTCCCTATTACCCAAACAGCATTTTCTATTAACCCACTTTTACATGAATAAATTTTACATTCTTCCATTAATCTTGCTCCTGGCAACGACAGCAGTTGCGCAGCAGGGCAACATTTCGGTGAAAGGGAAGATCACCGATGAAACAACCGGTGTGGCCATGCCCGGTGTAAATGTAGTTGAGAAAGGAACCACCAATGGCGTTGCCTCCGACAGCCAGGGCAACTACGTTATTTCCGTCAACTCCAATGCTACGCTGATCATCAGTTTTATCGGATACGAACCGGTAACCATACCGGTAGGCGACAGATCGGTGGTGGATGTGAAGATGAAAGAAGTAGCAGCCGCCCTGAACGAAGTAGTGGTAGTAGGTTACGGCACGATGGAGAAAAAAGACCTGACGGGCTCCATCGCCTCCATCAATAATAAAGACTTTGCTAACCAGCCCACCACAAACATAGCCGGCAACCTCCAGGGGAAACTGGCCGGTGTAAACATCACCCAAACTTCGGGTACGCCCGGTGCCAGTTTGAGTGTAAGTGTACGGGGTGCTTCCAATCCACTTTATGTGGTGGACGGCATACCGATGCTGAGCGAAAGCAACTCGTCCATTCAAACCTCTACCGACACACAGGGCAACGTGCAGGGAAGCGGGCAGCAGATCAGCACCATTTCAGATATTAACCCCAACGACATAGAATCTATTGAAGTACTGAAAGATGCTTCGGCCGCAGCTATTTATGGTGCACGGGCCTCTAATGGCGTGGTGCTGATTACCACGAAGCGCGGCAAAACCGGGAAGACAAAATTTAATGTTAACTATTACACAGGAGTGCAGACGCCCACACGCGAAATAAAATTTTTGAACGGCCAACAGTTTATGGATCTCATCAACGATGCCATCGCGCAAGACAACCAGCGCTATGCCGCCAACCCCGGTGTGTTCGGCCCCGGATTTACTTACGCGGGCTCCGGCCTGGATGTGCCTTTTAATTTTGGCGATGCCAATGCGCGCAAAGTAAACACCAACTGGCTGAATCAGGTTTTGCAAAATGCACCTGTTACCAATGCCGAAGTGTCGGCTACGGGCGGAAACGATAAAACAAAATTTTACGTGGCCAGCACTTACTTCGACCAAACCGGTATCGTTATCCAATCGGCTTACAAACGGTTTAGCACACGTGTCAACTTAGATCATCAGGCTACCGATAAACTTTCGTTCGGCCTCACCTTCAACGCATCGTATTCTAAAAACCACCGCAGCTTCAATGATGACTCCTACACCGGTGTAATTACCAACGCGCTGGGTTGTGATCCGCTGATGCCGGTATATGATCAGTTCGGCAATTATGCCAACTACCAAAACTACCACACCTCGTGGCTATCGGATAATCCGGTAAAATCTGCCAAAGAGATTAAAGCCTACACCACCAGCTACCGTCTGCTGGGGTCGCTCTTTGCAGAATATAAATTTTCGTCAGCTTTAAAATTCAGAACCAGCTGGTCGGCCGATTACAACGACTTAATTGATAATAACTATTTCTCGCCCATTACAGCCAATGCACAAGCACAAGGAGGTATTGCCCAGGCATCTATTTTTCAACAAGTAACCTTGCTCAACGAAAACATTTTAACCTACAATAAAACCATTGGCAACAGCAAGATCAACGCGCTGGCAGGCTACACGGTGCAGCAAACGAGTTCCACCACCAGCGGTCTCAACGGCCAAGGCTTCCCTGCGGGGGGGTTACAAAACATTTCGAGTGCGGCCATCATCACCAAAGGCATTTCTACCGGCACGGGCTTTGGGCTAGTGTCGTACATCGGGCGCATTAATTATGAATATAAAGGCAAGTATCTGCTGGCCGTTACCTCGCGCTTAGATGGGTCTTCACGCTTTCCTAAAAACAACCAATATGCTTTGTTCCCTTCCATATCAGGTGGCTGGCGAATTTCGAACGAAGAATTTTTTGGTACCAACACTACACTGACGAACTTAAAATTGAGGGCAAGCTATGGGTTAACCGGTGACCAGGAGATTGGAAACTTTCAAAACGTTGCGCTCTATAAGCCCACCAAATACAACAACATGGGTGGGTTGGCTCCGGCACAGTTGGTGGATCCGCGGCTTCGTTGGCAAACCAACAAAACTTTTGATGTGGGGATGGATTGGGAATTGTTTGACGGGCGCATCAGCGGTACAATTGATTATTTTAAATCGGATAAAACCAATGTGCTGAGCAACAACAGCGTGGCCGGCTCCACAGGGTTTTCTACGGTAGTGCAAAACGCAGGTCAGATTGAAAATAAGGGCTGGGAATTTTCGGTCAGCTCTACAAACATTCAGAATGAAAAATTGAAGTGGACATCCAACTTCAACATATCCTTCATTCAAAACAAAATTATTTCACTGACCAACGATGGGCTGCTCGTCAGCGCCTACCTCGACAACGCGCCCACTAATATTTTGCAGAAAGGTCAATCGGTGGGCACGTTTTGGGCAGTAAAATATTTGGGCGTAAACCCCACCAATGGAGACGAACTTTTTTTGAGCAAGACAGGCGCTACGGCCGGTCAGGCTGTCAATGCTCAGGGTGTTACTATGCAAGATGCCCAGCTATCGGGCAGCCCAATACCTAAATTTTTTGGAGGTTTCAACAACAATTTCAACTTCGGAAAATTTGATGTGCTGATAGCCACTCAGTTTAGCTGGGGCAACAAAATCTATAATCTTATCAAACAAACTTATTTGAACATGGGGTGGTCTAACGGGGGCGGCTCTTCGCAGATTTATGCCAACAACTCTACGGCTGTGTTGAAGAGATGGAGACAGCCGGGCGATATTACTGATGTGGGGCGCGCTTCTTTCATTAACCAGAATTACTACAACAACTCCACGCAGTTTATTGAAGATGGCTCGTTTTGGCGCATCCGTACACTGGCGGTGGGTTATACCATCCGGCCAAAAAATATTCAGGCATTTGAGCGCATCCGCGTTTATGCCCAAGTACAAAATCTGTTTGTGTGGACTAAGTACACAGGCTTTGATCCGGAGGTGAGTTCCACCGGCAGCAGCAACCCCTATACGGCAGGTATTGATTATGCTGCCTACCCGCAGCCGCGCACGTACACTATAGGTTTTAATGTCACTTTTTAAGCGATTACAACTATGAAAAATATTTTGATATACTCATTGATCCTGGCAGTTGTGGCAAGTTCTTGCAACGTGCTCGATCAAGTGTCGCCCAGTCAGGTAAATACTTCTTCTGTTTTTAATAATGCGGCAGGCGCAGAGTCTGCTGTGATCGGTATGTATAGCTCTATGCAGAGCAACTATTATTATGGAGGATATTTCCCGCTGCTGTCGGACGTGTACAGCGATGTAAGCCGTGCCGGAGGCTTCAATGTTACCGCCCTCGATGAGATTGCCACCTACCAGGTCAGCACCGGAAATATTTTAGTGCAGAATATGTATGTGGCCATGTACTATACGATTGCTGCCGCTAACGGCATCATTGCCAATGTGCCGGGTATTAAAGACCCTACGTTTACGCAAGCACAGAAAGACAGTTTGGTGGGGCAGGCGTATGCAGTCCGGGCGATGGCACATTTTGATTTGCTGCGCATGTTTGGGCAACATTGGGATCAAAGCTCCATCTATGGTGTTCCCGTTGTTACAACTGTTCAGAATTATAATAGCTTAACACCACGCAGCACGGTGGCTCAAACATATCAAGCTATTATCAACGATTTGCAACAAGCCAACTCGTTGTTGCCCCACAGCAAACCTTATTTGAACGAATACATTAACCCCGATGCAGTACAGGCATTGCTGGCGCGGGTATATCTGTATAAAAAAGATTATGCCAACGCCATCGCTGCTGCCAATCAGGTAATCAGCGATGGATCATTCAACTTGTTAGGCCCCGGCAACTTCACACAAATTTATTCTACCAAACTGTCGAATGAATCGGTGTTTGAGTTAGTCTTCAATGTGCAGAACCAAAGCGCATATAACTCCTACACATACAGCCGCACGCAGGCATTGGTAACGGAAGTATTATTTCTGGCCGACACGACCATGAATATTTATTACACCAATCATCCGGCCGACCTCAGGGCACAATTAGTTGATTTTTCAGCGGCTACGGAAAGCAACTTTTTGCCTTTCGGCCGCACCCAAAAATACCGGGGCGAAATCAATAAAGACAACTCAGCGTATGTGGTGCGGATGGCCGAAGTATATCTGATCCGCGCAGAGGCCAAAGCACTGAGCGGAGATGCTGCCGGAGGGTTGGCAGACCTGAACGCTGTGCGCACTAACCGGGGCCTCCCCGCTTTTACTAATGCCGACATCACGACTACATACGGAGGCGATTTTTTGGCAGCGGTACTAGATGAGCGTTTTTCTGAACTGAACTTTGAAGGGCACCGCATGTTTGATCTGGCTCGCACCCAGCGCAGAAGCAAAATCCTGAACGGCTCGGGAGCAGATGATTATACTGACATATTTCCGATTCCTAACCGCGAGTTGGTAGCCATTAACAATCCGAGTGTCATGTTTCAAAACCCGGGCTACTAAGCAGAGGTATTATTTTTTAAATTATGAGATCAGTATTTGCACATGTTTTAAGGAGGGCGTTTGCCCGGTCGGCCGAAAACTTTCAGCCGGGCAGGCGCGCGTTTTTGCGAAAGAGTGCGCTGGCAGGTGCTACGCTGATGCTCCCCTTGCAAGGATGCTTCGACCACAAAAAATCGGTGGCCATTATCGGAGCCGGTATTGCCGGGCTGACCACAGCGTATGAATTGAAAAAAAATAACATCGCATCTGTCATTTACGAAGCGCAAGGACGCGCTGGTGGAAGGATACTAACCGTTAATGATGCCGTAGTGGATGGAGCTTATGTTGATTTTGGCGGAGAGTACATTGATCTCACTCATACCGACTTGCTCAGCCTGTCCAAAGAACTGGGTGTGGAGATAACGGATTTACAACCTGACAAGCTGGCCGCACATTATTATTTTTTTCAGGGAAGAAAAATTACGGAAGAGGAATTGGTGGAAGCGTTGCAGCCGTTTGCTGCCCGCCTCACACAAGACATTGACTCCATCCCTGACGAACTGCATTACAGCAAAGGCGATCAATACCAACGGCTCGATAACTTGTCGGTAACAGACTACTTGAATGAAATAGGTGTGAAGGGATGGTTGTATGATTTTTTTGATATGGTGATGACCGGTGAGTATGGCATGGAAGCCTCGCAACAAACGGCCATCAATTTAATTTATGTGTTGGCGTTGCCCATAAAAGTGGGACGTCCCTACGAAGTGCTGGGCATCGAACATGAAGTTTATAAGTTCAAAGGCGGAAGCCAGCAGTTGATTGCCAAGTTGCAGGCACAAGTTCAAGATCAGGTGAAGACAGGCTGGCGGCTGACGAAATTGTACAAAAACAAAAACGACTATTCACTCACATTTGAAGTGAACGGAAAAACAGAAACGATAGAGGCCGATGTGGTCGTGCTTACGTTGCCTTTCACTGTTCTCCGGCAAATAGAATTGAACTTTGAGTTTCCCGAAAGGAAAAAAAAATGTATTGCCGAACTCGGCTTTGGTATTTCGGCCAAGACGGCCATGGGTTTCAAAAAACGGGTGTGGCGCGAGCAAGGCTATCAGGGCTATACCTACACAGACATCAACCGCACGACTATCTGGGACAGCTCGCAGGGCGTGGATATTCCGGAAGGGTCGCTTTCGTTTGTAACAGGGGGCAAAGAGTCTATTGATTTTCAAAACTTAGATTACGCAGCCATTAAAGAACGGTGGCTGGGCGGAGCAGAAAAATTATTTCCCGGCTTGACCGAACAATACAACGGGCGCATCGCCAAATTCTGTTGGGCGGCCAATCCTTTTTCGAAAGGAAGTTATACTTCTTACACCAAAGGGCAGGCCTCAGCATTTGCGGGCGTAGAATCTGAGCCGTTTGAAAATATTTTTTTTGCCGGAGAGCACTGCAGCATCCTGCACCAGGGTTTTATGAACGGAGCCGTAGAAAGCGCACTGAAGGCCTCACGGCTGATTCAAAAAATAATGACAACGTAAACGAAAATATTATTTCAAAAGAGATCATGACAAAATCAGAAGAATTAGTAGCACGCAGAAATGCCATCGTTCCCGAAGGCATGGGTATGTTCAGCCCGTTAACAATCGTTTCGGGAAATGGGGCAAGAATTACTGATGCCGATGGAAAAGAATACATTGACTTTGCAGGCGGCATAGGCGTGCTCAACGGTGGCCATTGCCCGGATGTGGTGGTGGAGGCCATCATCGAACAATCAAAAAAATTAATCCATGCCTGCTTTCCGGTGGCAATCTATGAACCGTATGTAAAACTGTGCGAGGAATTAGCTGCCCTTTTTCCACATGGCAAGAATACAAAGGTGATGTTGCTGAGTACCGGGGCAGAGGCGGTAGAGAATGCGGTGAAGATAGCTCGCCAAGCCACGGGCCGTCAGGGTATCATTTGTTTTACCGGTGGGTTTCATGGCCGCACGCTGCTGGGTATGACGCTCACTTCCAAAGTGGGATATAAAATCGGGTGCGGTCCTTTTGCACCCGAAGTTTACCGCATCCCATTTCCCGATTTTTACCAACGCAACGATGGGCTCACGATGGAGGCCTTCATCAACCGCGAGTTAGAAGCATTTGAATCGTACTTGCACAACATGGTGGATGCCTCGCAAGTTGCGGCCGTGATTTTAGAGTTGGTGCAAGGCGAAGGTGGTTTTATAGTAGCGCCCAAACGTTATGTGCAAGAGCTTCAAAAAATTTGCCACAGTAAAGGTATTCTCTTAATCGTTGACGAAGTGCAAACAGGTTTTGGCAGAACCGGCAAGTGGGCAGCCTACCAACATTATGATATTGTGCCCGACATCTCTACGTGGGCTAAATCTATGGGCAGCGGCATGCCCATCGGTGCTGTCATCGGGCGGGCGGAGGTAATGGATAAAACAACGAAAGGTACACTGGGTGGAACTTATCCGGGCAACCCGATAGCTTGTGCTGCCTCACTGGCCACTATTGCGCTGATGAAAAAAATAGATGTCGCCAAAAAAGGAGAACAGGTAGGCAAAACCGTGAAAGATTATTTTGATGAACTGAAGAAAGACTGTGCGGCCATTGGCGAGGTGCGTGGCCTGGGTGCGATGGTGGCTTTTGAGTTGGTAAAAAACAACGACCCGCGCCAGCCCGACACAGACCTTTGCAAAAAACTGATGCAGGCTTGCGCCCAAAATGGATTGCTCATTATCAGTGCCGGGGTTTCATCGAACGTCATCCGCGTACTCAGCCCGCTGGTGATCGAACCCGCTGACCTGATGAAGGGATTGAAAATCATCCGCACAGAATTGCTCAAACTCGTTACCAAGAACTAAACCATGATGGGTACAACACCATTTGTTTACCGGAAAGAAGTAGGCACCGGCTTAGTGATTGTCAATACACAACCCGAGCATGCCCAACAGTTGGAAGAACTCCAGCAAATTGTTTTTCCTACGCTGGCACCGGCATCGCTCATGCGCAAAGAACATTATCTCAACCACATCCGCATTTTTCCCGAAGGCCAGTTTGTTGTGTTGCACGCTGCTGCCGTAGTGGGCATGACTACCAGCATCCGCTATCATCTTTCGCTGGGCGAGGCACATACTTTTGATGAAATTTTAGACGGTGGTTTTTTAAACACACACGACCCTCAGGGCGAGTGGCTATATGGCATGGACATAGGCACGCACCCCGACTTCAGGGGCAAAGGTATTGCCACACATCTGTACGAGGCTCGCCAGCAAACCGTAAGAAACTTAAATTTGAAAGGCCAATTCACTTATGGTATGCTGAGTGGCTATGGAGCGATACATAATCAGATGAGTGCAGAAGAATATTATCAGCAAGTGATTTCAAAAAAAAGACAAGACCCCACCGTATCCCGGCAAATGAAAAATAAATTTGTACCGCACGGGTTGGTGGCCGGCTATGTTAACGATCCGGTATGTGCCGGCTATTGTGCTTTTTTAATCCGCGAAAATGAAAATTATAAACAGAAATAGATATGACACCCGTAGCGACAAAAACGATCAAATTGAAAACTGCCATACCCGGCCCGAAGGCACAAGAGGTTTTGGCACGAAGAGCTGGCGCAGCACCGACAGGGTTGGCTAAATCCACCGAAGTGGTAGTAGCGGATGCCAAAGGCGCGGTGATTACCGATGTGGACGGCAATACGCTCCTCGACTTTGCCGGTGCTATCGGTGTGATGAACATCGGCCATTGCAACCCTGCAGTAGTAAAAGCGGTGCAAGCGCAAATGGAAAAATATGTTCACGCCTGCACGCTCGTTACCACCATGGAGCCGATGGTGGAGTTGTGTGAGTTGCTCAACAAAGTAACACCCGGTCGTTTTGCCAAAAAAACTTTACTGGCATGCTCGGGTAGCGAGGCCGTAGAAAATGCCGTCAACATGGCGCGCTATTATACCAAACGAAAAGGAGTAATTTGTTTTGAAGCCGGCTACCACGGCCGCACCCTGCTGACGCTGAGCCTGACATCCAAATACGGGTTATTCAAAAAAGGAATGGGGCCGTTTACGGGAGATATTTATCGCCTTCCCGCACCCAATGTTTACCGCAAGCCCGAACAGTTTACGGAAAAAGAATACATAGACCATTGCATTCAAAACTTGCGCCATGCGCTCATCTCACAGATTGACGCATCCGATCTGGCCGCTATTTTAATAGAGCCCGTGCAGGGCGAAGGCGGCTTCATATCCGTGCCCGAACCTTTTTTGAGGGAGATCAGAAATATTTGCAACGAAACCGGAGCCGTGATGATAGCCGATGAAATTCAGTGCGGCTTTGGCAGGACAGGAAAATTATTTGCCTTCGACCATTACGATTTTGCACCCGATATCATTACCACAGCTAAGTCGTTGGGTGCCGGCATGCCCATCTCGGCAACGGTGGGCAAATCAGAAATAATGGATGCCGTTCACTTGGGCGGCATAGGCGGAACATACGGAGGATCTCCGGTAGCTTGTGCGGCAGCCATTGCTGTTATCAAAGAGATGACAACTCCGGCATTTATGAAGCAAGCAGAAAAAGTAGGCAGCCTGTTAGCCCAACGGCTGGGCGAATGGAAAAAGAAATACACCATCATTGGCGATGTGCGTGGGCTGGGCGCTATGCAGTTGGTAGAGTTTGTGAAGGACAGGAAAACAAAAACACCCGACCCCGACCTGACATTGAAGATCATCAAAGAAGCCGTAGCCAATGGCATGGTGCTGATACGGGCCGGGCTCTACAGCAACTGTATTCGCTTGTTGCCTCCATTGGTTATCACCGATGACCAGATGAATGAAGGGTTGAATGTATTGGAGGCTGCGATAGAAAATGCAAATGGAGCGCACGCTGTATCATAACGCGGATATTTTAACACAAAATCCGCACCGGCCTCAAGCAAGTGCAGCGGTAGTTGAAAACGGAAAGTTTTTGGCCGTAGGCGATGACGAGGTTTTTGTAAACTTTAAAAATTCCAGCACCTGCGTGGATGCAGGCGGCCAAATCATTTTGCCGGGGTTCAATGACGCGCACATCCATTTGTGGAAGATTGGACAGTTAGAATCTTTTCTGCTGGACTTGCGCGGCATCAGGAGCATTAAAGCCATTCAAGAGTTATTAAAAAAATCAGTTGCTTCTTTGCCCGAAGGTACGTGGATCATGGGCCGGGGCTTTAACGAACAAGTGCTGGAAGAAAACCGTATGCCCGACAAAAATGATTTAGATGAAGTAAGTACCCGCCATCCGATTTATCTGATCCGCACCTGTGCCCACATTGCTTCCGTCAATTCGCTGGCATTGCAAAATGCGAAAGTAGAGGAAACCACACCGGTGCCCGCAGGAGGCGTGATCGGAAAAGATGCCAAAGGAAAATTGACCGGTGTGGTGTACGAAACGGCATTAGGATTGATCACCAAACACATCCCACAGCCCACGCAGCAACAGTACGAGCAAATGATTGCGTTGGGCATTCAAAAAATGTTGTCGCTCGGCATCACCAGCGTTACCGATCCGGCTGCTCACCCCGAATTGCTGCAAGCTTACCACCATATTGCCAATAATAAAAAAGAAAAAATCCGTTTAAATGTCTTTCCCATCCTGCTGCCCGATGGTGGCGACCAACCCTATCCGTTGCCGGAACTTTACCGATCCGACTTTCTGAACATTGATACCGTAAAATTTTTTTCTGATGGCGGCCTGAGCGGCCAGACAGCAGCCGTATCACGCCCTTATAAAAATTCAACTTCCCAAGGCGTGCTCCGCCTCAATCCCGATCAATATTATAATCTTGCCAGCGAGGCACAGCAAAAAGGATTTCGCATTGCCACCCACGCCATTGGCGATGCGGCCATTGACTTAGTGATTAAAACCTACAAAAAATTGTACGCCCATTATGGCGACCAGCGCAACCGCATAGAACACTTTGGGTTGCCTACTACCGTCCATGTGGATGAGATGGCCACCTATCAGTTTGTAGCCGTGCCACAACCGGTTTTTCTGCACGAGCTGGGAGAGAATTTTTTTTCCGCATTAGATGAAGCGTATTTAAAATTCTGTTATCCGGTGAAGTCGTTGTTGAAAAAAAATATTCCCGTAGCATTTTCAACCGATGGCCCGGTGGTGAGCAACATCAACCCGTTTTGCAACATCAAAGATGCCATCCTGCGCAAAACAGCAGGAGGTAAAATTATCTCTCCCGGTGAATCCATTTCTTTGGAAGAGGCACTGCATGCCTACACGGTGGGCAGCGCTTATGCCGAAAGAAAAGAACACATCAAAGGAAAAATTTTGGAAGGGCATCTGGCAGATTTTATTATGACGGATAAAAATCCGTTGGCGGTAAAAACAGAAGAACTCGATTCCATTCAGGTAAACGAAACCTATGTGGACGGCAAGTGCCTTTGGAAAAAAACAATCTCATCATCAAACCGATAAATCAAAATAACATGTTTCAGTTAAGCGATCTTCAGTTGCCCCTCACACCCAAGCAGTACATCAACGGCCAATGGTGCGATGCTACAAACGGAAAAACATGGAAAGTCATAAATCCGGCAACGGAAAAAACGATAGTTGAAGTTCCTTTTGGAAACGGAAAAGATGGTGCGGCTGCCATTGCTGCAGCTACAGCTGCTTTTCGCAGTTGGTCAGCCACAAACCCTTATGAAAGGGCAGTGATTTTAAAAAAGGCTTCCGCACTAATGCACGAACGGCTATCCGAATATGCTAAAGTAACCGTGCTGGAGAGTGGCAAGCCGCTGACAGAAGCAGTGGGCGAATGGCGCGTGGCTGCTAATTTTTTTGAGTGGTATGCCGAAGAAGGCAAACGAAATTATGGAAGTGTCATTCCGGCTAACCGCAACAACAAACGCATGAGCGTGCTGCACCAGCCGATGGGCGTGATTGGGGCGATTACTGCCTGGAATTTTCCTGCCTACAACCCGGCCCGTTGCTGGTCTGCTGCGCTGGGCGCTGGCTGCACAGTAGTGGCTAAAGTTTCAGAATACACGCCACTCACCGGAATTTTGTTGGCCCAGTGTCTTCACGATGCCGGTTTGCCACCCGGAGTATTGAACGTGGTAAATGGAGAACCCGCTTCGATCGGAGAAGAAATGCTGAACAACCCTGCTGTACGCAAAATCAGTTTTACAGGGAGCACCCGCGTAGGAAAAATACTGATGGACGGTGCCTCCAAAAATATAAAACGGTTGGCGCTGGAATTAGGCGGCAATGCCCCGGTCATTATTTTCCCTGATGTAGATGTAAAAAAAGTAGCGGAGGAATCTGTCGTGGCCAAACTGCGCAATGCCGGACAGGTGTGCATCGCCCCACAGCGCTACATCGTTCACGAAAGCATTGTAAAAGAATTTACCGAAAGGGCGGCTGCAAAAATGCAGCAAATAAAAATTGGCCATGGGCTGGAGAGCACAACCGACATGGGGCCGATGATCAATGCTGCGCAGCGCGACAATCTGGAAAAATTAGTGCAGGCATCGCAAGCCGCAGGCGCTAATGTAATCGTGGGAGGCCAGCGCGGGAAAAATGAAGGCTATTTTTATCAACCTACTTTGGTCAGGCCGACCGATGCAAATAATCCTGTCTTCCAACAGGAAATTTTTGGTCCGGTAATGCCCGTGCTGTCATTTGGCAAAGAAGAGGAGGCCATTCAGTTGGCCAACGCCACTCAATACGGACTGGCTTCGTACCTGTGGACGAACGACCTGAAAACTTCTATCCGCGTATCCGAACAAATTGAATTTGGCATGGTGGGCATCAACGAATGGTACCCTCAGGCATTCGAAGCACCCTTTGGCGGATGGAAGCAAAGCGGGCTGGGCTATGAGTGTGGCCAAGACGGACTGGAAGAATACCAGGAGAAAAAACTCATCAGCATTGGCGGATTGTAAATAATTAAATGTAATTAGTATCTGATTTTTGCCCATGCACGACTACGGTTTGCTCACGTTACTTCCGGTGCTGATTATCATCGTGCTGGCCACGATCACCCGGTCGTCTTTCGAGCCGTTGGTGGTGGGCATCCTGATCGGCTGCGTTATCGCCTACCACGAAAATTTCCTCAACAAATTTATCGAACACCTCACCACCGCCCTGACAGACAAAAGCAGTGGATGGGTAATATTGGTGTGCATGATGTACGGCTCACTCATCACCATGATGATACGCGGAGGGGGAACCATCGCCTTCAGCAATTTTCTGTTGAAGTTTGTGAAGAACCGGAGAGGAGCCCTGCTCGCCTCGTGGGTGTTAGGCATCTTAATTTTTGTGGACGACTACCTGCACTCGCTGGCGGTGGGGGCGGCCATGAAAAAAATTACCGACAAGTATTTAATCTCGCGCGAGATGCTGGCGTATATCGTGCATGCTACCTCTGCCCCGCTGTGCATTTTATTGCCTATCACTACCTGGTCAATTTTTATCAGCGGCATCTTAGAAAAAAATAATGTGGTGCCGGCCGGCCAAGGTATGTATGGCTACATGCAGACCATGCCCTACATGGTTTTTGGTTTTGTGGGCATCGCGCTCGTATTGCTGGTGGTGCTGGGCAAGGTGCCGCTGCTTGGCAAGATGAAAAAGGCAGAGGCGCGTGCAGCAACCGGGGTAACCGTGCCACCCGAACCAAGTAAGGTGGTGGAAGAGGCTGAAAAGGAATTGGAGTTTGTAAAAAAAAGCAAGCTCAGCTATTTTCTATTGCCACTTGCGGTGCTGCTCGCCACCACGGTGTATTTTGATTTCGATGCGCTGAAGGGCGCACTCATTGCCAACTTTTTTACTTTCTTTTATTTTTTGGTTGACGGGGCATTGTCTCTCCGGCAACTGTCGGATGCCATCCTAAAAGGTTTTAACACCATTTTGTTTCCGATCATTTTAGTGATCCTGGCATTTGCCATGAAGTTGGTAAACGATGATCTCCATTTAGTGCCGTATGTGATTGCGCACGTAGAGCCGTACATGAGCCGGGCGCTTTTTCCTGCCATCGCGTTTTTAACATTGGCTACCATCGCCTTCCTTACCAGCACCTCATGGGATTTGTACGTCATTGCCATACCGCTGATTGTGCCGCTGGCGCAAGACCTGCAGGTAAACGTGTGGTTGGCGGTAAGCACCGTAGTGGGGGCAGGAGCATTTGGCTCCGGCTCCGGTTTCTTTAGCGATTCTACAATTCTCTGCGCCTCGTCCACCGAGTGCCCGCCTATGGTGCACGCACTCAGCCAACTTCCCTATGCCTTGATGGCACTGGCCGTCTCTACGGTGGGCTATGTGATCGTAGGTGCTTGGATGGCGTAGGGTACAAGAGTCTTTCTCTGATGTGCCATGCTTGTACTTGTTCATACTAAAAAACTATTTGATGCAGACTTTCTTTTCCACAAAGCCCATCAACTTATCTTTGTATAACCAACTTTGATAATTGTGAGAAAAATAATTTTAGGCTTTTTTGTTTTTTATACTGTGTATGGATTTTCGCAGACCAGTGTTTTAACGCAACATAACGATAAGGGTCGCACAGGCTGGAATAATCAAGAGAAAAGACTACACACTAAAAATGTAAATACAAATTCGTTTGGATTGCTTTTTACCAGGGAGGTAGATGATCAGATTTATTCGCAGCCGCTGGTGGCTCAAATCACAATCAATGGCAAAATCCGTAATGTAGTTTTTGTTGCAACGGTGAGCAATTCAATATATGCTTTTGATGGTGATTCTGCTGCACTATCTAATCCCTATTGGATGACTAACCTCAACCCACCCGGCTGGAGAGCTATGAAAAATACTGACTCAGCCTGTGGTATAGGTAACTATAATGATTTCAGTGGAAACATTGGAATTGTAGGTACACCCGTAATAGATATGAGTACTAATACTATTTATGTAGTAAGCAAAAGCGCTAACGGACCGAGCGGCAGCGCATCTTTCCAACAAAATTTTCATGCTCTGGATTTAATCACCGGTAAAGAAAAATTCGGAGGGCCAGTAGCCATCAATGCTCAGATAAGCGGAACAGGAGCCGGGAGTGTTAGCGGTGTGATTCACTTTGACCCTCAATTGGAAAATCAACGTGCCGGGCTTTTACTTCTCAACGGAGTGGTATATGTGGCGTGGGCATCTCATGGAGATTGCGGAAATTACCATGGATGGATTATAGGTTTTGATAAAACCACATTAGCCACAAAATATATCTACAACACCACCCCACAAGGCTCGATGGGTGGCATTTGGATGTCTGCAGCCGGTCTCTCTGCCGATGCGAATGGAAATATTTATGCGTCCGTGGGCAATGGAAGTGTGGGGATATCTTCTCCCAATGACACCATCAACCGAGGCGAGAGCATGATCAGGCTGACACCCAAGAGCAACACGCTATCTCTTACCAGTTTTTTTACGCCTAATAATTTTTCAACATTGAATCAATACGATGAGGATTTTGGCGTGAGCGGTATGCTTTTGCTGCCCGGCAGAAAGCAGGCATTCTCAGGAGCAAAAGACGGGAATATTTATTTAACCAATCAAGATACGCTGGGAGGCTACAACGGAATTGCCAACAAAGTAGCACAAACATTTACCCAGGGCTATGGAGGGGCACACAATATCGGTTCGCTCAACTACTATAAAGGTTCAACTCATGAATGGGTGTACATCTGGTCCGACAATGCACCTTTGCAGGCGCTACCATATGACTCAACCATTAAAAAATTTAATCTTAGTAATGTCAAGACAAGCTCGTCATCAGTAAACGGCCCCACAGGTTATAATGGTGCTTTTATGTCAGTAAGCAGCAATGGCAAAATAGATTCTACCGCTATACTGTGGGTAAACCATGCCGTATCAACTTGCAATGCCAATCAAAGCGTTTGTCCGGGCATACTCAGAGCCATCAACGCCAACAATATAACGCAAGAACTTTGGAATTCCCTGCAAAATCCTAACGATAATTTTGGCAGCTATGCGAAGTTCACTTGCCCAACGATAGCCAACGGAAAAATTTTCTTAGCTACGTTTTCAAATAAGCTGGCAGTATATGGATTGCACAAAGACTTGATCTTAGGGGTTGTGCCAGCACAGGAACAGTTATTGAAAATATTTCCCAACCCGGCAAGCAGCATTATCAATATTCAATCCAATAATTCAATTCGATCTGTAGTGATTTATGATTTGAACGGAAGAGCAGTTTGGTCGGGCAATTCTTTTCAAAATTCTGAAATCGAAATAAGATTTAGCTTGCCCGGTGGACTATATGTAATACAAACACAAACAGAGAATATGCTTTATAGACGGATAGTAGCTATTAAGCCCTAACCCACACCAGTATAAATTTGGATTTTTGGCATGACCACCCCCCTCGGTCTTTGTTATAGTGGGTCAGCGGTCAACAATAATTTGGAAGGGTGTATAGAGAGATAGTTTGTGAGATTTTTGTAATGAATCTTCCGCACTGAAGGTGTATTCACTCTATAATTAAGCCGCTACCAATCTCAACATTTCTCGGTAACTTTCAAATTCAATATTAAAACATGAAAGCAATCAATGTCTCGCGTAGGGAGTTTCTAAAAAAGAGCGTAGCTACTGCCGCGCTTTCCATGCCCTTGTTTAACGTGATCAGCAAACCTGTGATGGAAGATGAAATAATCGGTCACGGAAAATTCAAATACCGTGTCCACAAAAACTGGGGCAACCTCGATCCTGCTACCACCCCCGTAAAAAATTGTCATGAGATGGTGATGGATAAAAAGGGGCGGCTCATCATGGTGACGGATGAAACGAAGAACAACATTATCATTTACGATCGCTCCGGCAGATTGATTACTACATGGGGTCATGATTTTCCGGGTGGCCACGGACTTACATTATTCGATGAGGGCGGAACAGAAGTCCTTTTCATCTGTGATCCGGAAACAGGCCGTGTTGTGAAGACCAGCCTGGACGGAAAAATCATCCGGGAATTTCCAAATCCAAAATCGATCAACGTCTATACCAGCGAGCAGCCCTATCGTCCAACAGAAACAGCGATTGCACCTAACGGAGATATTTATGTAGCTGATGGATATGGTTCGCAGTTCATTTTGCAATTCAATTCTACAGGGGAATTCATCCGCAAGTTTGGCGGACCGGGAAGTGAAGACGATCACTTTAGTACCGCACATGGTGTTTGCATTGACGCACGCGACAAGAAGAACATAACACTGCTTTGCACATCGCGAGGACATAATTCTTTCAAACGATTTACACTCGATGGTAAATATCTCTCAACATTATTTTTGCCGGGTGCCTTTGTTTGCCGCGCAGTGATTGATGATGAAAATATATACTCCGGTGTTTGCTGGAGCCGCTTGCGTTATCTTGAACAGACAGATAATTCAGGCTTCGTTACGATTCTTGATGCAAAAGACAAGGTGATTTCGAACCCCGGAGGTACAGAGCCAAAATATCAAAATGGCGAATTGCAGTTGATGATTCAGTCCCAACCCATCTTCAACCATTGCCACGATGTTTGTATCGACAACGACAAAAACATTTACGTGTGTCAATGGAATGCGAACAAAACATATCCGGTGAAGTTGGAGAGAATTTAGAAATTTGATTGACTTAGTTTTTGTTCTCTGTCTCGATCAGTGCTTCGAGTATTCGTAATGAAATTTCTCCTGGCTTACCTATGCCGATCATTGTATCATCTACTTGTACGATGGGGATGACCCGTTTGGTGGTGCTGGTAAGAAATACTTCTTTGGCTTTAAATACATCCTGCAGGGAGACATCATCTTCGCGAATGGAAAAATCTTTGCCGTTCAAATTCAAAATATTTTTTCGTGTGATGCCGTGAAGCACTCGTTTTGCAGGTGTGATCACCGTTCTATCTTCCTTCACTATAAATAAATTGCAGCGAGGAAATTCTGAGACAAGTCCATTCAGGTGATACAGCACATCGGCAGCGTGTTCGTCTTTGATTCGCTTTTGCAGCCAAATGCCTGTGATGTAGTTGATGGTTTTTACATGCGGTATGTCGCGCACATATTCATGGGTGATGATTTTAATTCCCTTGTCTAACACAGGTGTACCGGGCATCGTCAGCGAATGTTGGGTGATGATAAGATTGGGCGAGGCGATTTCATAACCACCGGGTGAATAGCCGCCTGTAAGAATCATCTTGATGCCGCAGTCGCTCACGCCATTTTTTTGAACCAATTCAAGGATTACTTTTTTTAATTCTTCCCGCGAAAGCGAAATGGGAAGCCGCATGATTTCAGCCGAGCGATAAAAGCGATCGAAATAATCTTCGACAAAAAGCAAACGTCCGTTCATTATTTTAAAAAAATCAAAAATACCATAGCCGCGCTGTGTGGCTAAGTCACTCGCATGAATGAATGTTTTTTCTGCCGATAAAAATTCGTTATTTAAAAATGAATACATCTTATTTTATAGACTGATATTTTCTTAAAATTTTCAACACATCTTCCTTTGGCAAGGCCTGAATGGTGTGGCCTTCTTTGCCTGCCATCGTCTGCGCTGCGAAAAGAGAATTGATAATTGCTTCTTCTGTTGCTTCAATCACAGCCATGAACAAGGGAGACATTTCATCATTGCGCAGCAGCGTAAGCGTTTCTGTTCTCTGATTTGATTCGTGCTTCACCCTTAGCTTTGGATCCGTTGAGAATGCGATTACATAATCCCCACTCCCGTTCGATGCGATACCGCCCGTTTTGGCAAGCCCCATCATCGCGCGCTTGGCCATGCGCTCCAGGTTGCGCGCATCAACGGGGGCATCGGTTGCCACCAGGATCATGCACGAGCCATCTGCTTTGTCCATCAACTGATCGCTCAGAAAAAATTGTTTCAACTCTTCGCCAACGGGCACACCATCAATTTGTAACACGCCACCAAAGTTTGTCTGCACCAATACACCAACTGTATAGCCTCCCGATTTTCCCGGAAGAACTCGCGAAGAAGTGCCGATGCCTCCTTTGAACCCAAAACAGATTGTTCCTGTGCCTGCTCCTACATTTCCTTCTACTACCGCTGCAGACGTTGCTTTCGCAATGGCATCCAGCACATGCTGCTTGGTAACATGCCGACCGCGAATGTCATTCAAATATCCATCATTAGTTTCTCCTACCACGGCATTCACAGACTGCACTTTTTCGTTTCCGTTTTGTTGAAGTGTGTATTCAATCACCGCATCCATCGCAGTAGAGACACCGAGCGTGTTGGTTAATACAATTGGCGTTTCAATATTTCCCAGTTCTTTTACTTGCGTTGTACCTGTCAATTTCCCAAAACCATTTCCGACATAAACAGCAGCCGGCACTTTCTCTTGAAAAAGATTTCCATCGTGGGGAATGATCGCGGTAACGCCTGTACGCACATCGTTTCCTAAAATGATTGTAACGTGGCCAACTTTCACTCCATTTACATCGGTGATTGCATTTAGTTTTCCCGGTCTAAGCACTCCCATTTTAATTCCCAGATCGCGCACACGACTTTGCGCCATAAGCGCTTGCGACAAAGCCTGACAAACAAGAAACAACACAGCATACTTCATGGCTCAATGTTCTTTAATTGCATCAACATTTCCAACATCAATTATCCAACATGCTTGAGACTGATCACAAAAAAGCCCATGCTGATTTTGCACTTGTAGGTATTATCACCAACCACAGGCAGTAATACTGCGAAGTAGAAATCCACCGCTCTTTCCTTACTTTAGAAAACTCCGATGTTTTCCGGCAAGGCATAACAAAGGCTTGCTTGTGTGTTTTTAAATGAGAATACAGTTTAAACCTTTTCGCCTGCACAATGTCTTACCGGGCATTATAACAAAACACCAATCTCATGAAAACAACCTTTAAGACAATGGCAGTTATTGCACTGGTAGCAGGTGCATTTTGCGCAGGCATTGCTGCGGCCGTAGAGTTCCCAGAACTGACAGCCGCTAAAAACCACATGATTCAGGCCAGAAACAACCTACAAAAAGCCGCTACCGAATTTGGTGGGCACAAGGCCAAGTCGTTGGAGTATCTCGACAAGGCTATCAAAGAAGTAGATGAGGCCGTACTCTATGCCGATAAGCACTAATTGCTGCATCGGATATTAAATTGGGTGTTGATGAGGAGGCTCCTGTACGGAGCCTTCTTTTTTTAAGATTTTTTCAGAAGATTTTTAAGCAAAAGCCGGGAGCACGATTTTCCGTACGTTGGCCACCATCAATTCTTTTTGCATTTTCATGATCTCGTCAAGTGGCAATTTCAATTCAACATTGTAGAGTTTATAAATCAATTGCCATTCTGCAGTATCCATAAACCCATCGGCATTGGCAATGAGGCACAGCCAAGTAATGTAGCGAACTTGAATTTCGTGGGGTTGTTTTTTCAGAACCTCTACCGCTTCGGCATAAAGGACAGATGGGTTTCTTTTTTTAAGGCTTTCAATAATGGTGTGGTAGTCAATTTCAGAAATGCCCTCGCATTTAGCTGCATATAAACCAGACTGAATTTCTTTTTGGTTGATGTTGCCATCGGCATGCACCAGCAAGTAGATCAGTTTTACCAAACTTAATTTATATCCGATAACCATAGCACACCCTACCCTGAAAAACAGTGCCAAAGCCTAATATTGCCTATAGGCGTAAAAAACAGGCTATAGCCTGAGTTGTGAGTTTCAAAACGGGAAATGGTTTCTTAAAACTGAAACTATTTGGCCGGGGTAATCACAATATTCCGGTATTCAATCGGCTCATGGTCGCCTTGCAGTAAGATGGGGCCCGGCTCATGTTCAAAACTATTGATAGCGCCTCCGGTAATGCCGGGAATAATGGCATTGCAGATCACGGTTACACCATTGGCTACAACAGTTACGGTTCTGCCTATCAGCGTAATATCAAACGATTGCCACTCACCAGCTTCTTTGGCCACCATTTGGTTGGGTTCTACAAAACCGTAGATGCCGCTAAACTGGTCGTCCCACGGGGTGAGGCCTTTGCTGTCGGTAACCTGCACTTCGTATCGGCCACGCAAGTACACACCACTGTTGCCGCCTTTTGAGTACTTAAATTCTATGTGCAGTTTGAAGTCTGTAAAAGTGCGGTCGGTAAGCAAGTTGGAGCCGGGCTTGGCACTTTTTAAAACTCCGTTTTCGGCTGTCCATTGGTTAGTACCCGAGGCATGCCATCCGGCTAAATCCTTTCCATTAAATAAGGTAATGGGCTCAGCCCACTCGGGGTGCTTTTCTCGCTGTAATGAAGGCGCACGCCATCCCCTAAAAGAATAAGGCTTTCCATCTACAAAAATCATTTTGCCTTTCAGGCTATCGCCTTTCAGTTCACCCTCGAAGTCCATGGTGCGGTTGCCTACTTCCCATTGCAAGGGCAGGGAGAAACTGAATTTTTCGTTTTGAAGCTTTACTTCCGATATGGGCCGGGCGCTGCCAAACGCATAAACAAACCGGCCGATCAATGTTTTTCTGCCCGAGTGCCGCACCTCCAGCCACGAGGGTATTTCTTTGCCGTCTTTGGCGATGGCCAGATCCCAGCGGCCTTCCAGCGGGGTAACAAGCTGCCCGCAAGCTGCGAAAGAGAGAGTAACGGAAAAAATTAAAATGAGGGTTTTCATAGATGAGCAGATTTAAGGTGAAGCCTAAATGTAAACCGTATTTTTGGAAGTAGGAAGCAAAGTTTGATGAGGTCATTTCTTGTAAAATCAATACACGAGGCAAATCGTCAATAAACATTCATTTCTTCCTACCTTTGCGCCCTAAAAAAAATTAAGGATTGAATGAAGGGAATGGAAAACATTCGCAATTTCTGCATCATTGCCCACATAGACCACGGCAAAAGTACGCTGGCCGACCGCCTGCTGGAGTTTACCGGCACGCTCAACCAGCGCCAGATGCAGGCTCAGGTACTCGACAACATGGACTTGGAACGGGAAAAAGGGATTACCATAAAAGCACACGCCATTCAGATGAATTACAGACTGGATGGCCGGGAATATACCCTGAACCTGATAGACACACCCGGCCACGTAGATTTTTCTTATGAAGTGAGCCGCTCTATTGCTGCGTGCGAAGGCGCCCTGCTGATAGTGGATGCCGCCCAGGGCATTCAGGCACAAACCATCTCCAACCTCTACTTGGCGTTAGATCATAATCTGGAAATCATTCCGGTGATGAACAAGATTGATTTACCGGCTGCCATGCCCGAAGAAGTAACAGACCAGATTGTAGATCTGATCGGCTGCAAGCGCGAAGACGTGATCCGCGCCAGCGCCAAAGAAGGTATCGGCATCGAAGAAATTTTGAAAGCTGCCGTCAACAGAATTCCACCTCCTACGGGCAACACAAACGCTCCGCTGCAGGCCATGATTTTTGATTCTGTATTTAATTCTTTCCGGGGCATCGAAGTGTATTTCCGCGTGTTCAATGGCGCAATCAGAAAAAATGATAAAGTAAAATTTGTCAACACCGGCATGGAATACAATGCCGATGAAATAGGCGTACTGAAGTTAGACAAACATCCGTGCGATGAAATCAGTACGGGCAACGTGGGCTACCTCATTTCCGGAATTAAAGTAGCGAAGGAAGTGAAAGTGGGAGACACGATTACACATGCCAACCGTCCGGGCGAGGCTATCAAAGGTTTTGAGAACGTGAAGCCCATGGTTTTTGCCGGCATCTATCCGGTGGAGACATCGGAGTTTGAAGAACTGCGTGCGTCTATGGAAAAGCTGCAGCTCAACGATGCCGCCCTCGTGTGGGAACCTGAAACTTCGGCAGCGCTGGGGTTTGGTTTCCGGTGCGGGTTTCTCGGCATGCTGCACATGGAAATAGTACAAGAGCGGTTGGAGCGCGAGTTTGGCATGACGGTCATCACCACGGTGCCGTCTGTAGAGTTTCGCGCCACACTTACCAGCGGCAGCGTCATCACCATCAACGCTCCTTCTGAAATGCCCGACCCTACCACGATGGCATTTATAGAAGAGCCTTTCATCGCGGCACAAATTATTTCCAAAGCAGAATTTATCGGGCCGATTATCACGTTGTGTATGGACAAGCGCGGCATCATCAAAAATCAGGTTTACCTGACCAGCGACCGCGTGGAACTGTCGTTCGATATGCCGCTCTCGGAAATAGTTTTTGATTTCTTCGATAAACTGAAAACGATTTCAAAAGGATATGCTTCGCTGGATTACCATCTGATCGGTTTCCGCGAAAGCGACATGGTAAAATTAGATGTGATGCTCAATGGCGACCGCGTGGATGCGCTGTCGGCCATCGTGCACCGGGCGAAGTCTTACGAGTGGGGAAGAAAACTGTGCGAGAAACTGAAAGAACTCATCCCGCGCCACATGTTTGAAGTAGCCATTCAGGCCAGCATCGGCCAAAAAATCATTGCCCGCGAAACGGTAAGCGCCATGCGCAAAAATGTGTTGGCCAAATGCTATGGCGGAGATATTTCGCGTAAGCGCAAACTACTCGAAAAACAAAAGAAAGGAAAAAAACGCATGAGGCAGATAGGAACGGTAGAAGTGCCGCAGGAAGCGTTTATGGCTGTGTTGAAGATTAATTAGTAATGAAAAAATTGGACGACATCAATAGAATGCTTGTTCTTTTAAAGAAGAATAGAAGAAAGAATGAAGAAATTTATAGCCGACTAAAGTCAGACTTAAAAAAATACGACAAGCAGATCAAAGAAGAAGAATCTTTAGTTCGCGAAATGGAATCAAAATATTTCCCTAAAGCAAAAGCCAATGGAGAGAAATTATGATGAAGTAATCGCTGAGATTCTGATTGAGTTAGACCAACTCCACAGAAGGGGTATAGCACAAGATGAACGAAATGCTAAATTTGACTAGCGAATGGAACTAACCATTAAACGCATGGTGATGGCCGAAAAGAGGTTAGATAAAATAGACCAACGTTTAGGTAAAAATGATCAGTGGATGGAGCAGTTTAACAAGAAGTTGTCAGAGTCATTTAAAGAACTGAAAGAATTCAGACGTATACAAAATGATATTAACAAATACTTTCTAAAGGAAATTAAAAAGAACAGTCGTCAAAAATGACAACAACCTCCACCTACACACTCATTGATGGGCGCAAAGTAGCCAACGACATCAAAGACGAAATTGCTGCCAAGGTAGCCGAGCGCAAAAAGCAGAATAAAAAAGTACCTCACTTAGCCATCATTTTAGTTGGCGATGACGGTGCCAGCCAAACGTATGTAGATAATAAAGTGAAGGCCTGCAAAGCGGCAGGTTTCCATTATACGATGATGCGCTTTGCCGACACCATCAGCGAAGAAAAACTGATGAAACATATTGACCAGGTAAACCGTGATGAAGATGTAGATGGTTTCATCGTGCAGCTGCCGCTGCCGGCACACATCAGCGTAGAGCGCATCACCGAAAAAATCCGCCCCGACAAAGATGTGGATGGATTCACCAACCGAAACTTTGGAAGCATCTTTTCTAAAAATCCTTTACTGATGCCGGCCACGCCTTATGGCGTGATCGAATTATTAAAACGATATAACATTGAAACGGAAGGCAAACACTGTGTGATAGTAGGGGCAAGCCGTATTGCCGGGGCGCCACTGAGTATGATGCTGGCCGAAGGTGGGCGGGCCACTGTTACCATCTGCCACAAATACACCCAAGACATCAAAAGTTATACCCGCCAAGCCGACATTTTATTGGTGGCCGTGGGCAAGCCCAATTTGGTTACTGCCGACATGGTAAAAGAAGGTGCTGTAGTAATAGACATCGGCACCACAAAAGTGGACGACCCCTCACGCAAAAATGGTTTTTACATCACAGGCGATGTGGACTTTAAGAACGTGGCGCCTAAAGCGTCATTCATTACGCCCGTGCCCGGTGGTGTAGGGCCGATGACCATCGCTTCGCTTTTGTTGAATACACTGAAAGCAACGGAGCTGAGGCATCCTTAAAAAGTTTGATGGTGAATGTTTAAGGTTCAAAGTAGTTTACTGTGAACTTTAAAATATTGAATTGCGAACAAACATGAACACATCAACACATCAGCACATCAGCACATTACCCGTGATGGAATCTTTCTACACCATTCAAGGCGAAGGATTTTATCAGGGACATGCCGCCTACTTTATTAGATTAGCAGGATGCGATGTGGGTTGCGTGTGGTGCGATGTAAAGGAATCGTGGGAGGCCGATCAACATCCTAAAATAGAAGTGAGCGAAATTGTTAGCCAAGCAAAAAAATCAGGGAGTAAAATAGCTGTAGTAACGGGAGGCGAGCCGGCCCTCTACGACTTGAGTGCGTTGACAAACGAATTGCAGGCAGCCGGATTAAAAACAAACATAGAAACATCGGGTGCCTATCCGCTCTCCGGCACTTGGGATTGGGTTTGCTTGTCGCCCAAAAAATTTAAAGCGCCCCATCCCTCAGTTTTTGAAAAAGCAGACGAACTGAAAATCATCATCTACAACAAAAGCGATTTCGATTGGGCGGAGGAACACGCAGCCCAAGTCAGCTCTTCGTGCCAGCTATTTTTGCAACCCGAGTGGTCGCGAGAAAAAGAAATGATCCCCTTGATTATTGAATATGTAAAGAAGAACCCTCAATGGAAAGTTTCTTTGCAGATTCATAAGTACATGAACATACCTTGAGTAATCTAAGAGTTAAATAACCAACTTGTTTCAAGGTGTTATCTCTTTAGGGGTGCTCCACAGAATAATTGCCAAATGTATTCTCCTTTTCAAAAGATGCTATAACCTTATCTTCAAGGGGAGTCCTCTTAATTATTTCATTGGTTTTCCAGAACTCAGCGTGATACTTGGTGTTTTTTATAATTTCCAAGTCCTTCGCTTTTAAGTCAAAGTTCTTCAACCCCTTGATTTTTTTATTGCCAGTTTCATAAATAAAGAAGTTTGAATGCACTTCAGTTCTACCATACTTGGATTCAAAATGAGAGGTTACATCAGAGTAAATTAACTTTGACGATACCTTATTCTCACAGTCATAACCATACGAAAAATTAAATTCATGATTAAAGACAAAGTATTTTTTGTCACCGATTTTAACACTGTCAGCTCCAAAAGAGCTATTCGTCTTTCCTTCAAACTTACAAACACAGTTATTGGCCTTATTTATTATCAAAGTACCTTTCATAGAGTTACGGTTAGTAGCGTTAATAGGCTCAAAGGAAATCATTAAAAAATTTCCAGTAGGGGTGATTAACTCCTGGGAAATATAAAAGTCAATATTATCAATAAAGCCATCATTGAAGGGCCTCACAAAAGACCTTTTATCAGGTGGAGCTAAAAAAAAATTAACAGCCATCTGCATTTGATTTCCAAAGGATATCACCGGTTTTTCTGGTGTAGACTTCTTTTTTGCAAATCTTGCTTCTCTGCTTACATACTTATTTATCCCATTAGATGAATAAGAGACATCCATAAATATTTCGTGAATTTCTGTGGGCACATTGTTATTACGAATAATTTGTCTGTAGAAGCCTTTTCCAAAATGAGTGGTAGTGCTTGTGCTTTTGATCTGCTGGTAAACGGAATTCATTAACTTCATTGTTTCGTCATTGCCATGCACCACTACTTCTTTAAGTACAGTAGTTAAAGGGGTTAGCTTTATTAGCAGGTCTCTATAGTCTGATAAAACCAGTTGCTTCTTTTCGAAAGAAACGTGAGATAGAAATAATGTATCTCTGTTATTGCCAGCCTTATAATTAATTATAAAATCACCGTCATCATTAGAAAGTGTGCCCAGCCCAGATGACAGATATACATACGTGAGTGGAATAGGCTGGTGAGTAGTTTCATCAATTACTTTGCCGCTGATCACCTGTGCCTTTGCTGAATAGATCAACATGAAAAGCAAGATGTACTGGTAAGCAATAGCGATACGTTTCTTTTTCATTGGGTAAGTTTTTCCTCAAACCAGATTTAATAATATTAAGTAAAAATCAGAGACGATCATAATAATTCAATAAAATCTTAGCTCAAAATTTCTTTGCTAATTAGTAATTATTTGGGTATTCCATAGCACTTTTGCCCTTGTTTCGTTATAATGGACATCACCGAATTTGAATTATCATTAAACAACTGGGGAAAAAACAAAATCCCCTTTTTGTTTTTAGTTGATTTTGAAATGGAAATGCCCCGGGCGTGGCCATTGAATGAAGTTCCTGATGACATTTTATTTTCAATAAGCAACACTACGGATATAACGCTTCATCCAACTTCCTCATTAAAGGACACAGTGGTGGAAGTTCAACCTATTAGGCAAGAAGAATACAGGACTAAATTTAATGTAGTTAAAAAAAATACTCTACAGGGCAACTCCTACCTCACGAACCTTACCATCAAAACGCCCATTGCTATCCATCAACCTCTTCACGAAATTTTCCATCAGGCCGATGCCAAATACAAATTTTGCTGGAAAGAAAAGTTTTTGGTCTTCTCGCCTGAAACTTTTGTTCAGATAATGGATGGAAAAATTTATTCTTTCCCCATGAAAGGAACGATTGATGCTTCGTTGCCCGGTGCTGAAGAGCAACTGATGGGCGATGCCAAAGAACTTTCAGAACATGTTACCATCGTTGATCTGATCCGTAACGATTTAAGTAGTGTTGCCACTCATGTGCAAGTGGTACGCTTTCGCTACCTTGAGAAAGTGAAAACCAATAATAAAAATTTACTTCAAACCAGTTCGGAAATTGTAGGCGAGTTGCCAAAAGATTACTTATCTAAATTGGGTACGATTTTGGTTTCGCTGCTTCCGGCCGGCAGTATCAGCGGTGCGCCCAAAAGAGAAACGATCCGCATCATTGAAGAGGCCGAAGGAGAGAAGCGCAAATATTATACGGGCGTGATGGGAATTTTTGACGGAGAAAAAATAGATAGTGCCGTAATGATCCGCTTTATCGAACAACAAGGTGATCAATTTTATTACCGCAGTGGCGGAGGCATCACTTCGCAAAGCGAATTAGAAAAAGAATATCAAGAAGCATTGGATAAAATTTATGTGCCGTTTTATTGAATCTATCCGCTTGTATCAGGGAGTGGTAGAAAATTTACCCTACCATCAGGAGCGGGTAAACCGCACGTTTAATTTCTTTTCTTCGACATGTCAACCTGTTAATTTACAGACGTACTTATCGTCTGTTCAACTTCCGGCCAGCGGGCTGCATAAAATACGGATCGTGTATGATGCACAAATTCAATTAATACAAATCAATCCTTACGAACCGAAAAATATCCGGAGCCTTAAATTGACATTAGCTGAAAAAATTCCGTATAATTATAAATATGAAGACCGGAGTAGTTTGGCAGAATTGTATCAGCTAAGGCGCTCTTGCGATGACATACTCATCGTACAAGAAGGATTGATTACCGATACTTATTTTGCCAATGTAGCGTTTAAGAGAAAAGACCAATGGGTAACGCCTCATTCTTATTTACTGAATGGAACACAGCGTCAGTTTTTGCTCGATACTAAAATAATAGAAGAAGAAAACATTTCGTTGAACGACCTTCACAGGTACGAAAAAATAAAATTGATCAATTCGATGCTCAAGTTTGAATCTCCTGAAATGGATGTTTGCCAGATTGTGAAATAGTATGAAATACCTTATCCTTTTTTTGATTCCTGTTTTTTCGTGGGCACAAACTCTTTCTACAAAAAATAAAAAAGCCATTTCACTTTATGTTGAAGCCGATAATTTTCGTGTACGCGGTCAATTCGATCAGGCTGTCCGTTTGTTGAAACTGGCTGTCGAGAAAGACAAAAAATTCGAAGAAGCCTATTATCGGCTGGGGCAGACGTACAGAGGAGCAGAAGATTTAAAAAACGCTACCGATAGTTTTGAAAAAGGTTTGCAACTGACGCCATACCCGATCAAACAAAAAAATTATTTTTATTTATTATCGGAAAACTATTTAAAGCAAGGTCAATATGATCAGGCAAAAACCTATACTGAAAGATTTTTGGCTGCAGAAAGAAGCGACCGACAAAAAATAGAACAAGCATTGCTCTGGCAAGCGCAGGCGAAATACGGAATAGAGCACAAAAACGAAAATAAGGGCTACCGCATTAAAGCCATGAGCGACACCGTTAATGCCTACCCTATGCAGTATTTTCCCACCGTTACAGCCGATGGATTGTCTTTGATTTTTACCGTTCGGTACGGAAGAGCACATGATGACAATGAAGATATTTTTATTTCGCAAAACATAAATGGCAAATGGCAAACACCTACTTCCATCTCTGAAAATATCAATACCGATTATCGGGAAGGTGCTTGTAGCATTTCGGCTGACGGCCGCCATTTAATTTTTACCATTTGCGGGCCGCGTGGCTGCGATCTCTTTGAAAGCAAAAAAGAAGGCGAGATATGGAGCAAGCCCAAAAACCTTGGACCGAGCGTAAATAGTGCGGGCTGGGAAGCACAACCCTCGCTCTCCGCTGACGGCAATGAACTGTATTTTGTGAGCGACCGCAAAGGCGGAATGGGAGGCTACGACATTTGGTATTCTAAAAAAGATTCTTCAGGCAAATGGACAAGAGCGAAAAACTTAGGTAAACCCATCAACACTGCTTTTGACGAAATTGCACCGTACATCCACACCAACAACCAAAATTTATATTATGCCTCAAACGGATTTCCCGGTTTTGGCGGCTACGATATTTTTGTTTCAGAAAAATCTGATGGACAATGGCAGGAGTCCCAAAATTTAGGCGCTCCGCTGAATGATTTTCAAGACCAGTATTCATTTGCCGTAACCAGCGAGGGCACGTCTGCTTTTTATTCGCGCGAAGAAGGAAGGAACAAGAGTAAAATTTATGAAGCTTTTATTCCCGAAGCGTTGCGTGTACGCAGACGCGGAAATGTGGTGAAAGGATTTGTGTTGGATGCCGACACAAAGAGAAAACTAAAAACATCAGTAGAGCTTTTTGACCTGCAACGAAATCAAAAAATTTCTTCTTTCACGTCCGATTCAGTTACCGGGCAGTATTTGATCGTGATACCCGGCCGATCCGCGTATGCGCTGCATGTAGCCGAGCCCGGCTACTTATTTTACAGCCTGCATTTCAATTATGAAGAAAAAGACCAAGATCAGCCTATTCAAATTGATATTGCGCTGCAGCGAATTAAAAAAGATGCAACCACCGTATTAAATAATATTTTTTTTGAGACCAATCAGTTCGAAATCAACCCTAAGTCATTTGCCGAATTAAGCGAAGTAGTAAAATTTTTAAGCGATAACCCGGCCATAAAAGTAGAGATCAGCGGACACACCGATAATGTAGGCAATGAAAATTATAACCGACAACTTTCTTTAAAACGAGCTCAGTCGGTAGTTGATTATTTAATTACAAAGGGAATTTCTCCTGCTCGCCTGCAACAAAAAGGTTTTGGTTCTACCAAACCGATTAAACCCAACGACACAGACGAAAACCGGCAGGCAAACCGCAGGATTGAGTTTAAAGTACAGTAATAGAGATTACGATTATTAAGAGCTCCCTCTGAGTGCAGAGGATTTACATCTGCTGGCAACGAACAGTCTTTACACAGCAATAGCATACCTTTTTTTTAGAAATACGTCATAATAAGGTTATACAAAAGTTAAAAAGAATTAAAAATCATTTTTAATTCAAATAAAAAATCATTTATTGCGAATTAATTTAATTTTTATTTCATTTTAATTTCATAATTTAAATCTTATGATTAAAAATCTACAGGTTAAGATGGCTGTCATAGCAATGTTTTTTGCAAGCATTGCCATGGCGCAGACGCGAACGGTCTCGGGTAGGGTAACATCGGCAGAAGATGGTATTGCTATGCCCGGGGTGAATGTGCTGGTGAAAGGCACCACAAACGGAACAACAACAGATTCGGATGGTAAGTATCAATTGTCGGTAGCTGATGAGGGGGGTATTATTGTTTTCTCTTTCATTGGTTACATCACTCAGGAACAAGAAGTAGGCACAAGGTCAGTTATTAATGTGTCTATGCTGGCAGATGCCACGCAGCTTTCTGAAGTTGTTGTGGTGGGTTATGGAACCCAAAGCAAGCACGATATTACAGGCACTATAGCTACTGTAGATGGAGATAAAATAAAAAGCACACCTATCCAAAGCTTTGATCAAGCATTGGCTGGTAGAGCGGCAGGTGTGAATGCAACATCACCCAACGGAGTAATTGGTAATCCGCCCGTTATTCGCATACGTGGTGTAAACTCAATGAACCTGAGTTCTTTTCCATTAGTAGTTGTTGATGGCATTCCAACATATTCTGGGAACCAGTCCTTTAACTCGGCTGGCTACAATCCGTTGGCTAACATCAACCCCTCTGATATTCAGTCAATAGATGTATTGAAAGATGCATCAGCTACTGCGATTTACGGTTCTCGCGCATCGGCTGGTGTATTATTAATTACAACAAAGCGTGGTGCGAGTGGAAAAGCAAAAATTACGTATGACGGATGGGCTGGCTGGACTACCCCTTTCCGTTTATTTAATTTGCTGAATGCGCAGCAATACATGGACATCAAGAATGAAGCTCTGGCAAATGTAGGTCAACCTGCAGGATTTTTTCCGACTAATGATGCCAATGGCAAAATGATTGATACCGACTGGTATAAATATGTTTATAAAACGGGTTTTTCTCAATCAAATGCTCTGAGTATTGCAGGAGGAAATGAGTCTACCACGTACTTTGCTTCTCTTAACTACACTAATCAAGAAGGTATGTTGAAGCAAAATACATTTGACCGAATATTAATGAGGCTAAACCTAGATCAGAAAATCGTTAAGAATTTCTCGGTAGGAATGAACTTTGCATTCTCTAATAGTAATACTGCGGCACCCAATACGGGCTCACTACCAGGTCAGGCATTTAATACCGGTGGTTTAGGACGTTTACCTCTGATAACCGCACCTAATGTTGCTCCTTACCTGAACGATGGAAGTTATAATATTTCTGGTTCTAATATTGGGATAATGAATAACTTGTATCAATCAGGTTTCTATAACCCGGTTGTAATTCTCGACAAAGATTACTTTAAGTCAGTTGGAAATGAGATTCAAGCAAGTGCATACGCAAAGTGGGAAATTCTCAAAGGGTTAAGTGTAAAAACATCATATGGCATTGACCGGCTTTATTTGGAAAACCGCTCCTATCAGAACCCTCTCAATGGGGATGGCTTTTCAGCAGGCGGTACAGCTACCAACACCTTTAGCACAAATAATCGTTGGAACTGGCAAAATACAGTTCAATATGATTTTAGCCTTCAGCAAAAACATAATTTCTCAGTACTTGCTGGAGGAGAGCAACAGGCCTCGAAATTTACCAACTGGGGAGCTCAGCGTACTGGCGTAGGTGATCCTTTTTTCACTGTGTTTGAGGGAAACTTTACAAACATTACACCCGCTAACCTCGGTTATACACAAAACTACCTCATCTCTTATTTTGGTCGGGCGAATTATGATTTCAGCAAGAAATATTTTGCCACAATTAATTTCAGACGTGATGGGTACTCGGCTTGGGCAAATAAGTATGGTAATTTCTATGGAGCATCAGTTGGTTATGCCATCTCTGAAGAAAACTTCTTTAAAAATTCTTCTTTGGCCAATATAGTTAGCTTCCTGAAGCTGAAGGGAAGCTATGGACAGGTAGGTAACAATCAGGGTATTAATGATTTTGCATCACTACAATTGTACGGTGCTGGCTTATATGCTGCTGACCCTACGCTTGTGTTTGGCCAGGCTGGCAATAATCAATTGACATGGGAAACATCCAAGAAGTTAGACGCAGGGTTGAACTTTGAATTATTTCAAAACAGAATTCAAGGTGAAATTACTTACTATCAAAATAACATAGATGGACTTATTTTGGCTGTACCTCAGGCACCCTCAAAAGGTATTCCTGGAAACACAATCAATGCAAACATCGGTTCGATGACAAATACAGGTATTGAGTTTTCTGTTCAAGCAACAGCAATTCATTCAGGAGATTTTGCTTGGAAAGTGGGTGCGAACATAACTACGTTGAAAAATGAAGTTACTGCTTTGAATAACCCCCAAGCTGTTATCCGTACAGCTACATCAGGTCTTGAAACTTCCAACATTACTGTAGTTGGTGCTTCAATAGGTAGTCTTAGTGCAGTTCAGACTGTTGGCGTGGATCCTGTTAACGGCCGTAGAATGTTTGTGAAAGCCAATGGTGATGTGGTTGAATACGATCACTCAGCTCCTTCTGCTTCACGTTGGACTAAAGTATCGGACGGCTCAATAACAACAGCTCCGAATACAACAACTGATGGCAAGATTTATGGTCCCACATTACCGAAATGGTATGGCGGGTTTGACAATACTTTTACCTACAAAAATTTTGATTTAGGTGTGTTCATTCAGTTCCAAGGGGGAAACTATATTTATAATGGAACGCAAGCAGGCTTGAGAGATATGCGTTTTTGGAACAATAGCACAGATGTGTTGAATCGCTGGACTCCAACAAATACGAAGGGTACAATTCCTCGCGTGGTTTGGACGGACAACGTTTCTAACGGATCATCTTTCCCTATTTCTGAGAACATACAAAAAGGAGATTTTGCAAGATTACGCAATGTGAGTTTGGGTTATACATTCCCTAAAACTCTTTTGGAAAAAATAAAAGTATCCAATGCGCGTGTTTATGTTCAAGTACAAAATGCACTAATTGTAACATCTTATAAAGGTATTGACCCCGAGAACTCTTCGAATGGTAATAGTACTGCTTCTGCGGGTATCGACAGAAACTCTGTCGGTCAGGCTCGCACGTTTACTGTTGGTGTTAATCTGGGATTTTAACTAAAGATTTTAAAAGCTATGAAAAAAATTAATAATATAAACTCCAAAGCGATACTGACCTTTTTCGTTTTTGGTATGGGATTGTTTTCGTGTCAGACAGACATGCTCAGTCCGGTGCCTCAGACTGCTCTATCTGATAAAGTAGTATTTTCATCTCCGGCACGTATAACTCAAATGGTTGAGGGTATGTATGCTACAGTAAAAAGCGGAAATTTTTTAGGAGGACGCTATCAAATTTATAATGACATCCGAGCAGACCAGTTTATAAACAGGCTGACCAACGGTGTTACCGGTTTGCAAACCTGGAATTTTACCTTGGTAGAGTCTACCAACGAGGTTAATAATTTATGGAATGCAGCTTACGCTGCTGTTAACCAGTGTAACGTTTTCATCAAAGGAATGAGTGATAACGCATCAAAATTTGTTCAACCTACTTTTCCGGCTAACTATTCATCAACAGCTACTCAGTATGTTGCCGAAGCTAAGTTACTCAGAGGGTTGAGTTATTTTTGTTTGTTGCAATTATATGCTAAACCGTATATAGCTTCCGGGGGTGCCGATGCGGGTTTGCCATTGCGCCTTCAGGCAGAGACGAACTCGTCTAATAATGGTTTAGCAAGGAGTACAGTAGCGCAGGTTTATGCACAGATTATAGCTGATCTGGATGATGCAGAGGCGGGGCTACCCACAAACTATGCCACCGCTCTTATGAACACAACAAGAGCACATGTGAATACCGCAATTGCATTGAAGACCAGAGTTAAATTGGCTATGACTGACTATGCCGGTGTAATTACAGAGGCTAACAAAATTGTTCCTGCCTCCGCGCCATATATTGCTACTTCAGGGGTTGCAAATCAGTTGATGTCATCATTTACGACTGTGTTCTCTCCTCCACAAACTACAGCCGAAAGCATTTTCTCTATGCCATTTTCCTCTACTGACCAGCCTGGCACTCAGAATCAATTGGCATACTACTATTTACCTTCTTCTGCAGGAGGTAATGGTGAATATACGATCAATGCTGCAGGAATTGTTTCCGATAACGTTTCATTCCTTCCGGTAGATTCAAGAAGAGCTCAGATTGTTACGTCTGGAGCTGCGCAGTACTTGACGAAGTACCCAACACCAAACCCTTGGACTGATAAAGCTCCTGTAATACGCTGGTCAGAAGTTCTTCTTAATTTGGCAGAAGCCCGTGCGCGGGCAAATGCTGGTGTAGATGCCCAATCACTTGCTCTTTTAAATGCTGTACGCACACGCTCGGCAGGAGTTGGTGGAGCACTAACTCCGCCAGATCAAGCCACTTTGATTGCAAACATTATGACTGAAAGAACTATTGAGTTCTTAGGAGAAGGCTTGCGTTCTATCGATCTCATGCGTACGAACTCTACTATACCGGGAAAAGGCTCAGTATCATCTGTTGCTCCTTCAGATCCAAATTATATTTGGCCTATACCTTCTGGTGAGTTAAGTGCAAATCCGCTGATGACCCGAAACTAAGGTTAATTATTTTGTAGAAGTAAGTTGCATGAAGAGGTAACTTCTTCTTTTGCCAATAAACGCCCTGCAAAAACAGGGCGTTTATTTTTTACCGGCCGATGAGATAGTTCTTCACGTAGTCCTCCGTCCCGGCTTCCAGTGTGTAGAAAGGGTTGGCATAGCCGATGCTTTTCAATTTCTGCATATTGGCTTCGGTAAAATATTGATACTTATCGCGGATATCGGCAGGAGTGTCAATGAATTCAATGTTTTCCTTTTTATCCATCGCTTTAAATACTGATTTTGTTAAATCTAAAAATGTACGCGCTTTACCCGAGCCGAGGTTGTAGATGCCGGATTGTTTTTGGTGGTGCATTAAAAACAGGCAAACATCCACCACATCTTTTACATAAATAAAATCACGCATTTGCTCCCCATCTTTGTATTGAGGATTGTGTGAGCGGAATAATTTCATTTTGCCGGTCTTGCTAATTTGATGAAAGGCATGCCATATCACCGAGGCCATGCGCCCTTTGTGGTATTCGTTGGGGCCATACACATTAAAAAATTTCAGGCCAGCCCAAAACTTTGGCTTCTCTTTTTGTTGCAATGCCCACACATCGAAATCTTGTTTAGATTGACCATACGGATTGAGAGGCTTGAGCAGATTGATTTTTGATTCATCATCATCGTACCCGTTTTCGCCCAACCCGTAGGTGGCGGCAGAGGAAGCATAAACTAACGGAATATGATATTGAACACACCGAGTCCAGATGTCTTTGGTGTATTGGGTGTTCATCCGGCTCAGCAGCATCGTGTCAAACTCTGCCGTGTCAGTCTTGGCGCCAATGTGAAAAATAAAATCAACCCGGTCGTGATTTTTGTCGAGCCAGTCCATAAAATTTTCGCGATCAACAAATTCCTGAACTTTAGCGTCTGATAAATTCTTTTCCTTAGCCGCCAGACCAAATCTATCAACAGCAATGAGGTTAGTTAGATTTTCTGCGTTTAGCCTTTTTATCAGATAGCTGCCGATAAACCCTGCGGCACCTGTTACTACGATCATGATTTTTAAATATTTGTTTGTAAAAATAAGGCATTCGGCCGACATGCCCATTCGTTATATTTGCAGTTTACTTTTGTTATGGTTTACCTCAGCCGAAAAGAACACTTCAACGCAGCCCACAAATTGTATAACCCGGCCTGGAGCAAAGAAAAAAATGTAGAAGTCTTTGGCCCATGCGCCAACGAAAACTGGCATGGACATAACTTTGAATTAATAGTAACCATTAGCGGAAACCCCAACCCTGAAACAGGATTTGTAGTTGACTTAAAAAAACTCAGCCGGCTGATCCGTGAAGAGGTGGTAGAAAAACTCGATCATAAAAATTTGAATTTGGATGTTCCCTTTTTACAAGGCAAAATGGCAAGCACCGAAATTCTGGCCATGGAAATATGGAAAATTCTCGAACCCAAAATTTCTGATATCACCTCTTTTGGGAAACTTTATAAAATAAAGTTGTATGAAACCCCACGCAACTTTGTTGAATATTTAGGCGAATGAAAAAACTCTACATCATTGCGGGTGAACGGTCAGGCGATTTGCACGGAAGCAACCTGGTAAAATCTTTACTGAAGAGAGCGCCAGCACTTTCGATCAGGGGCTTTGGCGGAGACGAAATGCAAAAAGCAGGAACGGATATTTTTGTTCACTACGACCGACTGGCATTTATGGGCTTTGTGTCGCTGCTGACAAATGTGAGAACCATTTTTAAATACATCCGGCTTTGCAAAAAAGATATTGTTCAATTTCAGCCCGATGCTATTATCCTGATTGATTATGGCGGCTTCAACCGTAAGATTGCCAAGTTCGGAAAAGAGAAGGGCATAAAAATATTTTATTACATACCGCCCAAAGTGTGGGCATGGTATCAGAGCCGTGCTTTTGAACTGAAAAAAAATGTAGATCGGCTATTTGTAATCCTGCCTTTCGAAAAAAAATTCTTTAAAGAAAAATGTAATTGGGACGTTGACTATGTGGGCAACCCTGTGTTGGACGCCATCAAGAATTTTAAAAAAGAACCAACCTTTGCCGAACAAAATGGGTTAGATCGTTCACGGAAGATTGTGGCGCTTCTTCCGGGCAGCCGTAAAATGGAGTTGAAGCGCATTGTGCCCTTGATGGCAGAAGTAGCAAAGCAAAATAAAGATTATCAGTTTGTAGTGGCGGCCGTTGGCAACTTAAATACATCTCTTTACCAGGAATTGCAGCATTTGCCCAACGTAAAATTTGTTGAAGATGCTTCGTACGATTTGTTGTCTGTAGCCGATGCGGCCATTGTTACCTCTGGCACGGCCACCTTGGAAACGGCCATCTTTAAAGTACCGCAAGTGGTGGTTTATAAAACAGGCACATTCGAATACGGCATAGCATCAAGTTTGGTGAAAGTAAAATTTATTTCGCTTGTCAATTTAATTGCCGGCAAAGAAGTGGTAAAAGAGTTGATTCAGCAGGATGCCACACTAGAAGAAGTGGATAACGAATTGAGCAGGCTACTCTATGACCATTCATACCGATCGGCCATACTGACGGCTTACGATTCTATTTATCAAACACTTGATACTGGGTCGGCTTCGGAAAATGCTGCTCGGCTAATGCTGAATTATTTGAGTTGATTAGATAATTCAGTAGATGAAATTATGCTACCTTCAGCTTGCTGTAATGGCTCTTGCTGAATTTGTTTTCGGCATAAGCCCGGTTGATCACCAGTTTGTCAATGGTTTTATCGGAAGGCAGTTCAAACATCGCATCGTTGATGATGGCCTCGCAAACAGAACGGAGGCCACGTGCGCCTAATTTGTACTCAACGGCTTTTTCTACAATAAAATCCAGCGCACCTTCTTTGAATTCTACTTCTATGTTTTCCATTTCAAACAATTTTTTATACTGTTTGATGAGTGCGTTTTTTGGCTCGGTCAAGATTTTTCGTAAGGCCGTATGGTCTAACGGGTTCAAGTAGGAGACAACAGGCAAGCGGCCGATCAACTCCGGGATGAGGCCAAATGTTTTTAAATCTTGCGAGGAAACAAACTGCAATAAGTTGTCTTTATCTATGTCACCGGGGTGAAGGCCTTCAGAGCTGGCAGCAAACCCAAGCGGCCGGGTGTTGAGCCTGCGCGCAATTACTTTCGCCATTCCCTCGAACGCCCCTCCGCAGATGAACAAAATATTTTCCGTGTTCACCGTAATCATCTTTTGATCGGGGTGTTTGCGGCCACCTTGGGGCGGCACATTCACGGCTGTTCCTTCCAACAACTTTAACAAAGCCTGCTGCACACCTTCTCCGCTCACATCGCGTGTGATAGAGGGGTTGTCGGACTTGCGTGCGATCTTGTCTATTTCGTCAATGTAAACGATGCCGCGCTCGGCTGCCTCGGTATTGTAGTCGGCTGCCTGAAGCAAACGGGTTAAGATACTTTCTACATCTTCGCCCACGTAGCCTGCCTCGGTAAGCACCGTAGCATCGGCAATGCAAAAAGGAACCTGTAAAATTTTTGCCAGCGTGCGAGCCAGATAGGTTTTGCCTGTACCGGTTTCGCCCACCATGATGATGTTCGATTTCTCAATCTGTACCTCGTTGTCAACTTTGCGTTGGGTGAGGCGCTTGTAGTGGTTGTACACGGCCACGCTCATCACACGCTTGGCATCGTCTTGGCCGATTACGTATTCGTCAAGGAATTTTTTTATTTCGCGTGGTTTGATCAGTTTGAAGTTGGGTAATGAACCAGCCTCTACTTTGTTCTTCTTTTCTTCCGATAAAATTTGGTTAGCCTGCGTTACGCACTTGTCGCAGATATGCGCATGGATGCCCGAAATCATCAGGTCAACATCTTTCTTGTTTCGTCCACAAAAGGAACAGGTTACTTCTGCCATGTTACTTGATCAATTACCAATTTTGAAAATGTGCCCATGAGAAGATCAAAGGTAATCATAATCAGCTAATTGACCCATTGCGTGATGGGCTAATTATTTTTTGTTGCGCTCCAATACCTCGTCAATCAAACCGTAGGTTTTGGCTTCGGCTGCGCGCATCCAATAATCGCGGTCAGAATCCTTTTCTATCTTTTCGTATGTCTGTCCACAATGCTTAGAGAGGATGGTGTACAAATCTTTTTTCAACTCTAATGTTTGCTTCATAGAAATTTCCATGTCTGAAGAGGTGCCCTGCATGCCTGCAGAAGGCTGGTGTATCATAATGCGGGCATGGGGGAGAGCCGATCTTTTTTTAGAAGTGCCGGCAGCCAACAAGACTGCGCCCATGGAGGCGGCCAGCCCAGTGCAGATGGTGGCCACATCGGGGTTTACATACTGCATGGTGTCGTAAATGCCCAAACCGGCATGCACCGATCCGCCCGGACTATTAATATACATGATGATATCTTTTTTAGGATCGGACGATTCTAAAAACAGAAGCTGAGCGGTGATGACGTTGGCCACATAGTCGTCAACGGCTGTGCCGAAAAAGATAATGCGGTCGGCCATCAGTCGCGAAAACACGTCTATAACGGTGGCTCGCATTTGGCGTTCCTCTACAATGTTGGGTGTCATGCCCAACACAGTATGGGCATTGTCATTGACAAACCGCGTATAGCTATCGAATGCGTGGCTGCTCATGCCCATGTGGTGGATGGCGTATTTGCGAAATTCATTGGTGTTCATATTCAAATTGATTTTGTTTTTTAGTCGTTAGAGGTTGTAATTTTATTTCAAGTTTGTTGGAAAAATTGAGAATAAAAAATTAAAGAACGAGCAAACATACAATCAAAATTAATGGTAAAAAGTGCACTATTATTTTTTTAGAATACACTATATTTAAAGTAAAATGATTGTGAAATGAAAAATGAAGACCGGATCATAGAATTGCTTTCAGAATATCTGCAAAAAACGGATCGCATATTAGACCGCATGGAGAAAACAGACCGGAGTGTAGAGATGATGAGCTGGGCTATAGCTGACCATAGCCTGAAATTCAATGAGATGAACAGTAAATTCAACGAAATGAACAGTAAATTCAATGAGATGAACAGTAAATTCAATGAGATGAACAGTAAATTCAACGAAACGAATACTAAATTCAGTTACCAAATGGCCGAAATGCGCGAAGAACAAGGCATTGTGCTGAAAGAACTGCTCTCCATTTCAAAGCGTGTTGATCTATTGGAGCGCAAAGGCTGACCTCAATATCTTCTTTAGTGCCGGTGTGCTACGGCTAGTTTTCTGAACTCCTCCAGACTAACTTTCTTTTCATCAATTGTAATCTGATCTTTGATTACTGTCATTATTTTATCGTGGCGCAATTGGTCGTAGGTGCGCAGGTAGTTGTCGCCCTTTCCGTCTTTGCCGGCCAAATAGTTGGTAACGATCCCGTCTAATTTATCACCCAGTTGTTCTGCTATGGCAGCACCGCCAAATTGCTCAAGAATCAACTGCTTTGCTTTTTCACGAATCTCAGCTTCTTCTACTTTAATAGCATGGTCGTCAGCTATTTTGTTTTTTACCAGGTTCCACTTTAAGTCATCGCGGTAGCTGCTAAATTCTTTTTCTAAGATATCGTCAGTTACCTGACCTTCGCTGGTAGATTTCAGCCACGATTTTAAAAAACCTTCGGGCATGTTGATTTTAGTATGGTCAACATAGTAATGCTGAATTTCATGCTCCAGCAAATGCTGTGTTTCGCGGTTGTAATTGCCGCCAATTGTTTCTTTGATTTTGTCTAAAAACTCTTGTTCGGTTTTCACGGCATCTTTCCCAAAAACCTGATCGAATAATTCCTGATTGATTTCGGCCGGCTCAATGCGGCTGATGCCCGTTACGGTAAAAATATAAGTGCCGGTGGCTTTCTTGGCTTCTTCTTCCGACAGGTTTAGTACCTGCGAGAGGGTAAGGGTATCAGCGAAAATTTTCTCGACTTCAAATTCTACCACATCATCTTTTTTCAGACCGATGAATTTTTTTTGTTGAGATTTTTCGATCTGACTGGTACGGATGTACGAACCTTGCTTCTCTTCAGAGTCTTTTTTGCAGATGTCGCCCATCAGGTTATCGCCCGCTTCGCTTACTTCAGGTTTGGAGTGTGTTCCAAACCTTTTTTTAATATCGTCCAAAGTTTCATCCATCGTTTTTTGATCTACCTCGATAGGGTGCGAAGTAACTTTTACTTTCTTGGAAAGGTCAACCGCAAAATCTTCTACCAGGCCGATCTGAAACTCAAACTCAAAATCTTTTTGAGCGTCCCAGTCAATGGTGCGTGCTTTTTCTACGTTAGGCATCGGGTCGCCCAGCACACGCAACTTGTTGTCGCGGATATAATCAGTAACAGAGTGGGAGATGAGGTGGTTTACCTCTTCTACCAAAATATCCCTGCCAAACATTTTTTTGATAACCCCGGTGGGCACCTTGCCTTGGCGGAAACCTTTGATAGTGGCTTTGCGCGAATAGTCTTTTACCTTCTCTTCTACTTTCTTTTGGTAATCGCTTTCGCTGAGCTGGATTTTGATCAGGCCGTCAGTGGCGCTTTTTTTGTCTAACGTAATGTTCACGAATAATAAATTACAGGTTATAAATTACAGGTTACAGGTTGCCTTCAATTTGACATCTTGAAGCAGCAACTTGTCATCAACTTTGTGCGCATGGAGGGACTCGAACCCCCACGCCTTTCGGCACCAGATCCTAAGTCTGGCACGGCTACCAATTACGCCACATGCGCGGTTTCACAATTTTAGATTACAAATTTCAGATTCAAGATTAACTAAACAAGAAATTTGAAATCTGTAATTTAAAAAGGAGCGCAAATTTAGGGATTATTCATTACTAATAAAGGATATCTGCCCCCAGAAGATTATTTCATCAAAAAAATGAACTGCTCCCTGTCTAGTTTTCGTTTTTTAAAAATATTGCAGGTTTTTAGGTATTTTCAAGGGTATTAAGTAGGGCGAGGGCAAAAAATATCTTACGGCAATACGCTCTCTTTTTTTAAATTGTGAACGGAGACAAAAAATGGTTATAAACGAGGCAACCGAGAAAAAAGAAATTATTGCGCGCTACCGCAGGCTGTTGCGTATGGCTAAGCCTTTTTTAAACGAAGGCGATGCCAAACTTATTAAACGGGCATTTACCATTGCCCTGGAAGCCCACAAAAATATGCGCAGAAAGTCGGGCGAGCTATACATTTTTCACCCGCTGAGTGTGGCAGAAATCTGTGTAGAAGAAATTGGCCTGGGCACCACCTCCATTATCGCGGCCTTGCTGCATGATGTAGTGGAAGACACAGACATTCAGTTGAGCGACATCGAACGGATGTTTGACAAAAAAGTGGTGCGCATTGTAGATGGCCTCACTAAAATACGGGGTGTTTTTGAGTACGGCTCATCGGCTCAGGCCGAAAATTTCCGCAAAATGCTTTTCACGCTAAGCGAAGATGTGCGCGTGATTTTGATTAAGCTAGCCGACCGGCTTCACAACATGCGCACACTCGAAAGCATGCCCCGCAACAAGCAACTGCGGGTGGCTAACGAAACGATTTATCTTTATGCCCCGCTGGCTCATCGCCTAGGGCTGAACGCCATCAAAACAGAACTGGAAGACTTGTTCTTGCGGTTTACAGACTACCCCACCTACCGCGACATTGCCAACAAGATTGATGAAACAAAAGCATCGAGAAACCGCTTCATCAAACAGTTTGTGCAACCCATCAAAGACGGAATTGACCAGCTTAAAATCGAATATGAAATTAAGAGCCGGCCTAAATCAATCTATTCCATCTTCACGAAGATAAAAAAGCAGAACATTCCGTTTGAAGAAGTGTATGATCTGTTTGCTATCCGGATTATATTAGATGCACCCCTCGAACATGAAAAATCATTTTGCTGGCAGGTATATTCTATCGTTACCGATTATTACACACCTAACCCCGACCGCCTGCGCGATTGGATAAGCACCCCGAAAGGCAATGGCTACGAATCGCTGCACACCACCGTGATGGCCAAAAACGGCCACTGGGTAGAGGTGCAAATCAGAACGAAACGCATGGACGAGATTGCCGAAAAGGGATATGCCGCCCACTGGAAATACAAAGACAATACTTCCAAGTATGAATCGAATTTGGATAAATGGTTGATGCGTGTGCGCGAAACTTTGGAGAAGCAGGATTTAACGGCTCTTGAGTTTGTAGATGATTTCCGAGGCAACCTCTTCAACGAAGAAGTATTTGTATTTACTCCCAAAGGAGAACTTAAAACAATTCCCAAAGGCGCTACTGCCCTCGACTTTGCATTCGAAATCCACACCGACATTGGGGCTAAATGTATCGGTGCCAAAGTGAACCAAAAGCTGGTGCCGATCAACCATGTGCTGAACAATGGAGATCAGATCGAGATACTCACTTCATCCAAACAAAAACCGAATGAAGACTGGCTGCGGTTTGTTACAGGTACTAAGGCAAAAACAAAAATCAAAGATTTACTGAAAGAAGACAGGCGCAAGGTGGCCGAAGAAGGCAAGGAGATTCTGATAAAAAAGATGCGCCAGTTTAAAGTAGAAGTAGATGGAAACCTAAGCGAGCGACTTCGCGATTACTTCAACGTGAGCTCGCAATTAGAGCTGTTATTTAAAATCGGCAAGGGCATCATTACGGCTACTGACTTAAAACGATTCATTGAGTATAAACCTACCGGCCCCATCCGGAAACCGGCAACAGAAAAGCCGAACGCAAAAACGATAGAGGAAGAATTAAAAGCGAAGGTACGCGAAGAAGATACGATACTGATCGGTGAAGACATGGACGTGGTAGATTACAAACTGGCCAAGTGCTGTACGCCCATTCCGGGCGATGAGGTGTTTGGGTTTGTTACCGTCAGCGAAGGCATAAAAATCCACCGCACCAATTGCCCCAATGCGCCCGAGCTGCTCGCCAACCACGGCAACCGTGTTATCAAAGCCAAGTGGACGAGCCAGCACGAACTTTCGTTTCTTACCGGCCTGCGCGTAATTGGCACTGACCGCGTGGGGCTGATCAACGATGTAAGCAAAGTGATTTCAGAAGAGCTGAAGGTGAACATGAGCTCCCTTTCATTCAATACCGACCACGGCATTTTCAATGGGGAGATCATGTTGTATGTAAACGACACGCGCCATTTAGAAACACTGATCAATAAACTGGAAGAAGTGGACGGTGTGGAGCAGGTAAGCCGGTTCGATAGCCGGATGTCTCAATAATTTATTTGCTCCGACCATTATTAAATCCGTCTTTAAATCCACTCACAAAATCTTTCCATTCAAATGCAAGCTCAATCAAAAACATAGCCAGCATCCCTAAAAAAAATACTTTGATATCTCGCAGAGTGATTTTCATAGGGGTATGAGGTTAAAGCCTATTCATTTTTATACACCGCGCCATCCTTCATAACAAAACTCACCTTCAGCATCGTAGCAATATTTTTGGTAGGGTCTTCATCAACAGCAATAATGTCGGCCAGTTTCCCTTTTTCTAAGGAGCCTACTTTATCTCCCCAGCCCAAGATGTTGGCATTTACCTGCATGGCGCTAAGCAGCGCTTCGATGGCAGGCATACCGGCCTCTACCATGTACCCCAGTTCTTTGGCATTGTCGCCATGCGGATAAACCCCGGCATCCGTTCCGAAGGCTATCTTCACACCATGTTTGTATGCCTTACCGAAATTGTCCTGAATCTTCGGGCCGATTGCCAACGCTTTGGGCACCACCAGCGGATGATAGTAGCCCGGAATTTTGGCATACTCGGCAGCCGAGCGGCCAGCAATGATTGTGGGCACGTAGTACGTTCCTTTTTGTTTCATCAGATCCATCACTTCTTCTGTCATTAAGGTGCCGTGTTCAATAGTGGTAATTCCTGCCAGCACAGCCCGCTTCATTCCTTCTGCACCGTGGGCATGGGCTGCTGTTATCATGCCGTAGTCTTTGGCAGTTTCAACGATGGCATTTACTTCCTCCTGCGTAAACTGTGGGCCGCTGCCGTCTTTGGCTACACTCAGCACCCCACCGGTGGCTGTTATCTTAATGAAGTCCGCGCCATCTTTATAGCGTTGGCGCACGGCTTTGCGTGCATCTTCGGGGCTGTTGATAACACCTTCTTTAGCGCCCGGGTCGCCCATCAGGTCTTTGCGGTAGCCGTTGGTTGGATCGCCATGCCCACCTGTTGAGGCGATGGCTTTACCTGCGGTATATACACGAGGCCCGGTTACTATGCCTGCATTGATGGCGTTGCGCAAAGCGATGTTCACCCCGCTGCCGCCACAATCGCGCACGGTAGTGAAGCCGGCCAAGAGCGTTTTCTTGGCATAAACTGTTGATTGAAAAGCTACGTCTGCTTCGTTTTGGGTAAAGCGTTTCACCATGCCGTCTTTACTCGTTTCTCCTTCTAAATGCACGTGCATATCAATGAGGCCGGGCATCACGGTCTTTTTGCTCAGGTCAATGAGTTTGTCATCTTTGGCGGGTTGGGTAAAACCTTTGTCAACGGAAGTGATTTTGTTGCCTTCCACCACAAGGGTAACTTGTTTCAGTAGCTCTTTGTTTTTTCCGTCAATGAGCGAACCGCAGTGGATGAGTGTGCGCTGGGCGGAACAAACAGTGGAAATAAGGATAGCTGCAAGTAAAAGTTTGGCTCTCATAATTTATTTAGATTATAATTTTGGGCATGGATTGTAAATGGAAGAAAAGATAAATCTTAATTCTGTAATTTGAAACCCGAAATGTGACGAATGAATTTTCTGGCTCACCTTTTTCTTTCTGACTCAAACCCGCCCATCCGGGTAGGGAATTTTATTGGTGACTTTGTAAAAGGTAGAAATTTGGAAGAGCAGTTTGGAAAAGAGATTGCACGGGGCATTCAGCTGCACCGCGAGATAGATTGGTTTACCGACCGGCATTTGGTAGTAAAACAAAGTAAGCAACGGCTTCGCATTAAATACCGACATTATGCCGGTGTGATCGTGGATATTTTCTATGATCACTTTCTGGCTAAAAATTGGGACAAGTATTCCGAACAGCTTTTACCCGACTTTGCCGAAGAATGTTATCGGCAAATAGAAAGTTACAACACAGTTATTCCTCAAGGCGTAAAGTACATGATGCCCTACATGACGAAAGGAAACTGGCTGGTAAATTATGCTAGGCTGGAAGGTATCCACCGGGCGTTGAGCGGCATGGCACATCGCGCAAAATTTGATTCGAAAATGGAAGAAGCCACGAATGAATTGAAAGAAAGTTATCCGGATTTTGAGAATGAATTTTTCTTGTTCTTTCCTGAATTAAAAAAAATGTGCGATGAGTGGCTGAGCCGCCATTGATATTATAGAGCAATCTCAATCCCTTCCTTTTCAATCTCACTGATGAATGGATTATCAGCAGAAGTTTCGCCCGCTTGATAAGTGTGTACCTCTATGCGTGGGTGTTTTCGTTTGATGGAGGCAAATAATTCGTAGTCAACGGCAGTACACCCTGTAAATTTTTTATCCCAGATAGCCACATCAATATCAGAATGACGATGGCTGTTTCCTTTTGCCACAGAGCCAAACAGCACCACACGGGTAGGAGCAAACCCACCCGCCCGCAAGTCGCTGATGAACGTAGCTATTTTTTCTTTTGCAATTCTGACAGTAAACATAAACGTAGCTCGTTTACCTGGTTAATTTTTTCTTCCGCATAGCTTTTGTTAGCACGTTTGTAAAGTTTGTCTTTATAATCTTGGTAGCGACCTTCTAAGTTCCAGGCATTCAGCACGCCTAAAAACTCAACTTGTTTGTCGGTAAGGGATAATTCAGTTTGGTTGTATAAATATTCCAAGTCATGTATTCTCGGAGGTTGCCCCTCTATGTTGTCGTGCATCCAGTTAGCCTTCATTAGTTTTTCGATGACCAGATGAGAAAAAAATAATGCGTGCATAAATTGCCCGGCATGGAGAAGTGCCTCAACACTTTTCCAGTCACGTTCAGCCATTGTTATCCAATGTGCAATAATTTCATTTTTACCCATACACAAAGTTAACATTTTGATATGAACAGATGTCAGGCTTATAGAATAACACGAGCTTTCTAAATTGAGCGTAGCATTGGTACGAGAAAATTTTTTCTGATACCTTTAAGTTTCACAAACTAATTGCAATTATGGAAATAGTAATCGTCTTAATTTTTCTTATCGGGTTCATCAGTTTATTCACCCTTTTTGCCACCGTCAAGCAGGGTACTATTGCTGTTACCACTGTATTTGGAAAATACAAGCGCATCTTGCGGCCGGGGCTGAACATGAAAACGCCTTTTATAGAGATGATCCATTCGCGGGTCTCCATTCAAAACCGTTCGGTTGAACTGGAGTTTCAGGCCACCACACAAGATCAAGCCAATGTCAATTTCAAAGCCATGCTGCTTTTTGCTGTGTTGAACCAGGAAGAAGAAACAATCAAAAACGTAGCATTCAAATTTTTAGACTACAAGAGTTTGATGACGGCACTGACACGCACCATCGAAGGCTCTATCCGCAGTTTTGTAGCTACAAAAAAACAATCGGAAATATTATCACTCCGCACTGAAATAGTGCAAGAAGTAAAGCAACAGCTCGACCACACGTTAGAAGGCTGGGGCTATCACCTGATTGATTTACAATTGAACGACATTGCCTTTGATGAAACCATCATGAAGTCAATGGCAAAAGTGGTGGCCTCCAATAATTTGCGGGCTGCTGCCGAAAATGAAGGGCAGGCGTTGCTGATCACCAAAACCAAAGGAGCCGAAGCCGATGGCAATGCCATAAAAATTGCAGCCGAAGCCGAGAAGGTGGCTGCACAACTTCGAGGGCAAGGTGTGGCTTTGTTTCGGGAAGAGGTGGCCAAGGGCATGTCGCAGGCAGCCAAAGAAATGCAGTTGGCCAATCTCGATTCTTCATTTATTTTATTTGCCATGTGGACGGAATCGGTTCGGCATTTTGCCGAGAACGGAAAGGGCAACACCATCTTTTTGGATGGCTCAACAGACAGCATGAAGCGCACCATGCAAGAGTTGATGTCGATAGCTAAAGGTCAAACCGGCACGGGAGTTTCTAACACATGATTTCAATAGAGTCGCTGTACGAAAAATTTAAGTCCTGCGGGCGGGTATGTACCGACACGCGCCAGATTGTAGAAGGATCTATTTTTTTTGCACTGAAAGGCCCTCACTTCAACGCTAATACATTGGCAGAAGAAGCCTTGCAAAAAGGTGCTGCCTATGCGGTGATTGATGATGCGGCTTTTCAAAAAAATGAACGGTGTTTGTTGGTAACAGACAGTTTGAAGGCATTGCAACAATTGGCACGCTATCACCGCAACCAACTGACAATTCCCGTTATCGGATTGACGGGCTCAAACGGAAAGACCACCAGCAAAGAATTACTCAGCGCGGTGCTCCGTACCCGATACAAAACATTTGCCACACGCGGAAACTTAAACAACCACATCGGTGTGCCGCTTTCTATTTTGTCAATTGATGCTTCTATCGAAATAGCTGTCATAGAAATGGGTGCTAATCGCGTGAGCGATATTGCAGAATTAGTAGCTATTTGCAAACCTACACACGGCTTTATTACCAACATCGGCAAAGCACATATCGGCACTTTTGGGGGATTTGAAAATGTTGTCAAAGGAAAGTTGGAACTGTACCGCTACCTGCAAGCAAACAGCGGACAAGTGTTTGTCAATTCACAAAACCCTATTTTGAAACGAGAGGCTTCATCATTTCGCTCAGCTTTATTTTATCCATCGCAAGGCGATTATTTTTTTGCAGAACTGATAGCTGCCGATCCGTTCATTCGTTACCGTTCAGAAAATGGTGAAGAAGTGCAAACGCAATTACTGGGAACATACAATTTTGAAAACATCGCTTCAGCGCTGTGTATCGGAAAATTTTTTGGAGTAGATGCCAAGGCGGCCAACCAAGCCATTGCAGGCTATAAGCCTGAAAACATGCGCTCGCAGATCATCAAAAAAGGAAGCAACACAATTATTTTGGATGCCTACAATGCGAATCCTAGTTCGATGATGGCCGCCATCGAAAATATTTCAATGATGCACAGCGCCAACAAAGTATTGATTTTGGGTGATATGTTTGAACTGGAAGAAGAAGCCGAAAAAGAACATCGTGCTATTGGTAAATTAATCAACGAGAAAAAAATAAAGTCAGTTTATTTGGTTGGGAAATTATTTAAGTCTGCACTTACCGAAATACCTCAGGCAAACTATTTTGAACAGAAGGAAATGCTTTTGCAAGCATTAAAAGAAAACCCAATTTCCAATTCAACTATTTTGGTAAAGGCCTCGAGAGGCATTGGGCTGGAGTCGGTTTTGGATTTTTTATAAAGTTAGCTAACTTAGCTAAATGGAAACAGTAAACATTCATAAAGCGAAAACAACCCTTTCTTCTCTTATTGAGCGAACATTGAAAGGAGAAAAAATTATTATAGCCCGCAATGGAAAACCTTTGGTAACCCTTAGCAAGATCAAAAAAACCGGTAAACGGGTTGGCGGAAAATACAAAGGTCAAATTTGGATCGCACCAGACTTTGATAAAACACCAACAGAATTTAATAAGTACATTAAATGAAAGTAAGCCTGGACACACATGTGGCTCTTTGGTGGTATCAAAACCCAAAGCTCCTCAGCAAAGAAGCTTTGGCAATTATGGAAAATGATGAAAATACAATTTACCTGAGTACAGTTGTCGTTTGGGAAATTATGATTAAAAAAATGAATAGCAAGATTAAAGTTCCCGATACGATTTTTGATGATTTTAAAGTTGATTTTATCGAACTGCCAATTATGAATACTCACGTTTCTGAAATTGGTAAACTAAAAATGATCCACAGGGATCCTTTTGATAGAATGTTGCTGGCACAGGCAAGAGTAGAGAAGCTAACCCTGATGACAAGAGATAAGGACATTTTGAAGTATAATGATTTTCAATTTATTAAAGCCTGATATGAATACTTTGCTCATACTTCAATTCCTCAAAGACATTGCCCGCAACAACAACCGCGAATGGTTTGAAAAAAATAAGTCCAAGTATCTGGAAGCCAAAACCAACTTTGATGATTTTTTGGAAACGCTACACAAAGAGTTATTGAAGTTTGACGAAAGTCTTTCCGGACTTAACCCGCGCAAAATAGCCTTTCGTATCTATCGCGATGTACGCTTCAGCAAAGACAAACGACCTTACAAGGTGAACATGGGTGCAGGCTTTTCGTCTAAAGGTAAAATGGAGCAAGAGCCCGGGTACTACATTCACCTGGAGCCGGGAAATAAAAATTTTGTGGCTGGGGGCATGTATGTGCCCAACCCAGAAAATTTGGCAAAAATCAGACAGGAGATTGATTACAACCCCAATGCCTTGTTGAAAATTTTAGCTGATAAACAATTCAAAAAGTATTTTGACGGCCTGGCCGATTGGGATCGGCTGAAGACAGCCCCGAAAGGCTACCCGAAAGATCACCCCCACATCGAACTCCTCAAAAACAAAAGCTTTGTCGTTTCGCACCCGTTTACAGATGCCGAAGTGAAGGACGCAAAGTTTACCACAAAAGTGGCAGCAGTCTGCAAAAGCATAAAAAAACTGAACGACTATTTAAGTGAGGCAATCGCTTAGTCGCATGAAAATAACTAGGGGAAATTGAGAGAATTCTCAATAAAAATATTGAAGAGAAAAAGTGCCGAAGGCGGGACTCGAACCCGCACAGCTTGCGCCACACGCCCCTGAAACGTGCGTGTCTACCAATTTCACCACTTCGGCATTACTGTCTTTCCGAAAACTGACTGCTAACAGCGGTTAACCAATTAAGCATTCTTCAGTTTACAACTATAATATTCTGTTGGTGCCCAGGACTGGACTCGAACCAGCACACCTTGCGGCACTACCCCCTCAAAGTAGCGTGTCTACCAATTTCACCACCTGGGCCAAATACCAAAAGAACAACAAGGGCTGCAAAAGTAACAAGGTTTTAAAACTTTACCAATCAAATCAACTCAGGGCAATTTTTTTCTTGGGCGCTTTCTGCGAAAGGTATTGTACCATGTGCGGATACTCTGTATGCTCTTTGTGGCCAATACTTATTTTATGGCCATCGGTAAATTTTATCTGCAGTTCTCTGTACTCCGAGTTCTTTCCTGTTTTAACTTTATTTTCTACCCACTGATCCAATTGAGCAAGCGAATAGCTTTTTCTTTTTTTTAGAAACGGATAAATAATCTCAATTTGATTGTTACCTAATTTCAGGATTTTATAGCGGACAAAAATTTTGTAGAAAACAAACAGGCCAATAGGCAAAAGAACGACAACCACCGCATAATTGTACCAGGCTACTAACTGCTGCCGCCAGATTACGAGCAGATTCATGGCAATAACTACCCCAGTGATGAGCAAAAAAAACATGAAAGAAGTGATGGTTGCCTTTTGGGGCTTGGAGGTAATCAAGGTGATAATTTTACACAAAGATTATCCCGATACCGGGAATATCAAAAAATATTATAGACGAAAGGCAAACATCTTTGCTGAGCGCTTAAGCAGTTAATATTTGAGATGAGCCGAGAATGGGATTTGAACCCACGACCTGCTGATTACGAATCAGCTGCTCTACCCCTGAGCTACCTCGGCTTAAAGGATTAAACAATCGTAAAGTTATTCGTAAAAAGTATAACTTGGCACATGCTTTCAAAAAAGTGCAAATATGCCATTCATGCCTTGGTTTACTTAGCCGAGCGCTATCAAAAAGGTCCGGTTCACATTCAGGAAATAGCCGAAAAAAAAAATATTCCTAAAAAATTTTTAGAGGCCATTCTGCTCGAGTTGAGGAAAGCCAAGGTGCTGCACAGCAAAAAAGGCAAAGGCGGGGGTTACACCCTATATCAGAAGCCATCCGAAGTCAACTTAATGGAAATTATGCGGTTGATGGACGGCCCCATCGCCTTGCTGCCTTGTGTTTCACTCAACTATTATGAGCGCTGCGAAGAATGCCGGAGCGAAAAAACCTGCGGCATACGTGATGTGTTTTTAAATGTGCGCGATGAAACGTTGGAAATATTAGGCGGGAGCACATTAGATAAAATACTCAAGCGTGAAAAATCAATGTTAACCAAATGAAATAAATTTTTCTTTTTCCTACTGAATTAATAGACTTTACTATATTTGCGCGAAACAAAAAAATACAAAAATGGCAGTAAGATTAGGAGACATCGCCCCCGATTTTCAAGCAGAAACTACGGAAGGCAAAATTAATTTTCATCAATGGCTGGGTAATGGCTGGGGCGTTCTGTTTTCGCATCCGGCAGACTTTACTCCGGTATGCACAACCGAGTTAGGTGCAGTAGCAAAACTGCGAAGCGAGTTTGACAAGCGCAACGTAAAGGTAGTAGCACTTAGCACCGACTCGGTGGATTCTCATCAGAAATGGATTGGCGATATTAACGAAACACAAAAAACTCACGTTAATTTTCCCATCATTGCAGATCCTGAATTTAAAGTTTCTAACCTGTATGATATGATCTACCCACAGGTGAGCGATAAGTTTACAGTTCGTTCTGTTTTTGTTATAGGACCCGATAAAAAGGTAAAGCTGACAATTACCTATCCGGCATCTACCGGAAGAAATTTTGAAGAACTGCTCCGTGTGATAGATAGTTTGCAACTAACATCCAAACACAGTGTGGCTACACCGGCCGATTGGAAACAAGGGCAAGATGTGATTATCTCGACAGCAATAAAAGATGAAGATGTGCCGGCTCGATTCCCTAAAGGACACACGCGTATTAAACCGTATTTACGCACTACCCCACAACCTAATTAATAAATTGGTAAACCGAACGAAGCCATCTTAGAAATGAGATGGCTTTTTTATTTCGCAATCAACTTCACACCTTTTCTTTTCTGCTCATCCATTTTATCAGGTTGGCACGGGCACGGCTGCTTACCTTTTTTTGAAAAAAACCTGTCCACCCCAACAGCCACCCGCTAAGCCCCAGCGCTTGCCGGCTCCATTTCCAAAAACTAAAATAATCTGAGTGTTCGGTAATTTTTCCGTTTTCTATTTTTATGTATGCCTGAATGGAGTTAATTACTGTACGCCCGGTAGAAAAAGTATAGACCGCCTGCCATCGGCAAGAGTGATAATCGGTATCAACAGCTTGTATAGCTGAAAATGTCAACGAAAAATCTTTTGCATTGCGGCAGAGCATCTCCCACATGGCCTTTACCTCAGTTCCATGCAATAGACCAAAAACAGGATCCTGAAATACGGCATGGTCGGCATAACACTGCTGCATGGCTGTATAATCCAGTTTTTGAAAGGACGCATAAAAATGACTGATCAGTTGCTCATTAGTCATAGCAGAATAAAAAAACCTTCACAGAGAAGGCTTTTAGTCGGGGTGAGAGGATTCGAACCTCCGACCTCTACGTCCCGAACGTAGCGCACTAGCCGGGCTGTGCTACACCCCGATGAGGTGCAAAAATAATCATTCAGTTTTGATTCAGTCTATTCTTCTTCATAAAACTCTTGAAGAGAACCAAAATAGACATCGCGCCATCCCTCTACGATGTCATCAAAACTTTCGTCTGGTATGTTTGTATGCCTAAGTTCTGCCGAAGTGCCATTTTTATCAGCATGTAAAATGATGGTGACGATAGACTCTTCTTGTTGGCCATCAAAATACCACTGCTGAATAATCTTTTTGTTGGGGATGAATTCCAGGTTCTTTCCTACGATAGCGCCATCCCATAATGAGAACTCACTGCCGGGTTCAGTACTCATTTGTGCTTCTTCGCCTGACCACAGATAGATGGTGAGCGGATTGGTTAAAGCTAAGTAAACATCTTCTGGAGAGGCGTTGATTGAAAAATATTTTTTATAATCCTTCATATTGATAGGGTTGACTTATTGCTTTCAGGTCAAGAAAAGTAAAATAAATCTTAATGCTTCAGATAAGGGAGAATAATTTTTTGCCAGAGGGCATAGCCCCGTGTGTTCATGTGCAGACTGTCGGCTGTGAAAAGCGATGCTTTCGGCTTGCCATTTTTATTGAGCATGATAGAGGCAACATCCACGAAATCTGTTCTTTTTTGTTTTTTGAGAAAATCTCGGATTAGGTTATTTGCCTGTGTATAAGACTTTAAAAAATGATGGCGCGAAGGGCTTGGCTTCATGGATACGAAGGTAACCCACATCGTGGCGTCATTATTCCTGATCAATGAAAACAATTTTTTAAAACGTGTGAGTGCGCTGTCTGCCGGAAAAGATGGGTTATATGCCAAATCATTTTCACCGCAATAAATCACGATTTGTTTGGCACGATAAGGCGCCACCACATTTCTAAAATAAAAAATTTGATCAGCTAAAGTTGATCCGCCAAATGCCCGGTTGATGATGGGATAGCCGGGGAAATAGCTTGGTAGTTTGTGCCAGTAGGTAAATGAAGAACTTCCGATAAACAAGATACCATTTTTGAGAGGTGGGTGCAGGCTGTCTTCTTTTTGAAATGCTTTGATCTCCGATGCGAAAGGGGCGGCAGGCTGCGCAGTCACCACGTAGGCTGTTAATAGAAGTAAAAAAGTGATGCGGATCATCATTATCAAAAATGGAAGAGACCGATAAACTCACTCGCCTGTAAATGGCGCAGGTGAAGCATGTTTAAAATTTTGTGGGCTTGGCTATAAATTATTTGCCCAATGCCTTGAGCATGGTGTCGCCAATGAGTGCCGGTGACTCTACCACGTGAACGCCACACTCTCTCAAAATTTTCATTTTGGCTGCAGCCGTATCTTCAGCTCCACCAATAATAGCTCCTGCGTGCCCCATTCTTCGCCCCGGAGGAGCCGTTTGCCCGGCAATAAATCCTACTACGGGTTTTTTATTTCCGTTTTCTTTAATCCATCGTGCTGCCACCGGCTCATAATTTCCGCCTATCTCGCCAATCATCACAATGCCTTCAGTTTCCGGATCGTTCATCAGTAACTCAACAGCGTCTTTGGTGGGCGTGCCGATGATGGGGTCTCCGCCAATACCAATGGCTGTGGTGATGCCCAGTCCGGCTTTCACGATCTGGTCTGCTGCTTCGTAGGTTAGTGTGCCTGACTTAGATACGATTCCTATTTTTCCTTTTTTGAAAACAAAGCCCGGCATGATGCCCACCTTTGCCTCGCCCGGAGTGATGACACCTGGGCAGTTGGGGCCAATGAGTGTTACGTCATGACTTTTTACATATTTTTTGGCAATCATCATGTCTTTTACAGGAATACCCTCGGTGATGGCTACAATAACTTTAATACCAGCATCCACTGCTTCCATGATGGAGTCGGCAGCAAATGCCGGAGGTACAAAGATGATTGATACATCTGCACCGGTTTTTTCTACCGCTTCTTTTACTGTATTGAAAACAGGCCTGCCCAGATGAACTTGGCCGCCTTTGCCGGGAGTTACACCACCCACCACGTTTGTGCCGTATTCAATCATTTGGCCGGCATGAAAGGATCCTTCCGACCCGGTAAACCCCTGCACAATTACACGCGAATTTTTGTTGACCAGTACACTCATAATAGAATTGTTAAGCGAAACAAAATTAGAATAAATCTTTGGTCAGTCAAGGAAATAAAAAAGCCCCGAACCAGTCGGGGCTTCGCGCTATAATTAACCTGATTTTATTTAACTGACTTTAATTTGTTGCGAAATAAAAACTCCTCATATCCTTCTTTATAAGTGGGATTTTGAGGGTCTAATTTCATGGCTTTTTCATAACAAGAAATGGCATCAATCAACAATTTTCTTTCTTCAAAAACAGAAGCTTTCAGGTATTCATTAAAAGCTGTTTCTTCTTTTAAATCAGCCAGGTCGGTATCCAGTTGCTTTTTTATATCGTTGTAACGGTCGCCTGTAATACGCGTGATGGCGTGAGATGCTGAATTACTTTTGTTATCAGCTTTTGAGCGTACTTCTACCAAAACCGGAATTTCTTTTGAGTATTTAGGATCACTCAAATCTATCTGTGCAATTTTTTCGGGAGTTTCGGTTTCAGAGAGCACATCGCCAAACATATTTTTTACAGAGACAACGTAAGGCGAAGTAGCTTTGGATGACTCCCAGTTAACAATAACCACCGGGTCGTACACTTGGCCAAACTGGCTCTCGGGCAAAAACACTTTAATGTCTTCCATGCCACGGTGAACGGCTCCTGTTGCACTTAATCTGTTCTTTTTGGCTTCAGCCGAGTTGCTGCTTAGAATGAAGTCAGTGTATTTATTGAGCACGCTTGCGCCCGAGCCTACTTTGCTGGCCAGATCATCTACTTTGTAGTTGCCCGGTTGCTTTACCTCCATAGGTTTGCCTGTAACATGTACAAGCCCCACGGATGCATTTTCGGTTATCTTCAACTCATCTCCTTTTTTAAGCTGTGCCCCTGTTTTAATAGGTTGCCACGAGTCTCCTGATTTTACTTCGTTTGCACCTTTGTTGGCCAGCACACGGAAGGTGTAATCCTGAGCCTGAGCCGAGCTAAAAATTACCAAAAAGCCAATGACTGCTAAATAATTGATTTTTTTCATTTTTTGGGTTTGTGATTTATGCTACGAAAATAATAAAAATCATGCCAAGAGGCAGATTAGTTTTACGAATTAATACCCAAAGCTGTTTTTTGGTAAGCTATTCTGCCGATTTTTCGAATATTTTTTTAAGTATCGGGTTTAGAAAGTCGTAGGCAGGGCCTACCAGCGCGCAAACTGCCATAGAGAGGGTTAAGTCTATTTTATAAGTATAAGTGGCAAAGGCATAAATCATGATGCCCGAAATGAGAATAATCTGCACAATCTGGATCGTTACCTGAAGCGCATCGTACCACATATCCCATTTTTCATTGATAATACTGAAAAGGGCCACTGTTAGAATGCCCAATACAATAGCTATGGTAAGCGTAGCCCATTCGGGCGGCTCGCCCACATAGTCTTCATTCAGTATCATAGATATAATGTTGGCATGAACCACCACGCCAAACATATCGGGGTTTGCCCTGCCTGCAACTTTTTTGTTCAAGGGAGTAAAGTATTTGTCTTCCCAGGCGGGGTCTCCAAAATAATTTCCCAAATATCCTAAGATTACGATTTTATCTTTTAGCAGCGAAGAATCAAACTCTTCTTTCATGAGTTGCTCAATATCTAACGCATAAAACATGATGCGAAAATTGGTGGTGCTCAGGTCTTTTCCCTGCAGCGTTTTCAATTTGATGTCAGTCAGTTCAACATTTCCCCGGTAATTCACTATTTCTTCCTCGTTGCCACGCGCAAAAAGTTTTTTCACTTTCGTGGAATCATACCTTTTGGCCAGTTCTACGGCAAAAGCGTTTTCATATCGGCCATTGATCTTCATGCGCGGAATAAAACTGCGGCATTGCTTTACATCTTCCTGATAGCTGGCATCGGTGATCAGATTGGCAAAACCATGCGAGGAATACCGATCAAACATGGGATCGGACACCTCCATCGAATCATATTCATCTATCATATCCTGATTATAGGCCGTGGCAGTCTTTTGTAAAAGTTTGGAAACTAACACAACATTGCCTGCTTCTTTGATGGCATCGGACAAAAAATTATTGGCCAGCGTATCTAACAACTGCGGGCAACGGATAGTGTCGTACAGCCCGCCTTCGCAATTGAAGTAACTATCAATACCTATTACCCGGGGTTTGTATTTATTAATGATGGCAAGCTGTTGGGCAATATCGAGGCGGGGGATATGCCCAAAATTTACCAACACAATCCGCTGATCTACATCGGGCTGTGGCCGTAGCTGAGAGAAAGCATAGTCAGTCAACTCAAAATCGGATAGTGCCTGGCCTACGGGGTCGAACGCATTGAATAATTGTAAACTGAACAAACCGCTGAAAGCCCACATCAGAAAAAACGAAAAGGCGGTGACACTGACAGATCTAAACCAAAAGAAGGCAGTCCGTTTTTTTAGGAAATGATAAAGTCCGCTCAGAACAGCGGTGATAGAAGACCAAAATTTCCGCATAGGAATCAGGTTATTCAGTAAATTTAGAAATTTATACCAATCTAATAACCGGGTTGAAAAAGGTATCTCAGCGGTTCTCCATTAAACTATTAGCTGACGAAATTGTCAAGGGGCAGGTCGCTGCGCTGTCCAAAGCTATTACACTGGCCGAAAGCCAAAAATTAGCCGACCAGAAAAAAGCGGATACATTGCTGACACAACTTTTGCCGCATACAGGCCGCTCGGTACGCATCGGCATAACGGGCTCGCCCGGGGTAGGAAAAAGCACGTTTATAGATGTATGGGGGAAGTACATTACTTCACTCGGCAAAAAGGTGGCTGTGTTGGCGGTTGACCCCAGCAGCGAAAAAACAAAAGGCAGCATTTTAGGAGACAAAACACGGATGGCCGCGTTAGCTAAAGATCCGCTGGCTTTTATCCGGCCGAGCGCTACCCGCCAAACGCTGGGAGGTGTGGCAGAAAATACACGCGAAGCCATTTTGCTTTGCGAAGCGGCAGGCTACGAAGTAATTATTGTAGAGACTGTAGGCGTGGGGCAATCGGAAACTGCTGTGCGCAACATGGTAGATTTTTTTCTGTTGTTGCAATTGGCTGGCGGAGGCGATGAACTGCAAGGCATAAAAAAAGGAATTATGGAGATGGCCGATGGCGTGGTGATTACCAAAGCCGATGGCGAAAATGAAAAGAAAGCCAAACAGGCACAGGCAGCTTTTCAACATGCCTTGCATTTATTTCAACTTCCGGAGTCGGGCTGGAAGCCTAGCGTGTTGACGGTATCGGCAGCGCAGGGCAAAGGGCTGGCCGAGGTGTGGCAGATGGTTTCTTCCTTTCAGGCTCACACGGTACAAAATCAAAGTTTTGAAAAAAACAGACAGCAACAAAAGATACGGTGGTTTCATGAACGGGTAGAATCAGCCCTGCGCAAAAAAATTTTTGAATCGAAAAAAATGATTGCCAAAATTAAAGCAGCCGAACGAAAGATTGCGGAAGGAAAACTGATGCCTTCGGCAGCGGCAAAAGAAATACTCAACTCACAATAATTTGGTTCGACTTTTTCTGAGTTGGTGTTCCTTTTTTATACGGGCAATGCCTACAACCGCTTTGGCAACAGAAGCCGCGCTTGAGATGGTATTTTTCAGTGAAAACAATCAGTCCGTTTTCCAAATAGAAATCTTCACCTTCTTTCAGTTCAGTCTTTTCTGGCATCAATTTTTTTCTATGAAATTCATTTCACACTCACCGATGGGCATACCGGGCGGAGGTGTGGGCAGGTTTTCAATTTTATACTCATCGGGGTTTTGTTGCAGCGCAGTAATCTGCTTCGCTATGTAACTATAGTGTGCTTTCCACTCTTCGTCTGCAGTTACTTTGGAAGACACAAAAGTTTTAAGTTGATCTAATTTCAAAAATACAATAGCCCGCGTTTCGGCAGTGGCGTTTTTGCTCAGCGCAAGCTTTGTCAGGTTAGTAAACAATACATAGTTGGTTGACATTTGCACAGCACCTTCAAGCCCCGCCTGCACTGGCGATTTGAAGGTAACGTTGATTAGTTTGTCAATTACCGACTCCAGTCCTGGCAGTTTTGCATTTCGCGCATGATGCTCCACCAACCGGTTGGCCCGTGCCGGGTGAAGGATTAAACTCAAACTCATATCGGCAGCATTTTCAGCCATAGCGATGGGGTCGAAGGTGAGTTCTGTTTTTATTTTTACCAGCTCGCGGTGGCGCGAATAGCCGAGCGCACGCGGTGGAATGAGTTTCAAAATATTTTCTGAAATCGTCAGGGCAGCGGGGTCAATAGTTTTTAACATGGCATCCAGCGCGCTGGTTTCTTGTTCAGGCGAAAGCAATTCGGCCACGGGCTGACCATCGCCCCGTAAAGCATAACGATAATTAAGTCCACCAATAGATTTCACGGCCGCTTCCAGTTGATACCGGTGAAAGAAATAAACCGGCACCAACACTTCTTCCAGCGTGGCCATCGGTGCACCCGGTTTAATATTTTTTTCTCCGAAATTTTTCAATGCAATATTTCGGATGCCCATTACCCGGTTGAGTTCGTCCACAGGATTACTCCCGTTGTCCCACAGGTGGGTGTAGGGGTGGGCACTGCCGATGGGTCGCGCGTCCTGATCGGATAAAAATGTGAGGCCGGCTTTCAGCGATTTTTGGATGATGTCGTTCAATGCTTTGCTTTCGTCTGTTCCGGCAGGAAAATCCTGATAGCCCCAGGTGATAGAAACTTTGTCGAAGGCTGCGATCTTGGCATCGTAGGCATCGCTCAGATCAATTTTGCCATTGACAATTTTCACCATCGGGTGAGGGTAGTCCATCACCGAAGCCAGATTTTCGGTGCTCGAAGAGTAAGCGTGGGCAAGGCCGAGCGTGTGGCCTACTTCGTGTGCCGCCAGTTGGCGCAAGCGTGCCAGCGCCAATTTTTCCATTTCGGGCGAAACAGGCTTGCCTTCTTCATAGGGTGCAAGCAACCCTTCGGCAATTAAAAAATCTTGTCTCACACGAAGTGAGCCGAGGGTAACATGTCCTTTGATGATCTCGCCAGTGCGCGGATCGGTTACTCCGCCTCCATACGACCAGCCGCGCGTGGCGCGGTGCACCCAGTTGATTACGTTATAGCGAACATCCATCGGGTCGGCATCGGCCGGAAGAACTTCTACCTGAAAAGCATTTTTATATCCGGCTGCTTCAAAGGCCTGATTCCACCAGCGCGCTCCTTCCATCAGCGCAGAGCGGATGGGCTCGGGCGCACCCGGATCCATATAATAAATGATCGGTTGTACCGCCTCGCTGACGGCCGCATTCGGATCTTTCTTTTGCAGCCGGTGGCGTGTGATGAACCGCTTCTCCAACGGCTCGCTGATGGGTGTAGCGTAGTCGTAGTACGACAGCGGATAATACCCGGCACGCGGATCAAATTGGCGAGGCTTGTAATTATTGTCGGGCAACTGCACAAAGGAGATGTGCTCGCGAACGGTTACACTGCCGGGCGTTGGTGTTACTTCGCGTATGTATTCTCCTGCCGGCTGGCCTGCGAAGGTGAGCGTAGTTTCAAACTCGGTGTTCTGCGGAAAATTTTTTGTGCGCGGCAAATAAATGGCAGACCGCGATTTGTCTAACGAATAGTTTCCCTGCTGGGCGCCTCGCAAGCGGGAGGCTACATCGTGCACATCTTGTATGATAAAGTCGGTGGCATCAACCAACACTTTGCCGTTTTCTTCGGCCTCTACTACAAAACCCCACAACATAGATTTGGCAAACGACTCGGCTACTGCTTTTCGTTCGGCTGCATTGTCGCTTACCGCACGAAAAAAATTATTGGGCTCAACCATCAATACTTTCGGGCCGCGTCTTTCAAATTTCACTACCCGCTCGCGGCCAAGCTGGTTGCGGTCGAGGCCGATGTCGTTCGAGCCGACCCCGGCTGTCAATGACGGGATGTATAAAAATTCTGTATCGAGTTTATCAATCAGCAAATGGATTTTATCCTGCTTCTCATCGTAATAAAAATCAAAATAGCCCGGATATTTTTTTAAGCCCGCCACTTTGGCTTCGATGGGTGAAACCGATACCGGAGCCGGGGCTTCGGTTTTTTTCTTTTGGGCAATCAGATTGCTGGCAAAAACAATAAGCGTGAGGGATAAGATGATTTGTTTCATAATAAATTAGTCCATTTGAATTGAAATATAATGTAGAATTTTTTCATCCTAACAAGCTTATTGATAAAAGGTGAAAACCGAAAGAGGATTGGGGCTAACCGTTTTTACTGAAACACAAACTGCGTTGGAGTTATGCCCACCGCAAAGGAAGTTTTCTTGTTGCCGGCCGCATCATAGATATAAGCGTTTCCTGAAGAGGAGTAATTCAGCGCATCGCCCACATAAATATCTCCGTTGGCCGGATTTACAGCTAAGGTATTGAGGGCAACTACATCGGCAGCGTTGATGAAAGGCGAAGTAGGCGCAGCAGTACCGTCAAAAGCTATTTTAAAAATTTTATTGCCCACCGCGTAGTACAATGTTTTTTTATCGGGCGAAATGCAAAGTGAATTCCCCGGGTTTGCCCCCAGGCTGATGGTTTGCTCTACGGCAAATAAAGAAGGATTGATGCGGTACAACATGCCGTTGTTACCTCCGTACGTCCCGGTGGCGATAACCCAGAGTTTACTGTTGGCATCGAGCACCATGCCGGCAGGGCCTGCGGAGAGCGTCAACTGCTTGATACGTTTGTCGGTAGAAGGATCAATGACAGACACGGTACTTGAACTGCCGAAATTAGTGTTAGAGGCGAATAGATATTTTCCGTTGTATAAAAGATTCCCTACGCCCAAATCGGTGGAGATAGTATCAACCGCCTGAAGGGTTTGTGTGTTCATCACCAACAGGTAAGACTTGATCAGGTTGTAGTTGTGATCGTACGCACCCCACACGCTGATGTATGCTTTGCCATTGATCACGGCAAGATATTGCGGCTTGTCGAGCTTGGGGTCGGTAAATATGCCGGTCTGAGTGAATGTGTTGCTATTGACTATTTTAATTTTGTTGCTGCCGTTGAGCACCAGATAACCTACATCTCCATTGAGCGTGATAGACTGGAGTACATCGCCCGAGAAAGAGCCGTTTACATTTTTGAAAATTGTTTGTTCGGCCTGCCCGCTAGTGGGGTTGTAAAAAGTAACATCACCGTTGGCCGAGCCAAAATTGCCTTGGTTAGCTACCAGCACGCCACTTTGGTATTTTCCTTTTACAGGATCGTTGTTTTTGTTGCAACTGACAATAGAAAAAGAAATGACAAAGGCCAACAGTACACACAACCTGAAATTGCTTTTCATAAATTAATTGGATTTAGTTAGTTGATAAGTGAATTGTAAATTGTAATGCCGGCCCGGCATGGCGCGCCCGGCATAAAGCTGGTAGTCGAGGTTTGAAATATTTTTTATAGAAACCCTGAGGTCAAACCGGTGCTGATGGCTGACCCAAAATTTTCCCATCGAAAAATTAAACAACACATACGCAGGCAGTGCGTAGGCATCTGAGTTGCCCAAATCGGTATAGCGCAGGCCGTTGTACTGGGCAGTGATGTCAGATGAAAATTTTCTCCAGACAAGTTGAACAAAACCTGTTGCTGTGTGCTGCGGTGTGTAGATGAGCTGCTTGCCGAGGGTGTATTGCAATGAAGCAGGTGCTTGCGTGGTGGTAGATTGCGTAAACTGGTAACTAAACGAAGGGAGCAGGATAACCTCATTTATTTTTTGACGAGAGCTAATCCGTACTTCCATTCCTTTGGCAAGCACTTGTTCAATATTTTGTGGGCGATAAACGCCCGCTTGTCCGGGCACCCATTGTATCCAATCATCTACTTTTTGGGCGAACCATGTATTCGATATTTCTAATGAACCCAATCGGTAATTGATACCGGCTTCTGCCGCATGGCTTGTTTCGGGTAGCAGATTTTTATTACCAGCGTTTTGCCAGTAGCGGTCGTTCAGTGTTGGCACTCGGTAATTTTTTGAGAGGCTGCCCCTGATTTTTATTTCGTGACGAGCTTTTTTTAACAGCATAAACTCTGCGCCCAAGTAGGGAAGGAACGGAGCCTGAAACCTCGAGACCACCGGCTGCCGGAGGTTGAGGGTGAGAGATAACCTTTCGCCTAAGTTTTTTTGAATAGACGAAGTAAAATCATAACGGTCTTCTTGTGCGTGGCCGTTTTGGTAGTTGGCAATATTACCGATGATGTGGTTCCACTCCGCCCTCACCTGTGTATGAAATGAGGCCCACACAAATTCATGGCGTGCGGCACTCACCCACCGGATCACTCCGCCCGGGTTGTTGTTGTAAACAATCACATCGTTGATATACCCGCCCGTTAACGAAAGCAATCCGTAGCGGCTGTACGATCGGTATTGAATACTGAAGCGATGGTTTCGGTCTTGCTGATTATCGGTAGCATTTTGCTGGCCGATGGTAGGTTGTATGTCGCGGTCGGCATTGTGATACCAGTAATGGAGGCTGACCATTTTTGATTCAGACCATTTGTATTCTATGTCTTGTAAAATACCCGACTGCCGAAAGGCCGCATGTGGTTGACGTTCGCCCGTGGCCAGCACCGGAAAATTATTTTGCGATGAAAGATTGTAGATGTTGGTTTTCAGACTCCACCGGTTGAGGGTGTAGCTTGCTGTAGCCGAAGAGAAATAGCGGCCAAAACTTCCGGCCTCTTGCGCAAGCGTCAAATTATTTTTTCCCGATGACGGATAGGAGTTGATGAGGACTGAACCGCCAAAAGCTCCGCTGCCATAGCGGGCGCTGCCAGCGCCTTCGTGCACCTTCACTTCATCTAACGCGGCAGCAGGCAAAATAGAAAAATCGGCCTGCCCTAAAGAAAAACTGTTGATGTTAATTCCATTCCACAACACAGCAGTATGTTGGGGCGATGTGCCTCGCATGCTGATGCCCGCCAGCATGCCGTTGCCATAGGTTCTGAAATAAACAGGAAATTGATATGCCAATATTTCGCCCAGGCTGCGCGAATGTTCATGTGCTTTCAAAGCCGAATCGAGCGGCACGACAGATGAGCCCGTTAGATATTTTTCTTCCGGCAGCCCGTAAACAGTTATCGGCTTAAGCAGGGTGGGTTCGTTTTGTTGAGCCCAGCCGGCAGTAGTCGTCCATGTGCCAAGTAAAAATAAAATTGCTTTCATTTTAGTTTTCACCGGCTCGCGGGGTCAAAAGAATTTGATAAAGCAGTATCGTAGCTCGATCATCTCCGGCCTTTCACCCGAAAGCCAAATAATTTTTTTGCTGAGTAAGCGGCAGGTCTCCTGGCTTTCCTTTTGCTGTGCCTTCCCATCCTGATAGCTATCGGAACAGTGGCTTTGAGATTCAGCAAACAAGAAAAAAAAATTTCTTGTTAGGATTACAGTTGCGGTGACAGCTCCCGATTTAAACGGGATTCCCTTTTAATCGCATCGGATTTTGTTTTTCATCCAACGCAAACCAATCACTCGGGCGCAAACTTAAGTTTTTTTCCGATACTTGCGCCATGAAAAACCTTCAACAAAAAAATTGTTTTCATCTGCCGATAGCCTTCTGTCTTTTATTTGCGGCTTGCACTTCTCAACCTGACAAAAATCAGACACGCACTGTAGTACTGAAGTACGCAACCGGTTTTTCGGTTAGTGTCGTAAACGAAAACTGTAAAATGGTAACGGTTGGTTACCCTTATCAGGGGGCAGCTTTGGGCTATGAATATATGTTAGTGAAGAAGGGAACTGAAATTCCCGCCCATGATAAAAAAGTGCAAGTCATTTCTGTGCCGCTTACATCTGTTGTCTGCACGTCCACCACGCATATACCGCTGCTCGATTATTTAGGTGAAACGGAAAAACTTATTGGTTTCCCCACTACTGACTACATCAGCTCAGAAAAAATGCGCCAACGTATTGATGCCGGCAAAGTAACTGATCTGGGTATTGATAAGGGAATGGATATAGAAAAATTAGTCATGCTCAAGCCTTCACTGGTGATGGGCTACACTATGACCAGCGATCTGGGCCAATTGAAAAAAATAAATCAATTAGGCATACCCGTAGTGATCAATGCAGAATATTTGGAAGAGCACCCGTTAGGCCGGGCCGAGTGGATAAAGTTTATGGCAGTTTTTTTTGACAAAGAGAAAATGGCCGACTCTATTTTTAATGCCATCGAAAAAGAATACTTATCTACAAAAGATTTGATGGCGAACCAAACCAACAAACCAACTGTGTTGAGTGGCGTGATGTATGGCGATGCCTGGTTTATGCCGGGCGGAAAAAACTATGCAGCCAAATTACTGGCCGATGCCGGCTGTCATTATTTATGGAACGGCACCGATGACAAAGGCTTTTTGCAAATTAGTTTTGAGTCGGTGTATGCCAAAGCAAGAAATGCTGACTTGTGGATCGGGGCAAGCGATTATAAAACATTGGATGAATTAGTCTCTGCCGACAAGCGGTATGCGCTCTTCAATCCTTTTAAAAATAAAACCATTTACACCTACACTGCCAGACAAGGCGCAAAGGGTGGAAATGGATTTTTAGAACTCGGCTATTTGCGGCCTGATTTGATCTTAAAAGATTTGGTGAAGATTGCACACCCGGAAATGTTAACAGGCTACTCGCTTTACTTTTACAAGAAGTTGCCATGAGTAGGTAAGGAATAATACTTCTTACAACATCAAATTTCTGAAATGAATTGAGGATTACCGAAGCGATATTAAAATAGATTAAAATTCTTTTACCGATTTTCCTGTCTGCCATACGATGCATTTTTTAGCAGACTTTTAATCGTTAACCAATTCCTTAGTACTTTCGCGCCCTAAATTTAAGTTATGTCTAAACGGCCTGCCATTGGTTTTATCTTCATTACGTTGCTTGTTGACGTAACCGGGTGGGGGATTATCATTCCGGTAATGCCCAAACTGATCCGCGAACTGTTGGGCGGGTCGGCTTCTAACTTAGCTTCGGTAAGCGATGCGGCTACCTATGGCGGCTGGCTGATTGCTTCGTATGCCATTACTCAATTTTTTTGTGCGCCCGTTGTGGGTGGGCTCAGCGATCAGTACGGGCGCAGGCCGGTACTTCTCGGCTCGTTGCTCGGGTTTGGAATAGATTTTCTTTTCTTGGCCATGGCGCCCACGATCGGGTGGCTTTTTGTCGGGCGCATCATTGCCGGTATTATGGGGGCCAGCTTTACAACTGCCGCTGCCTACATTGCCGACATCAGCACGCCCGAAAACAAAGCACAAAATTTCGGAATGGTAGGCGCAGCGTTTGGACTGGGTTTTATCATTGGCCCCGTCATTGGCGGTTTGCTGGGCGACTGGGGCTCGCGCGTGCCGTTTGTGGCTGCCGCCATTTTGGCTTTGCTCAATGCCTTGTACGGATATTTTATTTTGCCCGAGTCGCTTAAGCCTGAGAACAGAAGGAAGTTTACGTGGGCGAGGTCTAACCCGTTGGGAACTTTGAAAAACCTGTTCCGCTTTAAAATTGTAGCCGGCTTATTTGTCTCTCTTGTATTGATAAATGTGGCAGCCCATGCTGTGCAGAGCAACTGGTCGTACTATACTATTGAAAAATTCAAATGGACACCCAAAGACATTGGTATCTCACTCGGTGTTATCGGTTTGGTTTTCTCCATTGTGCAGGGTGGCCTCATTCGATTGATTATTCCTAAACTTGGCCAGCAGCGAAGTGTTTATGCCGGTTTATTTCTTTATGCCTTTGGGTTTTTACTCTTTGCTTTTGCCACCGAGGGATGGATGATGTATGCCTTTACGGTGGTGTATTGTTTAGGAGGTATTGCCGGCCCTGCATTGCAGGCCATCATGTCGGGCATTATTCCGCCTAATGAACAAGGTGAGTTGCAGGGTGGTTTCACCAGTGTAATGAGCGCCTCAGCGATTATCGGTCCGCCCATTATGAATAATTTGTTTTCATTTTTCACCGGCTCGTCTGCCCCGATACATTTTCCCGGAGCGGCTATGTTGCTGGGAGCCGTATTAGCACTGAGCAGCGCTGTGCTGGCGCGGATGACGCTGAAGAAAAATTCGAAGCCTGAGGAGAGCTCAGTAAAAACAGAATAAGTTGGTATATTCGTACATGGTAGATTTCAACATCATCCAAGATTACTTTAAAAATCAACCCGTGTTGAAAGCCTATTTGTTTGGTTCTTATGTGAGAGGTGAACAAGATGACGCAAGCGATTTAGATTTATTGGTTGAATTAGAAGAACATGTAGGCTTGTACAAGTTTGTTGCCATTCAGTTAGGTTTAGAAAATTTACTTAAAAAAAAAGTGGATTTAATTTCTTCCACAGGGCTTTCCCCAAAACTCCGACCTTATATCGATAAAGAGAAAAAATTGATTTATGAGAAGCAAGCTCGGTGACAAAGAACGACTTGCCCATATTTTAGATTCAATTGAATTTATTGAAATTTTTTGTAAAGGCGTAGATGAAAAATCTTTCCGTTCTAATTATATGCTTCAACTTGCTGTTGTGAAACTATTGGAAATAATTGGAGAAGCCAGCAGCCGACTATCTAAAGAATTAAGAGAAGAATATACAGATATTGAATGGCCGTTAATTATTGGTTCGCGCAATGTTTTGGCCCACGAGTATTTTTCTATTAGTTATGATATTGTATGGGAAGCAGTTCAAAATGATTTACCCAAACTAAAGCGTAACCTTCAAAAGATAATTGAGCAAAGATTCAGTTAGTTAACCAAAGTCGAGTCTGTAAATTAACTGACAAGTTCAATTTTCAGACCCGGAAATTTGGCCATCTGCTAAGAGTATAGCAACTCCTTCTGCTCCATTACTTTTTCGCTGGAGATGTACTCATCATAGGTCATCAGTTTATCTACAAAACCGTTGGGTCCGATTTCTATCACACGGTTAGCTACGGTTTGGGTAAACTCGTGGTCGTGCGAAGTGAACAACACTGTGCCGGGAAAATCTTTCAGCCCATTGTTAAATGCCTGAATAGATTCCAGATCGAGGTGGTTGGTGGGTTCATCTAATATTAACAAATTGGCACTGGCCAACATGCAGCGCGAAATCATACAGCGCACCTTTTCACCCCCTGATAAAACACTACATTTTTTAAAAACTTCTTCGCCCGAGAAAAGCATCTTACCCAAAAACCCACGGATGTACATTTCATCTTTTTCTTCTGAAAACTGACGCAGCCAATCTACCAGGTTGTCGTCTGTTTGAAAATATTTGGAGTTTTCGTTGGGCAGATAAGCCGGGGTAATGGTTTGCCCAAACTTAAATTCTCCCGATGTAGCACTCAACTCTCCGGCTAATATTTTAAACAGCGAAGTAATGATCAAACTGTCTTTGCTGAGAACGGCAATTTTGTCGCCTTTGTTCACATAAAAATCGAGATTTTTAAACAGCGATGTTTCGGCTGTTGAGTAGCTTAGATTTTCTACGCGAAGGATCTGGTCTCCGGCTTCCCGCTTTTGCTGGAAAATAATGGCCGGGTATTTTCTAGAGGAGGGTTGTATGTCGTCTATCGAAATTTTTTCCAGTAACTTTCTGCGGCTCGTTGCCTGCCGCGATTTGGCTACGTTGGCGCTGAAGCGCAAAATAAATTCGGTAAGCTCTTTTCTTTTTTCTTCCGCTTTTTTGTTAGCAGCCGAACGCTGGCTCATGGCCAACTGGCTTGACTGATACCAGAACGAATAGTTGCCGGTAAATAATTTGATCGCCTTGAAGTCAATGTCCACTACGTGGGTGCAGACGGTATCTAAAAAGTGGCGGTCGTGCGAAACAACAATCACTAAGTTTTTGAAGTCGAGCAAAAAATCTTCCAGCCAGGTGATGGAATGTATGTCGAGATCGTTGGTGGGTTCATCCAACACCAAAATATCGGGGTTGCCAAAAATAGCTTGCGCCAACAGCACACGTACCTTTTGACTTCCGTTCAGTTCGCGCACCAGCGAATAGTGCCACTCTTCGGTGATGCCCAGGTTGCTGAGCAGGGCAGCGGCATCCGATTGGGCATTCCATCCGTTCATTTCGCTGAACTCGTGCTCCAACTCCGATGCCTTCACACCATCTTCTTCCGAAAAATCGGGCTTGGCGTAAAGCGCATCTTTTTCTTGCATGATTTTCCACAACTTCCCATGCCCCATAATGACCGTATCCAACACAGGCACCTCATCAAACTCAAAGTGGTTTTGTTTGAGCACGGCCATGCGCTTGCCCGGCTCGATGGCCACTTGGCCGGTAGTAGGGTCTATGTCGCCCGTCAGGATTTTAAGGAATGTGGATTTGCCCGCCCCATTGGCACCGATCACACCATAGCAATTGCCATTGGCAAACTTAATGTTCACCTGGTCGAATAGCACCCGTTTGCCAAACTGAAGTGAGAGGTTATTAACTGAAATCATGGTTTTAAAAAAATGAGGCGCAAAGGTAGGAAAATTAAGCCACGCGATTGCCGGAATCTCTAAGATCGTACCTTTGCACAGTCATCCAACCTGTTTCAATCGAATTAAATGTACCAGTACCTGATCCGCCCCCTGCTTTTTCTGTTCGACCCCGAAAAAATCCACCATTTCATTTTTGCTTTCCTGAAGTTTTCGGGCAAGATACCCGGAGCAAAAAGCCTATTGCGTTTTTTGTATGTAACTGAATCTCCCTTGCTGGCGCGCGAATTGTTCGGCATCCGTTTTAAAAACCCCGTGGGGCTGGCTGCCGGCTTTGATAAAGATGCCAAACTGATTGATGAGTTGGATTGCCTCGGCTTTGGGTTTATAGAAATCGGTACACTTACACCACGGCCTCAGCCCGGCAATGAAAAACCCAGGCTGTTCCGTTTGCCAAAAGACCGGGCATTGATTAACCGAATGGGTTTTAACAATGAAGGTGTGCTGGCAGCAGCTGAGCGGTTGAAGAGAAGAAAATCATCCATTGTCGTAGGCGGAAATATCGGCAAGAATAAAATTACACCTAACGAAAAAGCAGTAGATGATTACAATGATTGTTTTGAGGTGCTCTACCCGTATGTTGATTATTTTGTAGTAAACGTCAGCTCGCCCAACACGCCCGGCTTGCGCGAACTGCAAGAGAAAGAGCCATTGAAAAAATTGATGGCACATGTAAAACAACGCAGTAACAAAAAAGAAAAACCCAAACCTGTCTTGCTAAAAATTGCACCCGACCTGACGACCTCGCAACTGGATGACATAGTTGAAATTTTAATCGAAACAAAAACCGATGGCGTGATCGCCACCAACACCACCATTTCAAGAGACGGATTGGCTACTGATGCAAAAACAATTTCTGCCATTGGAAACGGAGGGCTGAGTGGCCAACCGCTGACAAAAAAATCTACCGAAGTGATTTCTTATCTGCGATCGAAACTTGGAAAAAATTATCCGATTATCGGAGTAGGAGGGATTATGACAGCCGCTGATGCCGCTGATAAACTAAAGGCTGGCGCAGACTTGGTGCAGGTGTACACCGGCTTTATCTACGAAGGCCCCGGGTTGGCAAAAAAGATTTTGAGGGCAGTGCGCTTGCATTAAGCAGCCCGCCTGATGGGTTAATGTTTATCCACCGCGTAACTCAGTTCTGTTACACCACACTGAAATTGGTGAGTATGCAGCAGATTTAATTTTGTTTTACCTTGGATGCCCTTAAACAATGGAATGCCCTGCCCCAGGATTATAGGATTAATAAACAACCAGTAGCCATCAATTAGATTTTGTTCCATCAGTGCATGGGTTGCTGTGGGGCTGCCAAAAAGCAAGATTTCTTTACTCCCGCCAGGGTGAGATTTTTTTAGCTCGTTTATTCTGTCTGCAAGGTTGTTGCTAATAATTGTGGTGTTGACCAGACCCGATTCTTTCACCGTTTTCGATAAAACAATTTTATGAATCTTGTTATACCAAGCTGAATGTTCCATGTCGTGCTTAGTCGCGTTGGGTTTACTTCCTGCGGCAGGCCAATAATTTTCCATCATCTGATAAGTTACCCGTCCGTATAATGCAGTATCGCCTTCACCGATTCGTTTGCCGACATACTCAAACAATTCTTCATTAATTGTAATCCAGTTCATCTCTCCCTTAGGCCCTGCTACAAAGCCATCCAATGACACGTGCATAAATGAAATTATTTTTCTCATGGTATTCAATTTTTGTTTAAAAATTTTTCAATCATCGGAACGACCAGGTCGCTCTTTTTGAAGTCAGGCGTTATGGTTGTGATTTCGCCAATATATTCTCCGTGCCCGCCCGGAATGATCGCTAACTCTGAATTTATTATTTGTCGGTGCAATTCAAGTGCGTGTTCCGGGGTAATCACATCTTTGTCGCCAATAATAATTAAAGTAGGTGCTTTTATAGTTTTGATTTGTTCGTCCGGTATATCTTTAAAATTTACCATTCGCTTAGCATCTTTATCGTGCATTGTTTGCAAACCGTTTGCATCTGCCGCAACTTTTTTATAACCCGTTTTTAATTGTTCGGGCATATTATCCAATGAAGCCTGCGACATAAAACCCCAGAACCAATAAGGCACTCCGCTGCGTTTGGCAAGCGCAGAACCTAAAATCATTTTGTTAACTATTTCAGGGTGTCGGATAGCAATTTGTAAAGCCGTAGTTCCGCCATTACTGAAACCAAGGAAGTCGGATTTTTCTATGTTTAAATTTTTAAGAAGTATGGCCACATCATCTGCATCTTGCTCAAACGAAAGGTCAGTGTTTCTATCGCTTGTTCTTCCGTGCGCTTGCAGTTCTACGGCAATGATTTTTCTGTTTCCAGCAAGCAACGGAATTAATTTTTCAAAACTTGTTTGGATGGTAGAACCACCACCATGGATCAACACAATGGGTTCCCCTTCTCCATAAACTTCATAATACATTTTAATTCCGTTCACATCGGAATATCCTTTTGTTATTTTCTGTTGCCAATTTTCCACTATTATGTGAAGGGTTACATCTTTTTCAGAATCTTTTCCAAGGTGTTCAGGTTGCGGGAGGTGAACGCTTCTTTCAAATCTTTTCTGCCCAAGATTTTACCAAACGATGAATCAAGCGTATTGCCTTTGGGTACTCTCCAATAAAAATTGGTGGCAACGATTTTTGCATCCTCACCTTTTGTTTTTTGCGATTTTTCAAATTCAGACATGAGTGTTTTTTCAATTTTGTCATTTCCGACAAAACAGTAAATATGAAAATCAGCATCAACGGCAAAAGGATTCTTTTCGAAAATTGTTTCTACTTCGCTTTTGTCTTTTAAAAACAAGAAAGCTTCGTATTTAAAATGCGCGGACATGGCTTTTTCCAACAACTTTTTTAAATCATTTTTTTCTTTTGCTGAAGAGAATAAAATGTTACCGGATGCCAGAATAGACGACACACTTTTCATCCCTGCATTTTCAAATACCGTGCAAACTTCTGCCATTTTCATGGTAGTGCCTTTCACATTTACACCACGCAAAAAGGCACAATAACGATTGCCTACAATTTTCATTTTTGCATTCATTTTTTCAGATTTTGGCAACCAAGAAAAATTCGCCACTTGCCGGAACAAGATTATCGGCTCTGTTTTTAAAATATCTTTCAGCCATCTCTTTTGTGGAAATGATTTGGATTTCTTTTAAACCTATTTCTTCTGCAAGGATTTTAATTTTATCAACAGAAAAAAAACTGACAAAAGGAGTTCCTGATGCTGTCGCTCCTTTGATTGCAATTTCTTGCATGGGTTTATCCTCCTTATCAAGTTGTTCCAACGGTAAATAAAATGCGATGGCAATGGTAGAGCCAGTGGCAAGTGCAGTCATTTTCCTCAAAGTATCTATGATGGCTTCTTTAGTAAGATACAGCGTAACACCCGTACAGGAAACTACTGCTTTTTTGTGCACGTCAAAACCACAGCTTAAAAGCTCAGGCCACCAAGAGGATGTTTCAAAATCAACCGGAACGAAATGAAGGTTGTTTGGAATTTTATAGCCATGTTCAATTAGCTTTTCTTTTTTCCAAGCCAGTGTGCCGGGCTGGTCTATTTCATAAATATCAACCTGCGAACTGATTCCGATATTTCGCTGTGCAAAACTATCCAACCCTGCACCGAGCAACACATATTGCTTTACGCCTTTTGCAATTTGTTCTTTGGCTATATCTTCCACAAATCTGGCACGGGCAACGATAGAAGCCCGAAGCCGTTTGGTGTATTTCATATCAGGGCGTTCCGGCCAATCTTTTTCGGGTTTGATGAGTTCGTAACCTACCACATCTTCTATAACATAAGGTTTATTGTCTGCCAATACGTGCAATGCCCGCCACAAAGCCGTTCGCAAGGCTGTATTATCGGGTTGTTTAGATGTCATTTATTTTTTAGGCGGGAAATTTTTAAGGGCAGCGGCTACTCCTTTTCTGAAATTTTCTTCCGTTAGCTCCGGGTTTTTTTCAAAAAAAGAAACCGCCACAGATCGCCACACCATTTGGCCTTTTGCTTTATCAGCCAAATCAATGATCAATGTTCCTTTGTTGACGATCAGTTCTTCGGGCTGCGCAAATTGCGGGCGCATCAGAAAAGGCTGGTCATCGGTGCGATGCCATAAAATAGCCGTGTCGGTTTTAATAGACACATGTACATCCATCAGCAGGTCGGGTGTATTGGAGTTGTACTCAATCCCTTTGGCTTTCATTTCGGCTATGATAGCTTGTTGCATGAGTGATTTTATCAGCGAGTCATTAAAGTGCCGGGGTGCATTCATTCTAAACTCGCAACCCTCCAGCCAGCAAAATGTTTTATATTTTTTAAAATCTGTTTGGTGGTTGTAAGTAGTCTTCACCCGGATGGAACATCCGGCCACAAAAATTATAAGATACGCCAGGCCTAGTAACCTTTTCAGTACAGAGATATTAAATGATGCCATGAGATAAAAGTTGATCAATCTACATTGAAAATTTAGATATAATGTTATGCACTTTTCAATTCAATGCGAAATGTTGTTCCGGTGTTTTCCTGCGAATCTTTTATAAAGATCTTCCCCTCGTGGTACATTTCAATAATCCGCTTGGCTAAAGTAAGGCCAAGCCCCCAGCCGCGTTTTTTGGTGGTAAAGCCGGGCTTAAAAACATTGGCGATTATATTCTTAGGCATACCCCGGCCGGTATCGGAAACATCAATCAATACTTTGTTTTCATTGCCGCGCAAAATTTTGATAGCGATGGTGCCGGTGCTGCCAATGGCATCTACCGCATTTTTGCACAGGTTTTCCAATACCCATTCAAACAAAGGCGGATGAACCATGGCCTGGATGGATTCGGATAGTGCATACACTTCAATTTTTATTTTTGACGAAACACGTGGCTGCAGATAGCTAACCACACGGTTGACCAACTGAAGAATATTTTCGCTCTTAAGCGAAGGGGTAGAGCCAATGCTGGAAAACCGCTCGGTAACAACCTGCAGTTTGCGGATGTCTTTCTCTAGTTCTTCTACAATACCTTTGTTTTTTACTTGGGGGTCATCGCGCAATACTTCTATCCAGGCCATCAGCGAAGAAATGGGCGTGCCCAACTGATGGGCTGTTTCTTTGGTGAGACCCACCCACACTTGGTTTTGTTCTGCCGTGCGCGAGTAATTGAAAGCCAAATAAGAGATGAAACCAAAAATTGATAATACAAGAATCTGAATGTAGGGATAAGCTGTAAGTTCTGTCAGCAGAAAAGAATTTTTGTAGTACACATATTGTTTGCCGAATACTTCATGCGTTTCAGGATCTTTTAAAATGATTTCAATAGCCGGATAAGTTTCTTTCATCTCCCGAAGCTCGCTGCGCAGGTATTCATATTTTTTATCCGTGCTCCAATGGTCGTTCAGGCTGATGTTGTTGTAATAGAGGATAGAGTCTCTGCCATCTGTATTGATAATAGGGATGGAATTGTTTTTGTTGATAATTTCTTCTTGAATAAACTGGATGTCGTTTTGGGTGGAATTGATCGTGTACTCCAACGCGTGGGCAAATAATTTTACCTGGTCTTTTTCCCGTTCTTCCAGCCGGTTTACCAACATTTCTGTAAAGTAAATCGAGCCTATACTGATGAACACCGACACGGCCAGAATGATCCATTTCAGGTTGGCGTTGTTTCGATAAAAATCCATCCCACAAATTACAAATTAAGCGCTGCAAATTACAAATGAGCAAAATGCAGATGCCAGAGTTGGTACAAGAAGCAGCAGCTACTCGCGCATCATAAACCACTTCACCATTACACGCCAATTTACTTTGGTGCCGGTCATTAAAATGCCTACACGGTAAATCCGGCCGGCAATCCAGGTGGTGAGGATGAACCCTCCGATGAGCAACAACATGGAGAGAGCCAGTTGCCAGCCGGGCACATCAAAGGCAATACGCCCCACCATTGCCACCGGAGAGGTGAAGGGGATGATGGACAGCCAGAAGCTGACCGGGCCGTGTGGATCGCGAAGGATAAACATAAACAAACCCATGTAGCCGATCAGCAACGGAAGCGTAATGGGAAATTGAAACTGCTGCGACTCCTGAATTGACTCTACAGCCGAGCCTACTGCGGCAAACAATGCTCCATACAAGAGGTAGCCTCCCAAAAAATAGAAAACAAAGACAAAAGCAATTTTGGCAAACGGTATTTCGCTTACGCTCTGCATCAACTCATTTATTTTTACGTTGGGCTGTGCTTGTTGCTGCATAGCCTGCTTGACATCGTCATCTTTAATTTTTTTAGACACTTCTTCTATCATTTGTTTTTGGGGCATCTTTAAACCGAAGTAGCCGAGCACACCGGTTGAAAGAAAAGTGATAAGAATAATCCAAATCAGAAATTGTACCACCCCCACGGCCGCAATGCCAACAATTTTTCCCAGCATCAACTGAAAAGGTTTGACGGAAGACACAATCACCTCTACCACCTTAGAGGTCTTTTCGTCAATCACGCCTTGCATAATCTGGATGCCGTACACCAGTACAAAAATGTAAATCATAATACCCAGCGCAAAACCCATTCCGTAGAGTATTCCCGAGTTGCTCGATTTTTCCTCACCTGTATCAGATAGATTAATCTGCTTTAAACTGATTTTTGTTTTCAGGTTTTTTAAAACTTCTTTATCAATTTTAAACTCCTGGAGTTTCAGGTCGCGCACGCGCTCTTCCAGCAGAGATTCCAGATCTCCAACCTTTTCGATGCTGGGGTTTTCTTGTGTGTAGATGATGAGCCCATCGGGCTTATTAATATCAAATGCTGGCACGTACAGCAAGGCAAAGTATTTGGTTTCGTTGTAAGCCTTTTTGGCCTGCTCCAGTTTCAGTTGCAGGGGCACAAAATGAAACCGCTTGGTATTTTTGGCGCTGTCTAAATTAAACTGGCCGCTTTCATCTACAACCATTACCGTATCGGGCTTGGCCGACTCAGCTTCTTTCATCATAATGTACACCAATCCACCAATAACAGCAGGAAAGATGAGAGGCACCACAATGGTGGCAATCAGAAAAGATTTCTTTTTTACACGGATTAAAAATTCGCGCTGGATAATCAACCAAACTTTGTTCATAGGGGTAATGCTTGTGTGATAAGATATAAATTATGCTTCTTGCAAATGTTTCTTCAGGGCTTCATCGCCCTCGCCTTTCACCAAGCTGATAAAAATATCAGACATGCTGGGCAACTGTTCCTGAAAACTAAACACTTCGGTCAGGTCAATCAGCTCGCGGATCAACTGGTTTCCTTTGATGTTTCCTTTAGCCTGAATGGTGGAAGTGTACAGACCGTCTTCCAGAACAGATTGTTTTTTCAATTCATATTTTTCAGCCGGCAGCGTAAAATGATTTCCCCGGTGCTCAACAATAAAAGTATTCGATCGGTATTGTTCTTTTACCTGCTTCTTGGCTCCTTCCAGAATTTTTTTCGATTTATTGATGAGGGCAATATGGTCACACAGCGATTCTACTGTCTCCATGCGGTGGGTAGAAAAAATAATCGTGCTGCCGTTGGCTTTCAGTTCCAGGATCTTTTCGGTGATGAGTTGCGCATTGACCGGATCAAAACCCGAGAAAGGTTCATCGAGGATAATCAGTTTGGGTTCGTGCAGCACCGTGCTGATAAACTGCACCTTTTGTGCCATGCCTTTGCTGAGGTCTTCCACTTTTTTATTCCACCAATCTTTTACCTCAAATTTCTCGAGCCAAACTTTAATGCGAGCCAACGCTTCCTTGCGGCTTAATCCCTTTAGCTGAGCGAGATACAATAATTGGTCGCCCACTTTCATTTTTTTATAGAGCCCGCGTTCTTCCGGCAGGTAGCCGATTTTTTCTACATGAGCCGGCTTTAGTTTTTCCCCGAAGATGAAAATTTCTCCTTCATCGCGGTTGATGATCTGGTTGATAATGCGGATCAGGGTTGTTTTGCCCGCACCATTAGGTCCCAGCAGCCCAAAGATGGTTTGCTCTGGAATAGTGATGCTGACTTTGTCGAGTGCAGTATGCTGGGCGTATCGTTTTGATACGTTGGTGGTAATTAAAGCTTCCAAACGTTTTTTATTTGTGTGAACCACAAAAATAACAATTTGCAAGCTAAGAGAACTACGAAAATGGTATTGTTAGTATGCGAGCAACTCAATTATTTTCTTTGAAAATAATTTTACCCATAGAAACATCCAAGTCGAAGGTCAGGATGTTTTTTGCATTTTTAGAGTAGGCCGCGTTGGCAAATGTATTATCTCCTATTTTTTTCAGGTTGCGCGACAGGTTTACGCTGCACAGCCACGAATCGGAAATGCGCACGATGACCGGAGTTTCCTGCGAGGGCAAATGGATAACTAAATTGCCGGCACCCACCGTGCCTTTGATGTGGTGTGCCATGACGGGCTTGTCGCTGAAGTCAAGGAGCATATTGCCGAAGCCCACATCGGCTAAAACATATTTAGACCGGGCAAGGTTTAGCTGCCGGGCGGCCACGCTGCCCATATCTACCTTAATGGAAAAGGTGTCCATCTCAATTTTATTTTCGGTTTTTGTGCTGTACGAAACGTTAACATCGGCACTACCGGTATTGATTTTTAATTTACTGATGGCTAAACCCGCCAAATCAATGTTAGAGTTGCCTAATCCATAATCGAGGTTGAGGGAGTAGGGAAGTTCTTCTGTCAGATAAACTTTCCAGAATTTTTCGCTGGCTCTTTCGTAAGTACCAAAAACATGGTGCGATATTTTCCGGCCCACGCCCCGCTGGCTTTCCCGCTCGAGGGATAGTTTGATAACGCAGGTTTTACCTTTTATCTCATTGGAAAACGAGTGCGAATATTCTTCAATATCGAGGTTGCTGTAAACATTCAGGATATCATCATGTTCGCTGGGGCGGATAAAACAATTGCCTGTTTTGGCTTTCAGGCTCAGATCTACACTATTGTATTGATCGGTTTTTTCTACCGTAAATTGCTTCTTCACCTGTGCCGCACCCGGCACGCTCAGCAACTTTACCAAAAGAATAGCTAACAGAAACTTGTCCATAACCGCTTCTTACGTCAGGCAAGGGCCAAAGTTGCCTATATGTAAGTAAGGTTAATTTTTTGTTAAAAAATAATGACCCGTGAGGCGGTTATACGGTAGCCGGAAAGAAAAAGTTACACCTTTTTCTATCCAAAATATTCTTTCATCCGCTCGAAAAAGCCCTTTTCACCGGCTTCGGGGTGGGGCTGAAAGTTAGGGGAGGAGCGCAACGACTCTACTTTAGCCTTTTCTTCGGCTGTAAGTTTTTTGGGTATCCACACGTTTACATAAATCAGTTGGTCGCCTTGACCGTAGCCGTTGATGTCTTTGATCCCCTTGCCGCGCAGGCGCAATATTTTGCCGCTTTGGGTGCCCGCGTCTATTTTTACGCGCACCTTTCCGCTGATGGAAGGTACTTCTACAGTAGTTCCTAAGGCGGCATCAATAAAACTGATGTGCAGGTCGTACACCACATTGTTGCCGTCTCGCTTTAGGTTGGGATTTTCAATTTCTTCTATGAGGATGATCAGGTCTCCGGCTATGCCGCCACCGGGCGCATCGTTTCCTTTGCCCGACATAGAAAGTTGCATGCCATCGGCTACACCTGCCGGTATTTTTACGGAGAGTGTATCTTCTTTTGAAACCAGGCCGGAGCTATCCACACCGGCAGGCCGCTTGTCTATCAGTTGGCCGACTCCGTTGCACGTAGGGCAGGTGGTGGTAGATACCATTTGCCCCAACATGGTGTTAACCACTTTTCGTATTTGCCCTTGCCCTTGGCAGGTGTTGCAGTTTTTGTAGGTAACACCCTCGGCCTGCACCAGCCTGTTTACTTTTATTTTTTTCTCTACTCCGTTGGAGATTTCATCTAATGTCAATTTCAACTTAATGCGCAGGTTGGAGCCTTTGCGTTGGCGTGTGCGCCCGCCTCCGCCTCCGCCAAAGAAACTTTCAAACCCGCCTCCTCCAAAAATATCGCCAAACTGACTGAAGATGTCATCCATGTTCATCTCGTGGGTTTGGTAGCCACCACCACCGGGGCGCGAGTGCCCGAACCGGTCGTACTGCGCGCGTTTGTTGGCATCGCTCAACACCTCGTAGGCTTCGGCAGCTTCCTTAAATTTTTCCTCTGCTTCTTTGTTGCCCGGATTTTTATCAGGGTGATATTGGATGGCTAATTTGCGATAAGCCTTTTTTAATTCTTCTGCTGTAGCACTCTTGCTTACGCCCAGTATTTCGTAGTAGTCTCTTTTGGTTGACATAGGAGGTTAGAGGTTGGATGTTTGACGTTGGATGGATTGAGTTTTCCAATTCTGATGGAGTTTTGTCAACATTCTTCCAACTTGATAAATTTTTTGGGTCAATGAATTCAGTTTATTTTCATCAATGTAATTACAATCTTTAGCAAATTGAATCCAGTTCTGAACTTCAGCAACTGAACCCAGTGCATCTACCAAATGAAGCTTAAATTTTTTTTCGTAAACCCTTTTCGCCCAACCTTCAGCGATGTTGCTGCTTATCGATCTCGAAGATATGATTAGTTGAGAAGTTAGAGAATAGGTTTCCTCTTTCGGAAATTCTTTTGACAATATGAATATCTCCATCGCCAAAGAATACGATAAATTGTAAACGTCTAAATCTTTATACGACTTAATCATCAAATCTTCTAACTTCCAACTTCTAATTTCCCACTACTACTTTAGCAAAGCGAATAACTTTTTCGCCCAGTAAATATCCTTTTTCCAACACATCTACAATTTTGCCTTTCAGTTGGTCGTTGGGTGCAGGTATTTGGGTAACTGCCTCATGCAGGTCGAGGTTAAAATCAGAGCCCGGGCTGATGTCCATTGCCTTCACGCTGTATTGTTCTAATACCTTTTTGAATTTATTTTGGATCAGGATAAAGCCTTCCCATTCTTTATCATTTTTTTCTTTCCATGATTTTTCGGCACGTTCAAAATCATCTACCACAGGTAACAAGGCTTTTAATAGTTGCTCGTTGGCCGATGAGATAAGATCGAGTTTTTCTTTGGCGTTGCGTTTGCGGAAGTTGTCAAATTCGGCATAGAGGCGCACATATTTGTCTTTGGCTTCTGCCAATTCGTCTTGCATCTTTTTAGAAGGGTCGTTTGAGCCCTCCTTTTTCTCTTCGGTAGCAGGCTCCGAACTTTGCTGCGGAGTGCCTTCAGGCATGGATTCTTCGTGTTTTTCCAATTCGGGTTCAGGGTGAACGGTATTTTCCATCACTTCATTATTAGATTCAGCTGCATGATGACAAGAATTTTGCCAAGAATGGAATGTGTGACAGGTTGGCGTTGTAATGTCCGTCAGGCCAATTGTTATTTTTTGGTATATTCATCAAATGGATAAGATGAATGACTACCATATTCCATTAATAGCTGACCAGTTTTATCATCTATTCAACAGAGCAGTTGGCAGTGATAAACTTTTTCGCGAAGATGAGAACTATAATTACTTCTTAGGGAAGTTTAAGCAATACATTCTTCCTGTTGCAGATGTCTTTGCATATTCATTACTGCCTAATCATTTTCATCTGCTGATTAGAATAAAGACGGATCGGGAATTGATGGATCATTTTCTGTTGAAAAAAAGAAAGGCCTTTAATGAGCAGTTTGATTCTCTTCCAGGTTTTGTGATGGAGCAATTTAGCAACTGGTTGAATGGGTATGCTAAAGCATTCAATAAAATGTATAATAGGAAAGGAAGCTTGTTTATTGATTATCTGAAACGTAGCGAAGCTAAAGAGGATAGTGACATCACTTCATTTATTTTTTACATTCATAAAAATGCTGTACATCACGGATTGACTAAGAAAATAGGTGAATGGTCTTACGACAGCTACAAGTCAATCATTAGCAGTCTTCCAACTTCATTGAAGAGAAATGAGGTTGTCGACTGGTTTGGTTCGATTGAACAATTTATTAGATTTCATAGTCAGCCAATTGAATTGAAGTTTCCTGAGTTGGAGTCAGGCCTATAAAGTTTATAAACCTTATAGGTCTTCTTTAATGCAGCTCCTTCCAGATCAAATCTTTCAACTCTACGATTCCCTGATTCGTAACCGATGAGATAAAAACCGAGGGGATGTTTTCGGGTAATTCTTTTTCTATTTCTACTTTCAATTCATCATCCAGCATATCGCTTTTAGAGATGGCCAGCAACCGTTTTTTATCGAGCAGCTCAGGATTGTATTTTTTCAGTTCGTTCAATAAAATCTCAAATTCCTCTTTGATGTTTTTTGAATCGGCCGGAACCATCAGCAGCAGCAACGAATTGCGCTCGATGTGTTTTAAAAAGCGTGTGCCCAGTCCTTTGCCTTCGGCTGCGCCTTCAATGATGCCGGGGATGTCGGCCATCACAAAACTTTTATCATCGCGGTAGCGCACTACCCCGAGGTTGGGTGTGAGGGTGGTAAAAGCATAGTCCGCTATTTTTGGTTTGGCAGCAGACACAACTGAGAGTAAGGTGGACTTTCCGGCATTGGGGAAACCGACCAGCCCTACATCGGCCAGCAGGCGAAGCTCCAGCACAACCCATTCTTCTATGCCCGGCTCACCGGGTTGGGCATGCTGTGGCGCCTGGTTGGTAGAGGTGGCAAAAAATGTATTGCCCTTGCCACCACGGCCACCGCGTGTCAAAATAAATTCTTGGCCGTCTTCGGTGATCTCGCCCATCACTTCGTCTGTTTCAAACCGCTTGGCGATGGTACCGAGGGGCACCTCCAGTATTTCGTCTTGGCCAAAGGCGCCAGTCCGGTTTTGGCCTTCGCCCGGTTTGCCCGGTTCGGCAATAACGTGCTTGCGATATTTCAGGTGGAGCAACGTCCACAGTTGGGCATTGCCGCGCAAGATAATATGGCCGCCCCGGCCGCCATCGCCACCGTCCGGGCCGCCCTTGTCTATAAATTTTTCGCGATGAAAGTGCAAGCAGCCCGCACCTCCGTGGCCCGAGCGTGAGTTGAATTTTACGTAATCTATAAAGTTGGGAGAAGACATCTTTGATTTTTGATTTTTGGTTTCAGATTTTTCGTAATCCGAAACCTTCAATCATTTCTTGTCTAAAATTGTACAAATGTTTGAAAATATTTCCTCTATGTCGCCAATGCCGTGCACCGTGTTGAGGCGGTTTTGCTTTTCGTAGTAGGGCAACACGTGAATGGTTTTGGTAAAATATTCGGTGATGCGTTTATTCAGCTTTTCTTCTTCGTCATCGGCTCGGTTTTCTACCGTTCTCCGCTTGGCTATACGTGTGCGCAACTCGGCTTCGTTTACATCTAAGGCAATGACAAAGTGAATGGCCGAACCGTTGTCTTTCATAAATTTATCCAATGCTTCTGCTTGGGGCACGGTGCGCGGAAAGCCATCAAACAAAAAGCCTTTTGCCTGCGGGTTTTTGTCGAGCTCTTCTTTCAGCATGGCAATGGTGATTTCATCAGGCACAAGCGCCCCGCTGTTCATAATTTCTTTCACCCGTTTGCCGAGTGGCGTATCGTTTTTAGTATGCCAGCGAAATAAATCGCCCGTGGAAATGTGAACGAACCCGTATTTTTTAATGAGTTTTTCGCTTTGTGTTCCTTTGCCTGCGCCCGGAGGGCCGAAGAGTACCAGATTAATCATTTTTCTTGCGATTAGAATTTTGTAAAGGAAGGCAAGATAAATTTAATTGAGCAATTGACCAATGGCATGCTTGGTAAACCACTTAAACAAAACACTTATATTAGTAAAATCAAGCAGCGAAAAAGATGGCCATACAAAAGGCATTACTTTTATTTTTTCTTGTTATTGCCTTGCTTCCTTTGGAAGCGCAAAACCACGGTCTAATAAAAGGCCGGGTGGTTGATGCAATATCCAATGAACCCATTGCTTTTGTAACCGTTTGGCTTAAATCAAAAGAGGAAATATATGGATTGGTGACCAATTTCGATGGGGATTTTCAACTTCCCGTAGAATACCGAAATAGTAGTGATAGTGTTTTGTTTTCCTGCATTGGTTATTTGACCAAGAAAATTTTACCGCAACAGTTGATGGAAGGTCAACTTAATATACTAAAATTGAGTCCATCAACTTTAGTGCTGAATGAAGTAACTGTAGTGGCAAAAAAAAAGAAACTTTCTGCAGACCAGATCGTCAGCCGGGCAATTGAACGCATCACACAGAATTGTATGGCTTCTCCTTATTCCTATGTGGCGTATTATCGCGATTATCAACTAATGGATAGCAGCTACCTAAACTTGAATGAGGGCATTGTTGAAGTTTTTGATCAAGGAATTACTTCCAACGATGCAGAGAAGACTAAACTGTCTTTGCGTCAATACAAACGAAATACGTCTTTTCAACGAGACTCAACAATCGCAATTGCTTATGATAATAAGGTAGGTAACAAGTTTATTCCTGGTGCAACTATTTTTCCTTTTGGTGGCAATGAACTTGCCATTTTGCGTATTCACGATGCGATCAGGAATTACCGTGTTCAAACTTATTCGTTTGTCAATCAATTGAGTGACGATTTTATCAAGAATCATTTTTTTAAAATGGAAGGCATCTCATCATTGGACAATGTTAATTTATACCGGATAACGTTCAGTGCCCGGTATGCTGTAACAGGAGCAAACTATTCAGCAGAAGGAACTATTTATATTGAAAAAGGAAACTATGCCATTCACAAATTAGAATACTCAGGTTTTTTTAAAGATAAGCTCCTCTATCGAATCACCGTGGAGTATGCACGACACCAAGAAAAAATGACTCTCAATTATATTTCTTTCTATAACATTTTTGATTTTCGCAAACCCGACAGCTTCAAGGTGTTGGATATTTCATACAATCCCATATCGAATGCGTTTCAATTTCAGTTAAGCCATCAGCCCGAGTTAGGATCCGCCCTTGACATTAATAATTACGACTTGAGATTTGACGGGAAGAAACTGCGTATTAAAAATATTCAAGTTCTTCCTCCCCTAGCGTTAGAAAGTAAATATCGAATTCAAGTGTTCCTCACATCCAACCTCATTCCCATTCATGAGAAGCCAGTAAACTTAGCTGCTCGTATCAAAGCCGAGATAACTAACGTAAAAGACTTGAATGGGGAGGTGATTCATGGGTTTCACTTAGTAAATATGAAACAATTCAGGGAACTGTTTGTGGAAAACTTGACCCCACCAAAGTTAATTGCCGACTCGCTAACTCTTGATAAAAATAGGCCGTTAGATGAAAATCAAGTTAAGACAGATTTGAATTTTGACGTCTCCAAATATTGGATGAATACACCCCTAAAGAGGTAGCGACCTACTTGGGTTCACTCGGCTAATACGAATCGTCTAAGGCAAACTGGTTTATCCTTGTTTTCCACTTTCCATTCGTAAAATCAGGGAACTCAACACTGGTTCCATTTTGCGAAATAGACTTTTCGGATAGTGGCGTGATCACGCTCCATGTTACAGCATCATACACATCTTGCGGAGGGGCTGTTTTGCGTTTCACCGATTCAATAAAGGCATTGAGTACAAACCAGTCCATGCCACCGTGGCCGGCTCCGGCCGCATCGCTGCCATACTTTTTCCAGAGCGGATGATCGTACTTATCGAGCCAGGCTTTGGCATCTTCCCACTGATGTGGTTTGGCGCTTTGGCCTTCAATATAAATGGATCGGTTGACGTCCATCCAAATTCCTTTGGTACCCTGCACGCGGAAGCCGAGCGAGTAGGGGCGCGGCAAATCGGTATCGTGTTGCAACAAAATGGTTTCATCGTTGGCCGTTTGGATCATCGTGGTCACCACATCGCCCAGCTTAAAATTAATTTTGGCATTGGGGTGATTTTCGCCTCCTTCTTTTACGATGTATTCATGGAGGCCGCGGGCTTTGGTAGAATAAGAAGTCAATCGCATAAACCGGTTGCCGCGGTTGATGTTGGTCATCATGGCGATGGGGCCGATGCCGTGGGTGGGGTAGAGGTCGCCATTGCGAGTAACGGAGTGCTGGGTGCGCCACTGTGCCTCAGAAAATCCTTTTTCGCCAAACTCTGCACCGTGGCCGTAAATATGTTTTCCATCATTGAATTTTACTTCGCGCAAGTCGTGCTGGTAGCCTCCTTGCAGGTGTATCATTTCACCAAAAATATTTTGACGCACCATGTTCATCACGGCCATCACATCTCTGCGGTAGCAAACGTTCTCCAGCATCATTAACGGCATGCCTGTTTTTTCTGACGTGCGCACAATCTCCCAACATTCATCTACCGTCATGCCCACGATCACTTCGCAGCCTACATATTTTTTAGCGTTCATGGCATCCATGCACATACGGGCGTGCCACTCCCAAGGTGTGGCGATGATGACCGCATCAATGCTTTTGTTGTCTAACAGTTTTTTATAACCCTGTGGGCCATCTAAAATAATTTGTGGCTTGGGCTTGCCTGAGTTGGCCACGATGCCCAAGCTCATGTCTATCATGCGCTGCTGTATGTCGCACAGGGCTACTACTTCCACATCTTCGCGGTTGAGCGCCATCTCTAAATGATTTTGGCCGCGTGCGCCCACGCCAATAAACCCTAAACGAACTTTGTTGTTGTCCGAACGGCTCCATACCGAGCCTGAAGGTAGGATAGAAAAAGCAGCACCGGCCAGTGCGCTTGTCTTGATGAAGTCTCTGCGTGTTTTCATAAACGGTGAATTATTTTTTTTTGAAATAAGAAGCTATACGGGCAAAAAATCTTTTTTCAAATTGAAGAAAAAAGTTAAACTGACCAAACAAAAATCCGTAAGCGAGCAAAAACAAGTTGTAGATCGGAAGGATGAGGATATAATATATCACCTTGGCCAATGTGGGTATGTCGTGGCCAAACAAAAAAGCCAGCACCGGCCGTTTAATGAATAGTATGGTGAAGCCCGTACAGATGAAAGTGAACAGGATGGCAACTACTTGCCATGTATTTTTTGCGTTCCACCGCTGCTGTAACCGATCTAACCAAGACATGATTTCTGTTAATTAAAAAAATCCCAATACTTATTTGCGGGCAAAGGTGCTTCAAAAAAAATTCTTTCTTTCTTAACCGGGTGGATAAATTCAAGCCTGCGGGCATGGAGGCAAATGGATTTGTCGGTATTGGGTTGCTCATACCCGTATTTCACATCACCGATTAGGGGGCAGCCGATAGCTGCCAACTGCGCCCGGATTTGATGTGGCCTGCCTGTAACCGGATTTATTTCGAGAAGAAAAAGACCATTGCTTTCTTTTACTATTTGGTAGCTCAGTTCCGAACGCTGCCTCGCGCTGTTTTCTTTGGTGTAGGCAGTAACTTTATTGGTCTTCTCATTCTTCACAATCCAATGAACCAATGTGTCGGTTTTTTTTTGAGGTTTTTGTTTTACCAATGCCCAATACGTTTTTTTTGTTTCGCGTTCACGAAACAGGGCGTTCATCCGCTCCAAAGCTTTTGAGGTGCGGGCGAAAACCACGACACCACTTACGGGGCGATCCAGCCGATGCACTACGCCCAAAAATACTTCGCCCGGCTTATGGTATTTTTCCTTAATGTATTTTTTGCAAATCTCCACCAAGGGCACATCGCCCGTTTCATCGCCTTGCACCAATGTGCCAGCAGGTTTATTGATGACCAACAGATGGTTATCTTCGTAGAGGATGGAATGATGTAATACTTCCATTTCTATTAATAGATCTCAATAATTCCCACCTCAGAATCTAAAAGAGAACGATAGATAGATTCTTTGTTGTCAATTAATTTAGAAACAACAGTTCGGCTGGCTGAATTGCCAAAACGAAGCCAAACGATTTTTGGAGGGAAGCCTTTTAAAAGTTGAATGTCGTAAAAATCTTCATCAAAGGTAACGATCACAAAATCATAAAGTCTTGCATATTCAAAAATAACACAGTCTGTCTTAGGTTTCTCGGCAGCCAACAAAACATGGACACTGTTAGGAAAATGTTCTACGATCCTACCGACTATCCGGTGAGAGATATCTTCATCTAAGAGAAGCTTCATGCTACAACGAACGATTTTCTTTCTTTATCAGCCGAGTAACTGAGACAAGCCAGAATTTGTTCTTTTGTTAATTGAGGGAAGTCGGCCAAAATCTCTTCCATCGTCATGTCGGATGCAAACCAACTGAGGACGTCATAAACCGAAATCCTTGTTCCCTTGATGCAGGGTTTGCCAAAACGGACGGAGGGATTGATTTCGATATATTCTTTGTAGTTCATAATTAAAGGTACAAATTTTTATTGCCCTTGACTAATCCTGAAACTCCGAAGTAAAATGAAACCTGATCTCCGGAAAATTATCCTGCACCATTTGCAGCCAGGCTTTTGATTCGGCCATGAAAACCAGTTTGCCTTCTTTGTCCTGCGCAAGGTGGCGTTGCTTGGAGGCAATAAACTCTTGTAACTTTTTTTCGTCCGGGCTGCTGATCCAACAAGCCTTGTAAATATGTTGCGGCACAAACTCCACCGTAGCGCCATATTCATTTTTCAGCCGGAATTGGATGACCTCAAATTGCAGTGCGCCCACCGTGCCCACTACTTTCTTTTTTCCCAGTTCATAGGTGAACAATTGTGCCACACCTTCTTCCATCAACTGCTGCAAACCCTTTTCGAGTTGCTTGGTTTTCATCGCATCGCGGTTCACTACTTCTTTAAAAATTTCGGGCGAAAAACTGGGGATGCCCGTGTAGGTCATCTTTTCTCCTTCAGTCAGCGTGTCGCCAATTTTTAAATTACCGGTGTCGTACAGTCCCACAATATCACCAGGCCACGCCTCATCTACTGTTTCGCGGTCTTGCGCCATAAAAGCCGTGGCATTAGAGAAACGCAAATTTTTTTCCTGGCGCACATGATAATAGTTGTTGCCCCGCTCAAACTCTCCGGAGCAAATCCGGATGAAGGCAATCCGGTTTCGGTGCTTAGGGTCCATATTGGCGTGTATCTTGAAGACAAAACCAGAAAACTTTTCTTCCGATGGCTTTACTTCGCGCACGGTGGTGGCGCGAGGAATGGGAGGCGGAGCAATGCGGATGAACGTATCCAGCAACTCCTTCACGCCAAAATTATTTACCGCACTTCCAAAAAACACAGGTGCCACTTCTCCCGCCAAATAACTGTCCACATCAAACTCCGGATAAACACCCTCAATCAACTCCACATCGGCACGCAGTTGCTTGGCATAGCTTTCCCCTACTAACTTGTCTAACTCCTCGCTGTGTATGTCGGCAATTTCAATTCCTTCTTCCACCGTAGTTTTACTGGGCGTAAAGAGTTGTATTTTCTTTTCATACAAACTGTACACACCCCTAAATGTTTTCCCCATGCTGATAGGCCAGCTTAGCGGGCGCACTTTAATATTTAGTTTTTCTTCCACCTCATCGAGCAGGTCAAACGGGTCGCGCCCTTCGCGGTCGAGCTTGTTGATAAAACAAAGCACGGGCGTGTTGCGCATGCGGCACACCTCCATCAGTTTTTCTGTTTGTGTTTCTACACCCTTTACACAGTCAATCACCATGATCACACTGTCCACCGCGGTAAGTGTGCGGTAAGTATCTTCGGCAAAATCCTGGTGGCCGGGGGTATCGAGCAAATTGATTTTGATGTCTTTGTAATAAAAGCCCATCACAGAGGTGGCCACCGATATACCGCGCTGCTTTTCAATCTCCATCCAGTCGCTGCGGGCGTGGTCTTTTATTTTCGATGACTTCACCGCTCCCGCTTTTTGAATGGCGCCACCAAAGAGCAACAACTTTTCCGTTAAGGTAGTTTTGCCGGCATCGGGGTGGCTGATGATGCCAAAGGTTCTGCGCTTGCTTATTTCCTGAGCTAATGTCATTACTTAAAAAAAATCGGAGCGCAAAAATAGCTAAAAGTCAGTGTTAAAAGTTAAAAAGGAAAAGTTGAGCAATGGAAAGGCTGCCACCCACAATTGTAGCACAAAGATGGCGGCCTGCTCGTTCCTCGCACCAGGCTGTCGGCAGTCGCCAGCCGGCCGCACCTTCCATTTCGGGCTCCGACAAATGCCTCCATCCTTGGCCGAAACCCGAGTGCCAGTAAGCGATAGTCAGGTCTAACGACTGTCGTAATGCCTGACGTGCACAGAAATCACCTTTAATTTCTTCCAAAAGGTGCGATGGGCAAAAACTGTGAAGGAGCCTGAGTGAAAATGGTTTTACTTCTTTCACGGATTGGCTATCTTTGGTTTATGAAAACGACCCCTATCAACCTTAAAGATTCTACGGCCAAACAATTCAATGAACTTCCTCCATCCGAGAAAAGCAAGATTGAGCAAATGGTGAACGGAATTCTTGAAGAAGTATTCAAAAGAAAGAGGGTTGATGACTTGCGCTCCGTTATGGATACTCTTTCCGAGCAAGCGCAGAAAAATGGCCTCACCATTCAAAAGCTTGCCGAAATCATGGAGTGGGATGAGCAAACGGTAGAGAATCTTTTTGGCACAACGGCTTCGCGCCATGCCGAATAGCACGTTTGTCATTGACACCAATGTCTTAATAAGTGCCATTGTATTCCGTTCAGAAAATCCCAGAAAAGTAATAGAGCGATGCTTTTCATCAGGAAGAGTAATGCTTTCAGAACAAGTGGAGAAAGAATACCGAGACAAACTGCTGGACGACAAATTTGATATTTTCATCAGCAAAGAATCTCGCAAAAAGATACTGGCACTTCTACTAAACAATTGCAGGCAAGTTGAACCAACTAAAGTTTTGCAAGCTTCGCGTGACATTGACGATAATAAATTCCTTGAACTAGCACTGGCTACGAAAGCTACCTGCATCATTACCGGAGATAAAGACCAGTTGGTTCTCCATCCGTTTGAAAATATTCCGATCCTCACACCGAAAGAATTTTTGGATAAATACTAACTGACTTTCAACTGTGGAACTAACTTCCAAAGTTCCATTCTTGATTCTTTCATGGCCTTCAACATCGCCATGCCTGCGCTGGTGATCACATAAATTCTTTTTCCTTCGTCCGCTTTGTTCGTTGCAACTTCCCTACTCAACCTGATAAGCCCTTTGTCTTCTAACAGATAAAGTGTAGCATAGACGGCACAGAGATTAAGCGATGGTCAGCTCTTCCAACCTGATCCACACAAGAGTTGCAAAACCTGATCTGCACAAAATCGAAATCAATTCTTTACGATCACAAACTCCACCCTGCGGTTTTGTTTTCTTCCCTCTTCGGTATCATTCGGGGCGATGGGTTTTGTTCCGCCTAAGCCAATACCCTCAATCCGTTTGGCATTGATTCCTTTGCCCACCAGATATTTTTTAATTCTGTCCACGCGCTGTTGCGAAAGCTCCAAGTCGCGCGCAGCATTGCCGCGGTTGTCGGTGTGGCCTTGCAGTTCTATCTGCACTTGGGGGTTGGTCTTTAAAAAAATGAAAACGGAATCTAACTCGGGGTACGATTCTGGCAGCAACTGTGTGGTGCTGACTTGAAAAAGAATGTTTTTCAGTTTGACACTTACGCCTTTTTCAATTGGCTGAAGTTTGAACACTGCCTCTACAATTTTTAAATCTGTTGTGGTAGGATCGAACGAGCCAACATAGTTGAGGTATTGCACCGCGCTGATCCGCACACCTTGCTTACTACGAGCAATAATTTTTTCGAATTTGCCATCGGCTGCAGAAACGGTAATAGCGGTAGAGTCAGACTGAAAGACAACATCGGCCGCTAACCCAGCTCCTGTTTTCGAACTGGCCACCGTGCCGGAAAGAATAATACGATCGGCAGGCAGTGTCAACACTTTGCGCAGATCAGCATAAAACTGATCGAGCGTTTGGCGCAAGGCCATGCCCACGGTTACATTCTCTCCGTCTTCCACCGTCATACTGATGTCGCCTTCAAACTCTTTGTCGGTGCCGCTGGTAACATAAAGCGTTTCGTATTTTTTACGAATAAAAACAACATTGTTAACCAACGCTTCCAGTTGCAACCTTACTTTGGCAAACGACTCGCTATGGATGAACCCGCGTACCTGCGGATAAAATATTTCGACAGACGAATGGATGGCGAGATTTTTAAGTGGCGCACGGTGTTTTTTGGGAATAGTCAGTTTCTTAAAATCTGAATAGATTTTTTTTTGAATTTCCACCGCGAGGGGCGATTCAAAAAAATCCTCTAACGGGCGCACTTTTTTGTTTTTATAAACTTCTTCACCGTAAAACTGGCTGCGGTTGTCTTCCGGAAATGATACGGTAAGCGCGTAGCCGGAAAGATCCATGGCTGCGGCCTTGGAAGGGCTATGGTATAGTTTGGGTTTGGAGTAGAATAACCGGGAATTGATTTTATTTTGAGCAAGAGAACAGGACGCGGCCAGCATCAAACCGGATAGAAATAAATTTCTTTTGCTACGCATTTAATACGGTTGCCCCATTTAGCCTGCCAAGTTAATCTATCCTTCCCTGATTTTTGTCAATAAAAAAGGGCAGTTGCCCGCCCTTAGTCAGTTTTCAGGTTGTAAAATTTTAATACTCGTCTTCGTTAAAGAAGAAATCTTCTTTGGTGGGGTAATCAGGCCAAATTTCCTCGATGCTCTCGTAGGGTTGCCCATCATCTTCCAATTCCTGCAGGTTTTCTACTACTTCCAGCGGAGCCCCCGAACGGATGGAAAAGTCAATCAATTCATCTTTGGTGGCAGGCCAAGGCGCATCTTCTAAATACGAAGCCAATTCAAGTGTCCAATACATATAAAATCCCCCTTTAAATTTTTCGCAAAAGTAGAATTAATTAGAATATAAACAAGTGCAGGGGTCAGATAGCTATTGGTTCTGCCTGCTACGCTGCGGCAGCCCGTTTTTCTGCTATTCATTCCAATAAAATCGTCATTATATTTGCCGCCTCAAACCGAACTTCAATAATTTATTCATGGCAGACGAAAAGATTATTTTCTCTATGTCGGGCGTAAGCAAGATTTACCCGCCCAACAAACAGGTGTTAAAAAATATTTACCTCTCCTTTTTTTATGGAGCAAAAATTGGGGTGCTGGGTTTAAATGGATCCGGAAAATCGTCATTGCTGCGCATCATTGCCGGTATTGACAAAGAGTTTCAGGGCGAAGTGGTTTCCGACCTCGGCTATACCGTGGGCTTGCTCGAACAAGAACCGCAACTCGACAAAACCAAAACAGTAAAAGAAATAGTAGAAGAAGGTGTAAAAGATACCGTTGCGCTACTCAAAGAATTTGAGGCCATCAACGAAAAATTTGCCGACCCCGAGGTGCTCGAAGATCCTGATAAAATGGAGAAACTGATTGCCAAGCAGGCACAAGTGCAGGAAAAACTGGATGCTACGGGCGCTTGGGAGTTAGACCACCGTTTAGACCGCGCCATGGACGCGCTGCGCTGCCCACCTGCCGATGCCAAAGTAGAACACCTGTCGGGTGGCGAGAAAAGACGGATAGCCTTGTGCCGCCTGCTGCTGCAAGAGCCGGATGTATTGTTGCTCGATGAGCCCACCAACCACCTCGATGCCGAATCGGTGCTGTGGCTGGAAGAACACTTGCGCCAATACAAGGGCACGATCATAGCCGTAACCCACGACCGCTATTTCTTAGATAATGTAGCGGGTTGGATTTTAGAATTAGATCGCGGAGAAGGGATTCCCTGGAAAGGAAATTACTCAAGCTGGCTCGATCAAAAACAAAAACGGTTGATGCAGGAAGAGAAAACCGAAAGCAAAAGACAGAAGGCGCTGGAGCGCGAGTTGGAGTGGGTGCGCATGAGCCCGAAAGGCCGCCATGCCAAAGGCAAGGCGCGTTTAAATGCTTACGAAAAACTGATTGGCCAAGAGGCTAGAGAAAAAGAAGAGAAACTGGAACTCTACATCCCACCCGGCCCGCGCTTGGGCAACAAGGTGATTGAAGCCAACGGTGTATCAAAAGCCTATGGCGATAAACTGTTGTATGAAAATCTCACCTTCATACTGCCTCCGGCAGGTATTGTAGGCATCATCGGGCCGAACGGTGCGGGAAAGACTACGCTCTTCAAAATGATTATCGGAAAAGAAAAACCCGATGCCGGCACTTTCTCTGTAGGCGATACAGTAAAGATAGCCTACGTAGATCAGGAGCATAACGACTTAAAATCGGATGACACCGTGTTTCAAGCCATTACAGGTGGTAACGACCTCATTCTGCTGGGCGGAAAAGAAATGAACTCCCGGGCGTATGTCAGCAAATTTAATTTTAGCGGCACTGACCAGCAGAAAAAAATTAATGAGCTGTCGGGCGGTATGCGCAACCGCGTGCACTTAGCTATTGCCTTGAAGCAGGGTGGTAATTTGTTGCTGCTCGATGAACCCACCAACGACTTGGATGTAAATACGCTGCGCGCGTTGGAAGAAGCGCTCGAAAATTTTGGCGGCTGTGCCGTGATCATTTCGCACGACCGCTGGTTCTTAGATCGGGTGTGTACACATATTCTTGCTTTTGAAGGCGACTCGCAGGCATTTTGGTTTGAAGGCACCTTCAGCGAATATGAAGAGAACAAAAGAAAACGGCTGGGCGATGAACAACCGCATCGTATCAAATACAAAAAATTGGTGAAGTAATTTTTCGATTAGCTAATATGCCAATGTGCCGATTGCCCATTAGCCAATGAACATTAAAATTGGCTAATTGACTAATTGAATAGGGATCATTACACATGCGATCAATTTACACGATCCTACTCCTTATTCTCTCCAACGCCTTCATGACGTTTGCGTGGTACGGCCACCTAAAATTCAAGGAGATGAAATGGAGTGAAAACCTGTCGCTGGCTTGGGTGATTGTCATCAGCTGGGGGATTGCTTTCTTTGAATATACCCTTCAGGTGCCGGCCAACCGCATCGGCTTCAAAGAATATGGCGGCCCGTTTTCGCTGGTGGAGCTAAAAGTAATTCAGGAAGTAATCACCCTTTCGGTGTTTGTTCTCTTCTCCCTTCTTTTTTTTAAGAATGAAACGTTGCGCGTAAATCATTGGATAGGCTTTGGTTTTCTGATTTTGGCCGTGTACTTCATTTTTAAAAAATAATGCCTACCCCTATTCAACTATCTCTGTTGATTAATTTGTAATGTTGAATCGGAAATTTTGAATTAGCCTGTTTATGCGTCAAAAATTACTGAGCGATGGTGCCAAAGAACTGACCTACGAAATCCGCGAGATCGTAAAAAAAGCGGAGCAACTTAAAAAGTTTGGTGTGTCTGTGTATTGGGAAAACATTGGCGACCCGATTACCAAACATCACCAGTTGCCCCATTGGATCAAAAAAATTGTTTCAGACTTGGCACTGGAAAATGATACTTACAGCTACTGCCCGTCTAAGGGAGTAGTAGAGACACGCGAATTTTTGGCTGCGCAAACTAATTTACTGGGAGGCACCCGTATCGCTGCCGATGACATTACATTTTTTAATGGCTTGGGCGATGCGATTGCCAAAGTCTATCAATTTTTAGATCCCGCCTCGCGCATCATCGGACCGTCTCCCGCTTACTCCACACACTCCAGTGCCGAGGCTGCACACGCCCATCATCAGCCACTAACGTACCAACTCGATCCAAACAATCATTGGTATCCTGACTTAGATGACCTCTACAAAAAGGTAAAGTATAATCCCAACATTGTGGGCATCCTCATCATCAACCCCGATAACCCCACGGGCATGGTCTATCCGCTCGACACTTTAAAAAAGATAGTTGACATTGCCCGTGAGTTTAATTTGTTCTTGATAGCCGATGAAATTTATATCAACATCACCTACAATGGAACTAAAGCCTACACTTTGGCCGAAGTAATCGGTGAGTTGCCCGGCATTTCCATGAAAGGGATTTCGAAAGAACTACCCTGGCCGGGTGCGCGCTGCGGCTGGATAGAATACTACAACCGTGGGTGCGATGACGACTTCAACAGACTTTGCCAGGCGATAGACAATGCCAAGATGATTGAAGTCTGTTCTACCAAACTTCCGCAACTGGCACTACCCCGGGTGTTGGGCGACCCGCGGTTCAAAACCTATCGCCAGGAAACAAACGAGCACATTGGCAGAAGGAGCAAATTGATTTCTTCCATACTCGGACAAGTGAAGGAAGTAACTTTCAATGAAACGTATGGAGCGTTTTACAACACCATCATTTTTCGCGAAGGAATGCTGAAGCCGCACCAAACGATGAAAATTAAAAATGACGAAGTGAGAAAACTGGTGGAGCTTTGGACGAGCCAGGATATTCCGCTCGACAAGCGGTTTGTCTATTATTTGTTGGGGGCAAAAGGAATATGCGTGGTGCCCATCTCATCGTTTTGTTCTGAGTTGCAGGGCTTCCGGGTAACATTGCTGGAAGAAAATGAAAATGAATTGATCAGGATTTTTGAAGCGATAGCGGAAGGAATCAGAGAATATTGCGGCAGTTAGCAGATAGCCGGTGCGAATCTTTTGGTTTTCAGTAGCTCATAGAAGATTGAGCTTCAACAACACGCTTCTCCTGTTTGTTTGGGCGGACATTTCACGGTTCCGTAGCTGCAATACACACAGCAGTCTCCGGGCTTGGGTTTTAACATCGCCTTGCAATTTTCGCATTCGTAAAAAAACTGACAAGAGTTTGTGGGCATGATTTCTTTTTTCTGATGCCGGCAATGAGGGCAGGTAAGCATTGATTCTAACTCAATCATTTTGCCATCAATCACTACGCAAGTGCTGCAAGTATGGGTTTCAGCTTTGCTGGTGTTTGTTTCTACTTTCATGGCTTGCCTGAATAGTTTGCCGATCTCACCGCTCACTTCACTTCATACGCCATCACCGAGTTGGCAAAGAATGTAGGAACATACAAGGTTTTGGTTTTAGCATCGTAATCAATATCGGCCGAATTGATTTTTTTGTCGCGTGTGTCGAGCAACTTGGTGGTGATTCCTTGATCGCTTACGTGGTCAATTTCTCCGTTCCAACTCGACACCAAATAGCCTTTACCATAAGGCACCACGCCATCAGCGCCTTGTGCTGTAGTGGCAAAGTGGGTAAGTTTTTTGCCGGGGTCGAGTTTATAGTTTTTGCCTGTTGCAAAGTTGAGTACATATAAATCATGCCCTTCGCTGAGCAGGCCGTTTACACCGTTCAGTTCAGGGCTTTCGAAGTAGGTAGCTATTTTTCCGGCTGAAAGCGAATAGATTTTTCCGGCTCTTGTATCAGAGATGTACACCACACCTTGACTATCCACTGTGATGTCGTTTAAGAATTGGGCTCCTGCCACCTCCACACGTTCTGCAATTTTGCCTGTGGCTACATCAATGACTACAACCTGTGTGATGTCGGCCACATACAGTTTGCCTTTGTATAGTCCCAAGCCTTTGGGGCCATCTAATCCTTCTGCCCACTTCAATGTTATGATTTTTCCGTCTGTACCCACTTTTGATATAAACCCGTTGCCATCTTTGGCATCGCCCTTGCCGTTGATGTTGGAAACATAGAGCACATTATTTCCATGATCCACCAGCACTGATTCCGGGGCGCGGAGCAGCGTATCAGTTTTCCACTTCAATGTGAGCGTTTGCGATTGAGCATAAACGGAAACGATCAGGAGAAAAAACAGGAGGTAAGTTTTCATGACTGAGATGTTTACCTAAAATTACTGATTTCTCCTTATTTCTTTTTCTCAGGCAGGAAATCCTTTTTTCTTCCCATCACACTCTCCAATCCTTTCGAACTGAAATAAATAGCCGGTTGATAGGAGGAAGTCAACACCCAATCATCAGCACGCTTCCATGCCTGCACGGTAGTTTGTGTTCCGGTTTCACCAAAGATTTGAATCGCTGCCTGTGCCCGGCCTGCCGGAGAGAAGTCATCGGCAAAAGTGGTAGCATTTTTGTTTTCGAGTTGTGACAAGAAATTTTTTACTTTCATCGAATCGGCTTCAGTATTATCTACCTGCCATTTTTTATTTTTTTTCTCCAACACAAATCCTGAATCGGCCGGATAGCTGAATGTAATTTTTGAAATGTGGTTTTGCTGTAAGCGAAGAAATGACTTGTTGCGCCAGTCGTTATACGCCCGGTTGTAAACGGACTCTAAAAATCCTTCAACAGAATATACTTCGTTTTCGCTGCTCAGCCGCACGTAAGTAAAAACACTGCCCGGTGAAAACTGTTGCTGCCCAGGCTGCTGGTTAAATCCGATTTTACCTATGCGCACATCGGCCAGCACTTCGTTGCCCTTCATCAGTTTTACCTGGGTGCTGGTATCGCCTACATGAAATTCGTTCCACTTATTTTTCTTTTTGCTGATGAGGCGCAGAGGTTTTAGATGAACAAAATAATTCAGAGCACTGATCGCACTTCCTGCCTCTGCAGTGGCGGTGCGGTTGTCTATTTTCACAGTCCAATTTTTTCCTTCGCGCACTACGCGTATCTCTTTATTTTTTTCCGCATTCGGATACAAGCGCATTTCGGTAACGGCTGCCGTATCTATATTTACCAGTTCGCTGCGGATATTGCTCTCGCGCGAAGAAGCCCTGTAAACACGCGACAACACGAAGATAGCTGCCAGCGACACCAATATGATAGCCAGAATTTTATTGTTGAATTTTTTCATACTGTTTCCTATTTGCCGTCAATACGTTTCGCCCATCCACTTATAGCGTTTTATTTTGTTGCGTTGCGAGCGGTAGATGCCATAGCCTACGGCCAGTAGTATAGGCAGGAGAAAGTTGACGTACTTTAAAATTGTTTTCGTTGAATCTTCGATCTGCCGGATAGGGCGCGAGGTGGCGCCTTTCGTGCGCAAAGCGATTAGCCCGGTGTCGTCTGATAGCCAGTCAATAGAGTTGACCAATAAATTTACATTGTCTTCTTGTATGCGCTGGGCACGCTCGCCTTCTCCGTTGATGGGGAAATCGCCATCGGCAATCACTACCATTTTTGATTTTGTGTTTCCCGAAAGTTTACCTTCCACCAACCCGGCCACGACCAGGTTTTGTTTTGTAAAATCTTCTTCCTTCCATTGCTTTTGTACTTCAAAATGCTGAGGTGCTTTGAAGGCATCCGATTTTTCGGAAGTAAATGCCAACGCAGTAAAGTGTTTCGATGTGTCGCCTGTGTATTTAATAGTGCTTACAAATTTCATCACCACAGCCTCCAGTCCTTTGGTAACCGGATGATCGGAAAAGTGAGCGATCACCGGAAGGTAAGGAAACTGAATCTGCTGGCTCAGGATGCCGAAGCCTGTTTGCTGTTGCAGCGTAACCGATCCACACTTGGCATCAATGACAAAATCGTCTTCCACTTCTATGCCTTTATTTTTCAGCCATGTCTCCAAGCCTGTATTGACGGCAGTGCCGGTGGCATTTTGAAAGTTGCCTTCCACGCGGTTCAGCGCTACAAAAACCCGCCCGCCCCGCTGCATGAATTTTTCAATTTTCAGAAAATCTTTTTCGGGTATGCTGTCTGTCGGACGAACGATAGCCAGCGTTTTAACGGAGGCAGAAATGTCGGTGGTGTCAGAAAGTTTTATTTCTTGCACGGCATACAAAATCTCCAACTCTTCTAGAGCCTGTGGCATGGCCTTGAGCGAGGGTTCGCCATGGCCGGTCAGGAAACCGATAGCGGGCTTATCTTTTACAGAAAGTTTTTTGATGGCCGTAGTGAGGGCATACTCCATGGCCGCTCCGGGTCTGATGACGGGTATCACCTCTTGCTTGCCACTGAAACTTAACTGCGCACCTAAAAATGCTTTTTGTTGTTTCACCTGATCTTTTTCGCGCATGTTGATCATCACAGGTTGGATACCATTTTTTGTGGCTTCCTGTTCATCGGCTTCTTTTTCGTTAGGGTTTACAAATTCGTACACCACTTTGCCGTTCGAGCGGTTGGCATATTCAATTAACATCTCCTGAAAATCCTGCCGTGTTTTGGCAATTTCGGGAGGAAGGTTTTTAGAGAAGTAAGCTTTCACGGTAACGGGGTCTTCCAGATCGTCCAAAATATCTTTGGTAGCCTGGCTCAGTGTGTATTCGCGGTCTTCGGTCAGGTCGAGGCGGAAATGAAATTCGTTGCTCACCAAATTAAGAACAATGATGATGAGGATGACGAGGCCTGTGCTGATGTATAGTTTGTTGGTCATGATCAGTTAAGGTTTCGTTTGGTTAATGACAATTCGGAAAGGATCAGGCCGATGGCGATGATCGAGAAGAAATAAATGATGTCGCGTGAATCTACCACCCCGCGTGAAATGCTTTCGTAGTGGTCGGACATGCTGAGCAAGCTGAATACCTGCCCCATCCAGCCACCGATGTTACTGCCCAGCACACCAAAAATAATGTGGAAGAACAAGCCAATGAATAGCGCTGAGAGAAAAGCCACAATCTGGTTGTTGGTTATGCTGCTGGCATACAAACCAATGCTGATGTACGAAGCGCTGACCAGCAACAAGCCCAGGTAGCCGCATATCACCTCGCCTCCGTCCAAATTTCCGATGCGGGAGAGGGTCAATACATACGGCAGTGTAAACAGCAGGGCAATGGCTACCAGCCCCACGGCAGAAAGAAATTTTCCGATCACTACCTGACGGTCGGTTACGGGTTTGGTGAGCAGCCACTCAATGGTGCCGGTCTTTCTTTCTTCTGCCAGCAAGCGCATGGTGAGAGCCGGGGCAAAGAAAAACAACGTCCAGTAGGCGATGCCGAAAAATCCGCGCAGCGATGTTTGACCGGTAAGGAACACATCGTTGCCATACATCCAGGTGAAAAAACCACTGAAGCCCAAAAACAAGGTTAACAAAATATAGGCGATGAGCGAATCGAAAAACGATTGCAGTTCGCGCCTGGCAATAATCAAAACAGCGTACATAAATCAATTCATTGTTAAGTTTCTGAAAATATCTTCGAGGCGGGTTTCCTGCGGAGTAAGTTCGGTGAGCGCCCAATTTTTCTCTACACAGAGTTTAAAAATGTCACGCTTGCTGGTTTGCCCTGCCTTGCTTTGTACTTCAAAGCGGCTCATGGCCACATCGGTTACATCAATTTTATCAACTGATGGCAATGTTTGCAAGGCATTTTGGATTTCGTTGGCCGGTGCATCTTCGATGCGCACTTTTAGCAACTCGCGGCCACTGGCCTGCTTGCGCAGCGTGTCGGAGGTGCCATCGGCTACAATCCGTCCTTTGTTAATAATCAGGATGCGGTCGCACGTGGCCTCAACCTCGGGCAAGATGTGGGTGCTGAGGATAACGGTTTTTTCTTTTCCTATTTCGCGGATGAGTTTTCGTATCTCTACAATCTGATTAGGGTCCAGGCCGGTGGTAGGCTCGTCCAGCACCAGAATTTCCGGATTGTGGATCATGGCCTGTGCCAGGCCTACGCGCTGGCGGTAGCCTTTCGAAAGCTCTCCGATTTTTTTGTGCTTTTCAGAATTGAGCCCACACTGGTTCACCATCAGGCGGATGCGCTCGTCAATTTTATTTTCGGGTACGCCTTGCAGCGCAGCACAGAAGCGCAAATATTCAATAACGGGCATCTCTAAATAGAGTGGATTGTTTTCTTGCAGGTAACCGATGTGGCGTTTGATTTCATCTCCGGTATTTTTTAAAGATTTGCCACCGATCAGAATGTCGCCTTCGGCAACAGAAAGATAGCCGGTTATCATTTTCATGGTGGTGGTTTTACCCGCCCCGTTGGGTCCCAGAAACCCAAGGATTTCTCCGGTCTTCACCTCAAAAGAAATGTTATCCACCGCACGCTGTGGGCCGTACCGTTTGGAAAGGTTTTCAATTTTTATGTCCATAATGAAGTCTGCAATTAATACTGCTGGCAATTTTTTAAGTGCGGCAAAAATAAATTTTTTTAGTAAAAAATGACAATTGGCTTGGGGGTAGGGTGCGATAGTTTTTTGCTTGTATGGCCACCTCATCCGCAAAAGATGAGGCTGTTAACGTGGTATATCATCATCATACTGGCGGAGGGGCTACCAGATGACAGCCTCAAAATTTTGGCGAGGTTTGAAAGACACTTAGCCTGATCAATTCGCAAACAGCAAAAGGCGGGCATTAAGGCTGTAGGTGTCTTGCACACTATTATTATATAGTGTTTTCGAGAATGATGGAAAGAGAATTAAAAAAATGCCATGTAGCATCGTGAGGTTCTTCAACCGGCATTTATAAATCCTATTAACGTAGGCACTACCTGATTGATTGGTTTTGTCAAATCAGAAAAAGAAAGCAACAGAAAAATCCTTAGCCGAACTTAAAAAGCCAAAGACCCCGCTCAACTTAATTTAAACTTAACCTTAACCTTGTGCGGCTACAGTTTCTAACTAAGTGACAGCGACACTAAACAACAAAAAATATTCGACAAACAATCTTATTTTTTTATTTGACTTCTTTTTGTTTTCTAACTAAAAAACATATCTTGAAACGTTTTCAAAAAAGCACCTGTGCTGACTGACAGGTGCAAGCGTTATATTTTTTATTGGGATTTGAGTTGTACTAAAAATTTGTTGTTGGAGGCAACTTGGTTTTGGGAAGTTCAGAGGACAATAATGTTTTATGGCCGCTTGTAGCATACGGTGTCATCGTGTTCATCATGATTGGTGCCATGTTGGGGCTTTCTTTTTTGCTCGGAGGTCGGCATAAGGATCGGGCAACAGAAGAACCCTATGAGGGAGGTATTGTCAGCACCGGCTCAGCCCGCCTTCGGTTCTCCAATCAATTTTATATGATTGCCATGCTCTTCGTCATTTTTGATGTAGAGACTATTTTTATCTTCACTTGGGCTATAGCTTTTCGCGAATTAGGTTGGCTTGGGTACATTGGTGTAGCCAGCTTTATCATACTCCTTGTTATTGTGCTGATATATGAGTTAGCCAACGGAGCGCTCGATTTCGGTCCCAACGGACAAAGGATTTTAAAGGCCTATAAAAAAATAACCAACAAATCAGATGAAGTGGTGGCTAAGTAACGCACAAGAGCCGGCCGGCACAATGAAAGGAAACGGCTCGATGGAAGAAGCCGTGCGCCAAAGCCTTGTACTTACCACCGTTCAGGATTTGCTGCGCTGGGGTCGCAAAAATTCCATGTGGCCATTTCACTTCGGCTTGTCGTGCTGTTTTGTAGAGATGGCCACCAGTATGACGCCTAAATACGATGTAGCCCGCTTCGGGGCGGAAGTAATTCGGGGTACACCACGCGAAGCTGACATTATGATCATTGCCGGAACGGTGTTCATCAAAATGGTGCCTATCATCAAACGGCTGCACGAACAGATGATGGAGCCGCGCTGGGTAATTTCTATGGGCTCGTGCGCTAACTCGGGCGGAATGTATGATATATATAGTGTGGTGCAGGGGGTGGATAAGTTTTTGCCTGTCGATGTATATGTGCCCGGCTGCCCACCCCGCCCCGATGCATTTATGCATGGGCTGACACTTTTGGCAGAGCGGGTAGGCCAAGAAACCAGACCACTAAGTTGGACTATCGGTGAACAAGGAATTATCAGGCCTGAAAAAATATCGGTGAAAGACCGTTTGCACGAAAAGCGAATGCAGATGACCGACTTCAAGTCGCCTGACGAAATTTGAATTGATTGTATTTATATTTTTTTGAGAGATGCAAGATTGATTAGCGTGTAAGAGTTTTTTTGGGGTAGAAGGTATAGAACTGAATCTATTAGTCAAATTAACATGATGAAAGATCTCGACCCACCTGAATTGCTTCAAGTAAAGTTTGGAGAAGATGCCATTGCTCGCCAAACTACACCTGATGGTATAGCTACCGTATGGGTGAGGGCTGCAAAAATCAAGGAAGTCTTTCAATACCTCAAATCAGAAATTGCCAAACCATTTCTTTTTCTATACGACATCACAGCCATTGACGAGCGCCCGCGCAAAAGGGAAAACGGCTATCCGTCAGATCAGTTCACCGTGGTGTACCATCTCTATTCATTTGGAAGAAATAATTTTCTGCGAATCAAAGTCGCGCTGAAAGAAGACAATTTTTCAGTTGCCAGCATCAGCAATCTATGGATGAACGCCAATTGGTATGAGCGTGAAGTGTTTGATATGTTTGGTATCCGCTTCGAGGGGCATCCTAATCTTCGCAGAATTTTAATGCCGATGACCTGGCAAGGGCATCCGCTGAGGAAAGAACACCCTGCCCGCGCTACAGAGTTGGGGCCATTCAGGTTGTATGAAGAGATGGAGGATACCGAGCAATCGGCATTGCAATTCAAACCGGAAGAATGGGGGCTCCAAACACAGAGCGAAGATTCAGACTTCATGTTCCTCAATATCGGGCCGCAGCACCCCGGAACGCATGGAGTGCTCCGCATCATCTTGCAACTCGATGGCGAAGATATTGTGGATGCCGTGCCCGACATCGGCTTTCATCACCGCGGAGCAGAGAAAATGGCAGAACGTCAATCGTGGCATACCTACATTCCTTATACCGACCGCGTAGATTATTTAGGAGGTGTCAATAACAACTTGGCTTATTTATTGGCAGTAGAAAAATTAGCAGGCATACAAGTTCCGCCACGTGCGCAAGTGATCCGTGTGATGCTGTGCGAGTTTTTTCGTATCGCCAGCCACTTAGTGTGGTACGGTACGTTTGCGCAAGATGTGGGGCAACTCTCGCCAGTATTTTATATGTTCACTGATCGTGAAAAAATTTTTGATGTGGTGGAAGCCATATGCGGAGGACGCATGCACCCCAATTGGTTTCGCATCGGTGGTGTAGCGCAAGACTTGCCCAACGGCTGGGAAAATCTGGTGAAATATTTTATTGACTATTTTCCCAGCAAACTAAGAGAGTACGATAAGATGGTGATGCAAAATGCTATATTCAAAGCACGTACGAAAGGCATCGGCATCTTCACACAGCAAGAAGCCATTGAGTGGGGAGCAACGGGCGCCAATCTGCGCGCCACCGGCTTGGCGTGGGATGTGCGCAAGCAAATGCCTTATTCAGGTTACGATAATTTTCATTTTGAAGTGCCTATCGGCCATCATGGAGATTGCTTCGACCGGGCAGCCGTGCGCGTTGAGGAAATGAGGCAAAGCCTTCACATCATCGAACAATGTTTTAGGAATATGCCTGCCGGCCCTTATAAAGCTGATCATCCACAAGCAACCCCGCCTGTGAAGAAGCATACAATGAAAGACATCGAAACATTGATTACTCATTTTTTAAATGTGAGTTGGGGTCCCGTCATTTCTCCGGGCGAGGTGATGAGCATCACAGAAGCCACAAAAGGAGCAAACAGTTATTATGCCATCAGCGATGGGAACACATCCCCTTACCGGATGCGGATACGGACGCCATCCTTTGCACACATGCAGATGATTTCATACATCAGTAGAGGCTACACCGTAGCTGACTTGCTGAGTATTTTGGGAGCGATGGATTATGTACTGGCTGATATTGATAGGTGAGTTTGAAGTATAAAGTATAAAGTTTAAAGTGTTAGAATGTTATCGAAGGAAGAAATAAAAGAGATTGACAAAGCGATCAGCATAGCTCCTTACAAAAAGGCAGCCTCGGTGGAAGCGTTGAAAGCAGTACAGCAGCACCGCAAGTGGATTTCTGATGAGAGTTTGCAAGAAGTTGCCAGCTATTTGGAAATGTCTGCCGAAGAACTTGACTCGATCGCAACGTTTTATAATCTCATTTTTCGTCAACCGGTTGGCAAACACATCATTTTAGTATGCGATAGTATCAGTTGTTGGGTAATGGGGCACGACAAAATAAAAGAGAAGTTGAGTGAATTGTTGAGCATTGATTACGGGCAGACCACAGCAGACGGCCGGTTTACCATGTTGCCCAACCCTTGCCTCGGCACTTGCGATTGCGCACCGGCTATGATGGTAGGAAATGATTTGTACCGGAATTTGAAAACAGAAGAGATAGAAAAAATTTTAAATAAATACAGCTAAACATCCATAGCTGATAGTTGACTATCAACTATCGCTTACTGATTACTGACTAATATGGAGAAACCTTTAACACAACATTTACGCCCCGATGGCAAACCACTCAGCTTGAAAGAGTATGAGCAGGTGGGTGGCTATCAGGCATTAAAAAAAGTGGTGAAGATGACTCCGCAGGAAGTACAAACATTAGTAAAAGATTCTAACCTCAAAGGAAGAGGGGGTGCTGGTTTTAACACAGGGCTGAAATGGAGTTTCGTTCCGATGAATGTGCCTAAACCGAAATACCTCATTGCGAATGCAGATGAAATGGAGCCCGGCACTTTCAAAGATCGCGTTCTGCTGGAGCAAACACCTCATCAATTGATCGAAGGAATGATCATCGCTGCCTTTGCCATTCAAGCGAGCGAGGCGTTTGTTTTTTTACGCTGGGCATATAAAACAGCGGCAGAAGAAATTGAGAGAGCCATCCACGAGGCACATGAAGCCGGCTACCTCGGAAAAAATATTGCAGGATCCGGCTTTGAGTTGGAAATGCATTTGCACACGGGAGTGGGTCGGTATATGTGCGGTGAGGAGACTGCCTTACTGAATTCACTCGAAGGTAAGCGCGCCACACCCCGCGCCAAGCCACCATTTCCGCAGGTCAGCGGATTGTTTGGAAAGCCCACCATCGTCAATAATGTTGAGACGTTATGTTGCCTTCCGCACATTGTTAATAATGGTGCCGAATGGTTTAAAAAACTGAGCCTGACACAAGATGCGGGAACAAAAATTTATGGTGTCAGTGGAAAAGTAAAAAAACCCGGAGCGTGGGAATTGCCCATGGGCGTTACACTTCGCGAGTTGATTGAGGAGCACGCGGGCGGTATGCAAGACGGACTGAAATTTCGCGGAGCCTTGCCTGGGGGTGCTTCTACCGATTTTTTAGTAGAAGAACATCTCGATGTAAAAATGGATTTTGCTTCGGTGGCAGCAGTTGGCAGCCGGTTAGGCACAGGCACGGTAGTAGTGTTGGACGACCAAACTTGCCCGGTAGGTTTTGTAAAAAATCTAGAACACTTCTTTGCACAAGAGTCGTGTGGGTTTTGCACACCTTGTCGGGAAGGCCTTCCGTGGATAGAAAAAATTTTAGAATCAATTGAAAATGGAAAAGGAAGAGAGGAGGATATCAAATTGCTCGATGCACACACCAGACTGCTTGGCCCCGGAAATACATTTTGCGCATTAGCTCCGGGCGCGATGGAGCCTTTGCAAAGCGCATTGAAATATTTCAGGAATGATTTTGAAAAACATGTGAAAGAAAAAGGATGCCCCCATTCCAAAAAGAGTAAATATCAAATAGCTAACTAACTATTAACGGATAACTAATACCAATGGCAACGCTCTACATCGACAACCAACCACACGAAGTAACCTCGGGTCATAATTTACTCGAAGTGTGCCTCACGTTGGGCTTAGACTTGCCGTATTTCTGCTGGCATCCTGCCATGGGTTCGGTGGGGGCGTGCCGCCAGTGTGCTATTAAAGTTTATAAAGACGAGAATGACAAGAAAGGCAGATTGGTGATGTCGTGCATGGAGCCCGTTACCAACAACCAACGCATTTCCATTACCGATGCCGAAGCAAAAGAATTTCGCGAGCAGATCATTGGTTGGCTGATGACCAACCATCCACACGATTGCGCGGTATGCGATGAAGGCGGGTCGTGCCACCTGCAGGATATGACGGTGATGACGGGGCACACATACCGGAAATTCAGATACAAAAAACGTACGTACAAAAATCAAAACCTCGGCCCGTTTGTCAACCACGAAATGAACCGGTGCATTCAGTGTTATCGTTGTGTTCGGTTTTATAAAGATTATGCCGGAGGAAAAGATCTGGATGTATTTGCTTCCAAAAACAAAGTGTACTTCGGCCGCCATGAAGACGGAACTTTGGAAAGCGAATTCAGCGGAAACCTGGCAGAGGTTTGCCCCACGGGTGTGTTTACAGATAAAACATTTAAACAACACTACACCCGCAAATGGGATTTGACCATGGCACCCTCGGTATGCCAGCACTGTAGCTTGGGGTGCAACACCATTGCCGGTGAGCGATATGGATCGATACGGATGATTACGAATCGTTATCATGGCGAAGTGAACGGATATTTTATCTGCGACCGCGGCCGCTTTGGATATGAGTTTGTCAATGCCCCCGATCGGGTTCGCCAGCCCGTGATGTATGGAAAGACCGTAGGGCGCGATGAAATTTTGAATGAGATAAAAAAATTGCTGAAAGAATCTAAAGTGATTGGCATTGGTTCACCCCGTGCCTCCATTCAATCTAATTTTGCACTGAAGGAATTGGTTGGTAAGAATAATTTCTATCACGGGGTGCCAGAAAACGAGCACGACATGGCCGAGTTGGCCATTCAGATTTTGAAAGAAGGGCCGGTGCGCACCCCTTCCCTAAAAGAGGTAGAGAATGCCGATGCAGTTTTTATACTCGGTGAAGATTTAACCAACAGCTCGCCCATGCTGGCACTGGCAGTGAGGCAAGCGGCTCGTGTTAAGCCTATGGCAGAAGCAGCTCAGGCAAAAATTCCCGACTGGCATGATTATGCTACGCGCGAATTTGTTCAAGATAAGAACGGGCCGCTCTTCAGTGCCACAGTTCATGACACAAAATTGGATGATATCGCCACCGAAAAATATTATGCCGCACCCGATGAAATTGCACGGTTGGGTTTTGCGGTGGCTCACCGGATTGATCCTTCCGTTCCGGATGTCAATCAATATTCGGAAGACTTAAAAAAACTAGCCGATCGAATAGCAGAAGGTCTAAAAAAAGCACAGCGGCCGGTAATTATATCGGGGCTTTCCAGCGAAAGCGTATCTGTAATAAAAGCAGCTGCCAATGTGGCCTGGGCGCTGAACAAAACCAATAAAAACACAGGACTTGTGTTGTCGCTGCTTGAATGTAACTCGCTCGGCTTGGCCATGATGGGTGGCGGCAAACTCGATGGTGCCTTCAATGCCATTTTCCATAGCCATGCGGATACGGCTATCATTATGGAGAATGATTTGTATCGCAATGGCTCAACCGCAACGGTAGATAAATTCTTGAAAATGTGCCGGCAGGTAATAGTGTTGGATCACACGCCCAGCCCAACGATGAGCAAAGCACACATTATTATTCCTGCAGGAACATTTGCTGAGTCGGATGGCACATTAGTAAACAATGAAGGACGTGCCCAACGATTTTTTCAAGTGTACGAAGCAACCGATGTGATTCAAGAAAGTTGGCGCTGGCTGCTGAACATGGGCGTGAATGCAGGCAACGAGCGAATGAGCCAGTGGAAAAATTTTGAAGACATCACCAAAGCTATCTCTGAAGAAGAACCGATGTTGAAAGGAGTGGAGACGATCACGCCCCCGGCAAATTATCGGATAGCCGGCCAGCGCATTCCGCGCGAACCACATCGCTATAGTGGCCGCACATCTATGAACGCCAATATTAATGTAAGCGAACCGAAGCCCCCGGAAGATCCGGACTCTTCCTTATCCTATACAATGGAGGGTTATCGCGGGCTGGCACCATCTTCTATGATCCCGTATTTCTGGTCACCGGGATGGAATTCAGTTCAGTCAGTAAATAAATATCAGGAAGAAGTGGGAGGGCATTTGCGCGGAGGCGACTCGGGCTTGCGGTTGATTGAAGCAGATACGAACAAAGAGCCGAATTATTTTATGTCTGTGCCCGAAGTGTTTTATCCTATTGCCGACCGGTTGTGGATCGTGTGGACACACCATATCTATGGCTCCGATGAATTGAGTAGAAAATCGGCTTCGGTGGCACAGCGAGTGCCCAAGCCCTATCTCTTGCTTAACCCCAGCGATGCAGAACAACTGAAGATAGCTGAAGGTCAACCGATTTCATTTGAAGTGGAGAAACATTTGTATGAGTTGCCCGTGCGGATAAATAAAACGATGCCCCAAGGTGTGGCCGCCATGCCGTATGCGCTGGAAGGAATGCCGGCAACCGGTTTGCCCGCATGGGGTTTTTTGAAGAAGACATAAATTAAGGCACAAGACAGACAAGACATTAGACCAATGAACGAAACAATAAATCCGTGGCTGATCATTGCCGGAATACTGGGAGGCGCTTTGACGATAGCACCCGGGCTGATTTGGCTGGAACGCAGGCTGCTGGCGTTGTGGCAAGACCGATATGGCCCCAATCGGGCGGGTCCCTTCGGGGTGTTGGTGGTGCTGGCCGATACTATTAAACTTTTTTTTAAGGAAGACTGGATTCCGCCATTTGCCGATAAGTTGGTGTTTGTAATTGCTCCTGCCATTGTAGCCATTACAGTGCTGATGAGTTTTGTGATTATCCCCATTGCCCCAGGCTTCATTGTGGCTGATTTCAATATTGGTATTTTGTTTTTCCTGGCCATGTCATCCATGGGTGCTTACAGCATCATTTTGGGTGGGTGGGCATCCAATAATAAATATGCGCTGCTGGGTTCGATGCGCGGTGCTGCTCAGTTGATTTCGTATGAAGTGTTCATGGGCTTATCGTTGATGGGTGTAGTGTTATTGACCGGATCGTTTCGCGTGGAAGATATTGTGAATGCACAAAAAGATATGTGGTTTGTAGTTCCGCAGTTTGTTGGGTTTGTTACTTTCCTTATTGCCGGTATTGCCGAAACGCATCGTCTTCCGTTTGATATTCCGGAAGCTGAAAGCGAATTGATTGCCGGATTCCACTCGGAATATTCGGGGATGAAGTTCGGGTTATTTTTTGTGGGCGAGTATCTCGGTATTATGTTGATCTCGAGTTTGGTAACATGCTTGTTTTTTGGCGGATGGCTTGGCCCTGATTTTCTGCCACCCGTTGTGTGGTTCTTGATTAAAATGTTTGCCTTCATCTTCTTGTTTATTTTGCTGCGTGCCTCGTTGCCACGGCCGCGCTACGACCAACTGATGGAGTTTGGATGGAAAATATTATTGCCTATAACATTGTTGAACCTGATGATTACAGCCGGAATTATTTTATACCGCAGCGGAGCAGAATTGAATATTATATTTTAATGGAGAATAGCCAATTACATATTTTAAAAAATAGATTGTTGCAGGTACCGATTGGCAGTTGGGTATCGGTTGTTGATGGCGGCTTAGACAACAGCACGTCAGCTAGGGATAGAAGCGGAAAGCCCGCAGTGGCAATGGCGGGTGTGTGGGCACGAGGACTTGAAGCGGATAGCCCGGTGGCGCGCCTCGCGCCAAGCTGCCAAAGTAATAAACACAAGACTGTCGTGATGGGGCTATGGGAAATGAGTAACCGGAAATTTACAATTTGTAATACGAAGTAGTTATGCTTAGCATCATTCATAGTATGTGGCTCACGTTTTTGCACATGTTTCATAAACGTGAAACCATTCAATACCCGGAAGAGAAAATAAAACTTCCGGCTCGGTGGCGTGGGCGCATTGTGCTGACGCGCGACCCCGATGGTGGCGAGCGCTGTGTGGGGTGCTACTTGTGTGCGGCAGCCTGCCCGGTGGATTGTATTTCGCTTCAGGCAACGGAAGATGAGCATGGCAGAAGGTATCCTGAGTTTTTCAGGATCAATTTTTCGCGGTGCATTTTCTGCGGCTATTGTGAAGAAGCTTGCCCCACGTATGCCATACAACTAATACCGGATTTTGAAATGGGAGAATTTAACCGGCAAAATCTGGTTTATGAAAAAAAAGATTTGCTGGTGAACGGCCAAGGGAAATACCAGGGGTACAATTATTATAAAGTGGCAGGCTTGGCCATTGGCGGAAAAGACAAAGGGCAGGCTGAAAATGAAGAACCACCGGTGGATGTAAAGAGTTTGTTGCCTTGAACAGTAGTAATTAATATTTGAAACTTGAACTGAGAACCATAAACCTTGAACTAAAATAGAATGCAGATCGCTTTTTACATAGCAGCATTTGTGGCGGTACTCTCTACCGTTATGGTAATCACGCGGTTCAATGTCATTCACGCATTGTTATACCTCGTGGTTTCGTTTATGGCTATGGCTGTGGTCTTTTTTATTCTGGGAGCCCCGTTTGCTGCAGCCTTGGAAGTGATTGTCTATGCCGGTGCAATCGTGGTGCTGATCATTTTTGTAATTATGATGCTCAACCAGAAAGAAGAAGCAGTTGATCAGGAGAAGAAATGGTTGACACCCAGTGTGTATATCGGCCCTGCCATTTTATCCGTACTGCTGCTTGGCGAATTGATCTACATTATATACGAGGGCGAGTCGCACACTATTGGTCAGCAAGTGGTAGATGTAAAGGAAGTTGGCAAGACATTGTACGGGCCGTATATTCTGGCAGTGGAGTTGAGCGGGATGTTGCTGATGGCCGGTATTGTTGGCGCGTATCATTTAGGAAGGCAAAAGAAAAAAGTAACTCATCGGTTTTTAAAACAAACAGAAGACTAAATGCAAGTAAGTGCTGAATATGGATTGTTGTTGGCCAGTGTGCTTTTCACCTTGGGTCTGATTGGCGTATTGGTCAGGCGCAACATTATCTTCATGCTGGTATGTGTGGAGATCATGCTCAACGCGGCCGGTTTGGCGTTTATTGTAGCAGGCTCGAAGTGGACACAGGCAGACGGACAGGTAATGTTTATTTTTATTTTGACGATGGCAGCAGCAGAAGTATCAGTAGGGCTTGCACTTATTCTGCAGATATACCATCAGTTGAAAACATTGGATGGCGATGCGGCTAACTCAATGAAAGGATAGGATGATAGAGTAAATAAAAATACAAATTGTAAATAGTAAACGATAATTATAAAATGTCCCTCTGGCTCATACCGGCTCTTCCTCTTCTTGGTGCGTTTGTGCTGATTGTGTTTGGTCAGCAATTGCCCAAGCGGCTCATCCCGATAATCGGTTCCGGCAGTGTGGGGCTTTCTGCCGCACTCACTTTCGCGCTGGGCTATCGTTTTATCTCTTCATCGGCTTCCTCCTTTCACATCAAAGCGTGGCAGTGGATGGACATCAATGGATTCTCTCCTGCGGTGGCATTCCACCTCGATGCCTTATCGCTTGTCTTTATTTTTGTTATCACATTCGTAGGTTTTTTAATCCATGTTTACTCGGCCGAGTTCATGGTGCATGACGATGGCTATGCGCGCTTTTTTGCATACCTGAATTTATTTGTCTGCTCTATGCTTACCCTGGTGCTGGCCGATAATTTTGTGTTGATGTATTTGGGATGGGAAGGCGTGGGGCTCTGCAGCTACCTGCTGATCGGTTTTTGGTACGCAGAAGAGAAAAATGGGTATGCGGCAAGGAAGGCGTTCATCGTTACGCGGGTAGGCGACATCTCATTGGCCTTTGGGTTGTTCATGCTCTTTCAGCAATTTCATACACTCAATATTCAGGAGGTAGCTGCCCAGGCAGCACAACATTGGACGGTAGGCTCAGAGACCGCATTAATTATTTCGTTATTGCTGCTGGGTGGTGCTGTGGGCAAATCGGCTCAGCTTCCTTTGCAAACGTGGCTGCCCGATGCTATGGCAGGCCCATCGCCTGTCAGCGCATTGATTCATGCAGCCACGATGGTAACAGCCGGTGTATATTTAATTGCACGCACGCATGTCATCTTTGAGCTTGCCCCCGATGCATTAATGATTGTAGGTATTATTGGTGCGGTAACATTAGTTCTTGCCGGCTTTGCCGCTTTAACACAATTCGATTTGAAACGTGTGTTGGCCTACTCCACGATCAGCCAAATCGGATATATGTTTTTGGCGCTCGGTGTGAGTGCTTGGTCGGCAGCGATTTTTCATTTCATGATTCACGCATTTTTCAAGGCGCTGCTCTTCTTGGCAGCCGGTGCTGTGATCGAATCATTGCATCACGAACACGATATGTTTAAAATGGGTGGACTGAAAAACAAACTGCCCGTAGTGTATTGGACTTTCCTGATCGGAGCCGGATCGCTGGCAGCACTGCCGCTGATCACCGGTGGCTTTTACAGCAAAGATCAAATTCTGTGGTTGTCGCTGGCAGGCGAGCACGGCCACATTTGGTTTTTTCTAGCGGCCCTCGTGGGCGCATTTGTTACTTCGGTCTATACATTCCGCATGATGTTCCTAACTTTTTTTGGAAAAGAGAATACGCCCGTAGGCCACGTTCCCGGTAAAGGCATGAACATCCCGCTGATCGTGCTGGCGATACTTACCACGGTGGGCGGTTTCATCGAATTGCCGCACACATTTGGCCATGTTACCTTTTTCTCCGATTTTTTAAAACCGATTCTTCCTGCCGTAACCATGCAAGAAGAAATGGAAAGCTTTGAATGGCTGATTCAACTGGTTGCTGCGCTGGTGGCTTTGTCGGGCGTGGGCGTGGCTTATTACTTTTTTATCTACAAACCTGATCAAGCCGATGAATTGAAATCTTCCGCAGCAGACCTGCATAGCTTCTGGCTCAGTGGCTGGGGTTTCGATAAACTTTATGATAAACTGGTTGTGCAGCCGTATGTTTATTTATCGAATGTAAATAAAAACGATGTGATTGATAAGTTGTACGAAAGTGTGGTGACTGTTGCCAACTGGCTCAACCGGATTTTGGCTTACACACAAAGTGGAATTTTGCGGTGGTACATTATGGGTATTGTGATCGGTGGAATTTTATTGATGGCATTGGCATTGATCTAATCAAGGAGAAATGATTTTAGTAGCATTCATAGCAATCTTAATGACCGGTGGAATCATCGCCTGGATTGCCGCCTCGTGGAGCCATTCGGCATCGCGTTGGATTTCGCTCGTAACATTACTGGTCGATTTCAGTTTGGCTATCTCCGTCTGGATGAACAGTTCCGGGCTGGAGTGGATTGAAAAATTCAGTGTGCCGTGGGTTCCTGATTTTGGTATCAGTTTCTCGCTTGCGTTAGATGGGTTGAGTTTACTGATGTTGGTGCTCACGTTCTTCCTCGGCATTTTTGGTGTGCTGGTTTCATGGAATGAAATTCAGGAACGTGTCGGTTTCTTTCACTTCAATTTGCTGTGGGTGCTGGCAGGCATTTCAGGCGTTTTTTTGACGATGGATTTGTTTCTGTTTTATTTCTTTTGGGAAGTGATGCTCATCCCTATGTATTTCCTTATCGGTATATGGGGCCATGAAAACAAGCGATATGCGGCCTTCAAATTTTTTATATTCACACAAGCCAGCGGCTTGCTGATGTTGCTGGCCATTCTGGGTTTGTATTTCGTTCATAAATCTAATTCAGGTACTGGCACATTCGATTACTTTCAACTGCTGGGAACACAGATTCCGCTTGGCACTTCACGCTGGCTGATGCTCGGTTTCCTCGCAGCATTTATTGTAAAGTTGCCGGTCGTACCGTTTCATACATGGTTACCCGATGCGCACTCGCAAGCACCAACGGCCGGCAGCCTGATCTTGGCAGGGCTTTTACTAAAGACAGGTGCGTATGGATTGATCCGTTTTGTGGTGCCCTTATTTCCCGAAGCCTCGGCAGAACTTGCACCGTGGGCTATGTTGTTGGGTGTGGTGGGGATTTTATACGGTGCCTCGCTTGCTTTCGCACAAACAGATTTGAAGAGGCTCGTAGCCTACACGAGTGTGAGCCACATGGGCTTTGTCATCCTCGGTGTTTTTGCGTTCAATCAACTGGCCATGCAAGGTGTGGTGATGCAGATGATTACACATGCCATCAGCACAGGTGCACTCTTTGCCATAGCCGGAGTATTGTACGAGCGTATTCATACCCGCGATATTTTGGCAATGGGCGGCTTCTGGGGCAAAGCTCCATTTATGGGCGTGGTAACACTGATTTTTGTAATGGCTTCGCTCGGGCTTCCCGGCCTCGGAAATTTTGTTGCAGAATTTTTAACATTGATCGGCTCCTGGCAGGCCAATCCGATGCTGACGATCTTTGCTGCAATTGGAATAGTAACTGCAACAGCCTATTCTTTGCGTATCATGCAAAAAGTTTTTCTTGGAAAATGGCAGAGCGAAAAAGCAATGCCCGATCTTTCGCTGCGCGAGAAATTAATTTTTATTCCACTGATAGTGACAATTATTTGGCTTGGGCTATTCCCGCAGACAGTAATCAATACAGTGAAACCTATGATTGATAAACAATTTAAAATAGAACAACCCACTTCTATCCAAAATAATAATGGAGTTCAGTAATATCAATATTGTTGACGTTCTTCCCGGTATATTCCTTGTCACAGCTTCTGTGCTGGCCATGCTTTCCATTGCCATCAAACGCAACCACATTTTTATTTTCGTAGTTACCACCACCAGTTTGATGGGTGTTTTTTTGTACCTGATCTTCTATGCCAGCAACCATAAGTTTAATGTAGAGCCGCTGTTTGTCATTGATGGGTTTGGCACATTTGTTACCGGCTTGATTGTAATGAGTGCGCTGGCTGTTTCTTTGCTTTCGTATGCTTATTTTGAGCAACGCGAGGAGCGTAAGGAAGAATATTATATTTTACTGTTGCTTGCCACCTTAGGTTCTGACATACTCGTGATTAGCAAGCATTTCGTTTCCTTCTTTTTAGGTTTGGAGATTCTCAGCATATCACTTTATGCTATGGTTGCCTACTTGCGCAAACGCAATAAGAGCGATGAAGCCGGTCTTAAATATTTGATTTTAGCAGCGTTCTCATCCGCTTTCCTGCTGTTTGGCATGGCACTCGTGTATTCGGCTTCCGGCTCGATGGATTTTTCGGGTATTGCAAGCTACGTTGCATCCAACCCCACGTTGCCCCTGCCCTTGTTTGCAGGTATGTGCTTGCTTGTGGTGGGCATTGGCTTTAAACTGGGCGTGGTTCCGTTTCACATGTGGGCACCCGATGTGTATGAAGGAGCACCTGCACCCGTGGCAGCTTTCATTGCATCAATATCCAAAGGAGGCATGATTGTGCTGCTCGTTCGCTTTTTCGACCAGATCAATGGATTTCAATACCCTGTTTTAGTATTGGCGTTTGCATGCATAGCCGTGGCTTCCATGTTTATCGGAAATATTTTGGCCATCCAGCAAACAAACGTCAAGCGTATTCTGGCATACTCATCTATTGCCCACATGGGTTATATTTTTGTGGCCTTCTTGGCCGGTGGCGAATTGGGAAAAGAGGCAGTCAGCTTTTATTTGGTAGCTTACTTTCTGACCATCATCGGCACCTTTGGGGTGATTGCCATTCTTTCCGACCATGATCGCGATGCAGAATTGCTGGACGACTACAAAGGATTATTCTGGCGTCATCCCAAAATTGCAATGGTGATGACAGCCATGCTGCTTTCGTTAGCGGGCATACCACTTACTGCAGGATTTGTGGGAAAATTTTATCTGATTACCTCGGGTGCGAACGCACAACTTTGGTGGTTAGTGATTGTGCTGGTTGTCAGCAGTGTTATCGGATTGTATTATTACATACGCATCATTGCCATGATGTTTGAGAAAATGGAAGGCACAGATGAGTTGGCTCTGCATCCGAGGTTATATTTAATCAACCTGATTACTCTGGTTGTTATTTCTGTGCTGATAATTTTTTATGGAGTCTATCCGCAAGGGTTGATCGACCGCATCCGCGATTTCCTGTACTAATAGAAATTCATCTGTTATTAAAATAAAAAGACTGCCGAACTTTCATCCGGCAGTCAATGCTTTTCAACTGAGTACTATCAACTTATTTTTTTACTTCTTCATAATCTACATCTTGTGTGTCGCCTCCACTTGCGTTGCTGGCATTAGAGGAGTTGGCATTAGTGCCTGCACCGGGTTGTTGCGCACCGGGCTGCCCGGCAGCCGCATACATTTCCTGCGAAGCAGTTTGCCATACTGTGTTCAGCGCAGACATGGCTCCGTCTATGGCGGTCAGGTCTTTGCTGGCATGAGCGGCCTTCAGTTTTTCAAGTGCTCCGTTGATGGCCGCCTTGTTTCCATCCGAAAGTTTGTCGCCAAATTCTTTCAGTTGTTTTTCTGTTTGGAAAATCAACGAGTCGGCCTGGTTTACTTTTTCTACTTTTTCTTTCTCCTGCTTGTCGGCCTCGGCATTGGCCTGTGCTTCCTGCTTCATCTTTTGAATTTCAGCATCCGTCAATCCGCTCGAAGCTTCAATGCGTATCTTTTGTTCTTTGCCCGTGCCTTTGTCTTTGGCAGATACATGAAGAATACCGTTGGCATCAATATCGAAGGTTACTTCAATCTGCGGTACTCCGCGCGGTGCAGGCGGGATTCCATCGAGATGGAAACGGCCGATAGTGCGGTTGTCTTTCGCCATCGGGCGTTCGCCTTGCAGCACGTGTATCTCTACCGAAGGCTGGCTGTCGGAGGCGGTTGAAAACACTTCCGATTTTTTGGAAGGGATGGTGGTGTTAGACTCAATCAGTTTGGTCAATACACCGCCCATTGTTTCAATACCCAGCGACAGCGGGGTAACATCCAGCAACAACACATCTTTTACCTCACCTGTAAGCACACCACCCTGAATGGCCGCACCTACGGCCACTACCTCATCGGGGTTTACACCCTTCGAAGGTTTTTTGCCGAAGAATTTTTCTACTTCTTCTACAATACGTGGGATGCGGGTTGAGCCACCTACCAAAATTACTTCGTCTATTTGCGATACGCTGACACCGGCATCGGCCACGGCCTTTTTGCAAGGCTCTAGTGTTCTGCGGATCAGGTCGTCACACAGTTGTTCGAACTTAGCACGCGAGAGTTTCCTCACCAAGTGCTCGGGCACACCATCTACGGAGGTGATGTACGGCAAATTAATTTCCGTTTCAGAGCTGCTGGATAATTCTATTTTTGCTTTTTCGGCAGCTTCTTTCAGCCGTTGCAGCGCCATCGGGTCTTTGCGCAGGTCTATATTTTTTTCAGATTTGAATTCATCGGCCAGCCAGTTCATAATGCGCATGTCAAAATCATCGCCACCTAAATGCACATCACCATTGGTTGACTTTACTTCAAATACGCCATCGCCTAATTCAAGGATAGAGATATCGAATGTACCACCCCCGAGGTCGTACACGGCTATCTTCATGTCTTTGTTTTTCTTGTCGAGGCCATAAGCCAAGGCGGCAGCCGTGGGCTCGTTGATAATACGTTTGACATCCAGCCCGGCAATTTGTCCTGCTTCTTTGGTAGCCTGACGTTCGGCATCGTTAAAGTAGGCGGGCACAGTAACAACTGCCTCGGTGATGGTAGTGCCCAGATAATCTTCGGCTGTGCTTTTCATTTTCTGCAGGATCATAGCCGAAATTTCTTGCGGGGTGTATAACCTGTCGCCAATGCGCACACGCACGGTGTCGTTATTGCCGCTTTCCACCGAATAAGAAACCATTTTCTTTTCTTCGGATGTATCGCCAAATTTTTTACCCATGAAGCGTTTGATGGACTGTACGGTATTTTTTGGGTTGGTGATTGCCTGGCGTTTGGCGGGGTCGCCCACTTTGCGCTCGCCTTTACCATTATCTAAAAAGCCCACAATAGAGGGGGTTGTCCTGCGCCCTTCGCTATTGGCAATTACCACCGGCTCATTGCCTTCCATAACGGCTACGCACGAGTTGGTAGTTCCTAAGTCAATTCCTATGATTTTTCCCATGATGTTATTTTTAGTTTTTGAGTTGTCAGTTTATTAATTCTGTAACGCTAATGACAATCCTTGTGCCATAGGGCAAAAAACCTAAAAAGATGACAGACTGTCAGATTAGATAAGGAAGCATAAGTCATTAAGTATTAAAAGAAAATTAAGACCATAATCAGATGAGGGTATTGAGCCGAAATCAAAAAATAGTATCAGTTGCTTTAAAAACTTATCCGATCTTGAGGGCTCGTTTTGAAGCCGGATTCTACCTTTATTCTTCTGCTAAAATTTTGCCATGACCTCATTTGAATATGTTACTGTGTTGATATCCATCGTGCTCGGCTTGGGTATTACTCAAATACTGACAGGCGTTGCCAAATTGATTCAAAGGCGGGAGCGAGTAAGATTGTATTGGCCACACTTGCTGTGGATACTCTTTATTTTGTTCCTCCACATTCAAGAGTGGTGGGTGATGTACGAACTGAAGGGCTATCAGCCATGGCGATTGCCTGTTTTCCTTTTCATCATGCTCTATCCGATCAATTTATTTGTTATGGCTCGCCTTCTTTTCCCCGATAAGATGAGTGGCAAAAAGATAGACCTGAAAACTTATTATTACGATAACTACCGGAGCATTTTTGCTTTGCTGGTAGTATCTGCAATTTTATCCATTGTGTATAATGTTTATATCCTGCGCCTGACCATCAAAGACCAGTTTTTACAAATCCTGCTGGCAGTAATTTTTACACTGGTTGCACTCAGAAATTACTCGAACAAACGTCTGCACCAAGTATTGTCACTGGCAGTAGTCATCATCATGATCATCACGGTCATAGTAGAATGGGATGTATGGCTGGTTGGATGATGGCCTATTCGATAACTCCTTACCGGTATCAGTTATTTTAGTTTATACAACAACACTTCGTAAGGTTGCAGTGTAGCGGAGAGACTTGTGCCATCCAATTTCTTAAGGGTTCCACTCAATAAATTTAGAACTGACCCGACAGTGAGTTTTATTTTGACAGACTCCGTGCTGCCGGACAAATTTACAATTACCAAAGCGCGGTCGGTATCTGTTGTACGCAGGAAAGAAAATATATGATCGTTTTCATTTGCTACAGACAGGTAAGTGCCATGAGCTAAAGCCGGAATAGATTTCTTCAGACGTATTATTTTTTTGTAGTAATTCCACAGAGAGTTTGGATCACGCCTTTCTTCTTCTAATGAAATACCATCGTTGGGTTTTACGTGGGTGCTGTCCCACCAAGGGCCGGTATTTTTATACCATAATGCCATACCTTTTCCGTTTGCGTCAGCATTCCATTCAAAAGCTTCGCGTATCGGGATGTCGTTGCCATCGGTTGGCCCTTTCAGTTGCTTGCCTTTCATGCCCAGCTCCTGACCGTAATAAATCAAGGGTATGCCACCGAGCAGCAGATTCAATGCTGCTGCTACCTTCAATTTTTCGTTCGTCATTCCGTTTACTGAGGCAAGCCTGCGTGTGTCGTGATTTTCAATAAACACAATTTGATCTTTGCCTTTCGGGTTCTTAGTGAGTGTGCTGTCAGCGGCTTTTATCAATTCTTTTTTATCCATCTTTTCGATAGCCCAACTTAAATAAAATGCAAATACCCGATCTACGTTAGCTTCGCGAAAGTACTCGCGCCCCAGCGAAAACCAATTGGCTTGCTCTGCGGTAATGATAAGTTTGGGATTTGTCTTTTTTAAACCTGTGAGTATTGGCGTCCAGAAATTTTTAAACAGATTTGGGAGCTTTTTAAAATTGTCGAGGTCATCCATCATGTGATCGAGACGAAAGCCATCTACGCCATCATCAAATTTTCCATCCTTGTTGGGGTCAACCCAAAAATTTAAAACATCAAAAGTATATTGACGAACGGCAGGTTCGTTCATGTTCACCACAACAATTTTCTGTTTTAAATTATTGTATGTTATAAATTCCGGGATATTGTAAAAGAAAAATGGTTTCTGATTTAAACTATCATGGTAGTAAACATATTTTGAATAGGGCGACTTGGGGTTGTTTAATGAGCTTTTGTACCAAGGATGTTCATGTGTAATATATTGCATTTCCACATCCTGATAAATTTTCATGCCTCGTTTATGGATTTCTTTTACCAAGGCAAAATATTCATCCATCGTTCCATAACGGGCATCAATTTTTTCAAAATCGGTGGCGAAGTAGTTGTGATAAAATTCTGATTGATACAAAGGTGTTAGTAGAATAGAGGTAACACCCAGCTCTTGCAGGTAATCTAGTTTGGTTTGTATTCCTTTTAAATCACCATGGCCATCGCCATTGCTGTCAAAAAAACTTCGCTGAAAAACATGATAGATGATTTCCTGAGAGAAGCTGGTGAAGGCTGCTCCACAAAAAAATAACAGGAATAAAAATTTTCGCATAGCTTGTTATTGAAATGTTACTTGTCTCAAAATGGTATTGGCCATGGGCACAAGTTTTACAGAATCCTTTTGCTGGGTGGCCGAGTTTAGTAAAACTGTTTTGAATTGCAACCGAACCGGATCGGCTGCCACTTTCTCGTTCGCGTATTTATACACCACCAGATTTTGAGGTGCATACTTGTAATTATAATACCCGCGAACAGGAAACGATTTGCCTTGTTCTTCTACGGCCTCAATAGGATTTGCCAATACTAAGACACCAAAGGTGAAATAATTTTCATGATTGATATCCTGACGTACAACTACTTCAGTTTTGAAAGTAAGCTCAATAGTATGGGTTCCCTTCCATGCCTTGTTGATTACGATGAAGCCATTCTCCTCGGTATAGGCTTCTGATAATGTGAAACCTGTTACCCAATCGGGCTTACGGATTTTCAGTGCAAATTTTGCATCGGCAGTAACCTCAAACCGGATGGTATTTCCGAATGGATAGTTAGTTTGCTCTTTAATAGTTATAGGTTTGTTATGAATAGATGTTGACAATGCACTCGGACCAAGAAGGGCAGCTAGTATATCATCATTATTTTTTAGCCACATGTGTTGCACATAATAAGGGGCTATCCGCCCGGCATTGGGCACGCAACAAACCGCTGCTTCCTGATGAACCGGTGAATAGGTGTAGCGCGTTTGGCTTTTATCTGTGTTATGGCCGTTCAAACCTCCGGTCATAGAGTATGAATTATCAGACTTCAGGTAAGCAATGCAGCTTTTCTGAGGATGGCGGGCACCTTGTGCCGCGTTAAAAAAAATTTTCTCTGCCTTATCGGCAAATGATTTGTCTCCTGATTTAAGAACAAGACTGAGATAACTGTGCATGAGTTCGTGCAGCGAACAGTACTCATAACCCCGCTGGGTGGCATTGGCTAAGCGGCCACCGATCCACTCATCGCCCACACCGGCACCCGAAGCCGTTGTTTTTTTACCGATCTTCATCAAAAATTTATCTATGGAATTTTTTAAATGAGGGTTGCCAGAGGCATAGTAAGCGGCTGCGAGGCTTCTCAGGTGTTCGTAGGTATGCACTCCGTGGCCTTTCAGCAGGAGCGTATCATTCATCAGTTTTTTATACTGCGCATCTTCATTGAGCGTTTGTTCGGAAAAATCCTTGTATAAAAACAGAATGTAATCTCGATAGTTTTTATTGCCCGTAATACGGTACAAGCTTTCAAAAACATCGGTGATGGTAAGCCCGTGCGAAGTGCCACCTACATTGGGTTGTTTAGAATAAAATGGGTGCGAAGAATTGATGGGGTAGTTATCCATCACATTTTTTGCAGCCTGTTCAATGGCCTTCAATATTTTTTTATCTCCTGTGTACTCATACCAGGCCAGCAAGCCTCTCAGCAATGTTGACTTCGCCCACAGTTCACCATTTTCATTATCAAAGTGATAGCGTAGGTCTTTATCGTAAATTCCCAGATACCCGTCTTCATCTTGTGTTGACAAGATATAGTCTATATACATTTTAATTTTCTGTAGATGAGCCTGATCATTGGCCAAGATAGCGCTTCGAATATAGCCGTCTCTCCAGTTGCTTTGTGTTTCGCTGTTCCACCACAAAAACTGTACTTGCCAATCGCCACCGGCTCCGAGTGCCCCTACATTTTTGTTTTTTATTTTTGAGGTCAGGCGGTCTTTGCCATAAATTTTGTCATCCATGATCAGTTTGGGCACGAGCGTATCGAGACGGCCGGTAAAGCCATCGAGGTTTTCCTGAATTTGTTTTTGCAACCAACCTGCGGGCTTGATTTCTGTTATCGGCAGTAGTTGGTACCTCTCTTCTATTGCCCCAACATTATCAAAGGGAGAGTTTATTACCGGTTTTTGCTTGACGCAGCCAATGGCTAATAGGGCGATTGTCAAGGCTATAATAAGTTTCATGGATTGTTGTTTTGTGAACTTATTTTTTAAGATGAGCAGAAGCGAGCCTGTTGCCCAAAAGATTTTTTATCTGTACGTTAACTAACCACTGATCAGCCAACGGCTTTCGAGAATAAGGCAACGCGGGCATATACGGTGCCGGCCCAAACTCCGGAGTAATTGTTATTGATTTTTTGCCTCGGGCAGATTGTGTAGCTATGATTTGGCTCCACCAATGACAGAATGTTTCAACATGCTGACTCCATTCAGGGGCAAAAGGATCATTTACCTGAGGCCCCTGTTCATAACCCACGCGGGCATGAATGTGATGAACGTGTGGAATAATTTTTTTCAATATGTACTCCTGATCTTGCAGCAAACTTTCTGAAACGGTTGTCCAGTGCGAAAAATCGCCCGTCAGTTTCATGTTCGGGAACTGTTCAAGGTAAGGCAGCAATGAGTAGGCATGAAAGGTAAATCGTCCGCGATGGATTTCATGCAGGATAGGAACACCTGAGCGAACTGCAATATTCTCTGCAGCCTCAATGATCCGGCAGTTGTCGTCAAACGAAAAATAATCTTTGCCGGTATGGCTGTTGATGAAGTCGGGTTTTTGTGATGCTAAAAATGTAAGCCTGGCGTTCATTCTCGCGAGGTATTCGTCAACTGTTTCATCGGCAGGTGAAAGCACTTGCTGCGCAATAAATGTAAAATCGTTTTTAGATTTTCGAAGGGTATTCAGTACGGCATGAAATTCTTTGATGAATCCTGCCTCGTGGGGAAGATTAATTTCTACACCGTGATATTGCTCTTCCTGTAGTCGCAGAAAAAAATGGTTGGAAACCGTGCCTTCTTGCCCCCAGTAGGGGCAGATAAACAAAAGCTGCATCAGTACAGCACCGGGTTGATGGGCGAATTGATTACTTGGCCTACCACCGCACCCGGGCACCAGGTGTTCCAGTCGTTAATCTGGTTTTTGTTTTCGGGGTTCTTTAGTTTCATATCACGATCCATATAAATCACCGTCATCACCTTGCGTGTTTCCTTTGTGGTATTGGCACCAGCCCGATGAAACACCCACCCGGAATGAAAACTCACCTCCCCCATATCAAATGCTTCTATAACGTGTTTAAAATCCGTAACGCGCAATCGTTGCTCTATAACTGTTTCGCTCTTGTCACCGATTTCTAATTCTCTTCCTTCTACGATCTGATGGCTGCCAGCGCTAAATTCGAGCGGCCCCATTTCCAGAGGAGTTTCTTGCAGCGGAACCCAGGCCGTTACGGTCTTGTCTGTCTCTAACGGCCAGTAGTATTGATCGGCATGCCACGGGGTAATGCCACCACCAGCCTCTTTAAATAAAGCTTGATCATGATATAAGCGAACACCATCCACTTGCATCAGGTCGGCAGCAATCTTGGCCATACGCTTACTGAAAACCAGTTGCCGGATATGTTCATCTTCGCGCCACAGGTTGAACAACTGCAGAAAAGCTTTTCCATAAGTATCTCGCTCATCTACCTTTGAGGTTACCTTATTCATCTCGGCTACTTTGTTGCTAATAATTGTTCCGAAGTAAGCAATGGTCTCCGCATTGAATACATTTTTCAGTTTTATATAGCGATTGGTTTGATAAAATTCAATTTGCTGGGCAGTGAGAGAATAAGGGGTATCGAGCGCCTCGCGAATAGAAATGGGTGTGTTCATGTGTAACAGGTTTAAATAACAAATTTAGATGGACTGCCTCTACATAAATGACACAACTTTGTATATTATAACACTCTATTGACATACAAGTGATATAAAATATCAGATATATAAGTAGTATTGTACTGAAATGAAGGCTATTTATGAAAATATTTCTACAAAAAGAGGAGGCGAATCTTTTCTTGCCTACACGTTTACTGTACCGGCCTTCAAATTTAAGTGGCATTATCATCCTGAGTATGAATTAACACTTATCATCAAAGGAAAAGGCAAGCGGCTGGTAGGCGATAGCAATGAAAGTTTCAGTACAGGAGACTTGGTGTTGCTCGGCTCCGGGCTACCCCACACTTGGTCGAGCGATGTAGCGAAAAAGAAAAGCGGGTCGGCCCTTGTCATTCAATTCTCAAAAGAGTTCATTCAGAATTTCATACAGTTAAGTGGTTTTGATAAAATAGCCAAGTTGCTTTCGGAGGCTTCGCGTGGTCTGTTTTTTCCTCAGGCAAAAGAAATTTTTCCTCAGATTGAACAATTGCCTCAACTGACCGGTGTTGAAAAGGTAACTTCTTTCCTTACTATTCTGCAAGAACTGACCAAGCAGAAAAACATAAAGCTATCCTCTGAATATTTTAGTGCCGTGAAGAGCGAAGAGACTGAAAACAGAATCAACAAAATTTGTCAGCACATACAGAAAAACGCAACGAAGGCAATAAACTTGGAACGAACCGCTAACCTCATTCACCTTTCACCCAGTGCTTTTTGTAAATTTTTTAAACGTGCTACGGGCATAACATTTTCTGATTATGTAAACGATATCAGAATCGGCAATGCTTGCCACCTGCTCACCGAAACGGATAAAGCTATTAGTAAGATAGCGCATGAAACAGGTTTTGAAAGCCTCACTTATTTTAATCGTGTGTTTCTGAAGAAGAAAGGAGTTCCACCTAGAAAATTTAGAAGCCTTGCGCTGTTGGCTATTCATTGATCTGTTTTTTGTAAAAAACTAAAAGAAACACTCATGAGTTGAACACAGTATCAAAAAATTATGTTATGAATCTTAACCAATTTGTTTTAATTGCTTTAGTGAATTTCGGTTTCGCTTTGGAGGCAAAAACCCAGTCGTTTGTTAAAGCGAATGCCGACTCGTTAATACAACTTGAGTCGATCAAGGATTTTAATTCTCAAAGCGTGAATAGCTGGTATCCCAAATCCAAACAGAATGACGAAGAATATGCCTATTACATTGGCTCGGTAACACCCATTAACACTTTGAATGGCATCGTAGGACTTTTGCAAGAATGGGGAAGCCAAAATGCTATTGTCAGAAATCTTCTTGACACATACCCTGAGATGAAAAAAAATGCCAACAAGAAAGTTTCTTCCATAGATGAAATCAAAGAGCTTCCATCCAACTATGGAATAATTTCTATGATGCGCGTGCGCTGGTGTTCATTTCTGTTGATGGAATATGCCAGGCAAAATAAGCAAGCCATTTATGAAGCTAACCTGAACAACGCATCATTTTTGATGGCAGTGAACCTTCTAAACCAAGAGTCAAATAAACTCTTGCGGAAGCGAAATCAATTTTTGAAAGATTACATAACAACATTAAAAGCAAGCGGCAACGATGTTTACATCGACAAAGGATTTATTTACCTAAAGATAGGTAGTTCGTCAAGCGGATATGGTACCTACGACAATGATTTGGCCTCGCTCGACTCTATTTTTAAAGCTGAACTGAAGATCGTCAGCGAGCAGATCAGTCGTGCCTATCAAAAATTAACTTCAGATGAAATTAGAAAAGTGAAAGTCAGCAAGATGTCCTCGTCAAGGTTTGGTTCAGACAAATCGAAAGCAGAATTTCTGCTGTCCATGTCCAAACTTGTATCTCCGGACGCATACGGAATTTTGAGCCGCATCCAAAACCATTCATTATTTGCGAAGTATGAGAGAGACACCAGCCTGCAGGGTATGTGGGAGGGCTTTAATACGGTTGTACACGAAAGCTGCCATCATATCAATGAATTTCCCAACAGCTATTACGTTTCTGATAAAATATCAATTCCATATAAAACACCAGAACTTTTTAATTCGAATGAACTTACCAAAATCATTCCTGTTGGAGAGCAAAAAATTGTATCGCGGTTTGATCCTTACATAATACCTAAGCAAGAAAATCAGGGTTCTCAGAGAGATGGCATATATGGTTTACTGGATGAATTTAATGCCTACTTCATCAGTTCGAAATTTGATTGGGAATTGGTCACCCAAAAATCACGGGTGTACAAGCAATATCCATCATACAAAAATTCGCTCGAGAATTACAGGATCACCACCCAAGAGGCATTTTATGAATTTTCTATTATGATGGCTTGGTATTTGGATTACGCCAACAAAAAATACCCTGTAGTTTACAAGACTATAATTGAAGACAAAAATCTGAAAGTAGCCTTCACGTTGCTCTTCAACAAATTTCAAAATCTGATAGTAGAAGTTGAAAAACCCGACATCTACAAACTTGGTGTGCGGTCAAGTGATGATCTGAAAAAATTGTTTAAAGAAACGCGTAACTCTTTGCAGCCACTGATTGTTGCAGGTTGCAACGAAGTAAATTATAAACAGTTTCTAAACTGACTAATTTAGATGCCGCGTGATTGTATAAGTTCTCTCTTGTTCTTAAATACCTTTTCAATCACATTCAGTCTTGCTTTCCGTAGATCGGGTTTAGCAACTACTTTACCATCCAGGTCGATATCAAGTATCTGTTCTTTTTGAGTTTCATAGAGAGGCCATTCCGGCACGTCTTTACCGTTAGGGTTGCCGGTTTTCGCGAAGTTTGCCCAATAGGTGTTCATAGTTCTTGCTAGTTCTTTTTCTTCAGGAGTTGCTTTACCTGGGTTTCCCCATCGCGCATTGAGCGTGTTAAATACAAACGAGACTTCTGATCCATGACCAGCACCATAACGTGCGCGTTCGCGCCATGCTGGCGGTACAAATCCGAATTGATACATGTATGCCGGTGCTCCCTTTGCAACAAACGCTCTGGCAGTAAATCGTGCAGGTTCACCCCATACCCAATCTGTATTGAACTTTGTGATGACTTCATCAAATTGTTTATCACCATTAGGATCGAAAGCAGTTTTTGCTTCAGCTTCAAATTCACCGAAAGATGCAAACAACTCCTCCTTTGATTTGGCGTTACTAACAAATGCTCCGTCAATTTCCGCGCTGCAATTTCCAATCATGAGAGGAATCTTTGGTTGCTTTCCTTCCTTGTAAATACTTTCAGCTGTTTCAACTACCAGTTTACCATCTAGAATCGGACCTGAGTAGATTCGAGGACCATCCTGTCCATCAGTTTCCTGACCACCATCCACAATTTCTTCTACGCTCAGCGAGCGGAGCTTCGTCAACGCGGAAGCATCCGAGCCTTCTATCTTATGCTTGTGTGCAAAGTTCATCCCAATTGTTTCGGCTGAAACAGTATAGAGCGGGTCTGCATTTTCTTTGTTAATAGATCTGCCCGTAAGAACACCATCGCGCCCACCACTAGATTCTCCAATAGCTTTATGGAAAAGTCCTTTCGCTGCTGGAATTGTTAAGAGTGAATGCACCGACACACCACCAGCGGAGAAACCAAAAATCGTTACGTTGTTTGGATCACCTCCAAAAGCTGCAATGTTTTCCTTGACCCACTTCAGTGCAGCTATCTGATCCATATAAGCATAGCTTCCTTTGTATTCTTCAGGATTTTCTTTGCTCAATGCTGGAAAAGCAAAGTGACCCAAACGACCAAGTCTGTAATTGAAGGTTACGAGCACTACATTTTGTTTGGCAAAAGAAGTACCTGCCGATCCTGGATCGGAACCACTACCAGCAACGAAAGCGCCTCCATGTATCCAAACCATAACAGGTAACTTGGATTTCTTCGAAGCTGTAGCGGGTGTCCAAAGATTGAGGAAAAGACAATCTTCAGAAGTTTTTGCTGTTGAGCCCGTCCATTGACGTTGTGGACAATCGGCACAGTACTGACTTGCATCACGAACATCTTTCCAGGGTTTTACTGGTTGTGGTGGTCTCCATCGAAATTCACCAACAGGAGGTGCCGCGTAAGGAATACCCTTGTAGGATGCGACATCTTCGTTAACGATGCCTCGAACAATTCCCGAAGCTGTTTTAACTTCTGGTTGGTTGTTGGATACTTGCTGCGCCAAGGAAAAAACGCTAACCGTCAGTGAGAGCAATGTTATTCCGATTGACAACTTTTTCATGCATTATTTTAGTTAGGATATATTGGGTTCAAGAATTCAATTTTCTACTTGCAAGCCATTTCACCATAGTGGGATCTCGGTGATCGAAAAATGCGCTCGCGTTTTGATCGAGTGTTTGTATTGATTGCATATCTTCATCAGTCAACTGAAAATCGAAGACGTTGAAGTTTTCTTCCATTCTTTCCTTGCGGACTGACTTAGGAATTGCAACAACACCTCGCTGTGTCAGCCACCTCAAGACGACTTGAGCAATCGACTTATTATACTTTTGCCCAATTGCAGCAAGTAATTCGTTTTTAAATAAGTTGTTTTTCCCTTCAGCAAAAGGTCCCCATGATTCATGTTGTATATTATTCTCTTGCAAGAATTTTTGTGTATCAATTTGTTGATTGAACGGATGCGTTTCAATCTGATTGATTGCCGGAACAATCTTATTAAACGAGATCAAGTCCATCACTCTATCGGGTTGAAAATTGCTGACGCCAATCGCTCTTACTTTCCCTTCCTTGTAAAGCTCTTCCATTGCTCGCCATGCACCATGAACATCATTGTAAGGTTGGTGAATCAAATAGAGATCGAGATATTCCATTTGAAGTTTCTTTAACGATTTATAGAAAGCCTTTTTTGCGTTCTCGTATCCAGCGTCCTGAATCCAAAGCTTTGTTGTGATAAACAATTCTTCTCTTGGCACCGAACTTCTTTTAATTGCTTTCCCAACAGCTTCTTCATTCATATAAGATGCTGCAGTATCGATTAATCGATAACCTGATTTGATAGCATCAACCACACTACGTTCACATTCATTTAAATCTGGAACCTGAAAAACACCAAAACCAAGGATTGGCATTTCAATTCCGTTGTTCAGTTTAACTGTTGGAACTGATGTATCAATCAAATCATTTCTTGCTTTCATACTCTTCGTCTGTTACTTTTTGCAACCAGACGACACCACCCATTTTTAAATCCGGTGTCAGCGCCAGATGAGTCATTGAACCGTGCTGAGTTGCGCCATGCCAATGCTGTACATTGGGTGGACATTTCACTATCTGTCCTTTCGATAGTATCTGCTTTGGTTTTCCTTTCTCCTGATAGTAGGCTGTGCCATCAGTGATAATTAATATTTGCCCCGAAGGATGATAGTGCCAGTTCGTTCTTGCCCCCGGCTCGAATGTTACGGCTCCCATCTGTGTGTTGAAAAGGCTGTCAGGGTTTACCAGCATCTTCACAGACACAGTGCCAACAAAATTGCTGTTAGCACTTTTCTCTTTTTTTACCCCTTCTTCAAGTCCGAGAACTGCGCGTAAAATCTTGGCCGCGTTGTTGCCTTCAGTTTCTCCCACTTTCGTTCGAATAATCGAAACGATGTTGTCTAATTGATCTTTTGTTAATCCGTTATTCATCCCGACTTTGAAGTGCGAACGCAATTGATTGTCGGTGCCACCGAGAGAAGCAAGCGCTGCGATTGTTGCAACCTCTCTCGTTTGCCAATCGAGAATGTCGCGACCGAAAATATCTCCAAAGAGATGTTCTTTAAGAAACTGATCAATGGCCGGTGCAAATTCGTAAACATCTCCTTTCACAGGAGAGCCCACGAGACGCGTTTGATTTTCTGAGCCAAATTCAAGGCTTGATTTATTATTAGGATAGGGGCTTGACTTTTTTCCTTCCGGATCATTAATTCCTTTGCTCTTCCGTTCTTTCAATATATCCATCATTGTATGCAAGGCATTCAGGCTCCTTGGAAATCCAGCGTAGGCATACATCTGAATAATGACTTCTTTAATTTCACTAACCGTCAGCCCTGCTTCCAGCCCTTCATGAATGGCATTGTTTAGTTTTGCCAGGTTTCCATTTGCTGTAAAAGCTGCGATCGTTACAATGCATTGCTGCCTTGCGTTCAGCGACTCGTCATAAACTGTGTTTGCTTTAACGCTGTCCATCATGATAGAAAGTGATAAGCCGATCAGTAGATACTTCATAGTAACACAACTACTTTTTATCTTGCGGTGTGGGCGTAAGTAACTTTGTAAAGGACAAAGAGCCAAGTTTCCACAAGCCATTTGTTTTAACATACACTTCGGTCACCATGAAAGGATTGGTGACTTCGTTGCCGCCTACAACTGCAAGCAAGGTAATCCGATTCAACAAGATAGCTGTATTGTCAATTATTTGAACGGACACTTCATGGATGTCTGCTTTCTTATAATGAATTCCTCCGCTTTTGATTACTTCCAACTCACGATCTTTTCCCCACGATCCACCCATGTGCACAAAGACAGATTTGGAATCAAAAAGATCATTCAATTTGCCTGTGTTCTTGTCGGCCATCCATTGCCATTTATCCTTTGAAAGAGTGATGACCTCCTGTTCTGCCGGATTATTTTGCGCGAGGGAGAACTGCCCACTCACGACCATGATAACTACTGCGATGAACGATGCCTTCATAATTTTTTATTTTGTATTCGTTGCTGACTGTAAATTCTTGCTGTAAAACTCAGTGAGTTTTGCCATTGCCTGAGCAACATATTCTGGAACGTAATAAGTTTGAATGTGTGTGGCCCCGGGGATCACAAACAACTCCTTGTGCTTGGTTCCGGTAGCGAGGTTGAAAGCAGCGTCAGTCATGTATTTTGTATCGGCCTTGCTTCCGGCCATCATCAATAGCGGTTGATCAATCAGATCCATGTTGGTAGTAGCATCCCAGGTCATCAGGTCGAGCAGGCTGCTCATGGTGTATAAGAAAGTTGAATTGGGATGCGCATGCGTTCTATAATAGTATTCGTATCCCTCGCGGTATAAATCAGTTTTCGTCTTGGCTATTTCTTCATCGGTAATACTGGCCACACCGGCATAAATTATTTTGCCGCCTGATACTTCCTGCGTACGGGCATCTGAAGCCTTCTTTAAACGTTCTTGGATTGTTGCCAATTGAGAATCTTGAAAACCATTGCGTCTTACCACACCCGAATTGAACATGCTCAACGTAGCAACGGCCTTAAAACGTTTGTCGGATTGGGCCGCCTTTAAAGTATAGCCACCCCCACCACAGATGCCCAGCGCTCCTAATCGGTTTGCATCCACGCCCGCATACTGTGTGATAAAGTCTGCCATACCATGAATATCTTCGGTGCGGAATACAGGTTTATCTGTATGACGCGGCTCTCCACCGCTTGCGCCTTGGTAGGCGGCATCGGCAGCAATGGCGATGTACCCCTTCTCTGCTAAGCGCTGTGCATATAATCCTGCTGTCTGTTCTTTAATGCCCCCATTAGGATGGGCGACAACTATCGCAGGATATTTCTTTGACGGATCGTAGCCTGCCGGAGTATAAACATTGGCAGAAATGTCTATCCCATTGAGTTTATAGGTAACCGGGTGAATGTTCACCTCACCGGAAATATTTTTTGTAATCGCGTTTTCATAAACCAACCCAAAAGGATTGGCGGGTTTAGTTTGGGCGGATGAAATAATACTGGCTGTCATAAAGATTGCTTTGAGAAAATGACCTTTTATTCTTTTGTTCATGATGCGTTTGTTATGCTGAATGATTTTTTAATCAATTATCCAATCGTTTTTCTTTTAACCATTTAGACAGGAGGTCGGCTATTTGGATGTTGTTCAAATCGGAAAATGGAAAGTGTGTGTTTCCCTTGATTCCAATTTCCGGTAGATGAACCACCGTTACATCACCTCCGGCCACGTTAACGGCATCGCGCCACTTTCTTGCCATGGCTAAGCGCACGCGCCAGCCGTCAGTGCCCGGATTTATATCCGGCTTGGAGGGAATATTATCTCCGTAATAAATGATGATCGGAATTTTAGTAAGTTTCAAAAAATCTTCTTTCGAAACACCAACTGCCTGTAATGCGCCTGCCGAACTTTCCATAGGTGCTGGCACTTCGCCTTCAGGAAAAACAAAGCCAGAGCCGGGTTCATAGGACACTATCGCCTTTACATTTTGATTTTTTATGGCAGCGAGCCAGCCTTGACCGCCAGCATGCGAATGGGTGACAAGAATAGCCGAGCCAAGTTTTGTCATCAACGCTGAGACGGCATTGACGTTGATGGGAATGTCAATCGGCCCAACGTTGGGAGTCATTGACCTGAAATATTGATTGAGGGCTTCCGGGTCTTTTGAAAATTGAACGCCAGAAAAATAATTTGGCCACACGCCAACACGGAAAACCCCAAACCATGTTTGCTCATCAGGCGTGGGAGAGATGGTGGCCTCAGTGGTGCTGCGCCCGGCATTTCCCCGTCTGGGCTGATCTAATAAATAGACACCGAAACCTCTTCTTAAAAAAATATTTTGAAATCCCTCACGCCCATCCGGAGTCGTCTCCCATGTTTTAGAAAACTGCCCGATACCATGCCAAAATACAAGCGGTAATTTTTTTGCTTTTTCCGGAATCTGGTAAAATACGTAGGCATGATCGCCATGAAAAGTCTGACCTTCAGGCGTACGCTTGATTGGATCGAAGGTGCCCGGGTTGGTTATTATTGAACCTCCCACAGCAAAGCTCCCTTGGTCTTGAATGGTAATAGGTTTCTTTTGAGCATAGCTTTGAGGGGTACATGACAAGCCAATCATTGCGATCAAAACATAGGCGTAGTTAGATATTCTTTCGTGTTTCATGATGCAAATATGGGCTAGCTTCGATGCGGCTGATGTATATGGATTACTGTTTTGCCTACCCATTTCACTGATTGAACACCAGCCTTAGTGAAATCCGGTTTGGAAGCCCTAATTTTGAATGGAATTCAAAACAGGTATGGATGAGATATTAAAATTTGATACCGTTGGCCAGTACAACGCTTTCAACAGAAATGAAACACTTCACCCGTTAGTTAGTGTAGTTGACCTATCGAAGGCAGCACCGCGGCAGCTCAGGCGGATGAGCTATGGGTTTTATGTTGTGTTCTTGAAAGAGATCAAATGTGGCGATCTCAAATATGGCATCAGCAACTATGATTATGAGGAAGGTACTCTTGTGTTTCTTGCGCCAGGCCAAGTAATTGGTTCTCATGGCGAAGATTTTTACCAACCACAAGGACTTGCGTTAGTATTTCATGCTGACTTCATTCACGGCACTGCCCTCTCTCGTCAGATGGGTAACTACTCATTCTTTTCTTACACCGCGAATGAGGCGCTTCACTTGTCGGAGCGCGAAAGACAAATCATTCTCGATTGTTTTTCCAAAATCAAATTCGAACTGGAACACGGAGTTGATAAACACAGCAAGACCCTCATCGTAACCAATATCGAATTGTTCCTGAACTACTGCGTACGGTTTTACGATCGCCAGTTCATCACTCGTGACAACGCGAACAAAGGAATACTGGAGCGCTTTGAAACATTACTTAATAATTTCTTTGCATCCGACAAGCCGCAAGAAGTCGGATTACCATCTGTTGCCTACTGCGCAGGCGAATTAAATCTCTCCGCAAATTATTTTGGTGATCTCATAAAAAAAGAAACAGGAAAATCGGCAAACGAATACATTCACCTCAAACTGATTGACGTAGCGAAAGAAAAGATTTTCGATGTCAACAAGTCGGTTAGTGAAATTGCGTATGAGTTAGGGTTCAAATACCCGCAGCACTTCACACGTGTGTTTAAGCAGCACGTGGGTGTTACACCCTTAGCGTATCGCGCTTCAAATAATTGATAGTGGCCTCGATACAATTTTCAGGTGATTAACATAGCTGTTCGACATTTGCAATATCGATAACCGAGCCACCTGCTTATTTAACGAATAAAGCTTATGCAAGTGGAGTAAATGTAAAAGGCTTGCAGATTGATCCTCTTCCAGATGTTAAAACTAAAGGCTCTGTAACGAATATTCGAGGAAATGACTTTGAGCGAATGCTTGCTAAGATTGGGTTAGGATTTGCTATCGGAAAATTTGGAATTGATGCGTTTGAAAAATTTTATGTTCTTCCCGCTATTCTAGGATCGAGGGATGACATTGGCAGATGGGTGGGAACTGCAGAGGCTGAAAAGCCTAACGATATTGAAACAATTTATGTCGTAGATATTCAAAATTCCAATGATGAAATCATTTGTCGCATAAGGCTTTTCTCAATGTTTGTAGTTCCGGAATATATAGTGGTTGTTGGTAAACTGAAATGCAAGTAATACTGTGAGGAATTGTACCCTTCTGTTTTACTGGGTATTAGGTTTTCAGAATATACCCGATCAGGTATTGGCTCTGTGTACTTACTTATTTTTATACCCTAAAGGGTATTATATTGATAAAAATTAATACATTTATACCCTAAAGGGTATTAAAATGGGCCTAAGCGAATTTGTCAAGGAAAGAAGGAAGCTCCTCAAGCTGACACAGCCAGAATTGGCTGAGAAGGCCGGGGTTGGTCTTCGATTTTTACGCGAGTTGGAAGGAGGAAAAGAAACATTGCGGATTGATAAGGTTAATCAGGTTTTGAAACTTTTTGGCCATCACTTGGCCCCTGTTCCATCTTCAAAGCCAAATAGCAAATGAGAAAAGCAGAAATAAAATTTAATGAGCGTACTGCAGGCTGGTTGACGGAGGATGAGAATGGATATCATTTTCAGTACGATGACAAATATTTAAAATCACAGAAGCCTGAGTCCATTAGTTTAACACTGCTGCTGCAAGAAAAGTCACATGACTCGAAAACCTTGTTTCCGTTCTTTGATGGATTAATTCCTGAAGGATGGCTGCTCGATATTGCTGAACGCAATTGGAAACTTAATCCTCGAGATCGTATGAGCCTGTTGATGGCCTGTTGTAAAGATTGTATCGGTGCTGTTAGTATTCACCCAATCATAACTGAGCAGGAATGAAGCGTTGTTTGTATTGCTACCAACCCCTCGCCAAAGATGAAATTGACTTCCATCTTTCATGTAGCAAGAAAATGTTCGGACAGGCCACTCCCCCTGAACTTCCCTATGACGAAAACGATATGGGAAAATTGGCCGACCAAATCATTAAACGACACACAACTGTGCCAGGTGTGCAACCCAAGCTGTCGCTCGAAATTGAAAAGACCCGAAATGGTCCTTCGCGATTTACAATCGTAGGTCTTTGGGGTAACTTTATTCTAAAACCACCATCGGATCACTACCCTCAGATTCCAGAAGTAGAGGATCTTACGATGCACCTAGCAAGTTTGGCTAAAATTAAAGTTGTTCCACATACTTTAATTAGACTCAAGTCAGGCTCGTTGGCCTATCTCACCAAAAGAATTGATCGTGCAAAAAAAGAAAAGTTGCACATGGAAGATATGTGCCAACTCACGGAACGATTGACTGAACAAAAATACCAAGGCTCCTATGAACAAATAGCTAAAGCTATTGCTAAGTACTCTGCCAACCCTGGTCTTGACATTGTCAACTTTTACGAAGTAGTACTATTTTCCTTTCTTACTGGAAATGCGGACATGCACTTAAAAAATTTCTCACTGATCAAAAACCCTTCACTTGGGTATCATCTGTCACCAGCTTATGACCTGGTAGCAACTGCTTTGGTTAATCCGGCTGACAATGAAGATTTGGCTCTCGCACTAAACGGGAAGAAAAGAAAAATAAGCAGAAAGGATTTCTCCACAGTTATTAGCGCTTCCGGAATAGACAAGAAACAAGAAGAAAATATCTTCAAGAGAATGGAAAAGGCTTCAGGTCTTTGGTTCGATTTTATTGATCACTCTTTTTTAGATAAGAAAATGAAAAAGGACTATAAAGAATTAATTACTGGTCGTTTTAATAGAATTACTTAGCTCTACTTTGTCAAATATCGGATTTTAGCGAATAGGGTTTTGTTTTTGGTTATGATTTGTTCGAGCAAGTAATTGATTTCATTTTCGTTCAACTTATTGTTCAACTTTCAAATGCAAAAAGCCCCGAATTCTTGCTAATTCGAGGCTTTCAGTGATCCCGCTGGGATTCCCCAATATTTTCTTGTCTATTGAAAATCAGGGACTTGATAAGCTTGCAATTTTCTGACGCACCTAACTACGCACCGCACAAATCGATTCAATCAGTAGCA